>NZ_JASLGE010000037.1 GCF_030150285.1 Pseudomonas sp. | reverse complement strand
TTCTACAGCAGCCTCTGTTGCTGTCAAGCGGTTATTTTAAGATGTTTTCAAAGTTTCCTCTGTAACATCAACCACTTGCGCTTTCGATCTCTCGTTAGCGGGAGGCGAATTCTACAGCGTTACACGCTGCTGTCAACACCTCATTTCCTGCTTCAATGACTTGAAGCTGGCACCGCCGAAAACCAATCCAACTCGTTGATAATCAAGGAGTTTTCCGTTTCGACTGCGCCGGAAGTGGGGCGAATTATAGGCCGCTGGAATTCAGAGTCAAGGGCTAATTATACCAAAAGGCGATGCAAGCAAAAGGATGCCACCCAGTGCGCATTATATTGCGCAACACGTATGACTTGCGCATGATGCCCGATCTTCTTGAACCCCGATGACAACCCAGGCCCCTTCTTTAATGACCAAACACACCAACAGCCTCTTATCGACACTGCTCCCTGTCGGCTTGCTGCTTATTGCAATGGCCTCGGTGCAATCGGGAGCTGCACTAGCAAAAACCATGTTCCCCATCATCGGAGCCCAAGGCACGACCACTTTTCGCCTTATATTCGCCAGCCTGATCATGCTGCTGATATTGCGCCCCTGGAGAACCAAGCTCACCGCCAAATCCTTAAAGACTGTCATCATTTATGGGGTAGCGCTGGGAGGCATGAATATCCTTTATTACATGTCGCTGCGAACCGTACCGCTGGGCATTGCTGTAGCCCTGGAGTTCACCGGCCCACTGGCTGTCGCCATCTACGCCTCCCGCAGACCTATCGACTTTGTCTGGATTGGGCTGGCCATTGCAGGCCTGTTCCTGCTTGTGCCCACAGGCGATGATACAAGCGGCATCGACCCGGTCGGCGCGGGCTACGCGCTAGGTGCAGGTGTGTGCTGGGCGTTCTACATCTTATACGGACAAAAAGCCGGTTCTGATCACGGCGTCCAGTCAGCTGCTCTAGGCGTAATGATTGCAGCCGTGCTGATCACACCAATCGGGATTGCTCATGCTGGTACCGCCTTATTAAACCCCAGCCTGATCCCTGTCGCCATTGCGGTCGCCGTCTTGTCGACGGCCTTTCCTTACACCTTGGAAATGATGGCTCTCACTCGTATGCCCACACGGACATTCGGCACACTTATGAGTATAGAACCTGCTTTTGGAGCGCTTTCAGGCCTGCTGTTTCTAAATGAAATTCTATCGTTGACCCAGTGGATGGCCATCCTCTGCATTATCATGGCCTCCATCGGTGCAACCTTGACGATGCGCAACCATTTCAACCCTGTTAAGACTGATCAGTAATCAGGTTTTGACAGAGCCCTAGTAATTAGCCTTTATTTGAGCGATGTTTGTTCGTCTAAAGGTGGCTGGAGGGACGACTCCATAAAGGAGCCTTCACTGGAGCCATTACACGATGGTCAATCAATACCTGTTTCCGTAAATCCGACGTAACTGATAAGGACAGAAATGAAACGCTTATTGATAGCTTTAGCCGTACTCGTTGTCACCGGCTGCGCAGCAACCTCAGAAACTACCACCAAGCATGGTAAACGAGGCTTGCATATCAATTGCTCTGGGCTCTCATCATCGTGGGATAACTGCTACGAAGAAGCGACGAAGTCTTGTGGTAAGAAAGGATACAGGCTGATTGCCAAATCAGGCGATACCGCTGAAGAACCCGGGGACTACCTTTTCGGTTTGAACCCGGCGGGGTATACAAGCAGGAGCATGATTGTCATTTGCAAATAAAGGCATTCAACGCTTTCGCCGCACCGTGAACAGCCCACAGGTGCGACGCAGCAGAGTTAAACCACGCTTGAAAATGGCTCTGTTCTGGCCTTCAACCAAGCCAGAGCATCCCCTTCAAGCAGAGGACTCAAGCGGTCAAAAACCTCAACGTGGTAGGTATCCAGCCAATCCAGCTCATCGTGCGTTAGCAGTGACGCCTCCAAACAGCGGGTATCAATCGGGCACAAGGTCAGCGTTTCAAACCTCAAGAAACTCCCGAACTCCGACCCCTCAGCCTCTCGATTCAACACCAGGTTCTCGATTCGCACTCCCCAGCGCCCTGGACGATAGGTTCCCGGCTCAATTGACGTAATCATGCCGGGCTGCATAGCGGTCTGCGGCGCGGGTGATGCCTGGTAGGCAATTACCTGAGGCCCTTCATGCACATTCAGAAAGTAACCAACACCGTGGCCTGTACCGTGCCCGTAATCGACACCCTCAGCCCAGAGAGGTGCCCTAGCAATTGAATCCAGCAACGGTGAGAGAATGCCTGTGGGGAATTGCGCTCTGGACAAGGCAATCACACCTTTCAACACACGCGTACAATCGTGCTTTTGCTCGACAGTCGGCGTACCGACTGGAACCATGCGCGTGATATCGGTTGTTCCACCCAAATACTGACCTCCCGAATCGATCAGCAACAGTCCATTCCCTTCGATCACCGCATGCGCCTGCTCGGTCGCATGGTAATGCGGCATTGCACCATTGGCATTGAAGGCTGCAATCGTATTGAAGCTCAAAGAAACGAAACCCGGCCGCCGTGCCCGCTCAGCACTCAATCGCTCATCGATGGTCAGTTCCGTGATGTGCTCACGCCCCATGGCCGTTTCCAGCCAGGCAAAAAATTCACAGAGTGCAGCGCCATCCTGCTCCATCGCTTCACGGATATAAAAAGCGTCATCAAGGCTCTTCCGGGACTTGGCCAATGTCGTCGGGTTCACCCCTTCAACCCACGTCACTTCGCGCTGAAGATGACTGAGCAGCCCGCAGGTAACTCGCGCAGGGTCCAGCAACAGCCGGGTCGATGCCGGTAATGCGGCCAAGGCGGCATTCACTTCGGTGTAGTCACGCAGTTCAACCCCGTCATGCTGCAACACCGCTCGCAGTCCATCGCTGACTTTGTTGAGATCGACAAAGACAGTGGCTTGCTCAGGCTCGATCAGTGCAAACGAAACAAATACAGGATTGAAGGACACATCAGAACCGCGAAGGTTGAACAACCAGGCGATGTCATCCAGGGTTGCAATAAAATGTGCATCCGCGCCGCGCTGTTTCAGCGTTTCGCGTAGCTCGGCCAGCTTATCGATACGGCTCACTGTTGCCTGTGGTGGCAAATGCTCATAGACCGCCTGGGCCGGAAGCGCAGGCCGATTATCCCAAACCAGCCCCAGGAGGTCGAGATCCGTGCGCAAAACAGCGCCACGCTCTTTGAGCCTGGCGTCTAACGTTCGGTACGAGGCCAAGGCAAACACCGCGCCATCAACCGCAACGGTCGCACCTTGAGGTACCTGTTCAGCCAGCCACTCCAAAGGGCCAGGCTTACCCGACAGTAATTTAACCAACGCTATGGTGCTGCCCGCCAACTCTTTGGTTGCCTGTTCCCAGTAGCGGCTGTCCACCCATAACCCAGCGTAGTCCGGCGTCACAACCAATGTCCCGACTGACCCATAGAAACCTGAAAGCCATTGCCTTCCCTGCCAATACGCCGGCAGGTACTCTGAAAGATGGGGGTCGGAAGAAGGCACCAGCAACACATAGATGCCGTTCTGATTCATCTGCGCACGCGTGCGGGCCAAGCGCTGCACTACCAGCTCGCTGCTCAACAACTGGGTATTCATCCCGCCTCCTGCTTGCCACGAATGTTTTTATCCGTGGCTGATAATGAATCAGCTATCAACACTGGACAACGCCCAAAAGGGTGCCGGTGCCGCGACTGCAGATTGGATCGCCCTTGCAGCAGCATCAATGTCTTGTTCACGAGTAAAACGCCCAAGACTCAAACGAATGGTACGCCCTGCTTTATGCGCATCGTGCCCCAGCGCCAGCAGCACATGAGACGGCGTCTTGCTGGCTGAATTACACGCTGACGTGGCCGAGTAGGCCAGAGCGTTGCTCAGCACCCCACTGTCAAAATGCCCTTCGCCGAACGTAAGGCTCAAGGTATGAGGAATACGCTGAGCCGGACAACCATTGATCTGCAGCCCGGGTATATCCACCAATTGATCCAGCAAACGCTGGCGCAGTACACGAATATGTTCAAGCTCTGAGCCAAAGGACTCACTGGCGACTGCAAAAGCAGCCCCCATGCCAGCAATCTGATGCGTCGCCAACGTACCGGAACGCAACCCTGACTCATGCCCACCACCGTGAATTTGTGCCTGCAAACGGTCCCGCGCCCGCTCGCCTACATACAATGCGCCAATCCCTTTTGGGCCATACACCTTGTGCCCGGAAAAGGACATGAGGTCCACAGCCCATTCACCGAGGTCAATGACACATTTGCCAGCCCCTTGCGCTGCATCCACATGAAACAGGGCACCATGCTCACGAACCCGTTGCCCAATGCCCGGAATGTCATTCACCGTTCCCAGCTCATTGTTGACCAGCATCAACGAGACCAGCAGCGTGTCCTGGCGTAGTGCCGAACTCACTTGTTCAGCGCTTATCAGGCCGGCTTCATCAGGGGCCAGATAGGTCACTTCAATGCCGGATTGCTCTAAAAAGCGTGCCGTATCGAGTACGGCCTTATGCTCAATCTGGCTGGTAATGATATGCCCGCCTGTCTGGCCTACTGCCTGCGCCACGCCCTTGAGCGCAAGGTTGTTGGACTCGGTCGCACCGGATGTCCAGATGATTTGATCCGGCCTCGCCCTGATCAATTGTGCGACCTGCTCACGGGCCAGTTCGACTGCCTGCCGGGCGTGTTGACCAAAAACATGGGACCCCGACGCCGGATTGCCAAAATGCCCTTCAAAACCCAGGTAATCGACCATCACCTGAATGACACGGGCATCCACAGGCGTGGTGGCAGCGTAATCAAAATAAAGAGGTCGTTTGTTCATCGTAAAAACCCGCTGAGCATAATCCGGAATCAGGCAGCGCCTGATGCCAGAAAAGTGAAGCCACATTAGAGGTGTGGCGATTAGAAATAACCGATCGAGCCAGATGAAAAAAGAGTCACCCTCAAGAAAAGATGTAGGAGGATTCCCAAATCCCTGCAACAGGTGAATACATGGCGCTATAAAGCGCTAGAAATGCCGCTTCGCGCAAGCCTTATATATCATAAGGATATATAAATATGGAATTAGGTTAGTTTACGGAATAACAAAATCACATTATAAAGCAGCCTTCGGCTTTCCTTTTGTGGGCAGAGCCTCCGCTAAAAGGAGCTGTCCATGCAGCTTTTGACATTGCCGGCCACTCCAGCGCTCGCCACGTCTATACGGGCGACCGCCCAAGTATTCGAAGACCCCTCCTCCAAGGCGCTGCTAGCGCACCTGAAACAGATTGCCCCCAGCGATGCAAGCGTGCTGGTCATGGGTGAAACCGGCACAGGCAAGGAACTGGTTGCGCGACATATTCACCAACTCAGTCACCGTCATCATCAACCCTTCGTTGCCGTCAATTGCGGTGCATTCGCCGAATCGCTTGTTGAAGCCGAGTTGTTTGGCCATGAAAAAGGCGCTTTTACGGGGGCACTGGCCGCCAAGGGCGGCTGGTTTGAAGAGGCTGATGGCGGTACGTTGTTTCTGGATGAAATTGGTGATTTGCCGCTCGCCATCCAGGTGAAATTGTTACGCGTTCTGCAAGAGCAAGAGGTGGTAAGGCTCGGCTCGCGCAAAAGCACGCGGATCAATGTTCGTGTGCTGGCCGCCACCAACGTGAACTTGGAGCAGGCCATTGATGCCGGGCATTTTCGTGAGGACCTGTACTACCGCTTGAATGTCGTCAGCTTGGTGCTGCACCCATTGCGTGATCGCCCAGGGGATATCCTGCCGCTGGCGAGGCATTTCCTTCAAACCTATCGGCAAAGGCTGCAACATGGGCCCACCACATTAAGTGCCAGCGCCGAAGAAGTGCTCGAACAACACGCGTGGCAAGGCAATATCCGTGAGTTGGAAAACGTTATTCATCACAGCCTGCTGTTGTGCCGTAACCAAACGATAACCGCTCAAGACTTGCGCCTATCGCAATCGCGCCAGCGCCGCACTCCCCCATCGACACAACACAAGCATTCGGACACCAGTCAAGCGCTGCTGCAGAGCGCCTTTCGTAAACTGTTCGAAGAAGAGCCGGGGGCCTTGCACGAAACCGTAGAAGACAGCCTGTTGCGGGCGGCTTATGAGTTCTGCCATCACAATCAGGTACACACGGCAAAGCTGCTGGGTTTGAGCCGCAATGTCACACGTACCCGCCTGATCAAGCTTGGCGCACTGTCGGTGAACGCTCGCAAGCATGAAGCCTGAACCGTATGCCTTGATCCTCCTTGCAACGCCAATGCTCTGGTACTAACCAGCACTTAGGGCTAATCGTCGGTTAGCGGGATCACACCCGTACATCGTAAAGGCCTATCGCTGCTGTTCGCTGTTATCGGTAAGATGACGTCCTTCCTGCGCGTCAGCGCTGTACGTCCTGCCGAATTAAGTCGATCCCATGCCTTTCGAACTCAGCGTAGATTTGACCACCCTCGCCATCCTGGCTGCCGTTGCCTTTGTGGCGGGCTTTATCGACGCGATTGCCGGTGGTGGTGGCCTGCTTACCACTCCAGCGTTGCTGACAGCCGGATTACCCCCACACCTCGTACTGGGTACCAACAAACTGAGTGCCACTTTCGGCTCGGCAGTCGCCAGTTTTACTTTTTACAGGCGCAAGCTGTTCCACCCCCGCGAGTGGAAACTGGCCGTCTTCGGCACCCTCGCTGGCGCACTGATTGGTGCCATTGTGGCCCATTACATGCCCGCTGAATGGCTGAACAAAATGCTCCCGGTGATTGTATTTGCCTGCGGCTTGTATCTACTGTTTGGTGGCACGCCAAAAACGCCTATCGACAACGATGCCCCGATCAAAAAGAAGTGGCAGTTGCCGCAAGGGTTTAGCCTGGGGTTTTACGATGGCGTGGCAGGCCCTGGAACTGGCGCGTTCTGGACAGTCAGCAGCATGCTGCTCTACCCCATTGATCTGGTTAAAGCGAGCGGTGTGGCCCGCAGCATGAACTTCGTCAGCAACATTGCGGCGCTGTCGGTGTTTATCTTCTCGGGGCACGTTGACTGGGTGATCGGCATCACCATGGGCCTGGCCGTCATGGTGGGGGCTTTCTTTGGCGCCCGCAGCGCTATCAGCGGCGGGGCCAAATTCATTCGTCCGGTATTTATCACCGTGGTGCTTGGGCTGACCGTGCGCCTAGCCTGGCAGCACTGGTTCGGCCAAGCCTAAGCGCCGCGCCACATACAGGTCGATCAGGTAGCGCGCAATTGAGCGCGATGCCGGCAACGGCGGCAAGTTGTGCACACTGAACCACTGCGCATCTTCTATCTCGTCGACTTGGGGCACGATATCTCCCCCCGCGTACTGCGCATGAAAACCCAGCATCATCGAGTGTGGGAATGGCCAGCACTGGCTCCCCACATATTGGATGTTTTTAACCTCAAGCTGCACCTCCTCACGCACCTCACGAATCAGGCAATCCTCAGCCGATTCACCGGGTTCGGCGAACCCCGCCAGCGTGCTGTACACACCCGTGACAAAACGCGGCGAGCGCGCCAGCAGCACTTCATCGCCTCGGGTAATCAACACAATCATGCTGGGTGAAATACGCGGGTAACTGCGCAAATCACACGCCACGCAGTACATCGCGCGCTCCTTTGGCACCTGCGTCATCGCCTGCCCACAGCTGCCGCAGAAACGATGTTCTCGCGCCCACGTGCCGATTTGCGCGGCATAGCCAAGCACCTTGTAGAGCGTGTGATCGCCCTCCAGCATAAAGGCCCGCAGCCCCTGCCAACGACAACCTGAAAGCTGCGCCGGCCCGCTCAGTTCCAGCAGGTACACAGGTTCACCGTCCAGATGCCCAATGCCATGTTCTGCCAGCACGGGTAAATTCTGTCGCTTAAGCCATTCACGCGCAAACAGCGGGCCATTGTCGTCAAGCAAAAAACCGTCCGGCCCGCGAGCCACGGCCCAGCCGCCAGTAAGCTCTGTGTCCAGTACTGCCGTGGTCCAACGCGGTGTCATGGATCGTTCCTTGGTCAGGGGTTGATGACCAACGCGAGTCACGCGTCAGTCGAGAAATTCAGGGGTCTTTTTGGTCATGTGCGCCGTCATGGCAACTCGCAGATCGCTGGATTGCAACATCGCCGCATTCCACGTCGCCACATACTCTAAACCATCCGCCACGGTGTGATCGCGCATGTAACTGATCATCCGTTTGGTGCCTTCAATGGCAATCGGGGATTTAGCGGCGATCTCACCGGCAATCGCCATGACGCCTTCAAGCAATGTGTCATGGTCGCTGTAGACGCGATTGACCAGGCCTATGCCCAAAGCCTCCTGCGAAGACACGCTACGCCCGGTATACGCCAGCTCACGCAGCATGCCGTCACCGATAATCCGCGGTAGACGTTGCAACGTTCCCACATCTGCGGCCATGCCCATATCGATTTCCTTGATCGAGAACTGCGCATCTTCAGCGGCGTAGCGCATGTCACACGCGGCGATCAAATCTATGGCCCCGCCCAGGCAATAGCCCTGAATGGCAGCCAGCACCGGTTTGCGGCATTGATCAACCGCATTAAACGACGCCTGCATCTGCAAGATCTTGCGCCGCAGCAAACGGGCATTTCGGCCGACGTCCTTGCCCATTTCATTGGCGACCGAGGCGAGCAACATCAGGTCAATGCCTGCAGAGAAATGCTTTCCGGCACCGCTAAGCACCACCACCCGCACAGCGTCAGTGTCGTCGACCCAGCGGAAGATCTCGACAATCTCGGTCCAGAACGCCGCGCTCATCGCATTGACCTTTTCAGGTCGATTGATCTGCACATGGGCAATGCTGCCCTTTACTTCAACCTGAAAAGCCTGGTACTCGGACATGATTCCAATCCTGTGTAGGGCGCTGCCGCCAATCAATGATCGATGGACTATAACAAGCACAACAGACACGCAGCAGGCCGTGTTTGCGCCAAAATCAGGACAAAACGGCCTACCCCTGTATCTTTCCAGGCTGCAGGATAAAACGCTCAATGGCCTGCGCTACACCGTCTTCGAGGTTGGTTCCCGTCACATGAGCAGCCTGTTCTCGCACCAGCGCCTCGGCGTGCCCCATTGCCACCGAAACACCGGCGAGCTTGAACATCGCCGGGTCATTGCCACCATCCCCGACGGCCAGCGTCCGGGCCAAAGGCACCTTCAGGCGCTCGGCCAGAGTCACAAGGGCTTCCCCTTTGTTGGCGCGCAGCGCCGTCACGTCCAGGTAACAGGCCTGCGACCGGCTGGCCAGCGCCAACCCGCACAGTAGCGGCTGTAACTGCTGCTCCAGGTCAACCAAGAGCGCGGCATTACGGCTGGCCGCCACTATTTTATGCACCCGCTGCAAATACGGTTCGAAGCGGGTAACCACCTGCGGCGGATACCCCAGCCCCGCTTGCTCCTGTGCCACCATTGGCTTGTCAGGATCGCACAGCAACCATAAATCGCCTGTAAACAGCCAGATTTCCACGTCGTGCTGCGTCAACAGGTCCAAGGTGATGTGCACCGCTTGCAGCGGCAACGGGTACGATTGCAGTTCACGCCCATCGGCATCAAGCACAATCGCGCCATTGAGCCCGGCGATGGGCAGGGTGATTCCCAACTCATCAGCCAGCGGCCGCATGGCTCTGGGCGGACGACCGCTGGCGAGGGTGAAGTGCACACCTGCCGTTTGCAGCGCTTTGACCGCCGCCAGGTTACCCGCACTGATGCGATGATCCGGCATCAGCAAAGTGCCGTCCAGGTCACACAGCACCAGCGCTATCGGCTCACTCGTGGCTTCGCTCATCCGATGTTCAGCCACACGCGACCATCGCGGGCCATCAGGTCTTTTGCCGCTTGCGGCCCGTCCTCACCGGCTTTATAGGGTTGAACATCACAGTGTTCACGCCAGGCATCCAGAAACGGCTGCACGCCGCGCCAACCGTTTTCAATATTGTCGGCACGCTGAAACAACGTCTGATCGCCGGTCAGGCAATCGTAAATCAACGTTTCGTAGCCCGTCGAAGGCTGCATTTCGAAGAAGTCCTTGTAGGCGAAACCCAACTCGATATTAGCCATTTTAAGCCCCGGCCCCGGACGTTTTGCCTGCAAATCAAACCACATCCCTTCATTGGGCTGGATCTGGATACGCAAATAGTTCGGTTGTAGTCGCTCGACTTCGGTGTCACGGAACTGGGCATAAGGGGCCGGCTTAAAACAAATAGCGATCTCGGTATCCCGTGCGCTCATGCGTTTGCCGGTACGCAAATAAAACGGCACACCGACCCAGCGCCAGTTGTCGATCATGACCTTAAGCGCAACAAACGTCTCAGTGTTGCTGTCGGCGGCTACGTTGTTTTCTTCGCGGTAACCCACCACCGACTTGCCACCCGACTCACCCGCGGTGTACTGCCCGCGTACCGAATTTTTTAGCGCGTCAGCCTTTGACCACGGGCGAATGGCACCGATGACCTTGGCCTTTTCGCCCCTGACGGCATCGGCACCAAAGGCTGCCGGAGGCTCCATGGCCACCATCGCCAGCAACTGAAACAAATGGTTGGGCAACATGTCGCGCAAGGCACCGGTGTGCTCGTAAAAGCTGCCACGCGTCTCGACCCCAACGGTTTCAGCCGCTGTGATCTGCACATGGTCAATGTAATGGTTATTCCAGAAGGCTTCAAAAAGCCCATTGGAGAAGCGACTGACCAAAATATTCTGGACTGTTTCCTTGCCCAGGTAATGATCGATCCGATAGATCTGTTTTTCGCTCATCACGCTCAACAGGCACGCATTCAAGGTTTGAGCGGTGTCGAGGTCGGTGCCGAACGGTTTCTCAATCACCACCCGGCGAAAGGCTTGCGGGGTTTCCTTGAGCAGCCCGCTGGCACCCAGGCGCTGCACCACTTCGCTGAAAAAGCGTGGGGCAGTGGCCAGGTAGAACACCGCGTTACCCGTGCCACTGGCGATAATCTTCTGCTCCAGCGCCGCATAGGTGCTGTCATCCAGAAAGTCGCCCTGTACATAACTGATGTTTTTCGCGAGCGCGGCCCACACATCGGCACTCACGCGCTGGCCATCATGGCGATCCACTTTGCTGGCCGCTTCAGTGCGAATAAAGTCTTCCAGCTTTTTGGCAAACCCTTCATCACTGATCTCATTGTGGTCGACGCCCACAATGCGCAAGCCATCATCCAGCAAACCGTCCCGGCTCAAGTTGTACAGCGCTGGCATCAACAGGCGCTTGACCAGATCGCCGTGGGCCCCAAACAAAAACAGCGTGGTGGGGGGGGCAGGCTTGGCATTGGGTTTACCGGACAGGTCGGTCATTTTTTGGGGGTCTCCACATGGCCGCCGAAGCCAAAGCGCATGGCCGACAGCATTTTGTCGCCGTAAAGGCTTTGCTGGCGGGAACTGTAACGGGCAAACAGCGCGCTCGACAGCACGGGCACCGGGGTGGATTGTTCCATCGCCGCTTCAATGGTCCAGCGACCTTCGCCACTGTCCGCCACGGAACCCGAGTAACCGTCCAGTGGTGCATCGGTGGCCAGTGCATCAGCGGTCAAATCCAGTAACCAGGACGACACCACACTGCCTCGACGCCACACCTCGGCGATATCCCCCAGGTTGAGGTCAAAGCGCTGGTCTTCCGGCAAATTGGCCGAGGCTTTCATCTTCATCAAGTTGAAGCCTTCCGCGTACGCCTGCATCAGGCCGTACTCAATACCGTTGTGAACCATTTTCACGAAGTGCCCTGCGCCCGCCGGGCCGGCATGGATGTAGCCA
Source organism: Pseudomonas sp. (assembly GCF_030150285.1). Lineage (GTDB taxonomy): Bacteria > Pseudomonadota > Gammaproteobacteria > Pseudomonadales > Pseudomonadaceae > Aquipseudomonas. The sequence goes on along the minus strand of NZ_JASLGE010000037.1, from coordinate 100,987 downwards.
TGTTCAGCACGATCATCGTCAGACACACGGTCCTTGGTGCGCGGGATGCTACCCATGCCGGGAGCCAGCGTTGCGAAGAGCGGGTCCAGGTGGTTAACCACAGCCGTGTCACCGCCGATCATCATGCAGTAGCCGCGCTCCAGCCCCCACACTCCGCCAGAGGTGCCAACGTCGACATATCGAATGCCTTTGCCGGCCAGCGACTGTGCGCGGCGAATATCGTCTTTGTAAAAAGTGTTGCCGCCATCAATGATGATGTCATCGGCGTCGAGCAGTTCGCTCAGGGTCTCAATGGTGTCTTCGGTAGGCGCGCCAGAAGGCAGCATGACCCATACGGCACGTGGCTTTTCCAGAGCCGCCACCAACGCAGGCAAATCAGCAACGCCATGGGCACCCTCTTGCTCAAGCGCGCTGACAAAATCGGTATTACGATCAAAAACCACGGTTTTATGCCCATCGAGCATCAGACGCCGTGCGATGTTACCGCCCATCCGGCCCAATCCAATTATTCCCAACTGCATGTGCTGTTGCTCCCGACGGCAAAAAAAGGTAGATGGCACCTGATTGAAGGTGCTCAGCCAAAGATTAGTCCTGGCACATAACCAATAGTTTCGCACAAGCGGCAAGGCAGATTCCCGACTCAATGTGCTCAATGGACAGACGAGCATTCCCCTTGCTGAGGGCACGATGGAGCAAGACCGATCACGATCCGCCCACGTCAGGCCCACGACACCACCGTCGTGCTTAAAGTGATTTGTTCCAGAATTGCATGACGCCATGGGACGGGTCGAGCTGACCGCCACTGAAGCCAAACTTACGATAAGACCCCTGAGCGACCGGATTGCCTTCCAGTACCTCCAGGGTGAGCTTGCAGCAGCCCCGCTCACGGGCAATATCTTCTACTTTTTTCAGCATTTTCTGACTCAGGCCCAGGCCACGAAACGCGCCCACGACGGACACGTCATGCACATTCACCAAGGGCTTACCCGCGAAAGTCGAGAACCCCTCGAAACAATTAACCAGCCCGGCCGCTTGATGATCAACGAACGCCAGCACGCTAAAGGCATGAGGACGCTTGGCCAGTTCACCAGGTAACTGCTCCAGCACGTCTTCGGGCAATGCTTCGCCACCGCCCATCGGATCCTGAGCATAGTGATTCAACACGTCCCTGAGGGCTTGGGCGTGAATAGGGTTGGTATAGTCTGCTTGAACGACAACGACATCCGACATTGTGCGGGTTCCTCAACGAATCATTTATGTCCACTTATGGCTGCCCTTGACCTTAACGTGCCAAGGGTGGCGCAAACAACAGCCTCGACATTAATGAGACAGACTGGTCCGCAGGTAAGGCTCCAATGCTTCTTCTAGCTGCTCCATGCACTGATGCAACGCATCGACACACGGCGTAATGAGATCTGGGTCAGCGGTCGAACACGCCTGCTCCAGTTGCCCGCAACACTCAATCAGGGTGTGAGCTTGTATCAACCCCGCTCCACCCTTGATGCCATGCGCCAGAAACGCTAAACCCTCAACATCATTGCTCATAAAATACGCCAGCAAGCGGGCTAGATCCTGGCGGTTGCTGGCAGCGAATTCGGCTAACAGCACGTCAAACGCAGCATCATCGCCTTGGCTCAAGTGGCGTAAGTGACTCAAGTCAAATTCTGCGCTGCGATAACCCGGCTCAGGCTCTGACACCGCAAGTGCCACATCGGGCAGCACACCCGACGCCAGGCAAGCGTTCAAGTCCTTCAGGCTGGTGGGCTTGAACAGGCATTGATTCATCCCGGCTTCACGGCAACGCTCAACTTCTTCAGGCTGTGCATTGGCGGTGAAACCCAGTACCAGCACAGGCTCAAGGTCCCGCGATTGCTCTTCGGCCCGTATGGCCCGGGCTAATTCATAACCGTTCATGACCGGCATGTTGCAGTCCGTGATCACGGCGTCGAAGTGCGTGGAGCGCCAAGCGGCGAGCCCTTGTGCGCCATTCTCGACATCCGTGACCCGGTGCCCCAGAAAACTCAACTGTTGCGATAACAGCAACCGGTTGGCCGGGTAGTCATCCACCACCAGAATAGTCAGAGCACGACCCGGAACAAGGGGGGCACTCTCAATACCGGCAGGTGAGCTTTGCGGTTCAAGGCATGGCACCGCCAACGTGACCTCAACCCGCGTGCCAACGCCCGGCGTGCTGTTAAGCAACAGCGTTCCGCCCATCATTTCGCAGAGCGTGCGGCTGATCATCAGGCCCAAACCAGAGCCGCTGCGCGCCGATTGAGTGTTGTTACTGGCCTGTACGAACGGGCTGAACAGGCGCTTCTGATCGTCCTCACTAATGCCGGAGCCCGTGTCTTCCACTCGCAGGCAGATGAGCATTTGTAAGGTATCCGGTACGGATTCCAGGTGTACCGTTAACCGGACCTCTCCATGGTCCGTGAATTTAATGGCATTGCTCAGCAGGTTTGACACCACCTGTTTGAAGCGCAGCGGGTCGATCAGTACATCAGGGGGCGCTGGCATCGAGTGAAAGTCACACACTAGATTCAGATGTTTCTGGCGGGCCAACCCATCAAACAAGCGGACCAGGTCGTCGACAAGGGTTCGCACAGCCGCGCGCTTGGGGCTCAAGGACAAATGCCCAGACTCAATGCGAGCAATGTCCAGGATGTCACCAATCAAATCCAGCAGCTCTCGGGCCGACTGTGACGCTACTTCAATGGCAAAACGGTCCAGAATGCCCTGATCGGCTTTTTTAATCGCCAGCTCAAGCATGCCAATAACAGCATTCATAGGCGTGCGAATTTCATGGCTCATGGTCGCCAGAAATGTAGTTTTTGCCCGATTCGCCTCATCGGCACTCTGCTTGGCCGCTTGAAGTTGCTCCAACAATTGCTGGCGCTTGGCTATTGCACGGCGCAAATAAGCAATCCAGCCCAGCGCCACCAGCAACAACGCGGCCGCAATGGCAAAACCCTGAAGAATCGCGACCCGGTGGCGTAACCAGTAACTTTCACCCTCCTGCGTGATGCCGCGCCAGCGGCCACTCAAGGCGCTCATTTCTTCCGGCGTAATGCTCACCAGCGCCTTGTCCAGAATCGAATGCAAGACAGAACCGTCATGTGCCGTGGCAAATCCGATCTGCGCCGGTTGCGTCCCCACGGTGCTGGTGATGCGCAATCGCTCACTGTAACGGCGATTAATCATGTACCGCGCACTGATCAAGGCATTAACGGCTCCCTCGGCCTTGCCTTGGGCCACCGCCTCCATCGCGGCGGCGGCGTTGTCTGCCTGCAACACCTGAATGCGCGGATAATGTTGCTGAATAAATTCACGCAACGCATTGCCCTTCACCAGCACCAGACGCTGATTGCCCATTTCATTGAGCGTGGCCGGGCTGTCAGGACCTTGGCGGGTGACCAGTACAAAAGGTGTGGTGACATAGGGGCGCGTAAAGGCCAATTGGCTTGCACGATCGGCACTGGGGGTAAAAGCGCCCACCAGATCCGCCTTGCCCGTGTCGACCCAGCGCATCATGTCTTCCACCGAATCTGCCTTGAGCACGTCGAATTCAAGCCCCGTGCGGGCACTGATCAATTGCAGGATGTCGGCACTCACCCCCTTGAAAACCCCTTGCTCGTCAAAAAACGATAGCGGCACAAATTGATCGTTGATCACCACCTTCAACCGCCGATGAGCATCGAGCCATTGCTGTTCAGTGACGGTCAGGTTCAACGAAGAATGATGATTGACTTGCGGCCCTTCCGAGCTCCAGCGCCGCACAATGGTCATGCGCTCACTGGCCGGAATCTGCGCCAACGCGGCATTGACGATACGCAGTAACGTGTGGTCTTTGCGCCTGAGTGCAAAGGAGAACGGACTGACATCAATTCTTGAAAAGTCGCCCAGTTGCACGTTGTTCAGGTAGTTTTTGTTGATTAGGTAATTGGCACTGATGAAGTCACCCAGATACACATCTGCCTGACCGAACGCCACGGCACCGATAGCGCTCAAGGTTGACGGGTACAACTGTAACGAAGCCTTGGGGTAAAACGCCTTGACCCGCTCTGGCGGCAAATAGTGATCGAGCATCGCGAGCCGCTTGCCGGCCAGATCGGCCGGCAAATGCTCTCGGTCATTGCTGCGGGTCACCAGGGTCGGCGAGTCATCGGCATAGGCAAGGCTGAGGACCAGGGCCGGGTCCTCAGCCTCAAAACCATTGGCACTGCTCAGCAGGTCCAGCTCACCCCGCTTGAGCGCCTCCATTGCCAGCGGCCTTGTGTCATAGCGCCTGACTTCGATGCTGACATTCAGCAACTGCGCTAACAGTTGCGCGTAGTCCGCCGTCAGGCCTTCAAAGTCCTGCCCGTTGGCCGAGATATCAAACGGTGCGTAATCAGGTGCCGAAACCCCCAGACGCAACGTGCTGTGTTGCTTGAGCCACTCACGGTCAGACGTCTCAAGGGTCACGCTGTACGCTTCAACCTGAGAACGGCCCAGCAACGTCAATATGTCAACTGATGCATTAGCGCTAACGGGTTGTATGCCGAACGCCAGCATCAGTACAGCGAACCACGACAGCACAAGGGGTTTCAATTAAACAAGACCATTGCGTTTGGCAAAATCTGCCAGGTACACCACCGATTTCATGTTTAACTTTTCAATCAGCCGTGCTTTATACGTGCTGATCGTTTTACTGCTCAATATCATGTCACTGGCAATTTGCTTGTTACTTAAACCACGAGCCAGTTGTTGCAAAATGCTTAGCTCCCTGGCTGACAGCCGAGCAATAAGCTCTTGATCGCTCTGTGTAGAGTCGCTATGACGCACCGAGTTTATCGACAGATTCGGGAAAAATGTGTACCCGTCCTGAATGATTTTAACGGCCCTCAACAAGTCATTAAGCCCCTGGGTTTTCGAAATAAAACCCGCCGCACCAGCCTTCATGCAGCGGTGCGAATAGAACTGGGCTGATTGAGACGTGAGCACCAGAATACGCGTGTTGAGCCCGATAGACCTGAGCCGTTGAATCACCTCAAGGCCATCTAGACCGGGCATGAAAACATCCAGAATAATCAGGTCTACTTGATGCGCTCGCGCCAATTGAAGCGCTTCAACGCCGTTTTCCGCCTCCCCGACAACATCATAACCCTGACTCTGCAGAAGTGTTTTAATAGCTGAACGAATTAATGAATGGTCATCTGCAATCAGCACTTTCATTGAATGACTACCTGTCGCACGCCATGGATCAGTCGGTATAAATCTCACAACTACCTTTTTGAATAACTACGCCCGGTATTAACCCGGCAAACCCATCTTAACGAATAACAATTAAAGTATAGGACATTTCCTACACTTGTCATCACTCACCCTAACACACTTCAAATACCGGACACCTTGGTCCAACTCGAAGTCAGCCACTTATGATCACTGTATAAGAGCTACTTAGACGAAGGGGATAAACCATCGCAAATGTAGGATATTTCCTAAGATTCGCCGCATGAGCTTCCAACACCTGCCATCGGACAAACCAGGCACCGGAGCGTTTGGCAGTGGTGGCAGTTCGGCATGCCACTGACTGCCAGCCGTCCATGTGAATGGGGGCACACGCGGTTTTATAGCGCGCGAAAAATCTGCCCGGCGTCCGCGTGCCGAAGGTGCAGTGCTTTACATTCGAAAAATCAGAATCTCGCCCTTTCTGGACACACCGGCCAATACCTTATATAGCCGGCCACTTTCGAGGGCATCGCGCAGTGTCTGCAGCAGTGGATTCGCTGGGTGGGCGCGCATTTCATGTTCAATCGTCGTTTCAACCCACCCATCTGACATGTACCGTCCATGAACCGTGCTGTGCATGCCGATGCCTCGCAATACATTACTGCCCTCTCGTATACCCAGCACTTTGACCGCAACCAAATAGATTTCCCCGTTGGGCCCACGGTATACCTGCCGGAAAATATTACGACTAAAAACGCCCGCCACCTCAGGCCCCAATGCTTCATATCCCCTAGCAACCAACAGGTCACGAAGATATGTGTTCACCTCTTTCATATGAGCGGGTTGCAGTTTTTCCATGGATTCCAGCGTGCTGCGCATGGCATCGCGACGAGCAATCTCTTGCACCGATGTCGGGGCCACAATGGTGTAGTTCCCTCTCTTGAATGATTCATTCACATTCAATTGGTTCTGCGCCGAACTCATTAAAGGGGTGAGCCCCTGAATTTCGTCGTAAACCGGCAGCCCCTCAGGCAGGCCTTCCCCCTTGAGACGGGCATCAAAGATCTTTATCAAGGTGTCAACAGGCTGTCCGTGTCGGTAGGAAAATTCCATGGCCAACGCATCTTGCTCAGGTACCGTCCTGGCAAGACGCAACTCTGGCACGATGCGCTTGATCAACTGAAACCCATACAGCGACACATAACGAAGCCGCTGCTCATCACTGACCGGAGGCGGTAATAATTGGCGTGACAAGTTATCCAGCCGTACCTTCATATCGGCAGCGGGAGCCGGAGCCAACTGCCATTGACCCATACGCCGAAAAGCCCCCTGGGGTTCAACAACCAACCCGTCCTGGACCCTTCCCCCGGGCCTAATCACTGTCAACCGATTGATGATTTGGTTGTAGTACGCCTGAAAGAACGCCCCGTTGATGGAAATGAAATCCATCTGACCCGCCTCATCATCCATGTGATAAATCCCCTCGGCCGACAGACGTCCGCTAGGCGTGAGTTGCCCTACTCGCTGAGAGTCCCATTCGTAAAGCGGATAAAAGCCATCACCATTCGCTTCTCGACCGATAAAGATCTCACGATCTCCAATCACCACCGAATCCATGGCGCTGGTGCCGGGTGAAGGTCGTGGGCTGACGCTGGGGACTAGCGCGTAGGCTTCCAACTCTTCGATCAATGGAACGGATACAGGCCGGGGCTGCGACGAGCCTGCGCTAGGGCCCGGTGTTTGCGCGCGGAACTTGTCACCCCACACCGGCTTTACCCCCGTAATCTTGATCTGGATGGCAAACAGTTGCTCGAGCCCCGAACCCGCCGGAAAGTCATAATCGGCCAATATGCCTTGCGCCACCTCAAGCGACATACCCCCCTCAAGCAGGTACTCCACGGCAGGCTTCATACCGCCGGGCAGTCCATAGCCAGCAGCCAGGTGCCACTCTGCGTTCACACCCTGGCGAACGGGAGGCCCAAAAGTGCCTGTCACGGGGTCTCGCAAGTGCAGGGCCTGGGCATTTTTAGGCCGCCCCACGTTGTAGGTTTTGCCCTTGTGCACAATAAATTGAACACCTTCGCTGAGGTAACTGCCACGGTCATACTGCCCACTCAAGGCAGTGGCACCTTGAGGGGAGCGATCAATCTCAAAGCTCTTGAACAGCACCTGCGCGCTCACTCGTGCTTGTGCCGGCCTGGCCTGCGCGGCCCAGCCCGATTGACTAAGGGCTCGCCGCGCATTCAAGGATTGCAAGTGAACCTGGGGCAGTGCGAGAGGCACTGAGGTAGGGCCTTCTGTATCTGCCACCTCTGCTATGCCCGCCACTTCTGCACCTTCGGCCCCGGGTGCGGGCAGTACAGCCCCGCCTATGGTCACAATAATGTCGGCCACGCACATCACTATGTGTGCCGCGAGCATTACACGGTCCAATAGATCATGAGTTTGACTCAACGCCGTCGCCGCCCGCGTGATGAAATACACATCACTGATCAGGTTCAAACCGGGTACAAGGGCCATTCCCGACGCAATCAAATCCAGGGTCTGCTGGGTGTCACGCTCATTGCGCAATGCCAGAAGCCGAGCGTTGGTGCGACTCACAAGGTTCACCGTGCGGATCAGCCGCTCAGGGCGTTCAAGGCTTAGGCTCCACGCCAAATCAGCTTCAGACGTAAAGACACTCTCCAGCCACTCGGTCGGAACAAAAGCGGCCCCATCTGCCAGATACTTTTGCACCCCTGCTACGTCTTCATTGGACTTCACATGCTCGGCCACATACTTCATGTGTGCCGCCGTATTGGCCATGCCTGTCAATGCTGCGTTGGCCAACGCCAGACTGGTGTAAACCTGAAGGTTTTTGCCCTCAGGAAAATCAGGCAGGTAGAGCAGTGTCATGCCCGAGCGTTTATCACGAATGACCCGTATCTGGTCCAGAGAGCTCCACCCGTAATGCTCGACAAAGCTACTGAGAACCACCTGGCCGATCTCAACACTCATGCCTTCAGCGTGCAGGTCAGCCACCGTACGGGCCCTGATGGCACAGCTGAACAACGTCAAAGCGGCCTCGCTCAGGCCTTGCTGGCGGGACAACCACAGTTGCAGTTCCAGCGCCTGCCGGTGGGGCCGACTCATCAATTGAGTCAGGACGCTATTCTCGGGCTGCATTGCAGAGAAACTGTCGCTGGCTGACGCGGGGCCAAAAAAAACACGCGTGACCTCTCGTTCGTAAGCACCCGCCACATCCAGCGCCGGTATTGTCCGACCCAGGTAGTCAGGCGTGAGTCGAGATTTCCATCGGGCGTGTCGGACATGCATATGCTTGAGGCGTAGAGCCGTTTGCGGATCCGTCATATCGATGTTCATCAAGGCCAGTTGGAGCAGCGAGTAGTCCCGGTAATCCAAAGGGATTTGCCCGACCTCGATCTCGGGAATGATCGCCTTTGGCGGGCTGAAGGTTTTGATGACTTTGACTGAATCCGGTATGCCAAACATAACCTGTTGAGGGTCAAGGTCTTGTCCAAAGCCATCATGGATAAACTGGTCGTGCAGTTTTTGCACCGCAAACGCTGTCAGTGAAGGCAAGTGTGTTGCCAGGTAACGCTCAACCGCCAAGGTGCTTTCACTGATTACACGCAACTGACTCGCATACGCTTCTTGCGCCGTCTCGCTCAACGTGCCGATCACCGTCATGCATTGCTCTTTCAACGCCTGCGCCTGACGCTGTATGGCCACGTTCTCAATAGCCAACTCACGCGCGGCATGCTCAGGCACCTGCAGCAACATAGAGGTCGTCAGCCCCAACAAGCGCAGTGACGTTATCGGTTGTAACCCCTGAACAATAAAACTTCTTTTTTTGATCGCTGACAGCGTTTTGCGGTGCGCTTTGATTTGCGATTTAACGCTGTATTCGACAAAGCCAATCGGTATGTCGAGCCATTGAATGGCCAGCGATGACGGTTGGGTCAACTCATTGACCCAAGCGCGAGCAGCCACTTGCTCTTCAAGGGCTACGGTCATCCATAGCGCACTCTGTGGGTAACGGGTAAGGGTTTTACCGATCTGTTCCTGCAGGTGTTTGAGCGAGGTAAACGCTGCCAGACCACCGTCAACGCCCGGTACAAATAACAGCGTGGTCGCCGGTGTCGAGGGCGCGAGCAACGCTTCACGAGCAGTAATCACCACCACGCCTGCCAACAGGAAGGCCTGATCCGGGGGGCCAATTGAAACACCGACGGTGCGTAACGACGATGTGCTGTCGGCACCTGCAATGTTGAGTTTCAAGGCTTGGCTCAAGGCCCTGAATTCGGCCTCGCTCAATTGTTTCTGCCACTGCTGCAACTGGCCTTCATGATGAATCGCCAAACCGCGAATGGCGATCAAGGCACGTTGATGCGAGCCCCCATCGCGATCAAGCGTCAGCACATCCGGGTTCTCAAGCTCACGTTCAACCGTCAGGTCCTTCACATGCGTGACCGCCCTGTCACGCTCTGCCTGCAGTAACAACTGGCTCTCTAGAAACTGATTGAATGGTGCGCTCTCCTGCGTCAGTTTCAACGGGTCCAGTAACTGTAGGAGTGCGTGCTCCTGTACCTGGATTTTTTCCTGACGGATACGCAACGCGATCTCAACCGCAAGGCTGCCGAATGTAATGTCGCCGGCATGCCAGCGCGCATCGCGGCGAACTAGCGCTGCTACCGCTTCAATCTGTTCAGCAGGCAAGCCTTTAGAGGCAATTTCGCCCCGCCATTGTTCAAGGGCCTGAGCGTAACTAAGAGCCACGCCGCTAGTGTCTTGCGCCAGCAGGGTTGAAGCTCCGTTTTGTAACGCCGGGCTGACCATCACGGCACTGAGCAATTCATTGCTGTGCTGGGTACTGAAACTGGCGCGGGCGCTGTGCTGAAAAATATCTTCGCTGACCGGGGTGTAAACCAGCCTGTCCAACGTACGCTTCTTGCCCGCCTCGTACAGCACTGAACGGCTGTGGTACGCCAACAATTGCCACAGCAACCAGCCCGGCTGAGTGTCACTGCCCGTCCAGCGTTGCAGTTGCGCCACAAGGGCTGCACGCGAGGCGTACTCAAACAGTTCCAACCCCAGCCCCGGTACAAACAGGAGCTCACACGGGTCTTGCGCCGTGTCGCGGGCATGCACAACAAAGGCCCCCTTAAAGGTCACCGAGCTGCCATTGCCATTGCCCCAGGCAATTTCACTGATTTCCCGCTCGGCCGGCCCTGCACCGGCCTGCTGACGTTCCAGTTGCGAGGGCGCATCGATCACCTGCCGCCACCTCTTTGCGCCCTCATCGCTTAATTGCCCGCAGGCTTGCGCCAAGGTCACTTGCGTTCGGATCAAGGTGCGGCGCAACTGCCCTGCATAATCGCCGCGACTTACTGATTGGCCCGCCGCAATAGCGGCCCAGTAGTCCCTGACGCTAGTGTTGTAACGCGTCGGCATCCCCAGGGCTTGAAAATGCGTGAGCACCTGAGCGGGCGTCAGGGGAAACGCTTCATCGTCCGCAGCCGAGGCCCATTTGAGGGTGATGCGCGAATTGATGTCCGCCGGAACCGCAACACCGTGGAGGTAATTGGCCACCGCCTGCGTCAAGGTTATCTGGGGCTGCTGCGCAGCTTTCCATTCAACCTGGTCCGGGTCGTAGGTCAAGGCGGTGTGCAACTGCTCACGCAGCACCTGATTCAAGGTGGGCGCTGCGGCATACAAGGCCTGGATCTGTTCATGGGCATGCTGGTTCAACGTAATTGCGGCTTGCAACCCGTTGACCCATTCACTGGGAGAGACCGCCGCCTGCAAGCGGCGGTCCAACTGAAGCAGCATCGCATCGCGCGGGGTCAGTGAGGCTGGCAGGGATTGGGCGTGATGGTTAGTCATGTTGCGCTCATCTGAAAAAAATGTGCGCTCATTAAATCAACGGAGTCTTTCTTGAAAGTGCTAGATAGTTAGCGCCAGCCTGAGCATGGGGCTGGTTGGCTTCAAGCGTTATCCCACTGGCGGATACGCACACGGCAGTGCTTCATGGCATTCACGATGTGCTTTTCCACCACGCTGCGCGACACGCCCAGGCGCTCGGCAATCTCAGGGTGAGAAAGCCCTTCGATCTTGCGCAGCAAAAAACTTTCACGGCACACGGCGGGCAGTTCGCAAAGTGCCCGTTGGACCATTTCCAGTCGCTGGTCGTGGTCCATCAACATCTGTGGCGAAGGGCTGAAGAAGCGCTCTTCAGTGTCCAGGACCTCCAGCGGCTCAACCTGACGCGAAGCATTGCGCCGATGGCCGTCGATGACCAAATTGAGCGCCGTGCGGTACAGAAACGCCCGAGGCTGCTCAATCGGCTCATCGCTGGCTCGTTCCAGCACGCGAATATAGGCGTCATGCACCACGTCTTCGGCGGCGTGGGCATTGCCCAGCCTGGCACTTAAAAACCTCACCAGTTCGCGATAGTAGTTTTCCAACAGGACTCCTGGGCGCAACGGCAGCGGCAACACATCACGAGCACAACATCAGACTCAAAAAATAGCGGCGTGATGATGGCACTTTTAGGGATGCAATTTATAGTAATTCTCATATAGATTTAAAGCGCACGCCCTTGAATCGCCTGAAAAAACGACCGAGAAACATTTGGTTACCTGCTTGTAGGAATATTCTTAATTTATTAGCTGCATCCTACGTCTACTCAACAATTCCCCGTGTCAATCACCGGTCGCAAGCCTTAGGTTCTGGGGTTGAAACCCGGCACCATGACCACGGGCCGATTTTATTTGGCCGGAACCCTGCATGAAACGCCCTCGACAGACCCGCCGTGCGCTGCTGCTTATCGTGTGTTTAACGCTGGTCAGCGCACTGATTGCGTGGCCCTTTCTTACGCCAGGGCGCGAAGCCTATGACACCGTTGCCGTGACCCGTGGCGACATCGAAAGCAGTGTCACTGCCCTCGGCACCTTGCAGCCACGGCAATATGTCGATGTCGGTGCCCAGGCCTCCGGGCAAATCAACACGCTGCATGTCGACGTCGGCGATGAGGTCAAAGAAGGTCAGTTGCTGGTCGAAATCGACCCCGCAACACAAACCGCGCGCATTGACGCCAGCCGTTTCGCCATTGAAAACCTCAAGGCCCAACTGCAAGAGCAGCGCGCCCTGCACACGCTGGCCCGGCAGAAATTCCAGCGTCAGCAGCACCTCGCCAAAGGCGGTGCCACTCGCGAAGAGGACGTGCAAAGCGCCCAGGCTGAAGTGCACACCACCCAAGCACGGATCGATATGATCCAGGCGCAAATCCGCCAGGCCCAGGCCAGCTTGCGCAGCGACCAGGCCGAACTGGGCTACACGCGCATTTACGCGCCCATGTCCGGCACCGTGGTGATGCTCGATGCCCGCGTCGGCCAGACCCTCAATGCCCAGCAGCAAACCCCGTTGATTCTGCGCATCGCCAGGTTGTCGTCCATGACCGTCTGGGCCGAAGTGTCGGAAGCCGATATCGGTTATGTGAAACCGGGAATGCAAGCCTATTTCACGACCTTGAGCGGGGGTAACCGGCGATGGAGCAGCACCGTACGCCAGATCCTCCCCGTGCCGCCCAAGCCCCTCAATGAAATCGCCCAGGGCGGCGGCAGCCCCGGTGGTTCAGGCAAAAGCGGCAGCGGCCGCGTGGTGCTGTACACCGTGCTGCTGGATGTGGACAACACCGACCAAGCGCTGATGTCGGAAATGACCACCCAAGTGTTTTTTGTCGCCGGCCAGGCCAAAGCCGTGTTGCTGGCACCCATTGTCGCGCTGCAAGGCAGCACCGAAAGCGATCATCAAACCGCCCACGTGGTGGCCAAAAACGGCAAGGTCGAAACGCGCACCCTTCGCACCGGTCTCACGGACAGGCTGCAGGTACAAGTACTCGAAGGATTGAACGAGGGGGATCATCTGTTGATCGGCCCGGTTAATGGCCATGGAGGCTGAATGCCTACTCCCTTGATCGACCTGCAGGGCATCCGCAAGGTCTATGGCGGTATCGACAGCCCCGAAGTGCAGGTACTCAAAGGTGTCAGCCTGTCGATCCACGCCGGGGAGTTCGTCGCCATTGTCGGTGCGTCCGGTTCGGGCAAGTCGACCCTGATGAACATCCTCGGCTGCCTCGACCGCCCCACCAGCGGCCGCTACCTGTTTGCCGGTGAGGATGTCGCCCACCTGAACTCCGATGAGCTGGCGTGGCTACGCCGCGAGGCTTTCGGCTTTGTGTTTCAGGGCTATCACCTGATCCCTTCGGCGTCGGCGCTGGAGAACGTCGAGATGCCTGCCATTTACGCCGGCACACCCGCCGCCGAGCGACACGCCCGCGCCGCCGCCCTGCTCACCCGTCTTGGCCTGGCCGAGCGTACGGGCAACCGCCCACATCAACTCTCCGGTGGTCAGCAGCAACGGGTGTCGATCGCCCGCGCGCTGATGAACGGTGGGCATATCATCCTCGCCGACGAACCGACCGGTGCCCTCGACAGCCATAGCGGTGCCGAGGTCATGACGCTGCTTGACGAACTGGCCAGCCAGGGCCATGTGGTTATTTTGATCACCCACGATCGCGAGGTAGCAGCCCGCGCCAAACGCATCATTGAGGTGCGTGACGGCGAGGTCATCAGTGACAGTGCCAACGGTGAACCCGCGCCTGACGACAATCCCAAGGCTCTGCAAGCCATCGACCTGCGCCAGCGCCTGAACGAGGGCAGCGAAGCTCGCGGGGCCTGGAAAGGCGAAGGGGTGGAGGCCGTGCAAGCCGCCTGGCGGGTGATGTGGATCAACCGTTTTCGCACCGCCCTGACCTTGCTCGGCATCGTGATCGGCGTGGCCTCGGTGGTGGTCATGCTGGCTGTGGGTGAAGGCAGCAAGCGCCAGGTCATGGCCGAAATGGGGGCTTTCGGCTCCAACATTATTTACCTCAGCGGCATGCCCCCGCGCCCCCGGGCACCACTGGGCATCGTCACGCTCAACGACGTCGCCGCCCTGTCGACCTTGCCCCACGTAAAGATGATCATGCCCATCAACGGCGCGGAGATTGGCGTGCGCTACGGCAACGTCGACCACACGATGTACACCGGCGGCAACGGTATTGATTTTCCGGCGATCTTCAACTGGCCGGTGGTACAAGGAAGCTTCTTTACCCAGGCGGATGAAGACGCTGGCGCGGCGGTCGCGGTGATCGGTAAAAAAGTGCGCGACAAGGTACTTAAGGACGTGGCCAACCCGATCGGGCAGTACATTTTGTTGGAAAACGTGCCGTTTCGCGTGGTCGGCGTTCTGGCCGAGAAAGGGGCCAGCTCGGGCGACTCGGACAGCGACTCGCGCATTGTGGTGCCCTACTCCGCTGCCAGCGTGCGCCTGTTCGGCACCCATAACCCGGAATATGTCGTGATTGCGGCCGCCGACGCGAGCAAGGTCAACCAGACCGAAAAAGCCATCGAACAGCTCATGCTCAAATTGCACCACGGCACACGCGACTTCGAAATTACCAACAACGCCGCAATGATTCAGGCTGAAGCCAAAACCCGCAACACGCTGTCATTGATGCTCGGTTCAATTGCTGCCATTTCGCTGCTGGTGGGCGGTATCGGCGTGATGAATATCATGCTGATGACCGTACGCGAACGGACCCGCGAAATCGGTATTCGTATGGCCACCGGAGCCCGTCAGCGCGACATCCTGCGCCAGTTTCTGACCGAAGCCCTGATGCTGTCTGTTGTGGGCGGTGCCGCGGGCGTCACACTGGCCTTTGTGGTCGGTGGCGTGTTGCTGCTGTGCAACGTGGCGGTGGCGTTCTCGATGGTCGCCGTACTCGGTGCGTTTGGCTGTGCACTGGCAACGGGCGTTATTTTCGGCTTTATGCCCGCCCGCAAAGCGGCACGGCTCGACCCCGTCACAGCCCTTACCAGTGAATAACCTTGTGATAAAACTGCCTTTAAGCGTGCTGCCCTTGTACCTGATGCTGACTGCCTGCAGCCAGTCCATTCCCCCTGACACAACCGGGGTGATACCGCCCCTGGCGTGGCAATCCCCCCACAGCCAGGCCGACCAACCGATCAGTGCACAATGGTGGACACACTTCGCCAGCCCCGAACTGGATCGCCTGATTGCCCAGGCGCGAACCGACAGTTACGACCTGGCCGCAGCGGTGGCGCGGGTGCAACAAGCACGGGCCAGTGCCGTGATTGCAGGTGCTTCGCGCTTGCCCGAAGCCACATTGGCCGGCAGCGGCAACCGCGAGAAACTGCTACGTGGCCAAGGCTATAGCCAACTCGACGCTCGCGACGATAACAAGGCGGTGGATTATTTTGACGCCCGATTGACTGCCCACTATGAAGTCGACTTCTGGGGAGGCCAGGCCGCCGCACGGGAGAGCGCCGGGCAACGGCTCAACGCCAGCGAATTTGACCGCGCCACGGTGGAGCTGACTGTGCTCGGCAGCGTCGCCGACCAGTACGTGCAAACCTTGGCATTTGACGAGCAACTGCGTATCGCCCGCCTCAACCTGCTCAACGCCGGGCGCGTGCTGAACGTGGTACAAACCCGTTACGACGCCGGCTCGGCCACCGCCCTGGAACTGGCCCAGCAAAAGAGCCTGGTGGCCAACCAGCAACGTCAGGTGCCGCTGTTTGCGCAACAGGCGCAACAGGCCCGTATCGGCCTCGCCCTGTTGCTCGGTGAGCCCGTGCAACGCCTGACGCTGGGCGGCACACCCTTTGATCAGTTGCAATGGCCGACGATTGACAGCGGCGTGCCTGGCCACCTGCTGAGTCGCCGCCCTGATATTGCCCGTGCCGAGGCCAACCTCGCCGCCGCCCACGCCGACATCACCGTCGCCCGCGCGGCCATGCTGCCCGGCCTGACCTTAAGCACAAGCCTGGGCTCGGGGGCCGACCGCCTGAGCGATGTATTGCGCAGCCCGTTTTACAGCCTGACCGCCGGGCTGGCCGCACCAATTTTCAACAACGGTCGCCTGAGCGCCGAACGCGACAAGACCATCGCCCGTCAGCAGGAACTGTTGAGCACTTACCGCGCCAGTATCGTCAACGCCTTTGCCGACGTCGAAAAAGCCCTCACCACCATTCATGGCCTGGACCAGCAACGCCACTGGCAAGACGAAGAACTCAAACAGGCTCAACGCGCTTTCGACCTCGCTGAAAACCGCTACCAGGCCGGGGCCGAAATGCTGCTGAGCGTACTGCAAACCCAGCGCGTGCTGTATCAGGCACAAGACCAGAACGTGCAACTGCGCCTGGCACGGTTACAGGCCAGCATTGAACTGTACAAGGCGTTGGGCGGGGGCTGGCGAGTGAGGTGACCGCCCGCGTATTCATTGTGTGTGGGCAGTTACATTTAACCTTCCGCACACGGTTTTATTCAGCCTATTTATGTATGACCTGTACATTCACGAAATCATTACTCTCCCTGCTCAGCCATACATGGCTCTGGCGAAACACCTGTAAACACCCGAAGTTTAACTGTGCACAAGAACACACCCGAGCAACGTGCACACAGGAGCGTTTAATGAGCATCGAAACACAAGAGCGTTCACAATCATCCCGTTTTTCGGTCATTCACACGATTGAAGAACCACACTGCATGCAATGGCATCAGCTTCTATCCATTGAGAGAACAGCGGCTTGCAGTCCGCTTGCGTCCATTGAATTCAACGACAAGTTATATATTTTCTACACTAAAGAGTCACCCGACCAACCCTTGTCATTAGGTTACATCGTCTTATCAACACAACTTGATGGGCATGCCATTTTCATCGAAAGCCGCAATAATATTGCGGTGCAAGGACTCACCCGTGCTCGTCAGGCAGTGAGTGTTTTTAACGGAAGCTTGTATTGCTTCTTTACAGCAAACGACCTGTCAGTGCGTTATCTGACCTTTAACGGCGTTCAATGGTCTTCTGTGAGAGTTGTGCCAGACCTCTTAACCTCAGATGCCCCTGCTGTGTTCAACAACGGCGATACGCTTTACCTCGCTGTTCGGGGGAGCGAAAGCACTACACTTTTCCACAAGGAACTTTGGCGTGATCGTTGGGGAGACACCCTGGAGGCTAACAGCATTGAGCTTAAAGGCAGCCCTTCACTGTGCGCATACCAACCACACCCTGGCTCAGCCAAGCTCTATGCCGGTTTTCGTGGCGTCGATGACAAGCTTTATATCAGCAGCCTTTTGCATAATCAGTGGTCACCGGCCTACACCAATCTTGCCATTGATCTGCACGACTCAGTGTCAATTTTTGCCGGGAGAAAAGGCCTTTACCACGCCACATTAAAATCCCCCTCACACGCTTGCCTGGTTGGCGTGCACCCCTTCAGTTCAACAGAACCTGTAATGCTGAACGAGTCAGTCGAAACGTATGTGTCCACTCCGTGCTTTGTACCGTATCGAAATCAGTTGTATTTAATTGGACAACGCCCGTGCAACAACATTGGCCTGTCTATTTTTAACGGCTCCTGTCATTCGGGGCATGAACAATTGCCCGACTTCCCTTTACCTGTGCCTGAATAAGCGCAGGGTGTGGCGCAACACCCTGTGGACGATCGATTCATGACCCAAGGTCAAAAGTGCTTTGCCCAACCTGCGGTGTTTGCGGCGGGTTAAGGCACGCATACTGGTGCTCAACCTTACGCACTCCAGGAGTTACCCATGACTGTTCCAGCCTTCGGCCTCGGCACGTTTCGTCTTCAAGGCCAAGTGGTCATTGACTCGGTTAAAACAGCCCTTGAACTGGGCTACCGGGCCATCGATACCGCGCAGATTTACGGCAATGAAGCCGATGTCGGCCAGGCGATTGCCGAGCGTGGCGTGCCGCGCAATGAGCTGTTTATAACCAGCAAGATCTGGGTCAGCCATTTTGCCCGTGATGCGCTGATCCCCAGCCTCAAGGACAGCCTGGAAAAACTGCGCACCGACCATCTGGACCTCACGCTCATCCATTGGCCGTCACCCAACAATGAAGTGCCTGTGGCCGAGTTTATGGGTGCATTGCTGCAAGCCAAGCAACAAGGCCTGACCCGTGCCATTGGCGTGTCGAACTTCACCAACGCGCTGATGCAAGAAGCGATTGCCGCCGTCGGGGCCGAGCACATCGCAACGCACCAGATCGAGTTGCACCCCTACCTGCAAAACCGCGAAGTGGTGGCCTTCGCGCAACGTCATGGCATCCACATCACCTCGTACATGACGCTGGCGTATGGCGAAGTACTGAAAGACCCGGTGATTGTCCGCATCGCCCAACGCCACAATGCAACCCCGGCGCAAGTGGCACTGGCGTGGGCCATGCAACTGGGTTATTCGGTGATCCCATCGTCCACGCAGCGCGCCAACCTTGAGAGCAACCTCAAGGCCAGCGCGCTTAAGCTGGAGGCTGATGACATGGCGCAAATCGCGGCACTGGACCGTGGACATCGCCTGACCAACCCGGCCAGCGTTGCGCCACAGTGGGATTGATCAGCGGCATCGCACCGTTACTGGCCGTAGCGCTGCAACTGCATTTCTTGTAAACGGCTGAGGGTACGACGAAAGGCAAACGCGAGGTAACCTTGGGTATAGAGCTGATCCATAGGCACCTGCGCCTCAATAAACACGGGCACTTTGCGGTCATAGCACTCGTCGATCAGCGCAATAAATCGCCGCACGCTGTCATCGAACTTTGACAGCTGCGGCAGTTCGCGATCACCCGCCTCAACCTTCACGGCCCCATCCTCAGTGCCACGGGCGATCTTGCCTTCGCGCTGTTCGGCACTCAGGCAAGGCACCTCACTGAGCAGCACACCCTGGAAGCGGTCACACAGGTCCATAAACTCGGTGGCGGCCAAGGGCTGCTCGCACAATGCGTGAAAGGTGCACCACACCACGGTGTCACTGGCCTGCACCACGTTCAAGGAACGATGGCCCACGCGGATCGGTTGATCGGACACCGCCTGCCCCTGAGCCAGCGCGTCAAATACCGGTGCCATCGTACCCGGCTGGCCGGGCTCGACCACCCAATACCGCTGCCGGGCAATGCCGGGGTGCAGGCGGTGGTCTTCAGACCCGTCCACCGACACCACCGTCATATGGTTAACAATGGCCGTAATCGCCGGCGCGAAGCGATCACGGTTAAAGCCGTGGCCATAGAGTTGTTCAGGCGGCTGATTGGAAGTACACACCAACACCACGCCCTCATCGAACATGACTTGAAATAAACGCCCCAAAATAATCGCATCGCCAATGTCATTGACGAACAGCTCGTCAAAACACAGCACCTTCAGCTCTTTGCCCAAGGCCTGCGCCAGCGCTTTAAGCGGGTCGGGCGTGCCAATCAATTGAAACAGGCGCTGATGCACCCACTGCATAAAGTGATGGAAGTGCTGGCGTCGCGCGGGCACTGTCAGGCTCTGGAAAAACTGGTCCATGAGCCAGGTTTTGCCCCGCCCCACCGGCCCCCACAGGTACACACCCTTGACCGAGGGCGCACCTGAATGCAAGGCCTCATGACACTGTTGCAGCGCCTGCACCGCCCGCCACTGCGCGGGGTCGTGAACAAAACCGTTGTGTTCGATGGCCTGTTCCCAGGCGCGAAGGGGGGACTCAACATTCATACCGATGGCGGGCTCCAGAATCAGAGGCATCAGTATGCCAGCAAGTGCGCCGCCACCGTCACCTGCAAGTGCAGCCTTGCCTGCCGGCGAGGGGGGCACGTGCTCTGGCCGCGGCATTGTTACGAATCCGGCAAGACTGCTTGTCTGTCTTTTGACTTTAATCAATGCGCCAGGTCGATATGATTGATCCATCCCTTGGCGACACTTTGAAACCAGGCACGGTACTTCGTATTACGCCCCCCTTCTGACCCGGCGTAATAACTTCTCCCGCCACACGGCAATTGAAGTCAGTAATACGTGATTATTTAAAGGCTTGAATAATGAAACGTTTGATTGCACTTGTATTGATGGGCATCTCAACCTTGGCAGCGGCACAAGACCCTAAAGTGGTAGAGGCTCAACCGCCGGTTGAACACTACACCTACGCCACCGACCTCGACATTGCCACCGTCATCAGTGTGTCGCCCGTAGCCGATGTTTGCGCCGTTGTGCCAGCACGCATGACTTACGAAGACCATCAGGGTCAACGTCACATTCTTGAATACAGCGTGATGGGTGACGGTTGTTCTAAAGGCTAATAAGGGTTTAGCCCGTAACGCTACAACCAAGAACCAGGCCTCCGTTAAGCGGGGGCTTTTTTATGGGCGCTGTTCAGCGCTCAGGCAGGGCCCGGCCCTGTGAACAGGACCGGGCTGAGGGCAATCAGTCTTTCTTTTCGCTGATCACTTTACCTGTGTGATCAAAGACGGTTTCGACTTCAACTTCCACACCGTCAATTTTCTTCACACCCTCGGCTTTCCATTGGCCGGTTGCCGGGTTTTCCAGCTCGATTTTCTTGATGATGGTGTAGCCGTTCTTGTTCTTGAGGACTTCAATTGCCTCTTTGGAAAACGCCCAGTTCGCATCAACCGGCGCTTGAGCCATCGCTGCGCCGGAGCTCAACAGAACAGCAGCAGTGATTGCAGCAGCAAAGGTTTTCTTCAACATTGTCTTAACTCCATTAATTGATGTTGCGATCAGGTTTTCTGTGACTGGAACAACCGTAGCAGAGAAATTCCCGGCCAGGGGGCTAAATGACATGTCTTTGACGTGGCTCATGTACGCCTCATGGCCAGTGCAAGGTTAGAATACGCCCTACCAAACACCCGGCTCACAACGGTACGCCAACAGCCCCCCGGAAAAACCCATGAGCGGCACGCACCTCACAGAAGCCGAATACGATGCCATCACCGAAGCGGCGGCTCAGTGGTGCATGCGTTTGCACGACGAAGACTGCACGGCTCAGGAGCGTGAAGCCTTCACCGTATGGCTGCACGCGCACCCCCAACATGCCATTGAATATGACGCCATGCAGGACATCTGGGACGTCAGCGATCACTTGCCCCCGCAGGCGACGGCGCGCGGGGTTGCACAGCCTGCGCCAAAACGCCGCCGCGCCTGGCCCGCTCTCGCGACCGCCGCCGCCATCACACTGCTTGTCGGGCCTTTGGCAGCCTTCAGCGGCTGGCAACTGGGCTGGGTACCCAGCGCCTATGAGCGCCTGCAGGCTGACGCTGCCCCCAAGACCGTGACCTTGCCCGACGGCAGCGAAGTCGAGCTCAACCTGGGCACGCAGTTGTCTTTCGCCAACTACAAGCACGAGCGCCGAGTGACGCTGAGCAAGGGCGAGGCGTTTTTCAAGGTGAGCCACGACACCACGCACCCTTTTGTGGTGCGGGCGGCCGAGGGGCAGATCCGCGTCACAGGCACGCAATTCAATGTGTGGATGTACGAGGATCAGGTGCGGGTCACGCTTCTGGAAGGTTCCGTGTCGGTGACCAGCAACAAGGGCCTGAACGGTGACGGCCTGCGCCTGGAACCTGGCATGCAAGCCCGCTACAAGGCCGGTGACTTCGCACCGCAGATCAACCAGACCTACGCCAATGCACCCGACCTGGCCTGGCGTCACGGCAAGCTCGTGCTGGACAACCTGACCCTGGACGCCGCGCTGCCTCTGATCAACCGCTACCTGGACGCACCGCTGGCACTGGCCGATGAAGCCACGGGCAAACTGCGTATTGGCGGCGTGTTCAACACCGGGGACATCCAGCACCTGGTGACATCCCTGCCCAAGGTATTGCCCGTTTACCTGAGCGAAAACAGCGACGGCAAACGGCTCATCAACGCCCTCCCCTAAAGCGCCGCCTCCCACGGGCTACCGTGCGGCCCACCGAACGTGACGTCGATTAAAAATAATTAATCAGCGGCAAAACCTCGTAAATACGGGGTTATCACGAGGTGAGGGGGCCGGCACGACAAAATTTCTACAGACAAATGTTCATGATTTTCGCCGCTCATTCGTCTTGTTAACTAAGAGCACTTTTTTATTTTCCTGATCAGGCTCTGAAAAGGAGTTTTTGCATGCGCAATACGCATTTACCAACGGACGGTAGCCAACAGACACACACATCCGTATTTCAACCCGACAACGGGTTGCTGGAGACACCGGTGCAACGGCAGGGCAACGAACGTATTCGTCACTTACTCAAGTTTTTTGGATTGCGTACCAGCCTGGTACGCCTCAAGGTCATCGATGCACTGCTGACCGCCGCCGGAAACGATCGCAGGCTGGGGGTACGCGGCATGCACAGCCACTTGCAGGCGCTGGATATTCCGCTGTCGTTCCTGAGTGTGCGCGAGGTGCTCAAGCGCCTGTGCAGCGAAGGGGTGGTGGTGCTCAACAGCGACAAAAGCTACAGCCTGCACCCGCAGGCTGAAGCCGTGCTGACGGGTAAGATCGAGGCTTAAATTTTGGTTTTGCGGCGCATCACGCCGTTGATGACGACCACCACCACAGCCACACCAATCGCCACGTACTGGAAAACTTTCTCGGAGATCATGCCGGCGTTTTGCAGGTATGAAAGACCGAACATGATCCCCAGGACCACCAGAGAAATCAGAACCGAGTATTTCAAGCGCTGCGAAGAAGTCATGACCTGTTCCTGAAAAAAGGGCTGTAAATAAAGCCAAAAGGGTAAAAAGCGCCGGGTTTGCAGGGTGGCCCGGCGGAATCGGTGGGCCATGTTACAACCGTAAACACGTTTTAGCTCGTGGTCTGGCGACGAAATCCGCTGCCCGGTCGGGCACACACGTCAACCAGCCAGTCCACAAACACCCTGACCCGCGAAGACAAGTGCCGATGCGGCGGGTACAGGGCGGTCAGCGCCAGCGGGGGCGGCAAGCAGTCGCCCAATACCTCTCGCAGACGGCCTTCGCGCATCGGCTGCGCCGCATGGTAATGCGGTGTTTGCACCAGGCCGTACCCCGCCTCGCAGGCCGCCAGATACCCCTGCGCGCTGTTGACTGATACCTGCTTGGGCAAATCGATCAAGAGCACCTGATCCCCCTGCTGAAACTCCAGCCCGTAGCGCTTGCCCGACAAGCCCGAGAAATACTCCACCATCCGGTGCCCTTCCAGGTCATCAAGCCCCTGCGGTACGCCATGGCGCTGCAAGTAACCCGGGCTGGCACACGTCACCTGGTCCATTAACACCAGCGGCCGCGCCACCAGCGAATCGTCGAGGGTCAACCCGCCGCGAATCACACAGTCCACCCCTTCGCGAATCAAATCCACGGGCCGGTCATTCAAGCCGATTTCCAGCCCGATCAAGGGGTAGCGCTCAGTGAACTCAGGCAACGCCGGGAACACCACCCGCTGGCCGACAGCGGCGGGCATCTCGACCCGTAGAGTGCCTTTGGGCTGACTGCCACGAAACAGCCCTTCAGCCTCCTCAAGGTCGGTGAGCAGCCTGACACAACGCTGGTAGTAAGCTGTTCCTTCCAGCGTCGGGCTTACCTGACGTGTGGTGCGGTGCAGCAGTTGTACACCCAAGTGGGCTTCGAGTTGTTTGATCAGCACTGTCACGGAGGCACGCGGCATGGCCAAGCTGTCAGCGGCCTTGGCAAAGCCCCCCAGTTCGATGATGCGGGTAAAAACCAGCATCGCGTTGAATCGGTCCATGTCTGCTCCTTGGCCGCCCGCAATTGTTGAGATATTACGAATAGTGATAGCGGTTTTACCCGGTTTATCTTGCGGATGTCGAGGTCAAGAATAGGCCAACCCTACTCAGGAGCACTTCACATGCTGACCCGCACACTCGCAAAGAACGGCCCACGCATCAGCGCCATCGGCTTGGGCTGCATGGGCATGACGGATTTCTACACCACCGGCAACGACCCCCGCGAGGCCGTGGCCACCGTGCATCGCGCGCTGGACCTGGGCGTCAATTTTCTCGACACCGCCGACATGTACGGCCCCCACACCAATGAAACCTTGATCGGGCAAGCCATTCGCGGCAAACGCGACCACGTGTTTCTGGCCAGCAAGTTTGGCATTGTGCGTGACCCGGCCAACCCCGCCGCACGCGGTTTGAGCGGTCGCCCGGAATACATTCGCGCGTCCATCGAAGGCAGCCTGAAGCGCCTGGGTGTTGAGACCCTCGACCTGTACTACCAACACCGCATGGACCCCAATGTGCCTATCGAAGACACGGTTGGGGCCATGGCCGAGTTGGTCACGGCGGGCAAGGTTCGTTATCTGGGGCTGAGCGAGGCCTCAGCCGCCACACTGGAGCGGGCACACAAGGTGCACCCCATCAGTGCATTGCAAAGTGAATACTCCTTGTGGAGCCGCGATCAGGAAGACAACGGTTGCCTGGCGGCGTGCCAGCGCCTGGGCATTGCCTTCGTGCCTTACAGCCCGCTGGGCCGTGGCTTTTTAACCGGCGCGCTAAAAACCCCTGACGACTTCGCTGCCGACGACTACCGCCGTTTCAGCCCGCGCTTTCAAGGCGAGAATTTTGCCAAAAACCTGCTGTTGGTGGAGCAGGTCAAAGCCCTGGCGGCTGAACGAGGTGTGACGGCGGGCCAACTGGCCCTCGCGTGGGTGCTGGCCCAGGGCGACTACCTGATCCCGATTCCAGGCACCAAACAGCGCAAATACCTGGAGGAGAATGTCGCCGCGGTGCAGATCCACTTGAGCGCTGAGGAACAGGCAGCCTTACAGGCCATCTTCCCGGCCACAGCCATCGCCGGGTTACGTTACCCCGAAGAAAACATGAAGCAACTTAACCGCTGATACGGCTTATGCCGCTGCAAGCATCGAGGCGCTTGCAGCGGCCCGCCTTAGAAGTCGCGTTTGTAGAAGATATCCAGCGAGCTGGCGATGCCACTGGCCACCTCGACAAACACACGCCGGCTGAGCTTATAACGCAAGGCAATGGTGCTGGCCGGTTCAAACACCCCAACGCCGTACCGCACGCTCAAGCGGTCGTTGATCTTGCCACTGGCAACCACCGACGTGGCGTCGCCGCTGCCTTGGGTCTCAAGCTCGAACTCTTTGATACCCAAATGGTTGGCCAGGCTGGTGGTAATCCCCGAACTGCCCAACAGCCCCAAGCCCAGAGCGGCTTGCGCCAACATGTTTTCATCTTCGCCGGTGCCCGTAAGCGGTCGCCCCAGGATCAGATACGACAACGCCTGCTCCTGGCTCATGGCCGGCTCCGAGAAGATTTGCGTGGTGGGTTGCTCCGCGCTGCCCGACAGGCGAATCCCCGCGATGATATCGTCCGTCTGGCGAACCGCCTCGATGTCCAGATACGGTTGATCAATCGGCCCATCAAACAACAGGCGGGCGCGGCGAATGGTCAGTTTCTGGCCGTAGGCGCGGTAGCGGCCATTGTTCAAGCGCAGCTCGCCGCGGGTGTCCAGGTTGTTGCCAATGTGCACCTGCCCGGCCAGGTCAGCGTTCAGGCCGAACCCGGAGAAGGTCAGCAACTCTTGGCCCACAACCACATTGACGTCCATATCGATCACCATCGGCGGGCTGGACTCGCTGACCTGCTGGCCGATAATTACGGTGTCATCCGACACTTTGACGGTGGAAGGCGGCAACTCACGTACGATGATTTCACCTTTGGGCACATTGACCGTGCCCGACACCAGCAACGTGTTGTCCGCGTTAAGGGAGATTCTCAGGTCTGGGGCCACATCGAGCTTGGCGTAAGGCTCGACAGTGATCGGCAAGTGATTGCCTTTAAGCAGCACATTGAGGCGCAATGACTCGCCCCACTCCACATTGCCGGCTACGCTGCCCTGCCCTTGCTTGCCGCTGGTCCAGCCGCCATCCAGCTCGGCTGTTTCACCCGCTATGCGCGCGCTCAGGTGAAGGTTTTCGATATTGGTCGCCAACTGCGAACCGGACACTTCACCTTCACTCAGCTCAACGTTGCCGAAGACCTTGGGGGCGAGCAAGCCACCGGAAACCGTACCCGAGCCGTTCAATTGGCCGGTGATCTTATCAACCATCGGCACAAACGGACGGATCACCGACAAGTCCAGCCCGGTCAGGCGAAAGTCACCGGTGACCGGCTTGTTTTTGGGCAGTGGGTTGATGCGCGCATTGAGCACCAACTGGCCAAGCTTGCCGCCATTGAACTCGAACCGGGTGTCCACACGGGTCGGAGCCAGGTCGCTGGTCAGCCTGAAGGCCTGATAGGGAAAGTCCAGCCATTGGCCTTTGTCATTGACCCGCAGCGTACCGCCGCTGGCATCCACCACCACCCGGCCTTTCGGGCCGCTGGCGGGCACGTCCAGTGACACATCGGCGTTGAGCTCGCCTTGCCACTGGAAATCATTCGGGAACCAGGGTGCCAGGCTGTCCAGCGGAAAGTCTTTGAGGTGCAAGCGCAACCGTGGGTCTGGCATCAAGCGTTGATCTTCGCTGCACAGGCTTGACGCGCCCGACACCCAGCACTGCGGCCCCAGGTTGATCCGGCCATCGGCCAGGCGCTCCAGGCGCGCCGGGTTTTGCAGGGCCCAGTCCTGCCCTCCCGCCTTGATGTCGCCACGGGTTAGACGCCCGCGCCAGTTGTCCTTGTCCAGAGCCCCATCCAGCGCCAGCCCCAGTTGCAACGACGGCCCTTGCAGCGCCAGCTCCAGCGACTGACGCTTGAGGTCACCGCTGCCTTTTAGCGTCAGTACGCCCAGTGGTGTATCGCCCGCCTGAATGCCGCTGCCCTTGAGGTCCAGGCGACCGCGCTGGGCCGAGTCCAACTGAGCGTCCAGGGTGAGCGCTTGCAGACGATTGTCACCAAAGGCCATTTGTTGACCTTGCAGCACCGCCTTGCCCTGAGGCGCTTCAAGCGTGCCAGCAAGATCAACCCGGCCCTTGAGCTGGCCGCGCAGCTCAGGCCACAACTGGCCCAGACGCGGCAGGTTCAGTTCAAGCTGAGCTTTGAGCTGGCGCTGCACACTGGCGGTGCCGTTGATGCGGTTGTCGCCCAAGCGAATGTCCAGGCCACTGAGGTTCCAGGCTTCGCCTTCCCCCAGCGCCTTGGCCTGGATCAACGCGGGCAAACCGCGCAAACGCCCTTTAAGGTCAAGGTTGGCGTCCAGTTTCAGGTGGTCATCCTTGAGCGAGCCCGTGCTGCGCAAGGGGCCTGCCAGCGTACCCGGCAACTCGGCCACCCAATACGCCGGGTTGATGGCGCTCAAGTCCAGTGCCGTGTCCCAGGCCACGCCCTGCGCAAATTGAACATTGACGTGGCCCTTGGCCTTGCCCTGCCCGGCCACCAACTCAAGCTCAGGCAGAAAAATCTTGCCCAGGTCGCCACTGAACGGGCTGCTGAGGCTAAACGCACCCGCCGGGCCGTCAAGGTTGGCTTTGAAGTGGCCCAGGTAGTTGCCATCACGGTATGACACTTCACCGTTGAAGCTGCGCAGGTCAACATCAGGCTTGGCGATCAGCGGGTACAGGCTGTGCCACGGGAACTCCAGCCAGTCGATGTTGGCCTCGGCACTCAGCCCTTCGTGCCAGTCCACTTGCCCCGACAGTTTGAGGTGCTGTTTGGGCTTGGCCGTCAGGTCCAGTGCGCCAATGCGCGCGCCATTGGCATCCACATGCGCTTGCAACAACAGGCTCACGGGGGTGTCTTCAGCGGGTAGGCTCGCGCTGCCCTCGACCGCATAGCCGTCTTTAAGGTTGCCGTTGGCGGTGAGCACCAACGCGTTGAGTTGCAAGGTATCCGGCAAGTCAGGGCTGGCCTTGAACTGCGTCGCGGTGATTTTCACTTGCGCCGGCAAATGCTCCGCCAGCGGCTCAAGCGCACCACTGAGATGGGCATTCAGGTAACCGCTGCTGTCGGCGGTCAGGTTAAGAGTGGTGCGCAGATGACCGTCAACCTTGAGCGACAGTGCCCAAGGTGCCTCGCCCGGAGCGGGCAAATGAGCCGTGCCTTCAAGCGTCAACGGCCAATCACCCTGGGGCTGTAACAGGCCGGACAGTTGCAGGCTGAGGTCTTCGCGCTCGACGTCCACCGAGTCGATCTGCAAGCCTTTGGCCGTCCATTGCGCCTGCATCTGCAGACCTTTGAGCTGCTCAATGCCGTTGAACTGCACCGCGCCCACCTTGACGATGCCCACCTCAATCGCCACCGGCAATTTCAGGTCGGGCAAACTGACCGGGCCGCTGCTGCTGTCTTCGCCGGGCGGGAACTGCAAACTGACCTGATCGGCCTGCAACTGGTTGATGCACAAGGTCATGCGTGCGAGGCACAACGGCGACCAGGCAAAGATTGGTCGGGCCACCTCGACACGGCTGGTGCCCTGCTCCCACAGCAGGTGATCGGCGCTCCATTGGCCACCCAAGTGCCCGGCGAAGTTGTCCACTTTCAAGCCCGGCACCTGGCCCAGCAGCCAACGGCTCCCGGCGTGCGTGCCCAGCACCGCGCCAAGGCCCAGCACCACGAATAACACCAGCGCCAGTACCACCAGCCCCGCTAGTTTAAACCCTCGAATCACAGTTCTGGCCCCATGGAAAAGTGCAAACGAACGCCACCTGGATCTTCCAGCGCATGGGCCAGATCGAGGCGGAGCGGGCCCACCGGTGAAATCCAGCGGATACCCATGCCAACCCCGGTTTTCAGGCTCGGCAGTTCCAGGGTATTAAACGCATTACCCTGGTCGACAAACGTCGCCCAGCGCCATTTCTCAGCGAATTGGTATTGATACTCGAGACTGCCAGCCAGCATGTAGCGCCCACCGATACGCTCGCCTTCGGAGTTTCTCGGCGACAGGCTCTGGTAGTCGTAACCGCGCACGCTCTGATCGCCCCCCGCGAAGAAACGCAAGGACGGCGGCACATTCTTGTAGCCATTGGTGGCGCTGCCGCCGAATTGAATGCGCCCTAAAAAGCGGTGTTTATCCCACAAGGTGGTCAACGCCTTGAACCGCACATCGCCGTGAAACACGTTGGTATCCGAGGCCAGACCTTGCTTGGCGACCTTTGTCTCCAGCAGCACGCTGTACCCGTGGCTGGGGTCGATACGGTTATCGCTGCGCAACACCGAATAGCTCACGCCCGGCATCAGCAAGTTGCTCAGGCCGGAGTCATCTCCCAGGCGGTACTCTTCATGCTGCCACTTGAGCGACACGACGCGCGTCCAGCCGTTGTCCAGCTTGCTGTGCCACTCAGGCCCCACCGTGAACAACTTGCTCAGGGTGTCGGTGTTAGAGATTTCTTCGTACTGATAACCCGCGGCAAAGCGCAGTTTGTCGGTCAACGGCGGGGTCAGCGGAATGTCGTACCAGGCACCGACGTTTTGCCGGGGCTGGGAGATTTCGGACTCAAAACCGTAACTGTCGCCACGGGGGTTGTCCCAATGACGGGTCCAGCTCGCCTTGCCGCGCACGCCGATGTCGGTGGAAAAGCCCAGGCCCAGCGTCATGGTGCGCGGCTTGCGGGTGTACACATCCACGCCTACGGGAATTACGTGCCCCACCGCCGAACTGGGCGCGGCATCCACGCGCACGGTCTCAAAGTAGCCACTGGTTTGCAGGTTTTGATTCAGCTCTGCGACCAGTTCCGAGTCGTAGGGGGTGTCTGGCGTAAACGGCACCATGCGCTGCAACAGCTCTTCGTCGAACGGCGAATCACCGGCAAAGGTGACCTTGCCCAATTGGAAGCGCGGGCCACTGTCGTAGACCAGATTGATATCGGCAAACCCGCCTTTGGGGTCGACCAGCAATTGGTGTTGCGTAAATTTGCCGTTGAAAAAACCGTAGCGCATGGCCCGGTTCTGGATAAAGCGCTTGGCGTCTTCGTAGTCGCCTTGATTGAGTGCCGCGCCGGGTTTGAGTCCGTCACTGGCGGGCATTTGAAACGCCTTGAGTTCGGCTGCCGGGCCTTCAACCCGCACATTGACCGTGCGCAGGTGCACCGGCTCACCAGGCTCAATCGTCAACACCAGGCGCGGTGTGCTGCCGGCGGTGACCTCGGCTTCAATCTTGGGTTGATAGTAGCCCAATGCCTGGGCGGCTTTGACGGCCTGTTCCGTGGCGCCCCGCTTGAAGCGCAACAAGGCCTCCTCGTCGCGATCGCCGAGGCTGCCTATATAGCCTTCCACATTAGCCTTGAGGGCGCTGTTTGCCGGCGTGACCTTAACCACCAGCTCGCTTTGGGCAAACGCCGCAAACGAGCTGAGCAGCAGGACAACCCCACTGGTGTATCTTCCTGAAAACTTCATAGGCGCGGATGCTATCACGGGTCGAGGGGGGCATAGTGCGCCGCTATCAGCAAAAAGGTTCCGGCTCAGACTATTTCGGTTTGTGGCTCCTTCGGCCGGGCATGAAAAAACACACGTTCACGCACCGGGCCGATCGCGACCTCGCCGATTTCCAGGTAACCCATATTCTTGAGGTACGGCAGGTAGTGAGGGTTGCCCGTGTCAATAATGACGCCCTCCGAGTGCTCATCCACGGCGCACCAGTCATGCACGGCCTTGAGCAGTTGCTCACCGTACTGTTGCCCTTGGAACTCCGGATGCACCCCTATCAATGGCAGCATATGCACCGCATCGCCGGGGACGCAGGCCATGATAGCTTGGTGGTATTCAAGGTAGGCCCGGGTACAGCTCAAACCGGTACTGAGCACCATGCGCAACTGCCAGGCCCAGCTCTCGGTCACGCCCAGACGGCGCTCGGGTGGGGCAATCAGGGCGACACCCACCAAGCGGTCATTGACCAGCAACCCCAGGGCGGGGAATTCCTGTAAGAAATGCTGTTTGACCAACTCCCGCACCGTGGCCCGAACCCGTTGTTCATACCCCTCGCGCTCACTTTCAAATAGGTGGCGATACACCGGTTCATGCCGATAGGCCTGATACAACACCGAGCGCGCTTCTCTTGAATAGCCACCGTCCAACAACTGAATCTGACCTGTAGCATTCGACGTCTGCGTCATAGCAATCAATCTCCCTGGCACCGCTCGAAGGGCAGCACTTCCAATCTGTACGAACCCGCAGGGCTCATATTCGTTCAACAGTGAACGCACGCCTCCTACGGTAGCAGTGCATTTGCCGCACTGCACGCAGGCCGCTAACATCGTGTTTTTACTCAGGACTGCCTGCCCATGAAAATCGTTTCATTCAATATCAATGGCCTGCGCGCTCGGCCGCATCAGCTGGCAGCGCTGATCGAAAAACATCAGCCCGACGTCATCGGCCTGCAAGAAACCAAGGTCAGTGACGAGCAATTTCCCTTTGCCGACATTGAGGCGCTGGGTTACCACGTGCATTTTCATGGGCAGAAGGGCCATTACGGTGTTGCACTGCTCTCGCGCCTTCCCGCTCTGAGCCTGCACAAAGGGTTTGCCAGCGATGAAGAAGACGCTCAGCGGCGGTTTATCTGGGGCACCTTCGCCGATGAGCACGGCCAGCCGGTGACCATCATGAATGGGTATTTCCCCCAAGGCGAAAGCCGCGACCACCCCACCAAGTTCCCGGCCAAGCAACGCTTCTACAGCGACCTGCAACACTTGCTCGAAACCGGGTTCAGCCGGGACCAACCGCTGGTGGTGATGGGCGATATCAATATCTCGCCCCAGGACTGTGACATCGGCATCGGCCCGGACAATGCCAAGCGCTGGCTGAAAACCGGCAAGTGCAGCTTCCTGCCTGAAGAGCGCGAATGGATGGAACGCCTCAAGGGCTGGGGCCTGGTGGACAGTTTTCGTTACCTGCACCCCGACGTTGCAGACCGCTTTAGCTGGTTCGATTACCGCAGCCGCGGGTTTGAAGACGAGCCCAAACGCGGCCTGCGCATCGACGTGATTCTGGCCTCTGAGGGGCTCACATCCCGCATCAAGGCTGCGGGCATCGACTACGACCTGCGTGCCATGGAGAAACCGTCCGATCATGCACCGATCTGGCTGGAACTGAGTTAAACCCGACGGCTTCGCGCCGGTCGGCACGGTGCGCTGTCACCGCATTGCAACATTTCTGACTTAAGTTGCAGGCACTTTTATGGCCCCTGGAAGGAGCCCGCTAATGCTGCGCTTTATGTCATTCATGATCGGTTGTGCAATGGCAAGCCTGGCGAACGGGGCAGACTTGCGAATCCAGGGTTCAAACACCATTGGTGCACGCCTGGGCCCGGAACTGGTGCGCGCGATGCTGGCCGAACAGGGCGTACGCGATATTCACAGCCTGGCCGGCAGCGCTCCCAATGAGCAGAGCATTGTGGGCACCTCGGCACAAGGCCGACCGGTTCGCGTCGATGTGTTTGCCCACGGCTCCGGCACCGGGTTCAACGCACTCAAAGCCGGGCACGCCGACCTGGTCGCTTCGTCGCGCCCGATCAAAGACCGCGAACTGGTCGAACTCGAAACCCTGGGCGACCTGAAAAGCCCTGACGCCGAGCAGATCATCGCCATCGACGGGCTGACCATTATTGTGCATCCGGACAACCCCCTCACTCAGCTCACCACCGACCAGCTGGCGCAGGTCTTCAGTGGTCGCGTGACCACCTGGGAGGCGTTGGGGGGTGTTGGCGGGGACATTCATGTGTATGCCCGGGATGACCAGTCCGGCACGTGGGAAACCTTCAAGGAACTGGTGCTGAACCGCGGCGAGTTCCCCCTGAGCCCCGCCACACCGCGGTATGAATCCAGCGAGCAATTATCCGATGCCGTCAGCCACGACCCGCAAGCCATCGGCTTTACCGGCCTGGCCTCCATCCGCGCGGCCAAGGCCGTGGCGATTGTCGACGGCGCGTCGCAACCGATGCTGCCCCTCACTAGCTTGATCGCCACTGAAGATTACCCACTGTCACGGCGTCTCTTCTTTTACCTGCCGCCATCGACGCAAAACCCTTGGGCCCGCGCGCTGATTACCTTTACCCAAAGCGAAAAAGGCCAGGCCATCGTGGCGAACAACGGGTTTGTCGCGCAAAGCGTTCAGGCCCGCCATGTACAGCCGAGCCCGCACATGCCCCAGGCTTACCAGGCGCTGGCCGCACAGGCCCAGCGACTGTCGGTTAACTTTCGGTTTGCAGAAGGCAGCGCCTCACTGGACAACAAGGCTCGCCAGGATCTGGCACGCGTCGTCGACTACCTGAAAGCCAACGGCAAACTCGACCGCCACGTCACGCTGGTGGGGTTCGGGGATGCCAAGGATGACCCCGAGCGGGCCGAGCTGTTGTCCAAATTAAGGGCCATGGCCGTGCGGCGCGAGCTGGTCAAAAACGGCGCGGTCATGCGCGAGATTCGCGGCTGCGGCGGGCAAATGCCGGTGGCAACCAACACCGAGGATGAAGGCCGCCAGAAAAACCGCCGGGTTGAAGTCTGGGTGTACTGAGGCATCATCGCGCGGGCTGCAGCTTGACGTGAACGTCAAGCTGACCGTAGTTTAGGTTCTCGATACCTTCAGAGCCCGCCCATGAGCAGCCAGACGTACAGCATTTCCGACCTTGCCCGCGAGCTCGACATCACCACCCGTGCCATTCGTTTCTATGAAGAACAAGGCTTGCTGGCCCCGGAAAGACGCGGCCAGGAGCGTGTTTATTCGGCGCGTGACAAAGTCAGCCTGAAGCTGATTCTGCGGGGCAAGCGCATTGGCTTCTCGCTTGCCGAATGCCGTGAGTTGATCGAGTTATACGACCCCACCAGCGATAACCAGAAACAACTGAAAAGCATGCTGGCCAAAATTGCCGAACGCCGCGAACAACTGGAGCAGCAGTTGCTGGACATCCAGCAGATGCAACTCGAACTGGATACCGCCGAAGAGCGCTGCCTGCAAGCGCTTGAGCACACGATAAACAACCAGACAGCCTGAGCCCGCAAAGCGCGAGGCACGCTCGCGCCTGCCGGGTCAATCACACACAGACGGTGAACCGCCATGACACTTCCTACCCATGTACGCCTGATTGAAGTCGGCCCGCGCGACGGGCTCCAGAACGAAGCCCAACCGATCAGCGTGGCTGACAAAGTGCAACTGGTTAACACCCTGACGGACGCCGGGCTGAGCTACATCGAAGTCGGCAGCTTTGTCTCGCCCAAATGGGTCCCGCAAATGGCAGGCTCTGGCGACGTGTTTGCGCAAATCAAGCACAAGCCCGGCGTCGTCTACGGTGCCCTCACCCCTAATCTGCGCGGCTTTGAAGATGCGGTGGCTGCGGGTGTGAAGGAAGTCGCGGTCTTCGCTGCCGCCTCACAGGCGTTTTCCCAACGCAATATCAACTGCTCGATCAGCGAGAGCCTGGCGCGTTTTGAACCGATCATGGAAGCCGCCAACAGCCACGGCATCAGCGTGCGCGGCTATGTCTCATGCGTGCTTGGCTGCCCGTATGAAGGCCAGGTCTCGCCGCAACAGGTCGCTGACGTGGCCAAAGAACTGTATGCCATGGGCTGCTATGAAGTGTCGCTGGGCGACACCATCGGCACCGGCACGCCAACAGCCACTCGGGCCCTGTTCGAAGCCGTCACGGCCCATGTGCCACGAGAAAAACTGGCCGGGCACTTCCATGACACCTACGGCCAGGCGCTGGTGAATATTTACGCCAGCCTGCAGGAAGGGATCGCCGTATTTGACAGCTCGGTCGCAGGCTTGGGTGGTTGCCCGTATGCCAAGGGTGCCAGCGGCAATGTGGCCACCGAAGACGTGCTGTACATGCTCAACGGCATGGGCATCGAAACCGGGGTCGATATGGACACCCTGATTCGGGCCGGGCAACACATCTGCAACGTGCTGGGCCGTGCCACCGGGTCACGCGTGGCCAAGGCGCGCTGCGCTTAAAATGTGTGCCTGAGTGTTACCGACACACCCTGCAAACGAGTAACACGGAAACAAACCGGCCCCACGCGGGGTCGGTTTTTTATTGCCTTAATTTTCAAGCCATTGATTTATAAGGGTTTTTAAAAGTTGGCACGGCTTCTGCTATCTCTATGGCATAACAAGAATAAAAACTGCAGCCCCATAATAAAAACAATACGAAACGACTCTGACATAACAAAAACAACACGGCAGAGACGCAGCTAACAGATTTTTTTGGAGAAGGTTTACTTTTCCGAGGAGCCAAAGGCCACCTCGCAACCGGGCAGAGAACAATAAAACTACCTTCAGGTAGCACCCGCACAGGTTGAATCACAGGTTTGATAGCCCGTGATGAAAGTGGATCAGCGCTCAAAAAAATACGTTTGCTCTTGATCCCGGATGGGGATCACCTAAACAGCAACAAAGGGCCACGGTACAAAAACAACAATAGACCGCCCCTCAATAATAAAAAAAGAGCACGCATGACACATTAAAGGGGAGCTTCGGCTCCCCTTTGTCTTGCCTGCCATTTGATCAAGCCCAAGCCAGCCCACCCCCCGCGATCGGCCAGCGTGGTTTAAGGGGCCCTTGGATCAAAAGCCAGATCAAAAGATCACGAGCAAGCTCGTTCCTACAAACGCTGCCATCCGCAGGAGTAGCCGGTCGACGCTCGATTGCTCGCGATCTTTACCCCACCCGCGCTACGGTCGGTCCAGCTCCTGGATGCTAATCTCGCGCATTTTGAATTTCTGGATCTTGCCGGTCACGGTCATGGGAAACGTCTCCACAAACTTGAAGTAACGCGGCGTCTTGAAATGCGCTATGCGCGCCTTGCACCAGGTCTGTAGCTCCAACTCGTTAGCCGAATGCCCCGGGTGAAACTTGATCCAGGCCACGATCTCTTCACCGTATTTGGCATCCGGTATGCCTACGATCTGCACATCCGCGACCGCTGGGTGGGTAAAAAAGAACTCTTCCAGTTCACGCGGGTAAATATTCTCACCACCGCGAATGATCATGTCCTTGTTACGCCCGACGATGCGCACGTACCCCTGCTCATCCATCTGCGCCAGATCGCCGGTGTGCATCCAACCGTCGCCGTCGATGGCCTCGAACGTGGCCTGTGGGTTGCTCCAGTAACCGAGCATTACACTGTAGCCACGGGTGCACAGTTCACCGATCTCGCCACGGGCCACAATGTTGCCTTCGGCGTCAATCAGCTTGCTTTCCAGGTGCGGCTGAGTGCGCCCTACCGTGGTGACGCGCAACTCCAACTCGTCAGCGGGGCCGGTCTGCACCGACACCGGGCTGGTTTCAGTCATGCCATAGGCAATTTGCACCTCACCCATGTGCATTTCACTGATGACCCGCCGCATGATTTCTATGGGGCACGTCGCACCGGCCATGATGCCCGTGCGCAGGGTCGACACGTCAAACTCGGCCCGCTGCGGGTGATCGAGCATAGCGATAAACATGGTCGGCACGCCGTAGAGCCCTGTGGCGCGCTCTTGAGCAACCGCTTGCAGGGTCAAGCCGGGATCGAACGCTTCACCGGGGTAAATCATCGTGGTGCCATGGGTCACACAGCCCAGATTGCCCATCACCATGCCGAAACAGTGGTACAGCGGCACGGGAATGACGAGCCGGTCCTGCGCCGTCAGCCCCAGGCTTTCCCCCACCATATAACCGTTGTTAAGGATGTTGTGATGGCTGAGCGTCGCCCCTTTGGGAAAGCCAGTGGTACCGGAGGTGTACTGAATGTTTACCGGGTGGTCGATGTCCACATCGGCTTGGCCCGCCTGCAGACGGGCATCGGTAACACCCGCCCCCAGCGTAGACAACTGCGCCCACGGAATAAAACCACCCGGCGGCTGTGCATCGAGGCTGATCACCCCGCGCAACTCACTGAAGCGCTCACAGGCCAATTGCCCGGCGGGTTGTGCGCCCAGTTCGGGGATCAGCGCTTGCAACATGGCGTGGTAATCGGAAGTCTTGAAGGCACCCGCGCACACCAGCCACTGGCAGGCCGACTGCTTGAGCACGTACTCCAGCTCCGACAGCCGGTAGGCGGGGTTGATATTCACCAGAATGACGCCAATCTTGGCGCTGGCGAACTGGCTGATAAACCATTCGGCGCAGTTGGGTGCCCACACGCCCATGCGGTCACCGGACTTGAGCCCCAGGGCTAGAAACGCCTTGGCGTGGAGGTCTACCGCCCGGGACAACTGCGCCCACGTGTACCGCTGTCGCTGATGGCACACCACCAGCGCTTCGCCGTCCGGGTAGCGCGCCGCCGTTTGATCGAACGCCTGACCGATGGTCATGGCCAGCAGCGCCTTGTCTTGTGCGCCCTGGCTGTAACTGGGGACTGATTGCGACTTCATGACAACTCCTCTTGTGCTTGTTTTGGGAGCTGAGGACGACGCACACGCTCGCCGCCTCATTCGAAGAACTGTTATTACTCTGGCCTAAGTTGACGTTAACGTAAAGGTCATTGACAGCCTTTGTTCGCAAGTTTACGTTAACGTAAAGCTTACCCCTGGCGACGCGGTAAACGCCCTTAACAAGAACAACGATCAAGGTGCCCCATGAGCTACCCGACACTGAACTTCGCCCTGGGCGAAACCCTCGACATGCTGCGCGACCAGGTGCAGGCGTTCGTTGCCAGCGAACTGGCACCCCGCGCCGCTCAGATCGACAAGGACAACCTGTTTCCAGCCGATATGTGGCGCAAGTTCGGTGACATGGGCTTGCTGGGTATCACCGTGCCAGAGGAATACGGCGGCACAGGGCTGAGTTACCTGGCCCACGTGGTGGCCATGGAAGAAATCAGCCGTGGCTCAGCCTCGGTTGCCCTGTCCTACGGCGCGCATTCCAACCTGTGCGTCAACCAGATCAACCGCAACGGCACCCACGCGCAGAAACTCAACTACCTGCCCAAGCTGATCAGCGGCGAACATGTCGGCGCACTGGCCATGAGCGAGCCCAATGCTGGCTCTGACGTGGTGTCGATGAAGCTGCGCGCTGACAAGCGCGGTGACCACTTTGTGCTCAATGGCAGCAAAACCTGGATCACCAACGGCCCGGACGCCAACACCTACGTGATCTACGCCAAGACCGATATCGAGAAAAACGCCCACGGCATCAGTGCCTTTATCGTCGAGCGCGACTGGAAAGGCTTTAGCCGCAGTACCCATTTCGACAAGCTCGGCATGCGCGGCTCGAACACCTGCGAACTGTTTTTCGACGACGTGCAAGTGCCGCAAGAAAACTTGCTGGGGGGCCTGAACGCCGGCGTAAAAGTACTGATGAGCGGCCTCGACTACGAGCGCGTGGTGCTTTCGGGCGGCCCGACCGGGATCATGCAGGCCTGTATGGACCTGGTGGTGCCGTATATCCATGACCGCAAGCAGTTCGGCCAGAGCATCGGCGAATTCCAGCTGATCCAGGGCAAAGTCGCTGACATGTACACCCAGTTGAATGCCAGCCGCGCCTACCTGTACGCGGTGGCCGCGGCCTGCGAACGCGGCGAAACCACCCGCAAGGATGCCGCAGGCGTGATCCTGTACAGCGCCGAACGCGCCACGCAAATGGCTCTGGACGCGATTCAGATTCTGGGCGGCAACGGCTACATCAATGAATTCCCGGCGGGCCGCCTGCTGCGTGACGCCAAGTTGTATGAAATTGGGGCGGGCACCAGTGAAATCCGGCGAATGCTGATCGGTCGCGAACTCTTTAACGAGACGAAATGAATTTCGTCAGTTGTTAAGAATAAGTTCCAAGCTGCACGTTTCAAGCTGCAAGCAAGTGCATGAGTCTCTCGGTCTCTCGGTCTCTCGTTCTTTGCTTGTCGCTTGTCGCTGAGCGCTTAGCGCTTGTCTTACAAACTTTCTGGAACAAAACCATGATTTTGAAGACGACGATCAACCCGCGTTCGGCCGACTTCGGCACCAACCGCCAGGCCATGCTCAAACAGGTCGAAGCCCTGCGCACCCTGCTCAGCGAGGTGCAGCAAGGCGGCGGGGCCAAAGCACAGGAACGCCACACCTCCCGTGGCAAACTACTGCCCCGTGAGCGCATTGACCGCCTGCTTGACAGCGGTTCACCGTTCCTGGAACTCAGTCAGCTCGCCGCCTATGGCGTGTACGGCGAAGACGTTCCGGCCGCCGGGATCATCGCCGGTATCGGCCGGGTCGAAGGCGTGGAGTGCATGATTGTGGCCAACGACGCCACCGTCAAAGGGGGGTCGTACTACCCGCTGACCGTCAAAAAACACCTGCGCGCGCAAACCATCGCCGAGCAAAACCGCCTGCCGTGCATCTACCTGGTGGATTCGGGGGGGGCCAACTTGCCACGCCAGGACGAAGTGTTCCCGGACCGTGAACACTTCGGGCGCATCTTCTTCAACCAGGCCAACATGAGCGCGGCAGGTATCCCGCAAATCGCGGTGGTCATGGGCTCGTGCACAGCGGGTGGGGCCTATGTGCCGGCCATGGCCGATGAAGCGATCATGGTGCGCCAGCAAGCAACCATTTTTCTCGCGGGCCCGCCGCTGGTCAAGGCCGCCACCGGCGAGGTGGTCAGCGCTGAAGATCTGGGCGGTGCCGATGTGCATTGCAAGGTCTCGGGCGTGGCCGACCATTACGCCGACAACGATGAACACGCCCTGGCCTTGGCCCGGCGCAGTGTGGCGAACCTCAACTGGCGCAAACAGGGCCAGTTGCAACAACGTGCCCCCCACGCACCGCTGTACAGCAGCGATGAGCTGTACGGCATCATTCCGGCCGATGCCAAACAGCCATTCGATGTACGCGAAGTGATTGCCCGGCTGGTGGATGGCTCGGTCTTCGACGAGTTCAAAGCGCTGTTCGGCACCACGCTGGTGTGCGGTTTCGCTCACTTGCACGGCTACCCAGTGGCGATTCTGGCCAACAACGGGATTCTATTCGCTGAGGCTGCGCAAAAAGGCGCGCACTTTATCGAACTGGCGTGCCAACGCGGCATTCCCTTGGTGTTCCTGCAAAACATCACCGGTTTTATGGTGGGGCAAAAGTACGAGGCTGGCGGCATCGCCAAACACGGGGCCAAGCTGGTCACGGCCGTGGCCTGCGCCCAGGTACCGAAGTTCACCGTGATCATCGGTGGCAGTTTCGGGGCCGGTAACTACGGCATGTGCGGACGGGCCTATGACCCGCGTTTTTTATGGATGTGGCCGAATGCCCGTATCGGTGTGATGGGCGCGGAGCAAGCGGCAGGCGTGCTGGTGCAAGTCAAGCGCGAGCAGGCCGAACGCAATGGCACCCCCTTCACGGCGCAGGAAGAAGCCGGCATCAAACAGCCGATTCTTGACCAGTACGAGCAACAGGGCCACCCCTACTACTCCAGCGCCCGCTTGTGGGACGACGGCGTGATCGACCCGGCACACACCCGCGAAGTATTGGCCCTGGGCCTATCGGCGGCCTTGAACGCCCCGATCAACGCCACCCGCTACGGTGTGTTTCGGATGTAATCCGCCATTTTTTACGTACAGCCACTTCAGGACTGACGGACATGATTGATTTCAACACCCTCGAACTGCACACCGACCCCCGGGGCTTTGCCACCCTGTGGTTGAGTCGCGAGCAAAAGAACAACGCTTTTAATGCCGAAATGATCCGCGAGCTGATCCTCGCCCTGCACGCGGTGCAAGGTGATTCCAGGCTGCGCTTTCTGGTCCTGCGCGGGCGCGGCAAGCATTTCAGTGCAGGAGCCGATCTGGCCTGGATGCAGCAATCGGCCGAGCTCGACTATCAAACCAACCTCGATGACGCGCGGCACCTGGCCGAGTTGATGTACAACCTGGCCAAACTGAAAATTCCGACCCTGGCGGTGGTGCAAGGTGCGGCCTACGGCGGTGCGCTCGGGCTCATCAGCGCCTGCGACATGGCCATCGGCACCGACGATGCGCAGTTTTGCCTGTCGGAAGTACGCATCGGCCTCGCACCGGCCGTGATCAGCCCGTTTGTGGTGCAAGCCATTGGCGAGCGTGCCACCCGCCGTTATGCCCTCACCGCCGAACGCTTCAGTGGTGAGCGCGCCCGTGAATTGGGGCTGATAGCAGAGTGCTACCCGCTGGCCGACCTGGAAACCCAGGTGAACCGCTGGGTCGATAACCTGCTGCTGAACAGCCCTCAGGCCATGCGCGCCTCCAAAGACCTGTTACGTGAAGTCAGCCACGGTGCCCCCACCCCAGCCATTCGCCGTTACTGCGAAAATGCCATTGCCCGGATTCGGGTCAGCGCCGAAGGTCAGGAAGGCTTGCGTGCTTTCCTGAACAAACGCCCCCCCAGTTGGCAAGCCGACCCTCAGCTTCAGGAGCCCCGCTCATGAGCGCCCGTCCTATCACCACCCTATTGGTGGCCAACCGCGGTGAAATTGCCTGCCGCGTCATGCGTACCGCCAAGGCCCTGGGCCTGCAGACCGTCGCCGTTCACAGCGCCACTGACCGCGAGGCGCGGCATTGCCGCGAGGCTGATATCTGCGTCGACCTGGGCGGCAGCAAGGCGGCCGACAGTTACTTGCACATTGACAAGTTGATTGCCGCCGCCAAGGCCAGCGGCGCGCAAGCCATCCACCCCGGCTACGGATTTTTGTCTGAAAACGCCAGTTTTGCCCGCGCCATCGAAGCGGCCGGTCTGGTCTTTCTCGGCCCGCCCGCCTCGGCCATAGATGCCATGGGCAGCAAATCTGCCGCCAAGGCCTTGATGGAAGTGGCAGGTGTGCCCCTGGTGCCGGGCTATCACGGCGAAGCCCAGGACCTGGAGACCTTCCGCGTGGCCGCTGAGCGCATCGGCTACCCGGTGCTGCTCAAGGCTACGGCAGGCGGTGGCGGCAAAGGCATGAAAGTGGTGGAAGACGTCAGCCAACTGGCCGAAGCGTTGGCCTCGGCACAGCGCGAAGCGTTGTCGTCATTTGGCGATGCGCGGATGCTCGTCGAAAAGTACGTGCTCAAACCGCGCCACGTTGAGATCCAGGTGTTCGCAGACCAACACGGCAATTGCCTGTACCTCAATGAGCGTGATTGCTCGATCCAGCGTCGCCATCAAAAAGTCGTTGAAGAAGCACCGGCCCCGGGCTTGAGCCTCGAACAGCGCCAGGCCATGGGCGAATCCGCCGTGCGCGCAGCACAGGCCATTGGGTATGTGGGCGCTGGCACGGTCGAATTCCTGCTGGATGCGCGTGGCGAGTTCTTCTTTATGGAGATGAACACCCGCTTGCAAGTGGAACACCCCGTCACAGAAGCCATCACCGGGCTGGACCTGGTGGACTGGCAAATCCGCGTCGCCCGTGGCGAAGCGCTGCCAATCAGCCAGGCGCAAGTCCCTTTGCACGGCCACGCCATTGAAGTGCGTTTATATGCCGAAGACCCGGACCAAGATTTCCTCCCGCAAACCGGGCGTCTTGAGGTGTACCGCGAGTCGGCTGCCGGGCCGGGACGTCGTGTTGACAGCGGGGTGAGCGAAGGCGACGAGGTCTCGCCGTTTTACGACCCGATGCTTGGCAAACTGATTGCTTGGGGCGAAGACCGCGAGCAGGCCCGTTTGCGGCTGCTGGCCATGCTCAACGAGTTCGCCATCGGCGGCTTGAAAACCAACCTCGCCTTTTTACGCCGCATCGTCGGCCACCCGGCCTTCGCCGCGGCAGAACTGGACACCGGTTTTATCCCACGCCATCAGGAGCAATTACTGCCATCGGCGCAGCCTTTGCCTACGCAATTCTGGGCGGCTGCAGCAGAAGCATTTCGACAAAGCGAGACGCCACGGGTACGCGAAGATGACCGGGCCTCACCGTGGGCCACCCAAGACGGCTTTCGCTGCGGCTTGCCCCCGAGCACGTTGCTGGTCTTGTGCTGCGAAGGCGAACAACAGGTCATCCACATGGGCGAGTCCTCGGCCACCTTGCGCGATGAACAGTTATTGATTGAGCAGGACGGCGTGCGCCGCCAGCACCTGGCCTTGCTCCGTGCAGACACGCTGTACCTGCGTTGGGACGGTGAGTTGCACAGCGTGAAGCGCCATGACCCGATTGCTGCCGCCAGTGCCGGCCACGCCCCGCAGGGCGGGTTGAGCGCGCCCATGAACGGCAGCATCGTGCGCGTCCTGGTCGAAGTTGGCCAAGCCGTTGAGGCGGGTACTCAGTTGGTGGTGCTGGAAGCCATGAAGATGGAACACAGCCTGCGCGCACCCCACGACGGCGTGATCAAAGCGTTGCTCTGCCTGGAAGGTGAGATGGTCAGCGAAGGCACCGTGTTAATCGAACTGGAGTAAACCCTCGCCACACAAAAAGGCGAAGTCCGTTACCGGGCTTCGCCTTTTTTATTGACGTGCACAACGCGCGTAATTAGAACTTCGCGGTAGCTTGTACCACGACCCCGATCAACCGGCAGTGCTCATCGAACAGCCGCGTTGGGTACGTTGGGTTGAGCGGTTTGAGGTAACGCTGGCCGCTCTCTTCGATCAACTGGCGGAAGGTCACTTCATCGGAGTCCGGCGTGCTGGTGATCACCATCTTGCCCGGCACAGGCTCAATGT
Organism: Pseudomonas sp.; assembly: GCF_030150285.1. Classification (GTDB taxonomy): domain Bacteria; phylum Pseudomonadota; class Gammaproteobacteria; order Pseudomonadales; family Pseudomonadaceae; genus Aquipseudomonas. The sequence goes on along the minus strand of NZ_JASLGE010000037.1, from coordinate 57,466 downwards.
CCGGGTCCACCAGAATCATCATCCCACGGGAAACACTCATGCCCACCGGGGCCGTCATGGCATCGCCGGTAACTTGCAGCCAAAAGGCCGCGCCCTTGGTGTAATGATCACTGACTTCATAGACCGTGCCGGGCTGAGGGCCCGCCTCACGCACTTGCTCATGCACACGCCCTGCCCGCGACCAGTCACTGACCGGGTAACGGTAGGCAGAGGTAATATCATAGGTAAAGGCGTCATCGGCATCGGCCGACTCGTCAGCCATTGCACTGCGCTCGCGAATGACCAGAGCGACTTCAAGGTGCTCTAGCCCAAGGGCTTGCAGCACTTTGTTCATCGTCTCCAGATCCGGCTGGCGGCGTTTATTGAGCCAATGCCCGACACCGCCCTGGGAGGCCCCCACGCGCTCGGCTAGCTTTTCTTGCGTGAGGTTGAGCTCGCGCAATTTGATTCTGACTAAAGCGATCCATTTATCCATCTGCAGAACAATACGGACTGGGCGAGATGCAACAATACACATTCCGTATTATTTTAATAACAACCAACAATACAAACAGTACTAATCTTTGGCGAGCTGATCCGATTAATCTTTGAATCGCAGGTAAATCATGACGCCCATCCCCCCAATCCCTACCGATATCATCAGCGACACCGATCTTGAAGCCCTTAAAGACAACCTCGCAACCCAACGTGCGCTTGATTATTATTTGAAACCTTCTGTTACTTCACGCGCACTGGAAGATCAGTTATTCGTCGTTCGTAATGGCCTGAGCCAGGAAGAAGCCATGGTGCATGCCTCCGACCTGCTGCGATGTGCCATTGCCAGCGGGCAGGAGTCTGCCGAAAGCTTGCAGGGCAAGCAGCGCGACCTGGCCTTCAGCGTGGTGTACATCATGGAGATGGCCAAGAGCTTGGTTGACCGAGCCTTGGATGTGCAGGAACTGCCCGCGCATTGATCGCCAACCCGCGCGGGCGAGCTTCTGAAACAGCCCGCCCGCGCCAGGTCGTCAGCCGTTCAGTCGTTCCTGAGCGAGGCTGTCCGCAATACGCGTGGTATTCAGGTTCTGCGCCTTGGCTCTCAGAAAGATCTGACGCAGTGTTTCGCCAATGCCCTCTACGTGTTGGCGCACTTGCTCTGGCGTACCACCGTTGTACTCGTAAGACACATCAATAATGCCGCCCGCGTTAATGGCGTAGTCCGGCGCATGGAGGCAGCCCCGACGCCATAGTTCGTCGGCATGAGCGGGCGCGGCCAACTGGTTATTGGCCGCGCCGGCAATCACCGGTGCCCGTAGTAACTGCAAGGTCTGGTCATTGATGATGGCTCCCATCGCACAGGGCGCGAATACATCGACATCCAGCCCGTAAATGTCCTGGGCACTCACCGCATGAGCCCCCAGTTCATCCACGGCACGCCGCACATTGGCTTCCTGAATATCGTGTACCCACAACTCGGCCCCGGCAGCCTTCAACTGCTGTGCAAGGTTATAGCCGACTTGCCCCAGGCCCTGAACGGCAACGCGCAGGCCCGTCAGGTCGGCACGGCCCAAGCGCTGCAGCACCGCCTCGCGCAAGCCGATAAACACACCCAGGGCGGTTGCAGGGGACGGGTCGCCACTGCGCGTGCCGCCGCCAATGTCATCACGTACGCCGGCCCCGACGACATGACGCGTGCACTGGCCCATCAGGGCCATCTCGGCAACACCCGTGCCGGAATCTGCTGCCGTGATGTAGCGCCCACCCAGGCTGTCTACAAAACGGCCCATTGCCTGGAACAGCGCCTCACTCTTGTCTTTGCGCGGGTCCGCAATGATGACCGCCTTACCCCCCCCGAGTGGCAACCCCGCCAGCGCCGACTTGTAGGTCATGCCACGGGACAAGCGCAGCACATCGTTGAGCGCTTGCTGTTCGTCAGCATAAGGCCACATGCGACAGCCCCCCAAGGAGGGCCCCAACCGAGTGTTATGCACGGCGATGATGGCCTTGAGGCCGCTGGCTTTATCATGGCAAAACATGACCTGTTCGTGCTGGTCAAATTCCGGATGAGTAAAAATCGGCATTCAGGTTCTCTCTTGTTATTAGCCTGGATAAATCAGACCGAACGGTCATGGTTCGACCCGGCGCGCGAGTGGGGCGCGCGCAACACAAGAGTGAAGGTTAAATGCAGGATTTATCATTCTAATTACTGGGAAATATCCTGCTAATCTGCATGACACATCCAAAAATAATAAGAAGTCAGCTCACTTCATGCAGATCAAATTAAGCGCTATCGATCGCAAGATCCTTCGTCTGTTACAGCACAATGCTGATCTCTCTGCCGCCGAGGTGGCCGAGCACGTGGAACTGTCGCAATCGCCGTGCTGGCGACGTATTCACAGGCTCGAAGAAGAAGGCCTGATTGAGCGTAAAGTCGCCCTGCTCAACCCGAAAAAGCTCGGGCTCAATGTCGTGGTGTTCGTCAACGTGCGGCTCTCCGGTCACGGGCGCCGACACCTGACGGAGTTTGAAGAAACGATCACCGACTACCCCGAAGTCATCGAGTGCTACACGATGGCCGGCGACATGGATTATTTGCTTAAGGTCGTGACCCACGATATCGACAGTTACGAGCGTTTTTTACGCGATCACTTGCTGCAGAAACCCCATGTACAGGAAGCCCACTCCAACATCGCCATGAGCGAGGTCAAGCGCACCACAGAGCTGTTACTGGACTAGCGCAATAGAGGGGTTGAGCGAGGACTGGAAAAATAATTCCGGAAAGCGAAGGAAAAAGCTTGACCAGCAAATGGGAATGATTATTATTGCACTCAGCTGGTCGCGAGATCAGTCGATAATTCAAGAGACCTTAGGTCGGTCTTTTGGATTACCTCCTCATCAGGCTAATCACGGTTATTTGACCCGTCTTCTAGACGGGTCTTTTTTTTTGCGGCCAGTTATCTGGCTCAGCGTGCTTCAGGCTAATGAAGTCTGTTGTGCGGCCGGATGTTACGGTGACCGCTACGATGCGAGCGATGATAGCAAAAGAATATCGGCCAACGGAAGCCTGAAGCTCCCGGCTATGAGCATAATGGCGATTTAGCACTTGAGAATCACTCTCAAACGTCCTACGCTAATGCAGCGTCACGGATGACGCCCCCTTCACTATTTCTTCCCCTTGCATCCCACCTTTTCACCCCCCAGCGCACACGGTCTGCCCATTTCACGATGTACAGTAGCGCCTATCCTTTTTGACACCGGGTTTGGACAATGACTGACGCGCCCTCTTCGCTCCATATCAGCAGTGATTTCGACAGCGGTAATATCCAGGTGCTGGATGCCAGCAACCCCTTGCACGTCCAGCTTGCGATCAAACCCGACACCCGCAGCCCGCACTTTCAATGGTTTCACTTCAAAGTGGACGGCCTGACACGCGGCCAAACGCACCGCTTCCAGTTGAACAACGCCAGCCAGTCCGCCTACAACAAGGCCTGGGACGGTTATCAGGCGGTGGCGTCTTACGATCACGAACACTGGTTACGGGTGCCGACGCACTTCGACGGCACGGCGCTGACCTTCAGCCTGGAAGCCGAACACCCACACGTGTGGTTTGCCTACTTCGAACCGTACAGCCGCGCGCGCCACGACACGTTGATTCAGGACGCGCTGCAATGGTCAGGGTGTGAGCGCCTGGCCACAGGCAAAAGCGCTGAAGGCCGCGACATTGAATTGCTGCGCAAAGGCACGGGGGCTGCGCACAAACACAATATTTGGATCATTGCCCAGCAACACCCCGGCGAGCACATGGCCGAATGGTTTATGGAGGGTATTTTCAAGCGCCTTGAACAAGGCAGCGACCCACAATTACGCAAATTACTGGATTACGCTGATCTGTACCTGATTCCCAACATGAACCCGGACGGTGCCTTTCACGGGCATTTGCGTACCAATGCCAACGGCCAGGACTTGAACCGCGCCTGGCAGAACACGGACCCGAATGTCAGCCCGGAGGTATTCTTCGCCCTTGAGCAGATGCAGCAATATGGCGTCGATCTGTTCCTGGACATTCATGGTGATGAAGAGATTCCCTACATTTTCACTGCGGGTTGCGAAGGCAATCCGGGCTACACCCCGCGCCTGGCAGCACTCGAAGAACGGTTTCGCAGCCACCTCAGCCACCTGACGCGTGACTTCCAGACCGAACACGGCTACGCGCTCGACGCGCCCGGCCAAGCCAACATGACCTTGGCCTGCAACAGCGTCGGGCAGCGGTTTGATTGCCTGTCTCTGACCCTGGAGATGCCTTTCAAGGACAACAACCATGCCCCCGACCCTGTCACGGGCTGGTCCGGCAAGCGTTCGATGCAATTGGGCAAGGATGTGCTGACCACGCTGTCGAGCATGGTGCGCGAACTGCGCTAAAACCCGATATCCACCACCACGCTGTCTGTATACGTCCCGGCGGGCGGCGTGGGTTGATCGCCATACACCCTGGCGGTCACGTCAAACACTTGAAGCTCGGTGCCCAGGCCGCTGCCCGGGTTGATCTCCGCCTGCGTACTCTCCCGACGATCTGCGCCCTGACTGCCCCAGACCATCGCACTCGCCCCTTTGTACAGGTCGTAAGCCAGGAAATGGTCGCCTGAAACCATGCGACGACGGCCATCGATCCCATGCTGCCCCGGGTCGAGCCCCACCGAATAGTGGCTGTCTTTGGTGCAGGCAATGCTGATGCGTTGGGTCACGGGGTTGAATGCACTGGCCACGGGAGCGCTGCCAAAACTGATCGTCGGGGCAAGGATCAGGCAATCGTTCGTCACCGTCATGGTGACCGTCAGCACCGTCGACCCGGTGCCGGTGTCTCGTTGCGTGCAACCACCGGCACCGTCCTGGCTGGAGCAGTAATCCCAGCGCCAGACCACGTTCAGGTTTTCAGTGTAAATACCGGCCGCAACGTTGCCTGCACTCAGGCTCGCCAGATAAAGGGGCACAGTGCGCGGCGACGCACTGGCAACCAGGCCCAGCCCGCTGGCAATGGCGGTGAAATCAAACTGAGCACCGCGCTCGATGGGTTGGCCCATACCGCTGTCTGCAAACAGGGTATAGCTGATCACGTCCCCGCCGGGCCCTGTCAGGCCCGCTGTTGAAGAGGTCACGGTCAGGTAGAAATGATCGGTGCCTTGCAGAGTCGATACCGCGCCGGTGCAGCCCAACCCGGCATTGAGGGTTGAGGTTTTTTCCGAGCTGGCACCGACCTGAATCGACGTCACCGAGCCGAAGGTGGCCGTGCGATTGGCCTCGACCTGACACGCAGCCTGCACCTGTGGTGCCAGCAGAAAAAGGCAGAAGAACACCCACCCCTTAACCCGATACAGGCTCAGCCCCCCGTTCATTGGCACACCAACGGTCCGATCATGGGCACCTCTGCCGTCTCTTCAGGCAGGGTGAACTGCGCCTGACAGTGGCTGCCATTGGCGAATGTCACCTGCACGGTGTTGTGTTTGAGCACGTTCTCCAGGTAGACCAGGCCATCCCAGCCCACCACGGCGCTCGCGTCGCTCTGCACATGGCGCACCTGGCTGCCCACCGCCAAAGGCTTGCCCTGCGCATCGACCAGCGCAAGGCTGGCGGCGGCCAGCCGTTTCAGCGGGAAGGTCATCAGGTAGCCGCTGCCCCGGCGTACTGCAACACGCTGCTCAACCAACGGGACTTGCACCGTGGAAGGCAGGTTCAGCGGGTCAATTTCATATTTGCCCCAGTAATAACCACTTGCGCCAGTCACCAGCAGGTAGCCACTTTTGTCGGTCGTACCCATCAACTGGTTCTCATACCGCACCGCAACCTGCGCAAAACCCGGAGTGCTGACGACCACAAATGCATCGTTGACCCGGTTGGCCGCAAACACATGATTGTCCATCCACACCAGCGAGCCGCTGGCATCAGCCCACCGTGCTTGTTGAGCATTGCTGCCATAGACGCCAGCCTGTAGTTGCACCGACTGCAGGCGCCAGGTCAGATCGGCCTGGCGATACGCCGGGCCATTGCCCTGGCTGTAACCCAAGTTGTACCCCACCCCGCCACCGCTGGGTACCGAGTGACTGAACCTGACCTGTTGACGGTATTCGCCAGTCTTACTGCGTTCACTGCCAACCCCCACGGAGCCCAGTTCAAACGGCATGACCACTTGTGCCTGGGTGACCCACTGCCCCGTCGACAGCTCGCGGTTGGCCGACAGGTAAACACTGCTGGCCCACAGCGAGGCACTCCAGGTCAGGTTCAACAACCGCGTGCGTGAATCGTCGCCAGCCCGGATATCGAAATAACCCGCCCCCAGGCTGCCATAAGTGCCCATGTTAAGGCTCAAAATCATTTGCTCACTGCGCGTGCTGAGCCGCGTATAGGCACGGTCAATCACCGTGACGTCAGCGTAATGATCACGGCGCTCAATGCGCTGATACGCCAGGCTCCAGCGCTGCGTGTTGTATTGATAGCCAAGGCTCAGTTGCTGGCCCGGCTGGCCATTGAAACGGCTCTGGCTGACCGCGCTGTTGAGCACCCCGTAATGACTCAACTTGAGGTTGCCGCCCACGCCTGCCAGCGCAAGATTCTCAGAGGCTTCGACATGGCTTTCGAGGGTCAGCGAATGGTTCAGGCCATAGCGTCCATTGGCCACCGTCACACCGGGGCCATAAACAAAATCCCGCAGCCCGTAATCCCGCCGCAAAGTGCCAGCGGAAACCGAAAAGTCACTCAGCCCCGGCCTCAACAGGCGGCTGGTGACGTAGAACGGAACCTGGGTGGACACCTGCCGCCCCAGCGCATCGGTCGTCACAATCACCGCTTCACTCGCGCCGTTAATAAACGGCACATTGGTCAGCGTATAGGGGCCGGGGCGCAGGTCCGCGCTGGCAGACTTGAAACCGTTGATAAACACATCGACCGAGGACGGCACCGCCGATTCCCCTGAAAACTGAGGCAACGGGTACGTCACCAGATCGGGACGAACCCCAAAGTCTCTCGACAGTTGGACGCCGCCCAATCGCACGGAGCTGGACCATGGCAACGCACCGGTAATGACATCGCCGGCCTCGTAAGTCAGCAACTGCACATCATCCGAGTACCGCCACAGGGTGTCATAACGGCGATAGCCGTTATTGAAATCACTGCCCCGCGCGCCCCCCACCGTGCGCCGATACTGCCCGGTGTTCGAGAGCGTGCCCCAACGGTCAAACACCCGGGCTTCGTTCCAGGCAGCCAGGTAGGTGTCACTGTCATCTGAGTCGTTGAGGTACAAGTCGTAATTAAGCAGGCCGCCGAAGCTGCTGAGCGCGGGCGGTTGCTCGGTCGACGGCCGGCCGGCTTGCTGCTCGGGCAGCCAGCCGGGCGGCACATCCACCCATAAACGCTGGCCGGGCTGATCGTAGTTCACACGCAGGCCCCGTACGCTATCAGCTGTGACTTCAGTGGCTTGGCCGGCAGGCAATGTCACCTGGGCGGCCTTCAGGTCGGCCACCGGAATGTACAGCTTGCCGGCCTGCTGTCGAACCTCGATCACTTTGCCGGTCGACACTTGATTGACCAGCAACTCCAAAAACAGGGGCTCATTGCTGGTCATCTGCCACCCTGCAGGGGGTGGAGGCAGCCCCCCCGCCATAAGTGGCAGTGCACAGGCCCAACCGCTGACACCGACAATGACGCGCTGCCAGAGACCTGTGACACAGCGCGTCGTGACGGCGCTGCAGCCGGGGCTCACGGCGCAGACGCTACAGGCTGAGCCGCGGGCTCATTGTTAACGCGCGCCAGCAATTGACCGGCAGTCGACGTTCCGGGCGGCAAAGGCCAGCGCATGATTGCCCCCGGTAAAACATAACCCAGCAAACCGGGAGCGACTGGCCAACGCTTGCCACCCTGAGCCATCGACACTTGCGTCAACCTGGCGTGCACCGGGCCAAGGTTTTGCACCTGTAACCAGGGCGTACCTTGCACCGTGACCTTGCGCCAGCTCAAGTCCGGCGCACCCGCGCTTGCGGCATCGCGCTGGCGCTTGGTCACGGGTTTGCCCCGCAGCCCCTCGCCATACACAAAGAGCGGCACGGTGTAACGCATCTGAAAATTGACGCCAGCCGCCATCACCTCGTGGCTGCCATCCTTGGGAGCCACCACGGGAATATCATCGATAATGATCCGGTAAGCACGCTCTACCCCTACCGGGACAGTCTCGGTACGGGTCAGGCGGATCAGTTGTTTCTGTCCCGGTTCAATCCGGGCCAAAGGAGGACTGCCGATCACCTCACGCTGAGTCTGATAGTGATTGTCAAATTTACGCTGCTCCCACCCCACCACCCTTATCTGCATATAAGCCGTTTCACGGCCTTTGTTTTCCAACCACAGGGCGACGGCTTTTTGATCTGCTTCAATCACCGGGTCAAGGGGCCAGATTAATACTGAACTGGCCGCTTCAACGTGATTTAGTCCTGACGCCATTAATATCACGCAGGCCAGTGCTCGCCACTTACACAGCAGTGGACGCATGAATCGACTCCTTTTATTCAGGACAACAAAGTACTTACCAGGAAAGTTCAACCTGCACTACATCGCGATACCGGCCAACGGGCACACCCCCTGAACCCCTTACTTGCCCGTAAATAGGCACTTCTACAATACCGTCATCAACAGTACCCACCGCAACACGTTGGCCAACCCCCAGTGCCTGAGTTAATCCCACATCATTAAATAACTCATAAGCGACACGCACGCTTGAACCTTCCAGCTGTAAATGCCGTCCATTGTCAGGGTGCTGACCACCGTCCACCGTCATGCTCAAGGCCACTCCGGGCGTGCACTGCAACTGCACCGCATTGGTAGACCGCGCAGAAATTTTTTGACTTGCTACGGCGGGAACACTGCCGAATTCCAGCGTGCCGAATTGCGTACTGCCGCCGACAATTAGACACCCGGTTTCTATCGACGCACTGACCTGCATAACCGCTGTGGTAGCGGCCAGTGCTAGCCCGGGCAACCCCAGGGCAGCCCATAGAATGACGGCCTTCACGCAAGGGCCCGCCACCGCCTAAAAATCCAGACGGGTGCCTACTCTATCGGTGTAGATACCTCCCGGCAGCCCCGCAGGCACATCGGCCCGACCGTACAGAAGAATCGATTGGGCCGTGCCGTCGCTGGGTTCCAGTGGGTAGACACCCGTCTCCGGCAGAGGGGTGGTGCGCCCTGAGTCCGTGAACAGACCATAAGGAATGTAATGACCAGCATCATCCTTCATGGCCTCCCCAAGGGTGCCGCCTTCGGCCCCGTTACTGCCCCCCAAAATGGTGAGTGTGGGTTCAAGGCCAGCAGAACATTGGATGGTTATATTCAGACCATCGGGTGAGAGTACCATGGCATTTTTTGTCGTCAGGAAGGTATCACTGGTGCCAAAATCGAGATTGCCTATATGGTTATCTTCAGTGCCATTGATCAAGCAACTGTTCTCCAGGGTCATGGAAACTTCTATATACCCCACTCGCGACTCTGCGGGCGCACCGAGTGATAACGCCATGCACACTAAACCTATACATGAAACGTATGCCTTCATTATAAGACCTCCACCCGAGCGCCCAGAGAAACACAGAATTGTGCTTAAAAAAGACTAGCAGTGCGCTCAATAAAATTCCAACACTGCACATATACCAACCACACGACAATATATTCAAAAACATTAGATAGCCGACAAAATTCTACTCCCACTACCAAAACAACTCATTAACGAATCAAATAACAAGAACCCCTCAGATACTCATACTTCAAATGAATACTCATTAAATTAAAAAAATCAAGCCAAGCCCGATTAAAACACCATCTCTGAGCATAAACGTCTCAATCCCTGAGCAGAAATCGCTATCATGAGCGCCATTGTCCATTCACCCTGACGAGTCCTCTACCACTGCTTATGGATACCCTCGCTAAACTGCGTACTGGCCAATTGGCAGGCCTGAAACGTCTGGACCTGTCCTGCGGGCTGACCGAATTTCCTCAGGAAATTTTCCAGCTGGCTGACACGCTGGAAATTCTCAATCTGAGTGGCAATGCCTTAAGCAGCCTGCCGCACGACCTGCACCGCCTCACCCGGTTGCGCATTTTGTTTTGCTCGGACAATCAATTCACCGAGTTGCCGGCCTGCCTGGGGCAATGTCCGCAGTTGAGCATGATTGGCTTCAAGGCCAATCGGATCGAACAGGTGTCAGGTGCGGCGCTCCCGCCACAGTTGCGCTGGTTGATCCTCACGGACAACCTCATCAGGCACCTGCCCGATGAACTGGGCCAGCGGCCGTTGTTGCAAAAACTGATGCTGGCCGGCAACCGGCTGCAACGCTTACCGGCGAGCCTGATCAACTGCAAACGCCTGGAACTGATTCGGCTCGCGGCCAATCGCTTCACCGAGGTGCCCGAGGTTGTATTGGCGCTGCCGTCTTTAAGTTGGCTGGCTTACGCTGGTAACCCGCTGCACGACGATGCCAGCACCGCGCTCGAACACGATCACACGCCAAGCATTGACTGGGCGCACCTGACACTCGAACAAAAACTGGGGGAAGGTGCCTCTGGCGTGATTTACCAGGCGCAATGGCACGCCCCCGGCCAGCCCCGCCAATCGGTGGCCGTCAAACTGTACAAAGGCGAGATCACCAGTGACGGGTCACCGCTCAATGAAATGAACGCTTGTATGGTTGCAGGCCAACATCCCAACCTGATCAAGGTGCTGGGGCGCGTGGTGGGCCACCCGGCCCAGCAAGCCGCACTGGTGATGGCGCTGATCCCGCCCACGTTCACCAACCTCGCGGCGCTGCCCAGCTTTGACACGTGCAGCCGCGACGTTTACGCCGACACCACCCGCTTCACCACCGACAGTGCCTTGCGCATTGCACGGGGTGTTGCCTCGGCCGCCCGCCATTTGCACGCACAGGGCATCTGCCATGGCGACCTGTACGCGCACAACATTTTGTTCAATCGCGAAGGGGATTGCCTGCTGGGGGATTTTGGTGCCGCCTGCTTCCACGCCACCGACGACAGCCCGCAAACCCGCGCCTTGCAACGGATTGAAGTGCGCGCGTTCGGTATTTTGCTGGGCGAACTGCTCGAGCGCATCGACTCAGAGCCAAGCGACCAACCACGCGCACGGCTGGAGGCGTTACAGCAGCGCTGTATTCAGCCTGAGGTGTTGAAGCGACCGAGTTTTACCGAGGTCATGGCAGCGTTGTAACAACACGCAAGCGAGATAGCATGTTGCTATCTCGCTTGCGTGTACACCGGGCCGCGCGGGTTTAGGCCAGCGCCACAAACATATCCTGCACGTCGTCCTGTTCTTCCAGCTTGGCCAGGAACTCTTGCACCTCGGCCATCTGTTCGTCGGTCAAACCGCTCACCGGGTTTTTGGGCTGGTAACCCAACTTGGCCGACAGCACCGTGAAGCCGTGTGCGGGCAGCGCCTTTTGAACGGCATCGAGATCCGTCGTTTCGGTGATAAACAGCGTGGTGCCGTCTTCGTCGCCCTCTTCAAAGTCCTGGGCACCGGCTTCAATCGCCGCTTCTTCAGGGTCAGCCTGCGGTGATTCCGGCTTGGCTTCGATCATGCCGACGTGGTTAAAGTCCCACGCCACCGAGCCCGATGCACCCAACTGCCCCTTGCGGAACGCCACACGAATTTCAGCCACGGTGCGGTTGATATTGTCGGTCAGGCATTCAATGATCAGCGGCACCTGATGCGGGGCAAACCCTTCGTAGGTCACGCGGTGGTATTGAACGGCTTCAGTGCCGATGCCGGCACCCTTGTTGATGGCACGCTTGATGGTGTCGGCGGGCATGGACGCTTTTTTGGCTTGCTCATACACCAGGCGCAAATGCGAGTTCATGTCCGGGTCTGCGCCGTTACGTGCAGCTACGGTCAGCTCCTTGGCCAACTTGCCGAAAATTTTGCCGCGGCTATTGGCGGCGTCCGCTTTGTGTTTAACCTTCCACTGTGCGCCCATTTCTTACTCTCTCAATCGGTGTGTCGCGGCGGGTAGGCCGGCGAATGGGCGCAAGTTTATACGGCAAAAAGTCGTCAATCGACCAAAAAATCCAATCTTGCCCCCCAAACCCCTCTGCACGTCAGCCCTGCGGCAGGGCCAACGCCATAAAGGCCTTGATCAAGCGCAGTTCGGCGCGACGATCCATGCAGCCCAACAGGTGCTGATTGATCAACCCAAAACCGTTGATCGGCACCGCACGCACACGCGGGTCCGGGCTGATTTCGACCGACGACACAATGCCTACCCCCAGATGCGCCGCGACCGCCTCGGTGACGGCCTCACGGCTATCCAGCTCAAGTAACACACGCGGGCTGACCTGCGCCCGCTCACAGGCTTTATCAAACGTATGCCGAGTGATAGATGACGGCTCGCGCAACACCATGATCACCTGATGCAGACGCTCGATATCAACCCCCTCCGCCAGCCCCGCCCACGGGTGGTTGACCGGTACCAAAGCACAGATCCGCGATTCATCAAGGGCGCGTAACGTAAGCCCCTTGCGCGGTTCGACCTCGGTTAGAACCGCCACATCGGCGTGCTCCGAAAGCAGCGCCGCCAGGGTTTCCTGTGCATTGCCCAAGCGCAGGTTGACGGTAATGCCGGGGTAGCGCGCCCGCAATTTCGCCAGCATGGGCATGACCAGGTGCGGGCCATCGGCTGCCACCTCAAGCCGCCCGGTCAACAACTGTCGATTGGCCTCCAGCAACACCTGCGCCTCATCCACCAGGCCAAACATGGCGCGGGTAATCGCGGCCAGCCTGGTGCCCTCTTCGGTCAACTCAACACGCCGGGCCGTGCGCCGCAGCAAGGTGATCTGGTAATGCTCCTCAAGGGCTTTGATATGCCCGGTGACGGCGGGCTGGCTAATAAACAGCCGGGCTGCCGCCCGGGTAAAACTGCCTTCACGCGCCACCGCATCAAACGCACGGAGCTGGAACAGGTTCATCTCTATAAGCCTCACTGATGGCTGGCATAACAACAAACAATTTGATTGATGCAGACGCAAACTGCAACGTAGGCCGTGTATTCAGTAGCCATCACCCGCCTGAAAGGACCCCCGAATGAGTTCTGCCACACCGATCCTGCTGACCCCCGGCCCACTGACCACCTCGGCCCGTACCCGTCAGGCGATGATGGTCGACTGGGGCTCGTGGGATGAGCGTTTCAATCAACTGACCGCCCACGTCTGCGAACAACTGACAGCGATCATCAACGGAGCCGACAGCCATCACTGCGTGCCATTACAGGGCAGTGGTACGTTCGCCGTCGAAGCCGCTATCGGCACACTGGTGCCGCGTGAAGGCAACGTGTTGGTCTTGGTCAACGGGGCGTATGGCAAGCGTCTGGCGAAAATCTGTGAAGTGTTGGGCCGCCGCTACAGTACCTTTGAAACGGCTGAAGATCAGCCGACTACCGCGAGCGACGTTGATCGCCTGCTGCAGGCAGATCCGAGCATTACCCACGTGGCCGTGATTCACTGCGAAACCAGCACTGGCATCTTGAACCCCTTGGCAGACATTGCTGCCGTTGTTGCCCAACACAACAAGCGCCTGATCATCGACGCCATGAGTTCTTTCGGTGCCCTACCCGTTGACGCTCAAACACTACCGTTTGATGCGCTGATCGCGGCATCGGGCAAGTGCCTGGAAGGCGTGCCCGGCATGGGCTTTGTGTTTGCCCGTAAAGCCTCACTGGCGCAGGCGGCAGGCAACGCTCATTCGCTGGCACTGGACCTGTACGACCAGCACGCGTACATGGCCAAAACCGGACAATGGCGCTTCACGCCCCCGACCCACGTCGTTGCCGCGTTGCACGAAGCGTTGCAGCAGTACAACGAAGAAGGTGGCTTGCCAGCGCGCCACCAGCGCTATGCCCATAACTGCCAGGCATTGCTCGACGGCATGGCCCAGCTGGGGCTCCAGCCCTTCCTGCCAACCGCCATTCAAGCGCCGATCATCGTGACATTCCACGCCCCAAAAGATCCGAATTACCAGTTCAACGCCTTCTACGAGCGCGTCAAAGCCAAGGGTTTCATTCTGTACCCGGGCAAATTGACCCACGTTGAAACCTTCCGCGTGGGTTGCATTGGCCATGTCAACACCGCCGCCATGCAGGCCGCCGTCAATGCCATGGGCGAAGTGCTGCGCGAAATGAATGTGCAACGTGCATAGAGGCTGTCATTGCGGGTTCAAGAACACTGAATACCTTCCTTATATTTTCGTGCGACACGGTTCGCTCACACAGGACTTACCGACATGAACTACGTAAACCCCAGCAAACTTCAGGCAGCCATTCTCGACTGGGCTGGCACCGTAGTCGATTTTGGCTCGTTCGCGCCGACGCAAATTTTTGTCGAGGCCTTTGCCGAGTTCGACGTACAGGTTTCAATCGAAGAGGCTCGCGGGCCGATGGGCATGGGCAAGTGGGACCACATCCGCACCCTGTGCAATCAGCCACAGATAGCTGAACGCTACCGTCAGGTGTTTGGCCGCACACCGACAGACGACGACGTAACGGCCCTCTACGAGCGCTTTATGCCGTTGCAAATCGAGAAAATCGCTGAGCATTCGGCGCTGATTCCGGGCGCACTGGACACCATTGCTGCCCTGCGTGCGCAAGGCATCAAGATAGGCTCCTGCTCGGGCTACCCGGCCCAGGTCATGGCTAAAGTGGTCGAACTGGCTGCCCGTAACGGTTACACCGCCGACCATGTCGTGGCCACCGACGACGTCCCCAATGGTCGCCCATGGCCCGCTCAAGCGCTGGCCAACGTGATCGCGCTGGGCGTTGACGATGTGGCCGCCTGCGTCAAGGTCGATGACACCGTGCCGGGCATCCTGGAAGGCCGCCGTGCCGGCATGTGGACGGTGGCGCTGGTGTGTTCCGGCAACGCACTGGGCCTGACCTGGGAACAATTCCAGGCCATGCCCCCGCAGGCCCTGGCCTCAAAGCGCCAGCACATCCACACCCTATTCGAAGGTTCGCGCCCGCACTACCTCATCGATACCCTGCGCGATTTACCCGAGGTGATTGTCGACATCAACAAACGATTGGCCAAAGGCGAAATGCCGCAAAGCAGTTGAACCAAAAACGCGGCAGCCCCTGCTTGGATCTGCCGCGTTTGTCAGGATACGGTTTCAGGCCCCGGCCTCAAGCCTTGTGGTGCTGCTCCACCCACTTGGCAAATTCGTCGATAAATTTCTGCAAGAACGGCCGTGTCTTTTCAGACAACTTGCCCGATGCATCGAACGCATCCCCCGCGCCCCCCAGATACGCCTCGGGCTGCTGCAGGCAAGGTACATTCAGGAAGACCAGCGACTGGCGCAAGTGGTGGTTGGCCCCAAACCCGCCAATGGCACCCGGCGACACACTGATCACCGCGCCCGGCTTGGCATTGAACGCACTCTGGCCGTAAGGCCGCGACCCCACATCAATGGCGTTTTTCAGCGCAGCCGGCACTGAACGGTTGTATTCAGGGGTGACGAACAACACCGCATCGGCGGCGCGCACCTGATCGCGAAACGCCGTGTAGGGCGCTGGCGGCGGTGTCACATCGATGTCTTCGTTGTACAACGCCAGATCACCGATCTCAACGATGTTCAGTTTCAGATTCGCTGGAGCGAGTTCAGCCAGCGCCAGGGCCACTTTGCGGTTCAGTGAATCCTTTCTTAAGCTGCCCACCAGCACTGCTACGTTAAAGACCTTGCTCATGAAATACCCCGAATCGGTGGCTGTAGGAAGAATAGTTATAGATGATCGGAAGCCTTTCTTACACCCTGGCTCACCCTATCGGCCTACAAGCCTGTAAAGTAGCCCTACTATTTTTCCCACATCGCTAAACTTCCCCTAATGAACAACGGTCTACAGAGCCGAAAATGGGTGTTTATCTCCAGAGGTTCTCTATAAATGGCTGCAGTTCTCGTTGGTCAATTTCATGCAAGAGATGCGGAAGGCCGCGTTTATTCTGTGCATGAGTTTCAGAATTCCACTGCCGACACAGGTGATCAGCCACTGTTCACGTATAAGTTGGCTATTGGTGATCGCGTGACAAAAATCAGTGATTCGGAGTTTGAGCTGACCCAGTCGGGCACCAAGCTGGTTCGCGACCCTGCCACCGCGACGCCGACACCGGCCTGACCCGCGCCTCTCTGCTTACGCTAACAGGCACAGCACCAGGCGAGATCAGGCTTCACGTCACTGAACGCTTATCCGCTGGACATGGATGTCATGCATGCGCTTACGTCATATCGAACTGATTCAGGCCATTTTGCAAACAGGCAACCTCAAGCAGGCGGCCGAGCGACTGAAATTGCCGGAAGATACGTTGGGGCCCATGCTGCATGAAGCCGAGCAAGCGCTGGGTTTCATGTTGTTTTTCACGGTTCGCGGGCAACTGCAACCCGCTCGCGAAACGCTGCTGTTACAGCCACTCATCAATCAGCTTTACCTTGACCTTGACCCCCTGCACCGGCTAAGCAATGACTTGCGCCAGCACCAAAAACCCGCCTTGCGCGTGGCCTGTAGCGAGACGCTGGCTCAGCCGTTGCTGCCACCTTGCATGGCCGCCCTTAGACGGCGCTTCTCCGATACCCCCACCACACTGACTACCCAGCCGTGCGCTGAAATTGAGCGCCGTGTATTAATGGGCGAATGTGATGTGGGCTTCACCCTGCAGCCTTCGGGGCAAGCCGGCATCGACTGCATAACGCTGGTTCAAGGCAAAGTGCAATTGCTGGCACCCCACGGCTGGCTATCGGCCAAACAAAAGTACATTGCGGCACCTGACCTGGCGGGCCAGCCCATGATTGGCTTGCAGCAGCACGACCCTTTAAGCCGTCACCTGCACAGCGTACTGCATGCCTTGCAGCCAGAGCCGGTGGTGCACATCCAGGTTCAGAATTATCAGATGATGCGCAGCCTGGTAGAAGCAGGCGAAGGCCTGGCGCTGGTCGATCCATTCACGGCGGTGGGAGCCAAAGCCAGCGGGCTCGATTCCTGCCCGCTCTCCCCCGCCATTACCGTCACGCTGTATGCGTGGCTGCCAAAAGGCGCAGAACCTGAACCGGCGCTTGAGTCACTGCTCGAGCTCGTGCGCCAAAAGGCGCAAACCTTGTTGGCCGATCAAGGTGTGGTGACGCTGTAGCCACTCACTGGCAGCGTTTCTCGAATAACAGGTACCAGAATATCGCCACCTCATTGGTTTGCGGATCAATACCGCGATAGCGCAAATGATCGATGCCACCCACTTGGTACCCGCAGGACTCATACAAACGGCATGCGCCGAGGTTATTGTTTTGAGTCTCGAGCATGACACCCGGCAAGTTTTTCTTGTGGCTCCAGAACTTGACCACATCGAGCAACGCCTTGGCCACGCCATGGCGACGCGCAGCGGCCACGACGGCCAGCTCATCGACATGGGCATATCCATTCCAGTGAACACTGACCACCACGTGACCGACCGGCTGATGATCCAGGTACGCCATAAAAATCGCGCTATCGGCTGCACCGCGATAATTGGCAAATTCATCCGGGTCAATGCCGTAACACTTGCGATAAGGCGTGATCAAATCCAACGGCCAATGCTCGACCTTTTTGTACCGATCAGCACGGGCATAGGCGGTCACTTCAAAGCTGAAGTCGTTACCCCACACATAAGGGGGGAAGCCTTCGTCGGCCAAACGAACCGAGACAGTCGGATCATTGGGGGTCATGACTAAACGCATGAAAAGTCCTTTTTTCTTGTTTTGGACAGACAACCAGCGCCTCACTCGAAGCCTGCGGCAATGCTTACCCTTTGGCGTCGAAGAGTTGCGTCCAAAGCGCCGGAGCACCTGCCGATTTGGCAATGGCCTCAAGGCGCGCAGCATGCGCGGCAAGGTCGCTGTCACTTGCACGAATAACCCGACCCAATGGACGATCAGCTGGCAAACGGCGAATTTCAGTGGCCTGGTTACCCGACCCCTCCCCCGAACCATTGCCATCGGAAGCATTGCCGGCCAGTGACAGGCTGGTCTGGCCGCCGGTCATGGTCAGGTACACATCGGCCAGAATCTCGGAGTCGAGCAAGGCACCGTGCAGTTCACGGCCCGAGTTGTCGACACCATAGCGTTTGCACAGGGCATCCAGGCTGTTGCGCTGGCCGGGGTGGCGGGCCCGCGCCATCAGCAAGGTGTCGAGGATCGTGCAGTGCTGAGTGAGATCCGCTCGATCCGTCTGGCCGATCAAGGCAAATTCGTTATTCAGAAAGCCGACGTCAAACGCCGCGTTGTGAATAATGAGCTGGGCACCCTTGATGAACTCGAAAAACTCGTCGGCCACCTCACCAAAGCGCGGCTTGCCCACCAGGAATTCATTGGTAATACCGTGAACACCAATGGCACCCTCATCGCTTTCGCGGTCAGGTTGCAGGTACACGTGAAAATGCCGGCCCGTCAGACGGCGGCCCATCAACTCGACGCAACCGATCTCGATAACCCGGTGGCCATCGGTGACCGGCATACCGGTGGTTTCAGTATCCAGTACAACACTACGCATGCTTGATGCCCCGCATCTCGTCCACCCCGCGATTGGCTAGCTGATCGGCGCGCTCGTTGCCATAGTGGCCAACATGCCCACGTACCCATTGCCACTTGACGGTGTGCCGGTTGACCTGTTCATCCAGGAGCATCCAAAGATCGGCGTTTTTTACAGGCTCTTTGGCAGCCGTTTTCCAGCCACGCTTCTTCCAGTTGACCATCCACTCGGTGATGCCTTTCATCACGTACTGTGAGTCCGTCACCAACAGGACTTCGCATGGGCGCTTGAGCTCTTCAAGGCCGCGGATGGCCGCCATCAACTCCATGCGGTTATTGGTGGTATCGGGTTCGCCGCCCCAGAGCTCTTTTTCGACGCCCTTGCAGACCAGCAAAGCTCCCCAGCCACCCGGGCCAGGGTTACCCTTGCAGGCACCATCGGTGAACATTTCAACGCTATCGCTCATTACAAACTATCCAGAAAAGACTGCTGTGGCCCGTCAATCAAGGATCGACAGCACCCAAGGCCGGGCAGGCCCGGCCCGCTAAAAAATCAAGGCTCTGTGTGACGGCGGTTGACCTTGGCCATCTGCAAGGGAATCAGCTTACCCATCGGCTCGCGCCGTAATGGCTTGACAGGACGCAAGCCCACCACCATTTTTCGCGCGACCAGCACATAGAAGCCACCACCGGCCAATTGCCAATTGCTGGCTTTGCGCTCCAAGCCGGACAACCGATGCTGCCAGGCCTTGGAAGCCAGCGGCGGACGATAGCACCCGAAGCAGCGTTTCTCCAGCGCAAAGCCCAGCAGGCTCAGCCAATCCGCGACGCGCGAAGGTGAGATGCAGCGCGCTTTTTTCAACGCGTCCTTGGCAAAAACATGCCGCAATCCCCAACTGCTCCACGGGTTGATGCCTACAATCAACAAATGCCCGCCAGGGCGCACGCTGCTGGCTGCTTCGCGCAACAAGCCATGGGGCGAGAGGCAAAAATCCAGGCCATGCTGTAACACCACCACATCGGCAGCATGCTCACACAGCGGCCAGGCCTGCTCTTCGCAAATGATTTCAACCCCTGGCAGAGGCGCGCCAAGGCGTACGTTACGCTGCACCTGCGCAGCCTTGGGCGGTGAATCGGCAGCGGGCCCATAATGCACCAGATAGCCGCCGAAATAACGACCCAGTTCGTCCTCCAATACTCGCTGCTCTTCTTCCAGCAGCAACTGCCCCAGAGGGCCGGACAACCATTCGCGTGCCGAACGGATCAGTGCCACCCACTCAGGATCCGCCTGGCCCAATGCTTTATCGGTCATTGTTCCTCCAACTCGCCATCTACCCATCACACCGCCTAAGATGCGCCATTGTTTCGCACTTGGGAATTGCACAATGCTACAGATCGAAGCCTTGCCTGCTTTCAATGACAACTACATCTGGCTATTACAAGACCCGGCCCAAAAACGTTGCGCCGTCGTCGACCCAGGTGACGCCCAGCCTGTCTTGAACTGGCTGGCCCAACACCCGGGCTGGGTACTGAGCGATATTCTGATTACCCACCACCACGCTGATCACGTGGGAGGCGTTCAACAGCTTCACGCACACACTAACGCGAAAGTCTGGGGTCCGGCGCTGGAGAGCATCCCGGCACGACAAGTGGCACTGAATGACAATGACCGTATCCAGGTACTGGGCTTGACCTTCGAGGTACTGCTCGTTCCAGGCCACACCCTGGGGCACATCGCCTACTTTCACCCTGACGCGACAACCCCGCTGCTGTTTTGCGGCGACACCCTGTTTGCTGCCGGCTGTGGCCGACTGTTCGAGGGCACCCCCGAGCAAATGCATCAGTCGTTAAGCCGACTGGCGGCGTTACCTGCCTCAACGCTGGTTTACTGCACTCACGAATACACCTTGAGCAACTTGCGTTTTGCCTGCGCGGTTGAGCCCGGCAACGCCGAGGTGGCTGAGCGCCAGAAACAGGTCACGCAATGGCGCGCCGCTGGGCAGATCAGCCTGCCGTCAACCATCGGCCTGGAATTGCGCACAAACCCTTTCCTGCGGGTCAATGAAACATCCGTTAAAGAAAAAGCGGACGAGTGGAGCAAGTGCACTCATGACTCGCCCAGCGCGGTCTTTGCCAGTCTGCGCCGATGGAAAGATGCGTTCTAAACACAAATGCGGTCAGCACAAAACGGCGCAACAGTTGACCGCATCTAACCTGCTTTCTAGAATCCCCCGACATTTTTGCCCGGAACGCTCTTCCAGCCAATGTCGTCATCCATACGTAACGCCATTCATTCAGACGCATTGACGCGTATGGCCAAAGCCATCGCGCTGGCGTTGTCCGCCGTTCTGGCGGGCTGCCAGAGCATCGATCATTCAGCGCAAACCACCGAAAGACCCACCCTGAAGGTGGCCAAACGGATCCCGCAACAGCCGATCTGGCTCAGTGAAAAAACCGACCCCCTACCGCCGCAGGACGTATGGGAACGGATGCGCCAAGGCTTTCAGCTACAGGATGGGCAAAACGTAAACCCGCGCATTGAACAGCAGCGCTTGTGGTTTGCCAGCAACCCGTCATTTCTCGAGAATGCCGGCGAGCGCGGAAGCCTGTATATCCACTACATCGTCGAGCGCCTTGAAGAACGCAACATGCCACTGGAACTGGCACTCTTGCCAGCCATTGAAAGCGCTTACAACCCGATGGCGTATTCCCACGCCAATGCAGTCGGGCTCTGGCAGTTTATTCCGTCAACAGGCCGCTATTTCAACCTGCGCCAAACCCGGGCTTATGACGGGCGCCGTGACATTACGGCTTCAACCCTCGCCGCCTTGAACTACCTGAATCGCCTGCACGACATGTTCAACGGCGACTGGCTGCTGGCCCTGGCCGCTTACAACGCCGGGGAAGGCACCGTCAGCCGGGCAATCGAACGCAATGAAAAACTCGGGCTGCCAACCGACTACTGGAACCTGCCTTTGCCGCAGGAAACCAAAGACTATGTGCCAAAATTGCTGGCCCTGTCGCAGGTCGTATTGGCACCTGAAGCCTACGGGATCAACCTGAACCCGATTGCCAACGAACCCTACTTCGAAATGGTCGAAATCAAACAGTCCATGGACCTGTCACGCGTGGCGGCCCTGGTTGAAATCGACGAAGACGAAATGTTTCAGTTGAATCCGGCCTATAAACAACGCGCGACCATGGACGGGCCCCAACACCTGTTGGTTCCAACAGCCAAGGCGCAGTTACTGACCGCCAGCTTGTCGAACCTCAGGCCCGAACAACTGGTGAGCTTGCGTCCTAAAAAAGCCGTGTTCGACAATGTCGCGAGCGCAGCGCCTCAGCGGCTAAACCGCCAGTACCGTGTAAAGAAAGGTGACAACCTGACGCTGATCGCCAAAGCCAATAAGGTCAATGTCCAAGACCTGCAGCGTTGGAACAAGCTCAGCGGCAATAACCTGAAGGCCGGGCAGACACTGGTCATGCAGGACACGCGTAAACCTGTCACCAAAAAAACCACTACCTACACAGTAAAAAAAGGTGACTCGCTGTACATTGTTGCCAAGCGCTTCAATGTTGAGATGCAACACCTTAAACGCTGGAACCCAAACAGCGCCCGCGCCCTGAAACCTGGGCAGGTACTCACGGTTTACAAACCCCACTAAGCATTCAGCTCGGGCCGCCAACCTCCTACAAATCCTTAGGACGCAGCTTGCTAGAGGCGCTTTCAGACGTGGCCTTTTTCCTACAGATACAAGCTGTTACTGTACGGAAACCTTAAGCCCAATGCCTGGATCGGATCTCTGACTTGATGCGTCCCCTCCTCCCGTTTTTCATCAGCCTGGCCTTGAGCTTCCCCGCGAGCGCGACCCTCAGCGAAAGCCACGGTTATGCACAGTTCGGGACGCTTAAATACCCAGCCAGTTTTACTCATTTTGATTGGGTAAACCCCGACGCGCCGAAAGGCGGCACCCTGCGCGTCATGGCATTCGGCACCTTCGACACGCTCAATCCTTACACCTTCAAGGGTACAAGCCCCGTTTCAACGGCCAACTTCCTGCAGTACGGGGTCAACGAACTCAACGAAACCCTGATGGCCGGCACCGGCCAATACGCGCCTTCCGGTGATGAGCCCACGTCCAGTTATGGCTTGATTGCGCAGTCTGTGGAGTACAACGAAGACCGCAGTTGGGTTGTGTTTAACCTACGACCCGAAGCGCGTTTTCACGACGGCGTATCGATAACCGCCTACGACGTTGCCTTTTCCTACAACCTGTTGCTCAAGGAAGGGCATCCGCAATACCGGACCCATCTGCAAGAAATTCAACGCGTGGATATTCTGGGGCCCAAGCGTATACGTTTTGTTTTCAAGCGAGCGGGCAACCCGCTGCTGATTTTGCGGCTCGGCGAGCTGCCTGTTCTGCCACAACACTACTGGGCAACCCGCGATTTTAAAGCCACCACGTTTGAACCGCCCTTGGGCAGCGGCCCTTATCGCATCACACACGTCACCCCCGGCAGGCAATTGGTCTTCGAACACGTGAAAGACTGGTGGGGAGCCCACCTGCCGGTCAATCGCGGGAAATACAATTTCGAGCGCGTGAATGTCGAGTTCTATCGCGACAGCGATGTTGCATTCGAAGCCTTCAAGGCCGGTGAGTTCGACATCTATATCGAGCACCAGGCCAAGAACTGGGCCAATGGCTATAACTTCCCTGCGGTAAGGCGCGGGGATGTTATCAAAGCTGAAATCACCCACCACATTCCGACGCAAACCCAGGGCCTGTTCATGAACAGCCGCCGCAATACGTTCTCGCAGGCAAAGGTACGTGAGGCGATGGGGTACATGTTCAACTTCGAATGGGCCAACCGCACCCTGTTCAACGGTGCCTATAAACGGGCCACCAGTTACTACCCCAACAGCGAATTTTCGGCCAGCGCCATTGCGCAAGGGCACGAATGGTTGATGTTATCGCCTTGGCGCAGCCAATTACGGCCCGAGTTATTCAGTCAGGCCTTTAACCTGCCACAGACTGAAGGCCGCGATATTCCCCGCGAGACCCTGCGCCGGGCTCTGGCCTTATTGGCCGAAGCGGGATGGAAACTGTCGGGCCAGCGCCTGCTCAATCATGACGGTGAACCTTTACGTTTCGAGATCTTGCTGGTCAATCCCAACCTTGAGCGAATTTTACAGCCCTACGTCGAAAACCTTAAAAGTATCGGAATCGACGCCCGCTTACGGACAGTGGACCGAGCGCAATACAAACAACGCCTGGATCAGTTCGATTTCGACATGATTCTTATGACACTCGACCAGACCCTGAGCCCCGGCCTTGAACAATGGCAGTACTTTCACTCCAGCCAGGCCAACGTCAAGGGCAGCAAAAACTATGCAGGCGTCGCGGACCCGGTGGTCGATTACCTGCTCGAGCGGTTGTTGGCCGCCCAAACCCGCGAAGAGCAATTGGCCGCGGGACGTGCTCTGGACAGGGTGCTGCTGTGGCAGTACTACACCATCCCTAACTGGTATCTGAATTATCACCGCCTGGCGTACCGCAACCGGTTCGCCTTTGTGACTACGCCTCCCTATACATTGGGCCTTAGTGCGTGGTGGCTTAAGCCTACGGAGAAAACCCAATGATGCCTTTGCATATGTGGCTGAAACCGCTGACGGGCCTATTGCTGGCCGGTCTGACCTGTGTGGCGCTGGCTGCACCGCAACATGCGCTGACACTCTACGATGAGCCTCCCAAGTACCCCGCCACCTTCAAACACGTGGATTATGTGAACCCTGACGCGCCAAAAGGCGGGACATTTCGCAAATCCTCGCTGGGCAGTTTTGACAGCCTCAACCCTTTTATCAACAAAGGCGTCCCGGCTGACGACATTGACCTGACTTATGACACCTTGACCCGCCAGACCCTGGATGAGCCCTTCACGGCGTATGGCCTGATTGCTGAAAAAATCGAGAAATCCCCCGACAACAGTTGGGTGCGTTTTTATCTGCGCCCCGAGGCCAAATTCAACGATGGCCACCCGATCCGCGCAGAAGACGTGGTGTTCAGCTTCGACACGTTAATGCAGAGTGGCTCCCCTTTATTCAAGGGTTATTACAGTGATGTCGAGAAGGCTGTCGAAGAGAACCCGCTGCAAGTCAAATTCGTGTTCAAGCACAACAAGAATCGTGAACTACCGCTGATCCTGGGCCAGTTGCCGGTTTTGCCAAAGCATTGGTGGGAAACCCGGGAATTCGGTAAAGGCAATCTTGAAATACCTGTGGGAAGTGGCCCCTACACCATCACCGACATCAAGCCTGGGCGCTCGATTCGCTACGAGCGAAACAAGGACTACTGGGGCAAGGACTTGCCGATCAACAAGGGCCTGTTCAATTTCGACGCCATCACTGTTGATTACTTCCGCGACAACAGTGTGGCGTTTGAGGCCCTCAAAGCCGGACAGTTCGATTACTGGTTCGAGATCAGCGCCAAGAACTGGGCCGGGGCTTATAACGTGCCTGCGGTGACCCAGGGCCGTTTAAAGAAAGAAGAAATTCGCAATGGCAGCCCGACCGGCATGCAGGGGTTTGTCTTCAACTTGCGCAAACCCATGTTTCAGGATGTTCGCGTTCGTGAAGCCCTGAGCTTACTGTTCGACTTCGAATGGGCCAACAAGCAGCTCTTCAGCGGAGCCTATGCCCGCACCGGCAGTTACTTTGAAAACTCGGAGATGGCCGCCAAAGCCCCCCCGACTGAAGAGGAACTGGCGATCCTGGAACCTTTGCGTGGCCAAATCCCTGACAAAGTGTTCACTGACGTGTTCAAACCCAACGTCACCGATGCCAGCGGTATGATCCGCGACCAACTGCGTCGCGCCTATCAACTGCTGCAAGAAGCGGGCTGGCGCATCGTCGATGACAAAATGGTGGACGCTCAGGGCAAGCCGGTGACCATCGAGTTCCTGTTGGCTCAAACAGAGTTCGAACGGATCCTGCTGCCCTTCAAGCGCAACCTCAACGATTTGGGCATCGAACTACAGATCCGTCGCGTCGATACCTCCCAATACCTGAATCGTCTGCGCTCAAGGGATTTCGACATGATTGTCGGCAGCTTCCCGCAATCCAGTTCACCGGGCAGTGAGCAGCGCGAATACTGGGAGTCGCAGAGCGCTGAAAAACCGGGCAGTCGCAACTTCATGGGCCTCAAAGACCCGGCCATCGACCAATTGACGGAAGGGCTTATCAACGCAGACTCCCGGCAAAGCCTGATCAACCACGCGCGCGCACTGGATCGTGTTCTGCAGTGGGGCTACTACGTCATACCCAACTGGCACATCAAAACCTGGCGCGTGGCGTACTGGGATCATATCGGTCATCCAAAAGTCACGCCGCTGTATGACATCGGAACCTCTACCTGGTGGATGAAGCCCGGTAGCAAACCAGCAACCAAGACCGAAACCACAAGCGAAAGCCTGGAGCCTTAAATGCTGGCGTACATATTCAGGCGACTGCTGCTGATTATTCCGACACTGTTCGGAATATTGCTGATCAACTTCATCATCATCCAGGCCGCTCCCGGTGGCCCGGTCGAACAGATGATCGCCAAACTGGAAGGCTTCGACGGTGCCACCAGCCGTATCGCAGGCGGAGGCTCTGAAGTGTCAGTGGCCGGGTCAAACTACCGCGGCGCGCAAGGCCTGGATCCGGCACTGATTCAGGAAATTGAAAAGATGTACGGTTTCGACAAGCCCGCGCCTGAACGCTTGTGGATCATGATCAAAAACTACGCCCACCTGGATTTTGGCGAAAGTTTCTTCCGCGATGCCAAGGTCATCGACTTGATCAAGGAAAAAATGCCCGTTTCAATCTCCCTCGGGTTGTGGAGTACGTTGATCATGTACCTGGTGTCGATCCCTTTAGGGATCGCCAAAGCCACCCGCCACGGCAGCCAGTTCGACGTCTGGACCAGCTCCGCAATCATCGTGGGGTATGCGATCCCGGCCTTCCTGTTTGCCATTCTGTTGATCGTGGTTTTTGCCGGTGGCAGTTACCTGGACTGGTTTCCGCTGCGTGGCCTGACCTCCAACAACTTCGATGAACTGAGCGTGGGCGGCAAAATCCTGGATTACTTCTGGCACTTGGCCTTACCCGTTACAGCCCTGGTGATCGGTAACTTTGCCACCATGACCCTGCTGACCAAAAACAGCTTTCTGGATGAAATCAACAAGCAGTATGTCGTCACTGCCAAGGCCAAGGGGCTGACCCAGCACCGGGTGCTTTACGGTCACGTTTTCCGCAATGCCATGCTGCTGGTCATCGCCGGTTTTCCGGCGGCATTCATCGGGATTTTCTTTACGGGGGCATTGCTGATCGAGGTCATTTTTTCGCTGGATGGGCTGGGGTTGATGAGCTTCGAAGCCGCAATCAACCGCGACTACCCCGTGGTATTCGGCACGCTGTTTATTTTCACGCTGGTCGGACTGCTCGTGAAGTTAATCGGTGATCTCTCATACACCCTGATCGATCCGCGCATCGACTTTGAAAGCAGGGAGCAGTGAGATGAAACTATCCCCTCTCAATCAGCGGCGCTTTCAGCGTTTCAAATCCAACAAACGGGGTTGGTGGTCGCTCTGGATTTTTCTGGTGCTGTTCGGGCTGAGCCTGGGCGCAGAGCTGATTGCCAACGACAAACCGTTGGTGATCAGTTACGACGGCGAACTCTACTTTCCGGCAGTCAAACGCTACCCAGAGACCGTCTTTGGCGGTGAATTCCCGCTGGAAGCCAACTACAAAAGCCCGTACATCCGTGAGTTGCTGGCCAAAAAAGATGCGTGGGTGCTGTGGCCTCCGATCCCTTACAGCTACCAGAGCATTAACTACGACTTGAAGGTTCCCGCCCCGGCCCCCCCTTCCGCCGAGAACTGGCTGGGCACCGATGACCAAGGACGGGATGTGTTGGCGCGGGTTATCTACGGCTTTCGTATCTCTGTCTTGTTCGCGCTCACCTTGACCATTTTAAGCTCGGTGATTGGCGTTATTGCGGGTGCGCTTCAAGGGTTTTATGGTGGCTGGGTCGATCTGGCAGGTCAGCGTTTTCTCGAGATCTGGTCGGGTTTACCCGTGTTGTACCTGCTGATCATTCTCGCCAGCTTCGTGCAACCGAACTTTTGGTGGCTGCTGGGGATCATGTTGCTGTTCTCGTGGATGAGCCTGGTGGATGTCGTGCGGGCAGAGTTTCTGCGTGGGCGAAACCTTGAATATGTGCGGGCCGCGCGCGCACTGGGCATGCAGGACATGGCCATCATGTACCGCCACATCCTGCCCAACGCGATGGTCTCAACCATGACCTTCATGCCCTTTATCGTCACCGGTGCCATTGGCACCCTGACCGCACTGGATTTCCTGGGTTTCGGCTTACCTCCCGGGGCACCGTCCTTGGGCGAACTGGTGGCTCAAGGCAAATCCAACCTGCAAGCGCCCTGGCTGGGTATCAGTGCTTTTGCCGTGCTGGCCATCATGCTCAGCTTGCTGGTGTTTATCGGCGAGTCCGCGCGCGATGCCTTCGATCCGAGGAAATGAGATGACACAGGAAAATCTGATCGAAGTACGCGATCTCACTGTTGAGTTCGTGACGGGCGAGCAATCGCAACGTGTCGTCCAAGGCATCAGCTTTGATATCAAACGTGGCGAAACCCTCGCCCTGGTTGGGGAAAGCGGCTCAGGTAAATCTGTCACGGCCCATTCGATACTGCGGCTGCTGCCCTACCCGCTGGCACGCCATCCCAGCGGCAGTATTGTTTATGCGGGTCAAGATTTACTGACACTGGATGAGAGAAAGCTCAGACACATCCGCGGCAACCGCATTGCCATGATTTTCCAGGAGCCCATGACTTCGCTGAACCCCTTGCACAGCATTGAAAAGCAAATCAATGAAGTGCTTGGCATCCACAAAGGCATCATCGGCAAAGAGGCCACACGACGCACGCTGGAGCTCTTGGACATGGTAGGCATACCTGAGCCGCATAAACGGCTTAAAGCCCTGCCCCATGAGCTATCAGGCGGTCAGCGCCAGCGTGTGATGATTGCCATGGCCCTGGCCAACGAACCCGACCTGCTGATTGCCGACGAACCCACCACCGCGCTGGATGTGACCGTACAGCTGAAAATCCTTGAGTTGCTCAAGCAATTACAGGCCCGCATGGGAATGTCACTGCTACTGATCAGTCACGATTTGAACCTGGTACGACGAATTGCGCATCGTGTATGTGTCATGCAGCGAGGTTCCATCGTCGAACAGGCATCGTGTGAGCAATTGTTTCGTTCACCGCAGCACCCTTACACCCGCGAACTGCTTAGCGCAGAGCCCAGTGGTAGCCCGGCGAATACCGTTGCAGGGCCGCCTTTGCTGGACGTCGCGGATCTAAAAGTGTGGTTTGCGATCAAAAAAGGGCTGTTGCGCAAGACCGTTGATTACGTAAAAGCCGTCGACGGCATCAACTTCAGCCTGCTTCAAGGGCGAACCTTAGGCATTGTGGGAGAAAGCGGATCCGGAAAATCAACCTTGGGGCTGGCGATTTTACGGTTGATTGCCAGCAAAGGCCTCATCCGGTTTGAAGGCAAACGGCTAGACTGTCTGTCGCGGCAAGAAGTCCGGCCGCTGCGACGTGAAATGCAGGTGGTGTTTCAGGATCCGTTTGGGAGCCTCAGCCCACGCATGAGCGTCAGCGAAATTGTAGGCGAAGGCCTGCGCATACACCGTCTGGGCACTGCTGATGAGCAGGAAAAGGCAATTATTGATACGTTGCGAGAAGTAGGTCTGGATCCGGAAACCCGGCACCGTTACCCTCATGAGTTTTCTGGAGGGCAACGACAACGTATCGCCATTGCCCGGGCACTGGTATTAAAGCCGGCGTTGATTGTGCTGGACGAGCCAACTTCTGCGTTGGACCGGACCGTTCAACGTCAAGTGGTCGAGCTACTGCGCTCGCTGCAAACCAAGTACAACCTGACTTATTTGTTTATCAGCCATGACCTGGCTGTCGTCAAAGCGCTGAGCCACCAGCTAATGGTGGTCAAGCAGGGTCAAGTGGTCGAACAGGGTGACGCGCAAAGTATCTTTGCCTCACCGCAACATCCATATACACAGCAGTTATTGGAAGCCGCCTTTTTGGCACCAGTGGCTGTCGATTAACCTGATAGAGGAACAACACATGGGTTTTCTCGCCGGTAAGCGCGTCCTGATCGTCGGTGTCGCTAGCAAATTGTCCATCGCGTCAGGCATAGCTGCCGCCATGCACCGCGAAGGTGCCGAACTTGCCTTCACTTATCAGAACGAAAAGCTTAAAGGCCGCGTTGAAGAGTTCGCTGCAGGCTGGGGCTCAGGCCCTGAACTGTGCTTCCCTTGCGACGTCGCCAGCGATGAAGAAATCGCCAAGGTCTTCGAGGACCTGAGCAAGAAGTGGGACGGCCTGGACTGCATCGTGCACTCCGTAGGCTTCGCGCCGGGTGACCAACTGGACGGCGACTTCACAGACGCCACCACCCGTGAAGGTTTCCGCATCGCTCACGACATCAGCGCCTACAGCTTCGTGGCACTGGCCAAAGCGGGTCGCCCGTTGATGAAAGGCCGCAATGGCAGCCTGCTGACCCTGTCCTACCTGGGTGCCGAGCGCACCATGCCTAACTACAACGTGATGGGCATGGCCAAAGCCAGCCTGGAAGCTGGTGTACGTTACCTGGCCGGTAGCTTGGGCCCGGAAGGCACTCGCGTTAACTGTGTATCGGCTGGCCCGATCCGCACGCTGGCGGCTTCCGGTATCAAGAACTTCCGTAAAATGCTGGCCGCCAACGAAGCGCAAACCCCGCTGCGTCGCAACGTGACTATCGAAGAAGTGGGCAACGCTGGTGCTTTCCTGTGTTCCGATCTGGCATCGGGCATCAGCGGTGAAATCATGTACGTAGACGGCGGCTTCAACACCACCGCTATGGGCAGCCTCGAAGAGTAATTACTTCGTCGCGACCGCAAAAAAAACGCCCGGTGCAGCTACTGCACCGGGCGTTTTGCGTTAAGTCCCTTACTGGCGCGCAGCGCGCTCCCGTCTGACCGGCTTTAGCTGCGGCGAGAGTGACGCTTGCAACTCACCAGGATGGCTCCCAACCCCGCAACCGCGAAGCAGGCCGACAAATACGGAATAGGCTGCGGCCCCCATAGGTTGATCAAGAGGCCACCCAGCAAAGAGCCCAGCCCAATCGCCGCGTTGAATACCGATACATTGATGGCCGTGGCGGCGTCTGCTCCGCCTTCAATTTTATTGGCCTCTTTAAATACCAACGTTTGCAGTAACACCGGGAGCGCCCCGTAAGCCGCCCCCCAGGCTGCCAATGTCACAAAGATGGCGGTGTGGCTCACGGCAGCCCTGTCCATACAGGCCAAGCTCACGGCAAGCAAGGCAGTCACCCCCCCAAGGCTGGCGAGAGGTGCTTTGGAAGCAAAAGGGCCTACTGCAAAATTGGTGAAAACACCGGCGGCCCCATACACCAACAACAGCATGCTGATCTGGCCTGCACCCTGCCCGGCAACTTGCTCAAGATACGGAGCAATGTAGGTGTAGGCCAGGAAGTTACCTGTCACTACCAGCGCAGTCACACCAAACGTAATCAGCAAGGGGCCACTTTTAAGGACTGCAGCCATGCCACCGCGCTGGGTAGCTTTGTTAAGCCGTACAGCCGGAACAGACCACACAATCAGCGTAAAAACCACCAGGCTCAGCACTGAAAGTGCTGCAAACACTGAGCGCCACCCGTACAGATCGCCCAGCAGCGTGCCCGCCGGGATCCCCAACACGGTCGCCAATGAAACACCACCAAAGACGATGGAAGTGGCCCTCACGGCATTGCGCGCCGCAACCAGATGCACGGCCGTCACAACCGCAGTCGACCAGAACACACCGATCGCACCGGCAACCAGAATACGGCCTATAAAAACGACAAAGTAATTGGGTGCCAGAAAGGTAATCAGATTGCCCGCGCAGCACACCGCCAGTAACCCTGCCATAAGCGCTTTGCGGTTGATGGAACCCAGCACGCTGGTGAGAGGTGCCGCCGTAAGAGCGACCATGAAAGCGAAGATCGTGACCAGGTAACCGGCAACGCCCAGTGACACCTGCAGCCCCTCTGCCATTGCCGGGAGCACACCCACAGGCATGAGCTCAGTGCTGACAAATGAAAAACACCCCAAGCTTAAAGCAAGCACAGCACTGACGCTTCTTGCCCGGGAAATGACGGCCTCGTGATGATGCGGCGCTGAATGCGTGCCGGACGATACGGGGTCAGCGTTTGGCTCTGTTACAGTTGATTGCATGATTGCATCCCGAAAAGCGTGAATGGATTGTGCGCAATGCGCTGCATGACTGGAGGCCTTCGCACGGCGATAACGGATGACCTCGGTACCAAAACAGCCGGGTATTGCCTGAGAGGAAGTTTGAGACCTTGCGCAAAAGAGTGCGATAGCATGAAACTCACATAACTTATGCTTCGGAGTCATCAATGCGCGAACTGAGCTCTCAGCTTCTTGAAGGCGTGGATGTCATGGCAGCGGTCGTCGACACACGCAGTTTTGGTGGTGCCGCCGAGGTGTTGGACATGTCCCAATCCGGGGTCAGCAGAGCGATCGCCCGGCTTGAAACACGACTGGGCATCCGGGTGTTTGAACGCACTACACGCTCAGTCCGGTTGACGGATGAAGGACGTGATTTCTACGAGCAAGTGATGCCATTGATCAGTGCGCTGGCTGAAGTTACAGGCAGCGCTGCAGGCGACGTCCAAAAGGTCCGGGGCCGCCTGCGGGTGAACATTGATCCACTGTTCGCTCGCTTCATGCTCGGGCCACGCCTGGGGCCTTTCATGGACAGTCACCCGGAACTCGAACTGGACTTGCGCAGTAAGGACGATCTTGGCGATCTGGTGACCGATGGTTTTGATCTGGCGTTACGCTTTGGGCATCCTCTACCCTCATCGCTCGTGGCCCGAAAGCTCTTGGATACACGCGTGCTCGCGATGGCTTCGCCGGCGTACCTGGAGCGATTTGGCCACCCGACCGACCCTCACGAACTGGAGAGCGGCCCACATCGTTGCATTCTTTTCAGGGAGCCAGTGACGGGAAGACCCTTTGCCTGGGAGTTTCACCAGAGACGCAAGAAAATGACCGTAAAACCGCAGGGAAAACTTACCGTTAATGACCCCGGAACCGTGTACAGCACCTGCCTGGCCGGGCTGGGAATTGCACAGCTATTCGAATTGGGCATCGAGGCATACACCTCCACCAACCAATTGGTACAACTTTTCCCGGAATGGTCGGATCAGCACTTCCCCCTCTACGCGTATTACCCGTCGCGTCACCATGTCCCGGCCAAAACCCGTGCGCTGCTTGATTATGTGGCAAGCCTGGTCAAGTGATATCACTCTTGATAACTGCCCCGAAAGGCAATGAAACCCCGCAGTACAGGTTTATGATGGACTCCGCACGCCTCTAACGCCTTTCAATTACCCATAAAAAATGGCCGCTGGATGAGCGGCCATTTTATGGAGGCTAAAGACTGACTCTCACGTGTTAATAACGCTCGATTTTAGCCTCGTTTTCCAACTGCTTACGGTAGGCTGAAAAGTCCTGCTGACCGATACGCGAAGCGAGATAGCGGCGGTAGGACGCTTTCTCTTCGTCAGTCGGCGCAGCAGCATCGTTCACACCATTGAGGCGTAGCACAACCACACTGCCATCGGCCAAGGCCACACTGCTAAACGTCGGCTTGTCACTGGAAGCCGGTTTCGGCATGCGGAACAACGCCTGCAAGACGGCCGGATCAATACCTTCCTGAGCACGGGCAACCGCTTCATGAACCGACCATGCCTGGCCATCAACAGGCTGGTTCAACGCTAGCTTGCCGTCGCGCAGGCCCGCTATGATCTCTTGCGCCTTGGCTTTGGCAGTGGCACTCGCCTGCTCTTTGACCAGTTGCGCACGAATGCTCGAAGCAACGGCTTCCAGAGGCAGCTGTTCTGGCTTGCGGTGTTCCTTGACGCGCAACACAACGACAGTCTCAGGATCGAGTTCTATTGCAGTGCTGTTCGCGCCTTCATCCATCACTTCGGTGCTGAAGGCGGCTTGAACAACAGCCCGGTTAGCAGCAAGGCCTTCACCCCCCTCACGGCCAAATGGCTCAGAGGTGTGAACGGTCAATTTCAAGTCTTGAGCAGGCTGAGCCAGATCGGACGCTTCAAACGCGGAGTCTTCCAATTGCTTGGTCGCATCCACGAAGCGGCGCTCCACCTGCTGGGTTTTCAGGTCACGCGTCAACTTGTCCTTCAAGCTGGCAAAGCTGGGCACTTCAGGCGCTTCAACGCCCAACAGCTTAATCAAGTGATAGCCAAAGCTGGTACGCACGGGCTCAGATACCTGACCTTGCTCCAGCGCATACTCGGCGGTCTCGAACACCGGGTCATAAACGCCAGGGCCAGCAAAACCAAGGTCGCCGCCGTTGGCAGCTGAGCCTGGGTCTTGAGAAAACTCCTTGGCCAGAGCCTCGAAGCTTTCACCCTTGGCCAAACGCTCCTGTATCTCGGCGATTTTAGCCTTCGCTTGCTCGTCGCTGACCTTATCGTTCACTTCGATCAGAATATGAGCCGCGCGGCGCTGCTCTGCCAGGTTGGCAATTTCTTTTTGATACTGCGCCTGCAGGTCTTCATCCTTTACCGCAACCTGATCAAAGAAAGCCGACTTCTTCAGTTCGATGTAGTCGATCACGACCTGATCAGGGGTCATGAACTCTTTGGCATGCTCGTCATAGTAAGCCTTGAGCGCTTCATCACTCACTTTGGCCGCAGCCGGATCGGCTTTGATGTTCAGGGAGGCGAAGTCACGGGTTTGCTTTTCAAGACGTGCAAACGCATTCACTTGCTCATCGGTCACAAAACCGCTGCCCGCCAAACCGGCGCGCAACTGACCAATCAACATTTCCTGGCTCATCATGTCGCGAAATTGCATGCGACCATAACCCAGTTGGCGAATCACCTGATCGAAACGCTCAGCACTGAATTGACCGTTTTCCTGAAACTCAGGCGTCAGCAAAATAACCTGATCAAGGGCGGCTTCGGAAAAAGAAAACTTCGCCTGATGGGCACCTTGCAGCAAAAGCTTGCGCTCAATCAATCCTTTAAGGGCTGCATCACGCAGCATTTTTTCGTCCAGCAATGAAGCGTCGAAATCCTTGCCAAGCTGTTGCATCAGTTGCCGACGTTGCATGTCGACAGCTTGGCTCAGCTCGGTCTGAGTGATTTCTTCACCATTGACCTTGGCCGCATCCTGGCTGGTAGAAGTCGCTTGAAAAATGGCATCGAAAC
This sequence comes from Pseudomonas sp., assembly GCF_030150285.1. Taxonomy (GTDB): domain Bacteria; phylum Pseudomonadota; class Gammaproteobacteria; order Pseudomonadales; family Pseudomonadaceae; genus Aquipseudomonas. The sequence continues at coordinate 22,532 of NZ_JASLGE010000037.1, read as the reverse complement.
CCGTCAACGCCATTAAAGCGACGATGACACCAATAATGGTCTTGGCAATCCAGCCTTGTGAATTGTCCCTGATATTTTGCAGCATGCTTCCCCCAGAAACGGTCTTGCACAATGAGCAACCGTGGAGCGTGGGTAGAGTCCTGATAGAAGAAAGGCGCATCCGAGGATGCGCCTTCTCGTAACTGGCGGAGCGGACCGGGCTCGAACCCGCGCCCCCCGGCGTGACACGTCGACGTAGCCATCGACTGCGCTGCCGCTCCGCTGCCAAGTCTGGCGTGCGCCTGACCCGGTTGGGTAAAAGGTGTTACAGAAACTCAGTTAACCGCTTCTTTCAGCGCTTTACCGGCTTTGAAACCTGGTTTTTTAGCCGCTGGAATTTCCAGCGTCTTGCCAGTCTGTGGGTTACGACCCGTGCGCGCAGGACGATCAGTTACAGAGAAAGTACCAAAACCAACCAGTACTACAGAGTCGCCAGCCTTAAGAGCGCCAGTGACGGATTCGATTACTGCGTCCAGCGCACGGCCAGCAGCGGCTTTCGGGATATCAGCAGATGCAGCGACAGCATCAATCAGTTCCGACTTGTTCACTCTAAGTCCCCTTATATCTATCTGAGTATGTTTCTAAAGTTTTTTGGTAAAAGCAAAACGATTGCTGAAGCACTTACGGACACTTATAGAGCCGCTTTATAACAAGGGCTCTATACAGCGTCAAGAAAGCCCATCAGGCAAATCCGTATTAATGCGTGCTAATTCTTTCCTTAGAGTCAGACTCTCGTTTGTCGTCCTTTGCAACAATCTCGGGAGCCACATCCTGCAAGGGCTCCGGCGCGTATTGCAGCGCAATTTGCAGGACCTCGTCAATCCATTTAACCGGTTTAATCTGAAGATCCTGTTTGATGTTGTCAGGAATTTCCTTCAGATCCCGAACGTTTTCTTCGGGAATAATTACAGTCTTGATCCCACCACGGTGGGCAGCCAGTAACTTTTCCTTCAAACCACCAATCGCCAACACCTGACCACGCAGTGTAATTTCACCGGTCATGGCCACATCCGCACGCACAGGGATCAGCGTCAGCGCAGAGACCAAAGCCGTGCACATCCCTATACCCGCACTCGGGCCATCTTTAGGAGTGGCACCTTCCGGCATGTGAATGTGGATATCGCGTTTCTCGTGGAAATCCAATGGGATACCCAAGCTTTTGGCCCGGCTGCGAACCACTGTCAGCGCGGCCGTCATCGACTCGACCATCACATCACCCAGTGAACCGGTCTTGATTAGCTGACCCTTACCCGGCACAACAGCCGCTTCAATGGTCAGCAACTCACCGCCCACCTGAGTCCACGCAAGGCCGGTCACTTGCCCGATCTGGTCCTGAACTTCAGCCAATCCGTAGCTGAATTTTCTGACACCGAGAAAGTGTTCCAGAAGCTCTGGCGTGACCGTGACCGCAAAGCGTTTTTCCATCGCATGTTCTTTAACGGCCTTGCGGCAAATCTTCGCAATTTGGCGTTCGAGGCCCCGCACACCGGCTTCACGGGTGTAGTAACGGATGATGTCTCGAATGGCCTCATTATCAAACGCCAGCTCGCCTTTCTTCAGGCCATTGGCCTCGATTTGCTTGGGCGCAAGGTACTTGACAGCGATATTGATTTTCTCGTCTTCGGTGTAACCCGGCAGACGAATCACCTCCATCCGATCCAGCAAAGCCGGCGGAATATTCATTGAGTTCGAGGTGCAGAGGAACATCACATCGGACAGGTCGTAATCAACCTCAAGGTAATGATCGTTGAAATTGTGATTCTGTTCGGGGTCAAGCACCTCAAGCAATGCAGAAGCAGGGTCACCCCGCATGTCGCTGCCCATTTTGTCGATTTCATCGAGCAAGAACAGCGGGTTGCGAACGCCCACTTTTGTCATCTTTTGAATCAATCGTCCTGGCATGGAACCGATATAGGTACGGCGATGCCCACGGATTTCCGCCTCATCACGAACACCGCCCAGGGCCATTCGTACGAATTTACGGTTTGTTGCGTGAGCAATCGATTCTGCAAGAGAAGTTTTACCAACCCCGGGCGGCCCCACCAGGCACAGAACAGGGCCCCGGATCTTTTTCACCCGTTTTTGAACAGCGAGGTACTCAAGAATTCGCTCTTTGACTTCTTCCAGACCGTAGTGGTCCGCGTCGAGGATGTCTTCTGCCCGCTTCAGGTCAAGGCGCACCTTGCTCTGCGCTTTCCAAGGCACCTGAACCAACCAGTCGATGTAGGAGCGCACCACCGTCGCTTCTGCCGACATGGGTGACATCTGCTTAAGTTTGTTCAACTCAGCCTGGGCCTTGGCCATGGCATCCTTGGGCAAACCCGCAGCATCAATGCGTTTTTTCAGCTCTTCGATTTCATTATGGCCTTCATCGCCATCACCCAGCTCTTTCTGAATAGCTTTCATTTGCTCATTCAGGTAGTACTCGCGCTGGCTGCGCTCCATCTGCTTTTTGACGCGACCCCGGATACGCTTCTCAACTTGCAGCAAGTCAATTTCGGCATCCAGCAGCGCCAACACATGCTCAACGCGAGCAGACAGGTCGATAATTTCCAGAATTTCCTGCTTCTGGTCGATTTTAAGCGCCATGTGGGCCGCCATGGTGTCGACCAAGCGGCTCGGCTCATCAATGCTGTTGAGCGAGGACAACACTTCAGCCGGGACTTTTTTGCCCAACTGTACATACTGCTCGAACTGGGACAGCAGGCTACGCACAAAGACTTCAGATTCGCGCTCTGGAGCCCCTGCTTCATCAATCAGGGAGACTTCAGCGCTGAGGTAGCCTTCGGCCTGGCCAAAATTTTCTACAACGCCACGCTGCTCACCTTCGACCAGAACCTTAACCGTTCCGTCCGGCAGCTTGAGCAATTGCAAGATAGTCGCAATGGTACCCACACGATAGAGCGCGTCTTCGGCAGGATCATCATCGGCAGGATTTTTTTGAGCCAACAGCAGAATTTGCTTGTCGCCCGTCATCGCAGCCTCAAGGGCCTCGATTGATTTCTCGCGACCCACGAACAGTGGAATCACCATGTGCGGATAAACCACAACATCGCGCAATGGCAGGAGAGGCAATTCGATGGTTGTCTTCATGATTTCGCCTCTACGGCGGCCATAAGGCCGTAATCAGATGGAAGTATGCTTGAAGCCAAGATGGGGGCTGTCCTGAAAAAAAACAAGCGTTGAGCAACAGGAAAAACAAAGGGGCCCGAAGGCCCCTTGTTTGACACGCAGCAATATGAAAACTGCCACACCATTACGCGTCAGGTGCAACCTTGGCTGTCGCTTCGTTGTTTTCATAAATCAACAACGGCTTGGACTTACCTTCTATAACGCTTTCATCGATCACCACTTTACTCACCTCAGACTGCGAGGGAATTTCGTACATGGTGTCGAGCAGTACGCCTTCAAGGATGGAACGCAAGCCACGGGCACCCGTCTTGCGCTCCAGCGCCCGCTTGGCTACCGCCTTGAGGGCATCAGCACGGAACTCGAGATCCACACCTTCCATCTCGAACAGCTTGCCGTACTGCTTGGTCAGCGCATTCTTGGGCTCGGTCAGAATTTGCATCAGCGCAGCTTCGTCCAGCTCATCCAGTGTCGCCAGAACAGGGAGACGACCGACGAACTCAGGGATCAGACCGAACTTGACCAAATCATCAGGCTCGACTTCACGCAGGGACTCGCCAACCTTTTTACCCTCTTCCTTGCTGCGTACTTCAGCGCTGAAACCAATACCACCGCGCGTCGAACGAGCCTGGACAACCTTCTCAAGACCCGAGAATGCCCCCCCACAGATAAAGAGAATATTGCGGGTGTCGACCTGCAAAAACTCTTGCTGCGGATGCTTGCGACCACCTTGAGGCGGTACGGAAGCGACAGTCCCTTCAATCAACTTGAGCAAGGCCTGCTGCACGCCCTCACCGGAAACATCACGGGTGATCGAGGGGTTATCAGACTTGCGCGAAATCTTGTCGATTTCATCGATGTAGACAATACCCATCTGGGCTTTTTCAACATCGTAATCGCACTTCTGGAGCAGCTTCTGAATGATGTTTTCGACATCCTCACCCACATAACCCGCCTCTGTCAGCGTGGTTGCGTCGGCAATGGTGAAGGGCACATTCAGCAAACGGGCCAGTGTTTCTGCCAGCAGGGTCTTGCCCGAACCGGTCGGACCGATCAGCAGAATGTTGCTTTTTCCAAGCTCTACATCATCATTTTTCTTGTCGCGCTGGTTAAGGCGCTTGTAGTGGTTGTACACCGCTACAGCCAACACTTTTTTGGCACGTTCCTGACCAATGACGTATTGATCAAGGATGCCGCTGATTTCTTTTGGCGAAGGTAATTTATGTGCGCTGCTCTCGGCCTGGGCTTCTTGCACCTCCTCGCGGATGATGTCATTGCACAGGTCGACGCATTCGTCGCAGATAAAGACCGAGGGGCCGGCAATCAATTTGCGCACTTCATGCTGGCTTTTGCCACAGAAGGAGCAATAGAGCAATTTGCCGTTGTCCTCGCCGTTGCGGGTGTCAGTCATTCGATCGATCCAAATCCGATAGGCTTGCAACACAAGATGAAGGCAACTGCGGGCTTTTTCAAGCCCGCAGGTCGTCGGTTAATCCAACCGCCTGTATTTTGGCTGCTTAAGCGGGCATTTGACGCTTGCTGAACACCGAGTCGATCAAACCGTATTCGGCTGCACGCTCAGCGCTCATGAAGTTGTCACGCTCGGTATCACGCTCGATGGTCTCGAGGGTTTGACCCGTATGGTGTGCCAACAGCGAGTTCAAACGATGACGAATGTTGAGAATTTCCTTGGCATGGATGTCGATGTCCGACGCCTGCCCCTGGAAGCCACCCAACGGCTGGTGAATCATCATGCGCGAGTTTGGCAGGCAGTGACGCTTGCCTTTTGCACCACCCGCCAGGAGGAAAGCACCCATGCTGCAGGCCTGACCGATACAGATGGTCGATACATCCGGCTTGATGAACTGCATGGTGTCGTAGATCGACATGCCTGCCGTTACAGAACCACCAGGCGAGTTGATATAGAGATGAATATCCTTGTCCGGGTTCTCGGCTTCAAGGAAAAGCAGTTGCGCTGCAACCAGATTGGCCATGTAGTCTTCGACAGGGCCTACCAGGAAGATGATTCGCTCCTTGAGCAAGCGCGAGTAGATGTCATAGGAGCGCTCACCACGAGCAGACTGCTCAACAACCATCGGGACCAGGCCGCCAGCGGCCTGAATGTCAGAGTTCTGCTGAATATAAGAATTGCGGGACATGTCCGGCAGTCACTCCCAAATAGTCTTTTCTGAAATACGCATAAGCCAGCTCGAGGCTGGCTTATGGTTGTGTTTTCTAACGAGTCAGAAATCAGTCGGCTTGTGGCGCTTCTACCGGCTTGACTGCTTCTTCGTAAGAGACCGCTTTATCGGTCACCTTAGCCTTCTGCAGAACAGTATCCACAACTTGCTCTTCCAGCACAACCGAACGAACCTCGTTCAATTGCTGGTCGTTTTTGTAGTACCAAGCCACAACCTGCTCAGGCTCCTGATAAGCGGAAGCCATCTCTTGAATCATCTCACGAACGCGGTCTTCGTCAGGCTTCAAATCGAACTGCTTCACAACCTCGGCAACGATCAGGCCCAGCACAACACGACGCTTGGCTTGCTCTTCAAACAGCTCAACCGGCAACTGCTCAGGCTTGATGTTGCCGCCGAACTGTTGAACCGCTTGAACGCGCAGGCGATCTACTTCGCTGGACAGCAGTGCTTTTGGCACTTCAATCGGGTTGGCAGCCAGCAGGCCTTCCATTACCTGATTCTTGACCTTGGATTTGATTGCCTGGCGCAGCTCGCGCTCCATGTTCTTGCGAACTTCGACGCGGAAACCGTCAAGACCGGCTTCTTTAATGCCGAATTGAGCGAAGAACTCTTCGTTCAGCTCTGGCAATTTAGGCTCGGAAACCGTGTTCACGGTAACGGTGAACTCGGCAGTCTTACCGGCCAGGTCCAGGTTCTGGTAATCCTCAGGGAAAGTCAGGGTCAGAACACGCTCTTCGCCCGCCTTTGCACCCACCAGACCTTCTTCAAAGCCAGGGATCATACGACCCGAGCCCAGAACCAGCTGAGTCGCGGTGGCGGAGCCGCCCGCAAACACTTCACCATCAACCTTGCCAACAAAGTCGATGTTCAGTTGGTCTTCGTTTTGAGCTGCGCGCTCAACGATTTCAAAGCGGGTGTTCTGCTTACGCAGCACGTCCAGCATTTTGTCCAGGTCAGCATCAGCCACTTCGGCGCTCAGGCGCTCGACAGCGATGGTATCCAGACCTGTCACTTCGAACTCAGGGAACACTTCGAAGGTTGCAACGTACTCGAGATCCTTGCCTTTTTCGAAGACTTTAGGCTCTACCGATGGCTGGCCAGCCGGGTTCAGCTTCTGCTCAACCACAGCTTCATAGAAAGAAGCCTGGATCACGTTGCCCAGCGCTTCTTGGCGTGCATCAGCTTCATAACGCTGACGAATCACGCTCATTGGCACCTTGCCTGGACGAAAGCCCGGGATCTTGGCCTTTTGGGCAGTCTGTTGCAGACGCTTGTTGACTTCAGCCTCAATACGCTCAGCTGGCACGCCAATGGTCATGCGACGCTCAAGAGCGGAAGTATTTTCAACAGAAACTTGCATGGATATTCCTCGTTGCACAGACGTTAGCCGGCCGTTTCCGACCCCATAATCAAGGGCATGCATTCTAGTGGGTCGAACTCAAGAAGTCACCCTACCGGAATCGAGCAAAGAAACAGCAGGTAGATTGTCAGGGGTAAACAACCCTTTGCTTAGCCACCCTGAAACAAACCGATTTTCACACAAAGCTCCAAACCCGGAACCTTTTATATAGAAGCCCATATCAAGCACTCGCCCGACCACACCCGGCCGAGACGCGAAGATGGCTGCGCAGCATTATCCAGCAACACAATACCACCCCTACGGCCAGGTCGAGGCCCAGCAAGCCAGAACGAAAAAAGCGCAGCCCTTTGCAGGTGCTGCGCTTTTCTTTAAGCTTCAAAACACTAAATTTGGTGCGGACGGAGAGACTCGAACTCTCACACCTTTCGGCGCTGGAACCTAAATCCAGTGTGTCTACCAATTCCACCACATCCGCATTTCAAACTTTTTAAGCAAAGACGCCAGACTATTAATCTGGCGTCTTTCTAAATATGGGGTGGACGAAGGGGATCGAACCCTCGACAACGGGAGTCACAATCCCGTGCTCTACCAACTGAGCTACGCCCACCATATTGCCTGTACCGCTTCACTTGTGCCAAAGTTGCCTAATGGCGCACCCGGCAGGACTCGAACCTGCGACCATCCGCTTAGAAGGCGGATGCTCTATCCAGCTGAGCTACGGGCGCCTTATTAATCTGCATTCCGTTAAGATTACAAACTAACTGTTTTCAGTATCACCAAGCCAGACCTCAACTTCGCTCCACCTTCTTCACCAGTGCTAGGCTGTGCCCGACAAGTGCGACGAATGTTATAGGTGAGTCGCAAAGTCGTCAACACTTTTTTAAAAAAAGTTTAGAAATATAAAGGGCTTAGGGCAATAAGCAGACCAAGCGCCTTTGCCCTCAAGCCACGGCATGCGAGAATGCACGTCCTATTTCCACCCTTTTCGATGGTTAACCACGCGTAATGACTGCACAACTAATCGACGGCAAAGCGATCGCCGCCAGCCTGCGCCAGCAGATTGCCAAACGTGTTGCCGAGCGTCGCGAGCAAGGTCTGCGCACGCCAGGCCTGGCAGTGATCCTGGTTGGCAGCGACCCTGCCTCCCAGGTTTATGTTTCGCACAAGCGTAAAGACTGCGAAGAGGTCGGCTTTCTGTCACAAGCCTACGACCTGCCTTCAGACACTACCCAGCAAGCACTGACCGACCTGATCGATCGTCTGAACGAAGACGCGAACATCGACGGTATTCTGCTGCAACTGCCATTACCTGAACACCTGGACGCCTCCAAACTTCTGGAACGCATTCGCCCGGATAAAGATGTCGACGGTTTCCACCCCTATAACGTTGGCCGACTGGCTCAGCGTATCCCGCTGTTACGCCCCTGCACCCCTAAAGGCATCATGACCTTGCTCGAAAGCACAGGCCAGGACCTGTACGGTATGGACGCAGTCATTGTAGGAGCCTCGAATATCGTAGGCCGCCCCATGGCCATGGAGCTGCTGCTCGCGGGCTGCACCGTGACCGTCACCCACCGCTTCACCAAGGATTTGGCAGGGCACGTTGGCCGCGCCGACCTGGTGGTGGTCGCAGCGGGCAAGCCGGGCCTGGTCAAAGGCGAATGGATCAAAGAGGGGGCCATCGTCATAGACGTCGGCATCAACCGTCAGGATGACGGCAAACTGGTCGGCGATGTAGTTTATGAAACCGCCCTGCCCCGCGCCGGCTGGATCACCCCGGTACCCGGTGGCGTCGGCCCGATGACACGCGCCTGCCTGCTGGAGAATACGCTGTACGCTGCCGAGACACTGCACGACTGAGTCTTAGTGTCTCGCAATAAAAAACGGCACCCGAGGGTGCCGTTTTTTATTGCCCATTTTCTCTGTATGCGATCAACGATCAACGATCGCGAGCAAGCTCGCTCCTGTAGGGAGTTTCGCTACCCGAGTTAGTCAGCAAGGCGCCAGGTTGTTCCACCTTTACCGTCTTCGAGCACAACACCCATCGCCGTGATCTGGTCGCGAATCCGGTCCGACTCAGCCCAGTCTTTGCCCGCACGGGCCGCCAGACGGGCTGCAATCAACGCTTCAACCTGAGCAGCATCGACTTTGCCTTCAGCACCCGCTTGCAGGAAGTCATCCGACTCAAGCTGCAAAACCCCGAGCACATCGGCCAGCTCTTTCAAGCGCGCCGCCAACCCGGCCGCCGCTTGCAGATCGGTATCACGCAGACGGTTGATTTCACGCACCATCTCAAACAGGACGGCACAGGCCTCCGGCGTACCGAAGTCATCGTTCATCACCTGCGTAAAGCGCTCAACAAACGCCTCACCACCGGCAGGAGCTACTTTTGGCAGCCCCTTGAGTGCGTGATAGAACCGCTCAAGCGCTGCTTTGGCATCCTTGAGGTTGTCTTCGGAGTAGTTGATCGCGCTCCGGTAGTGGCTAGACACCAACAGGTAGCGCACCACTTCCGGGTGATATTTCTCCAGAACATCGCGAATGGTGAAGAAGTTGTTCAAGGACTTGGACATCTTCTCGCCATTGATGCGAATCATCCCGCAGTGCATCCAGGCATTGGCGTAGGTTTTACCTGTTGCCGCCTCGCTTTGGGCGATTTCGTTTTCATGGTGCGGGAATTCAAGGTCGCTGCCGCCCCCATGAATGTCGAACGTCTCCCCCAAGCAGCAGGTCGACATCACCGAGCACTCAATGTGCCAACCCGGGCGGCCGTCGCCCCAAGGCGATGGCCAGCTAGGCTCGCCCGGCTTGACACCCTTCCACAGTACGAAGTCCAGTGGATCATCCTTGGCTTCGTCAACTTCAATACGCGCACCGATGCGCAAGTCTTCGATTTTCTTGCGTGACAATTTGCCGTAACCCATGAACTTGGCCACGCGGTAATACACGTCGCCATTTCCAGGGGCGTAAGCGTAGCCTTTGTCGATCAAGGTCTGGATCATGGCGTGCATGCCAGGGATGTGGTCCGTAGCACGCGGTTCCATATCCGGCTTTTTGATGTTCAACCGGGCTTCATCTTCGTGCATCGCGGCAATCATGCGCTCGGTCAACGCTTCGAACGACTCGCCGTTCTCGTTGGCCCGGTTGATGATCTTGTCGTCAATGTCCGTAATGTTGCGCACATAGGTCAAGTCATACCCGCTAAAACGCAACCAGCGGGTGACCAAATCAAAAGCAACCATGCTGCGGCCGTGGCCCAGGTGGCAATAGTCGTACACGGTCATGCCGCACACGTACATGCGCACGTTGTTACCATCCAGCGGCTTAAAAACTTCTTTGCTCTTGGTGAGCGTGTTGTAGATCGTTAGCACAACGGCTTCCTTCAGAACTTGATCACTGACCCCAGGAATCACGCAGGGTCACAGTACGGTTGAATACCGGCTGGCCAGGTTTCGAGTCTTTGATATCGGCGCAGAAGTAACCTTCGCGCTCGAACTGGAAACGGTCTTCCGGCTGTGCGTTGCCCAGCGAGGGTTCAGCACGACAACCGGTCAACACCTGCAGTGAGTCCGGGTTAATGTTTTCGAGGAAGCCGGCACCGTCTTCGGCCTTTTCAGGGTTTGGCGAGCGGAACAGACGGTCATACAAACGCACTTCGCACTCGACGCTGGCCGCAGCCGGCACCCAATGCACCACGCCTTTGACCTTGCGACCTTCCGGGTTTTTACCCAAGGTTTCAGGATCGTAGGAGCAACGCAGCTCGATGATGTTGCCATCGGCATCTTTGATGGCTTCATCGGCCCGGATCACATAGCTGCCACGCAAACGCACTTCGCCCGCTGGCTCAAGGCGCTTGTAGCCTTTTGGCGGCTCTTCCATGAAGTCGTCACGGTCGATGTAGATCTCACGTGCAAACGGCAGCACGCGCACACCCATGTCTTCTTTCGGGTGGCAAGGCAGCTCAAGGTTCTCGACTTTGCCTTCTGGGTAGTTGGTAATCACAACTTTCAACGGACGCAGCACACACATGGCGCGTGGCGCGCTGTGATCGAGGTCGTCGCGGATGCTGAATTCCAGCATGCCGAAGTCCACCACGCCGTCAGAACGGTTGGTGCCGACCATGTCGCAGAAGTTACGGATCGATTTCGGCGTGTAGCCACGGCGGCGGAAACCCGACAACGTGGACATGCGCGGGTCATCCCAGCCGCTCACGTGCTTTTCATCGACCAACTGCTTGAGCTTGCGCTTGCTGGTGATGGTGTAGTTCAGGTTCAGGCGACTGAACTCGTACTGACGCGGACGCGCTGGCACTGCCAGGTTGTCGAGGAACCATTCATACAGAGGGCGATGGCTTTCGAATTCCAGCGTGCACACCGAATGCGTGATGCCTTCAATCGCATCCGACTGACCATGAGTGAAGTCATAGTTCGGGTAAATGCACCATTTGTCGCCGGTCTGGTGGTGATGGGCATGGCGAATGCGGTACATGATCGGGTCGCGCAGGTTCATGTTCGGCGACGACATATCAATTTTGGCACGCAGTACGCGGGCCCCGTCCGGGAACTCACCGGCACGCATGCGGGCAAACCAGTCCAGGTTTTCTTCTACCGAGCGCTCGCGAAAAGGGCTGTTCTGGCCAGGCTCGGTCAGGCTGCCACGGTATTCCTTGGCTTGCTCGGGCGTCAGGTCACAGACATAAGCCTTGCCTGCTTTGATCAGGTCAATCGCCCACGCGTGCAACTGGTCGAAATATTGCGAGGCATAACGCACTTCGCCCGCCCACTCGAAGCCCAACCATTTAACGTCGCTTTCGATGGCGTCGATGTATTCCTGGTCTTCTTTGGCCGGGTTGGTGTCATCGAAACGCAAGTGCGTTACGCCGCCAAACTCCTGAGCCAGCCCAAAGTTCACGCAAATGGATTTGGCGTGACCGATATGCAGGTAGCCGTTGGGCTCCGGCGGGAAACGGGTCACGATCTGCTTGCACTTACCCGAGTCCAGGTCCGCCTGAACGATGGGACGCAGGAAGTTAGCCGGGACAGCAGGGCCAGCTTTTGGATTCAGAGTGGTGTCGACAGTGGGCTTGCTCATAGGATCCTTGGACGTAACAGGGACGCGGCCTGAGGCGGCCGACTCAATCAAAGCGCCTATCATAGCCGATGCTGTCAAGTCCCTGACAGAGCAGGCGCTCAATCAAAGCGCTTGAAATGCCCGCTTTTAATGCCCATATCGCAAAAACACCATCGAAATGCCGTGCAGGCACGCTAAACTGCGCCGCGCGGCTGTTTTGTACAAAGCCAGCCTTTGACCTCAAGCCTGCTGGCCGAGCCCAAAAGCCCGACGAATTCATCTGATAGAGCGATAGCAACCATGTCCAAAGTCAAATTGAGCACTAACCACGGCGATATCGTGATCGAACTCAACGCTGAAAAAGCGCCGATCACCGTGGCCAACTTCATCGAATACGTAAAAGCCGGCCACTACGAAAACACTGTGTTCCACCGCGTAATCGGTAACTTCATGGTCCAGGGCGGTGGTTTTGAGCCTGGCATGAAAGAAAAGAAAGACAAGCGCCCTAGCATCCAGAACGAGGCTGACAACGGCCTGTCGAACGACAAGTACACCGTTGCCATGGCTCGCACCATGGAGCCGCATTCGGCTTCTGCACAGTTCTTCATCAACGTGGCTGACAACAGCTTCCTGAACCACAGCGGCAAAAACGTGCAGGGCTGGGGCTACGCTGTATTCGGCAAAGTGACCGAAGGCACCGACGTTGTCGACAAGATCAAAGGCGTACCGACCACTTCCAAAGCCGGTCACCAGGACGTACCCGCAGAAGACGTGATCATCGAGAAAGCCGAGATCATTGAGTGATACTGCTGATTTCAGATTTGCATCTGGAAGAGGAGCGCCCGGACATTACCCGGGCGTTTCTGGATTTTCTGAGCGGCCGCGCACGGTCAGCTCAGGCGCTTTACATTCTGGGGGACTTTTTTGAAGCCTGGATTGGCGATGATGCAATGACCCCCTACCAGCGCTCGATTTGCCAAGCGCTGCGCGCATTGAGCGAAACCGGCACCCAGGTGTTCCTGATGCACGGTAACCGTGATTTTTTGCTGGGCCAGGCCTTTTGCAAGGCGGCCGGCTGCACCCTGCTCAAAGACCCAAGCGTTGTTGATTTTTATGGCGAGCCCGTGCTGCTAATGCACGGCGACAGCTTGTGCACCCGCGACGAAGCCTACATGCGCTTGCGCCGCATCCTGCGCAACCCTGTGACATTGTGGGTGTTGCGACACCTGCCCTTGCGTACACGCCATAAGCTGGCACGCAAATTACGCAGTGAAAGCCGCGCTCAAACCCGCATGAAAGCCAACGATATTGTTGACGTGACCCCCGAGGAAATCCCCCGAGTCATGGCGCACTTTGGTGTGCGCACCCTGATTCACGGCCACACCCACCGCCCGGCCACTCACACACTGCGCATTGGCGATCACGCAGCCCAGCGCATCGTACTCGGTGACTGGGACAAACAGGGCTGGGCCTTGCAAGTGGACGAACAAGGCATGCATCTGGCACCGTTTGACTTCGTCACCGCGTAACGCCCCCCTATACTCCCCCGCCTATTCCCGTTATTTGTTAATGCCCGCTGGCCGCCGGCCCAGCCTTGGCTGCAAACGGCGGCTTGGCCAGCCATACCAGCAGAATCAAGCCGACGAACATCCAACCCATCAACGTGAAGTAGTCCACGGTCGAGAGCATATAGGCCTGGCTGGTCAACACTTGGTCCAGTTGCGCGTAGGACTGAGTGCTTGCACCGCCCAGATTCTCCAGCGCATGGCGCGTCACCGGGTCGTACGTGCTGATACTTTCACTCATGTAGGCATGGTGCTGGTCTGCACGGCGAATCCAGATCCAAGTGGTCAGAGATGCGGCAAAGCTCCCTCCCAGCGTCCGAAGAAATGTCGCAAGCCCCGCGCCATCGGCAATCTGGTGGGGAGGCAAATCCGACATCAAAATGCTCAGCGTTGGCATAAAAAACAGCGCCACGCCAATCCCCATAAACAGCTGCACCAACGCAACGTGCTGGAAGTCCACCTGATTGGTGAAGTCGGCCCGCATAAAGCAGCTCAGGCCAATGGCCAAAAACGCCAGGCCGGCCAACAGGCGCAGATCGAATTTATGCGCGTACTTGCCCACAAAGGGCGACATGACCACCGGCAGAATGCCAATCGGTGCCACCGCCAACCCAGCCCAGCTTGCGGTATAACCCATCTGGGTTTGCAACCACTGCGGCAGGATCAAATTGATGCCGAAGAACCCGGCATACCCCAGCACCAGCACGATAGTGCCGATGCGGAAATTGCGATAGGCAAACAGGCGCAAATTGACAATCGGGTGTTTGTCCGTCATCTCCCAAATGACAAAGGCCGCCAACGCCACCACTGACAACGCCGTGCCCAGCAGAATAAAGCTGGATTCAAACCAGTCCAGGTCATTGCCCTTGTCGAGCACAATCTGCAGTGCGCCCACCCCGATAATCAGCGTAATCAGCCCGACATAATCCATGGGTTGGCGGCTGATCACCACTGGGCGCGCTTTCAGTTGCTGGCGAACCACCATCACCGCAAAAATGCCAATCGGGATGTTAATAAAGAAGATCCACGGCCAACTGTAACTGTCCGTGATCCAACCACCCAGAATCGGCCCGGCAATCGGTGCCACCACCGTGACCATCGCCAGCAATGCCAATGCCATCCCCCGTTTAGCCGGCGGGTACACCGCAATCAACAGGGTTTGGGTCATGGGATACAACGGGCCGGCGACCAACCCCTGCACCACCCGAAAGCCCACCAGCTCTGGCATGGACGTGGAGATGCCGCACAAGAATGAAGCCAGCACGAACAGTATCGTGGCCCAGAGAAACAGCTTCACCTCGCCAAAGCGCCGGCTCAACCAGCCCGTCAGCGGTAAGGCGATCGCATTACTCACCGCAAAAGAAGTAATAACCCACGTGCCCTGCTCTGAACTCACCCCCAGGTTGCCCGAAATAGTGGGCAACGCCACGTTGGCGATGGTGGTATCGAGCACCTGCATAAAAGTCGCCAGCGACAGACCAAGGGTAGCAAGCACCAGGCTGGGCGGGGTAAAAGACGCGTTTGTACTCATCGCAAATCCTGTAAAACCCGGTGTAAAACCCTGCCAATAGCGCAGGGTTCATGGATTGGCGAATCAACGCTGAGCGGTGACGGCGCTGTTGCTGTCAATCAAGCGTGTAATCAGCGCTTCGGCCTCAGCCAATTGCTGCTCGTACACCTTGGTGGTGAACATGGCCTTTTGCGGTGGCTGCTGCGCCAGCACCGGGCCACTTTGGTCGCGCAGGTTGACGTCAACGGTGGTCGACAAGCCCACCCGCAGCGGGTACTCGGCCAACTGATCAGCATTGATATGAATACGCACCGGCACACGCTGAACGATCTTGATCCAGTTACCGGTCGCGTTTTGCGCGGGTAACAGGGCAAAAGCGCTGCCCGTGCCCGCCCCGATGCTGTCGACCGTGCCGCTGTACTTCACGCTGCTGCCATAGATGTCGGACTCAATGTCCACCGGCTGGCCGATGCGCATGTTGTGCAACTGGGTTTCTTTGAAGTTGGCGTCGATCCACAACTGGTCCAAGGGAATGACCGCCATCAGGGCCGTGCCCGGCTGAACGCGCTGCCCCAATTGAACGGTACGCTTGGCAACATAGCCCGTCACAGGGGCGATCAAGGTGGTACGCGCATGCTCCAGATAGGCCTGGCGCAGTTGCGCGGCGGCGGCCATTACCTCTGGGTGGCTGGCCACTGCGGTGTTATCCACCAGCGCGCGAGTGATGTCCAACTGCTGCTCGTTGTTGCGTAAAGCGCTTTGTGCGGCCGCCAAATCATCCCGCGCGTGAGACAGCTCCTCTTGGGAAATCGCCCCGTCCGCCGCCAGGTTTTTCCGACGGTTGTAGTTATCCTGAGCCTTTTGCACCTCGATTTTTTGCGCAGCCACTTGGGCCTGAGTGCCACTCACATTGCTGAACAGGCCGCGTACCTGGCGCACCGTGCGCGCCAGATTGGCCTCGGCACTTTGCAAGCCCACCCGCGAGTCACTCGGATCAAAATTGAGCAATACTTGGCCTTCGTGTACCAAATCACCATCATCGGCACCGATACTCACCACGGTCCCGGTCACCAGCGGGGTGATTGCCACCACATTGCCATTGACATACGCATCGTCGGTGCTTTCACTCCAGCGCCCGTACAGCTCGTGCCAGCCCCAGACGCCCAGCCCGACGAGAATGACCAGCAGCGCCAGACCGCCCAGCCAGAGCTTGCGCTTACGCTGATTACCAGTGTCCTGGCTTTGTTGCACGTGATTCGGTGATTGTTCAGTCGCCATGACGAGTACCTGACTTATTCTGCCTGCAAGGCTGGGGAGGAAGCGGCCGCAACTACCGAGGCGGGCTCAAAACCTCCGCCCAGGGCTTGCATCAGTTGAATGGAAAGATCGATCTGCCGGGCATTCAGGTCGGCCAATTGACGCTGGGCCTGAAGCAGTTGCTGCTCAATGCTGAGTACATCCAGGTAGTTGCCGATACCCGACTGGTAACGCTGCAACCCGCTGTTATAAGAAGCTTGGGCAATGTCGGCGGCCCGTTGCTGCGCAACCACTTGCCGGCCCAGCGCACTCAATTGCCCCAAGGTATCGCTGACATCCCCCAAAGCTGCCACCAGGGTTTTGTTGTACTGCGCGACAGCCAGGTCATAGTTGGCATCCTCAGCATCGAGCCCGGCGCGCAGGCGTCCACCATCGAAAATCGGCAACGAAACGGCCGGTGCGATATTAAAGAAGCGACTGGCCGACCCCAGCAGCGCATCCCCCAGCAATGACTGCGTACCGGCCGCAGCCGTCAGGTTCAGGTTGGGGTAAAAGCGCGTCTTGGCTGCTGCAATATGCTTGCTCGCCGCCTCAACACGCCAGCGTGCCGCCACCAGGTCCGGGCGACGCCCCAACAGTTGCGCCGGCAATATGCTCGGTAACGCCACCGCACTCGGTAGCAGGACGTGGGGCCGGGCGATATCAGCCCCCCGGTCCGGCCCTTTGCCCAACAACACGGCCAACGCGATGCGCGCGCTTTGCAGTTGTTTGTCGGCCTCCATCAACTGTTCCTGCGAACCGGCCTCAAGGCTTTCGGTTTGCTGATATTGATAACGACTGTCGATACCGGCTTGCAGGCGGCGCTTGCCCAGCGACAGCAGGGTGCGGGTGCGCTGCAAGTCGTCATTGGCCAGGTCGCGAATACGGTAGGCGTGGCCCAGGTTGCTGTAAGCCCGCGCCACATCGGCGGCCAGGGTCAAACGCGCGGCCTGACTGTCGACTTCTGCCGCACGCGCCTCGCCCAAGGCGGCTTCCCAGGCGTCACGCTGGCCGCCCCACAGGTCAAAGGTGTAACCGAACGTCAGGTTGGCATTACGCTCAGTGCTGTAACGCCCGCCCGCTCCCGTCGGGTCCTGGGCGCGAGACAAACGCGAGCGCGTGACATCAGCCTGGGCATCCAGCGTTGGCAGGCGCGCCGCATCGGCCGCGCCGGCCGCAGCGGCGGCCTGGTGCGCCCGGGCCTCAGCGATTTGCATGTCCGGGCTGTCGCGCAAGGCTTCCCGAATCAGGCCGTCGAGCTGGGTATCCCCCAAGCGCGTCCACCAGTTTTTTTCGGGCCACGCCGCCGATGTCACCTCAATACCGTTGAGCACCTGAGCAGCCTTGAGGTTTTTCGCTTCAAGGCGCGCGCCCTCCGTATGTAACCCGTGATAGCTGGCACAACCCGCCAATACCAGGGACACAAACACCAGGCTCAAACCTGTACATCGCGTGCTATTGCTCATTTTTCACCCAAGCGCATGAGGCTGATGGGGTCACCGGCCGCGAGCAGTATTTTTTTCAGGATCTGTTCCAGGCTGTGCAACTCCTGCGGGGAAATCGCCGCGGCCAGCTCATTCATGGCCGCAGCCCCCACCGTCGGCAACTGATCGACCAGCGCCAGCCCGTCATCGGTCAACACCAGGCGCACTTGGCGCCGGTCGGCTTCTGAGCGCTGACGGATCAACAGGTTTTTCTGCTCCAGCCGATCGAGCATGCGGGTCATTGAACCGCTGTCCAAAGACAGGTGGCGACAGAGCTCTGCCGGTGTATCGACGCCAAACTGGGCCATGATGATCAGCACTTTGAACTGCGCAGCCGTGATGCCGTAGGGCTCCATATGCCGGTCAATGATGCGATCTTTGAGCAGGGCGGTACGCCCTATCAGTAATCCCAGCGTGCAATTTTGAAAGGTATCGGGATGGAAGTGCTTCATCGTGCCACCAGAAAGCTGTCGAAACAGTAATGTTTCAAGATATTACTGCTTAGGCAGTTAATGTCAAGGCGAACATTAGCAAGCTATCTATCTGGCTTTGCGAGCACGGCCAAGACGGCGCGTGGGCGCGTCTCGACAGCGACAGGCGAGAAGGTGCAGCGAACTCAGGCGGCGGCGGGCACGCCACTGTGAAAGCGGAATTCAATATCCGGGGACTCGATCAGGTCTTGCTCGGCCGCCCTGACGCGCTCGATCACTTGAGCAATGTCTTTGGCGTCGCCGTATTGGTAGGCCAATTTCAGATACCCCTGAAAATGACGCGCCTCACTTTTCAACAGGCCAAAGTAAAACTTGCCGAGTTCTTCGTCCAAATGGGGTACCAGTGCTTCGAAACGCTCGCAACTGCGCGCTTCAATAAAAGCACCCACCACCAGCGTGTCCACCAGCTTGACCGGCTCGTGATTGCGCACTACCTTGCGCAGCCCGGAGGCATAGCGCCCCGCAGACAGCTGGCGCAGCTCAACTTTGCGGCGCTTCATCAGGCGCATGACCTGCTCGTGATGCACCAGTTCTTCACGCGCCAGGCGCGACATCATGTTGATCAGGTCAACATGACCGTGGTACTTCGCAATCAGGCTTAACGCCGTGCTGGCGGCCTTGAATTCGCAGTTCTTGTGATCGATCAGTAGCGTTTCCTGATCGGCCAGCGCGGCGGCGATCCAGCCGTCCGGGGTGCGACACCCCAGAAACTCATGAATTTCAGGAAGCATCATGGGTGCACTCCCACACAGTGGAGGCGGCGCAATGGATCGACGGGGCTTGGAAGAGTCGCTGACATGAGGCTCACAGGCGCAATAGAGACGTGGCAAAAGCGGTCAATTATACGGGCCGCACGCAACAGCGCCAGCCTTACGGTTTGATATGCATCAACGCGCACTCAACCCGCGAAGCACTATAGTGACCGCAAGCCCTCTCTTTCTATGGAGTATTCGGTCATGCAAGACATCCGCTGCCTGCTGGTAGTCATCGACCCCAAGCACAATGAAAGCCTTGCCCTTAAACGCGCCAAACAGATCGCCAGCGTGACCAAGGCGCACTTGCACCTGCTGGTCTGCGACAAGAAAAATGACCACAGCGCACTGCTGAGCCTCCTGGAACTGAGCCTCAAGGGCGAAGCGTTTACCGTCAGCAGCGAGCAAGCCTGGCATGACAGTGAGCACCAGACCATCATTGGCGTGCAGCAGGCGCATGACTGCGGGCTGGTTATCAAACAGCACTTCCCGGACAACCCGCTAAAAAAAGCCCTGCTAACACCCGAAGACTGGAAACTGTTGCGGTATTGCCCTTGCCCGGTGCTCGTGGCCAAAACCACCAAACCCTGGACAGACGGCGTGGTGCTTGCCGCCGTGGACGTGGACAACAGAGACCCCGAACACCGGGTCCTGCATGAAAGCATCATCGACCTGGGCTTTCGCATTGCCAGCCTGGCCAAGGCCAGCCTGCACGTGGTCAGCGCTCACCCACCGCCCATGCTCGCCGCCTCTGAAGCGGTCTATGTGCTCAACACCGATGTCGACACTGACTACCGCAAATTGTGCGCAGACTTCCAAAAGCAGTTCGATATTGAAGACAGTCGCCTGCACATTGAGGAAGGCCCGGCCGACGTGATCATTACCCGCGTCGCCCGCGAACTGGATGCGGTGGTTACCGTGATGGGCACGGTGGCCAGAACTGGCATCACCGGGGCCTTGATTGGCAATACGGCCGAAATCGTACTGGACGAACTGGAATCCGACATTTTGGTGCTCAAACCTGCCGACAGGTACGAACACCTGGAAAACCAGCTAGCGCACCTGGCGTAACGGCCCATCCGCGGGCACTATGAGCGGCCAAACGCGTCCTGAAGGAATCGGGGCGCGATATACCGCTCGTAGTGAGCTTCCGACAGCAGGAAAAATTCCCGATCAATGGCATCGCGTAATTCAGGCAGGTTCCAATCGCGAAATTCCGGCAACAACACCATGCCGTACAGGTCCAACTGGTTAATCACCCGCGCCCCCCGGGCAATCAACTGGTACGCCCAGCAATATTCAGACTGATTCGGCACAAAGCGGATCTTGCGGGTCAGCAACTGGCTACGCAGCGCCGCCGGGTCAAACACCTCGACCTTGCCCGCCATGACCTGCACCAACAACTGCTCAAGCCGCAGCCATACGGCGCGCTTTTGCTCATCGTTGTAGCCATTCCAGTTGATCACCTCATGATGAAAACGCTTGCAGCCACGGCACACGAGGTCGCCGTAAACCGTTGAGCACAGGCCGATGCAGGGGGTCTTGATGGTGTGGTTGGACATGGCGAAATAGAGCACTGCAAAGCAAAACAAGCGCCCATGTTAGCCCTTTGTCTAACGCAGATCACCCCTCAACCTTCAGGGCCTAACTTACCTTTAACAAGTTTTTACCGTAGAATCAGCCTGCCTTTTAAGGCGCCAATGTCCGTTGGAAGCTGTTTTCAAAGCGTCACGAGCACAGTTGATCCCGAAGAACGGTGTTGGTGCGGGGGGGTTGCATAGCAAATCCCGCATCAACCTGCATCACCCTCCCCGTTCGGAAGGCGTAAAACTTTGAAAACAGCTTCTGTTGGAAATCCTTGCAACTCTGGCTAAACGGCCCAAAAAGCCCTGAAGCGCATGAGTGCCCGGCATTTCTGGATGAGCGTCCCGGACACCCATTTGGGACCAATGATGAGGGTAATAACTGTGCTTGAAGCCTACCGCAAACATATCGAAGAGCGCGCAGCCCTGGGTATCGTTCCCCAGCCGCTTAACGCCGAACAAACCGCTGGCCTGGTTGAACTGCTGAAAAACCCGCCTGCTGGCGAAGAAGCATTCCTCGTTGACCTGATCACCAACCGCGTTCCGCCTGGTGTTGACGAAGCAGCCTACGTGAAGGCCGGCTTCCTGTCCGCCATCGCCAAAGGCGAAGTCACTTCCCCGCTGATCGACAAAAAACGCGCTGTAGAACTGCTGGGCACCATGCAAGGCGGCTACAACATCGTGACCTTGGTCGAGATGCTGGACGACGCAGAGCTGGCACCGGTTGCCGCTGCGCAACTCAAGCACACCCTGCTGATGTTTGACGCATTCCACGACGTCGCTGAAAAAGCCAAGAACGGCAATGAACACGCCAAAGCCGTGATTCAGTCCTGGGCTGACGGCGAGTGGTTCAAGAACCGCCCTACCCTGGCCGACAAGATCAGCCTGCGCGTGTTCAAGGTCACCGGCGAAACCAACACCGACGACCTGTCGCCGGCTCCAGACGCCTGGTCGCGCCCTGACATCCCGCTGCACGCCCTGGCCATGCTGAAAATGGCCCGCGACGGTATCGTGCCGGACGTACAAGGCTCCATCGGCCCGATGAAGCAAATCGAAGAAATGCGCGGTCAGGGCTTCCCTATCGCCTACGTCGGCGACGTAGTCGGTACCGGTTCGTCGCGTAAATCGGCCACCAACTCCGTACTGTGGTTCTTCGGCGACGACGTTCCTTATGTGCCGAACAAGCGCGCCGGCGGTTTCTGCTTCGGCAGCAAAATCGCTCCAATCTTCTACAACACCATGGAAGATGCGGGCGCACTGCCCATCGAGTTCGACGTTACCAACATGAACATGGGCGACGTGATCGACCTGTACCCTCATGCCGGTAAAGTCACCAAGCACAACAGCGACGAAGTCCTGACCACCTTCGAAATGAAGACTCCGGTTCTGCTGGACGAAGTGCGTGCTGGCGGCCGTATTCCGTTGATCATCGGCCGCGGCCTGACTGAAAAGGCTCGCGCCGAACTGGGCCTGGGCCCATCCGACCTGTTCAAAAAGCCTGAAGCTCCGATTGAAAGCACCAAGGGTTTCACCCTGGCGCAGAAAATGGTCGGCAAGGCGTGCGGCGTGACCGGCGTTCGCCCGGGCACTTACTGCGAACCGAAGATGACCACCGTAGGTTCTCAGGACACCACCGGTCCAATGACCCGTGACGAACTGAAAGACCTGGCGTGCCTGGGCTTCTCCGCTGATCTGGTGATGCAGTCCTTCTGCCACACCGCGGCCTATCCAAAGCCGATCGACGTGACCACCCACCACACCCTGCCTGACTTCATCATGACCCGTGGCGGTGTATCGCTGCGTCCAGGCGACGGCATCATCCACAGCTGGCTGAACCGTATGCTGCTGCCGGACACCGTCGGTACCGGTGGTGACTCCCACACCCGTTTCCCGATGGGCATTTCGTTCCCGGCCGGTTCTGGCCTGGTAGCGTTCGCCGCAGCCACTGGCGTAATGCCACTGGACATGCCGGAATCGGTTCTGGTTCGCTTCAAAGGCGAAATGCAACCCGGCATCACCCTGCGTGACCTGGTTCATGCCATTCCTTACGTT
>NZ_JASLGE010000032.1 GCF_030150285.1 Pseudomonas sp. | reverse complement strand
AATTTATCTCACTATAGTGGTGCGGGCCCTGCGTGGGGGGTCTGTCTGATGATTTCAAGCATAAATAGGAGGCCACATGGCTGACAAAAAAGCGCAGTTGATCATCGAGGGCGCAGCCCCCGTCGAGCTGCCCATTTTAACTGGCACCGTGGGTCCCGATGTAATCGATGTGCGCGGCCTAACGGCTACGGGCCGATTCACATTCGACCCGGGCTTCATGTCGACTGCATCTTGCGAGTCGAAAATCACCTATATCGATGGTGATAACGGTATCCTGCTGCACCGAGGCTACCCGATCGAACAACTGGCTGAACAGTCTGACTACCTAGAGACCGCTTACCTGCTGCTGAACGGCGAACTGCCGACCGCAGAGCAGAAAGCGAAGTTCGTCAGCACCGTAAAAAACCACACCATGGTTCACGAGCAGTTGAAGACCTTCTTCAACGGCTTCCGTCGTGACGCCCACCCGATGGCGGTCATGTGCGGTGTAGTCGGAGCCCTATCGGCCTTCTACCACGACTCCCTGGACATTAATAACCCGCAGCATCGTGAAATCTCCGCGATCCGTCTGGTTGCCAAAATGCCAACCTTGGCTGCAATGGTTTACAAGTACTCCATGGGCCAGCCCATGATGTACCCGCGTAACGACCTGAGCTACGCCGAAAACTTCCTGCACATGATGTTCAACACGCCGTGCGAGATCAAACCGATCAGCCCGGTACTGGCCAAGGCCATGGATAAGATCTTTATCCTGCACGCCGACCACGAACAGAATGCGTCGACCTCTACCGTGCGTCTGGCGGGCTCTTCGGGTGCCAATCCGTTCGCCTGTATCGCTGCCGGCATCGCGGCACTGTGGGGCCCTGCTCACGGCGGTGCCAACGAAGCTGTGTTGACCATGCTCGACGAAATTGGCGATGTGTCCAACATCGACACCTTCATCGCCAAAGCCAAGGACAAGAACGATCCGTTCAAACTGATGGGCTTCGGTCATCGCGTTTACAAAAACCGCGACCCGCGCGCCACCGTCATGAAGAAGACCTGCGACGAAGTCCTGAAAGAGCTGGGGATCAAAAACGACCCGCAACTCGAACTGGCCATGCGCCTGGAAGAGATTGCTCTGACCGATCCGTACTTCATCGAACGCTCTTTGTACCCGAACGTCGATTTCTACTCGGGGATCATCCTCAAGGCCATCGGCATTCCAACCAGCATGTTCACCGTGATCTTCGCCCTGTCCCGTACAGTTGGCTGGATCTCGCACTGGAAAGAAATGCTGTCCAGCCCGTACAAGATTGGCCGTCCACGCCAGCTGTACACCGGTTACGAACAGCGTGACCTGACCAAGCTGGAAGACCGCAAGTAAGGCATATCCCACGATAGCGTCTTAGCTGCAAACAAAACGGCCCCTGCCTTTTATATAAAGAGCAGAGGCCGTTTTTTTGTGCACAAAAAACACCTTACGCGTAAGAACGAGCTTGCTCGCGATCCTTTAAAGATCAAAAGATCGCGAGCAAGCTCGCTCCTACTCGGGAATCATCCTCAAGACAATCGGCATTCCAACCAGCATGTTCACCGTGATCTTCACCCTGTCCCGTACAGGCTGACGCCTACACGCCGACTGCTGTCGCTGACGAAGGCATATTCTGCGGCACACAAAAAATCCCCCTGCCTCACGACAGGGGGATTTCTTAACACCTACTGCTTCTAAACTTGCAGCTTGCAGCTTGCAGCTAAAAGCTTGCTACTGCCTTAGTGATCCACCGCCCCGCTCGCCCCAAGACCCGTCTGTGAACGCACGAACTGCGGGAAGAACAGTGCACGCTCTTTAACGGCCGACTTGGATTTATCAGTGATCGAGAAGAACCAGATACCCACAAACGCAATGATCATTGAGAACAGCGCTGGGTACTCGTAAGGGAAGATCGCTTTTTCATGATGCAAGATCTGCACCCAGATGGTCGGACCCAGGATCATCAAGCCAACCGCGCTTATCAGACCCATCCAGCCACCGATCATGGCTCCGCGAGTCGTCAGGTTTTTCCAGTACATGGAAAGCAGCAGAACCGGGAAGTTGCAGCTCGCGGCGATCGAGAACGCCAGGCCAACCATGAACGCGATGTTTTGGCTTTCGAACAGGATGCCCAGGCCAATTGCCAAAACACCCAGTGCAATCGTGGTGATCTTCGAGACGCGAATTTCGTCCTTGTCGTTGGCTTTGCCTTTCTTGATCACGCTGGCATACAGGTCGTGAGACACCGCCGAAGCACCAGCCAATGTCAAGCCTGCAACCACCGCCAGGATCGTGGCAAAAGCCACTGCCGAGATAAAGCCCAGGAAGATACTGCCACCTACCGCATCAGCCAAGTGCACGGCCGCCATGTTATTACCACCCAACAAAGCGCCAGCAGCGTCTTTAAAGTCCGGGTTGGTGCTGACAAGGATGATCGCGCCAAAACCAATGATAAAGGTCAGGATGTAGAAGTAACCAATGAAACCCGTTGCGTAGAACACACTCTTACGGGCTTCTTTAGCGTCACTGACGGTGAAGAAGCGCATCAGAATGTGCGGCAGACCGGCAGTACCGAACATCAATGCCAGCCCCAGGGAGAATGCCGAAATCGGATCCTTCACCAAACCGCCAGGGCTCATGATGGCCTCCGCTTTCGGGTGAATTTTCACGGCCTCGGCAAACAGCGAGTTGAAGTCAAAGTTAACGTGCTTCATCACCATGACGGCCATGAATGTCGCACCCGACAGCAACAACACCGCCTTGATGATTTGTACCCAGGTCGTCGCCAGCATGCCGCCGAACAGCACATACAGGCACATCAGGATACCGACCAAAATCACCGCAACGTGGTAGTCCAGGCCAAAGAGCAACTGGATCAGCTTGCCAGCACCGACCATCTGCGCAATCAGGTAGAACGCCACCACCACCAGCGAGCCACAGGCCGACAAAGATCGAATTTGGGTTTGACCCAGCCGATACGAAGCGACGTCTGCGAAAGTGTACTTGCCCAGGTTACGCAGACGCTCTGCGATCAAGAACAGAATGATTGGCCAGCCCACAAGGAAGCCGATGGAGTAAATCAAGCCATCGTAGCCCGAGGTGTAAACCAGTGCGGAAATACCGAGAAAGGACGCGGCAGACATATAGTCGCCCGCGATTGCCAGGCCGTTCTGAAAGCCTGTGATCTTACCGCCGGCAGCGTAGTAATCCGCCGCGGATTTGTTGCGTTTTGAGGCCCAGTACGTGATGCACAAAGTTGCGCCTACAAACGCCACGAACATGATAATCGCAGAGATGTTAAGCGGTTGCTTTTGAACTTCTCCGGTCAGGGCTTCCCCTGCCCAGACACAAGGGGCCAAAGCCGCCATGCCCAGTGCTGCCAATAGACGCCGGATCATTGCTCAGCCTCCTTGAGAATTGCAGCGTTCATCTCGTCAAATTCGCCATTGGCCCGTTGTACGTAGATGCCGGTCAGAATAAACGCCGAAATAATCAGCCCTACTCCAATCGGAATCCCCCAGGTAATGGACGAGCCGGGGCTCAACTTGGCCCCCAGCACTTGCGGCGCATAAGCAATAAGCAGGATGAAAGCGGCATACAATCCGAGCATGATTGCCGAGAGAATCCAGGCGAATCGTTCTCTTTTTTTAACCAGCTCCTTGAAGCGCGGGCTGTTTTGAATCTTGAGGTAAATGCTGTCGTTCATTATTTTTGTCCTCGCAGCACAGATGAGTTGGAACGTTTTCACTATTGGGGCGCTTCAATTTCTAATCCAGACGACTTTAGTAGTAGAACCTCAAATCGCCGCAGCCCCCGGTTTCTCTACGCTGTAAGGACGATGCCCTGCTGAAAAAGACAATGCGCACAAAAAAACCGTTTGGCGCAAACACCAAACGGTCTTGTGTACGGCGAACTAGACGCTTCGCAATTATTTAGCGGTCCATTCAGCTACACGCTCAGGGTGCTTGGCCACCCACTCCTTGGCCGCCGCTTCAGGTTTTGCCCCCTCTTGAATGGCCAGCATTACCTCACCAATTTCATCCTTGGAGTTCCAGGAAAACTTCTTTAAAAAGGCAGCGACATCCGGGGCTTTGCTATCAAGTTCCTTACTGCCGATGCTATTCACAGTTTCAGAAGCGCCATAAACACTTTTTGGGTCATCCAGGAATCGCAGCTTCCACTTGGCAAACATCCAGTGCGGCACCCAACCGGTGACCACTATCGGCTCCTCTTTGGCATAAGCACGGCCCAACTCCGAAGTCATCGCCGCACCTGAACTGGCCTGCAGTTTATAACCCAGGTCATAGTCCTTGATCGCCTGATCGGTTTTCAGCATCACGCCCGAGCCCGCGTCAATGCCTACAATTTTTTTCTTGTAGCCGTCGTCACCCTTCAAGTCCGCGATCGACTGCGCCTTCACGTACTCCGGCACAATCAAGCCGATTTTGGCATCTTTAAAGTTAGGGCCGTAATCAACCACTTTGTCCTTGTTTTTAGCCCAGTACTCGCCGTGAGTCACTGGCAACCAGGCCGATAACATGGCATCCAGCTTGCCCGTCGCTACCCCCTGCCACATGATTCCGGTCGCCACGGGCATCAACTTGACGTCATGCCCGAGTTTTTGCTTGATGATTTCAGCCGCCACGTGGGTGGTCGCCACACTGTCAGACCAACCATCAACATACCCGATACTTAACGGCGCTTTGCTCTGAGCACTCGCCACTCCCGCACTCATCGCCAGCACCAAGGCAGCTCCTGCGCTTAACAACCCTCGCATCTTCATTGTCGATTCCTCGCCGTGCCGGGCCCGACGAGTGCCGAGCCGCCCAATGATCATCGACTTCAACCGCTGCACACCCTGCTCTGACGACGACGCTGAGGCAGCCACAAACGACATTATCGCGCTGCATACACAGATACTCGCACCAGATGTCCATACTGGCGCGAGAACTTTGCGTGTCAAAATTATACCCGGGCGATAAGCCTTCCCAATTGCAGGTAAGATGCGCGGCTTTGTTCCCATACGGCCTGACCATGTCTGCAACTGCCCGCTTCCCCGTGCTGCCTTACCTGTTCGCCTGCGTGCTGGGCGTGTTTGCCATTGCCGGTTTCTGGTATGGCCTGGGTCAACCGGTGGTTCTGCCCGATGCCGCCACCCCAACCCACAAATTGCAATGCGCCTCTTACACACCCTTCGACAAAGACCAATCGCCGTTCGACCAACCCTTTGTGCCCCGTATTGAACGCATGGACGCCGACCTGGCCTTGCTCGCCACGCGGTTCGAATGCATTCGCACCTATTCCCAGGCGGGCCTTGAAGCCCTACCCGATCTGGCCCGAAAGCACGGCCTGACCATGATGAGCGGTGCTTGGGTGAGCAGCAATGCGCAGGCCACTGCCGAAGAAATCAGCGCTTTGATCGCTTCGGCCAATGCCAACCCGGACGTCATCACCGCCGTAATCGTCGGCAACGAGGCACTTCTGCGCAAAGAAGTGACCGCCCCGCAGTTGGTGAACCTGATTGATCAGGTCAAGCGCCACATCAAACAGCCTGTGACCTACGCCGAAGTCTGGGAATTCTGGTTGCAGCACCCGCAAATCGCCCCCGCGGTCGACTTCCTGACCATTCACCTGCTGCCTTATTGGGAGGATGACCCTGCCGGCATCGACCAGGCCGTGGACCATGTTGTGCAGATTCGCCGCGTATTTGGCGACAAATTCGCCCCTAAAGACATCCTGATAGGTGAGACAGGCTGGCCGAGCGAAGGCCGCCAGCGCGAAACCGCCCTGCCCAGCCGGGTTAACGAAGCCAAATTCATTCGCGGCTTTGTAACGCAAGCTGAGCAAAACGGCTGGAAATACAACTTGATCGAAGCCTTCGATCAGCCCTGGAAACGCGGCAGCGAAGGGGCCGTAGGTGGGTACTGGGGCTTGTTTGATGCCGATCGCCAGGACAAGGGCATTTTGGCCGGCCCCGTGTCGAACCTGCCGCACTGGCCCCTGTGGCTGGGCCTGGGTGCAGCGTTGTTCCTGGGCACGCTGGTGCTGGGCGGACGTGTTCGCAGCACGCGTGACGCACTCTTGCTCCCGGCATTAGGAGCAGTGGCGGGCTGTAGCATTGTGGCGTGGGCTGAACTGGCCTGCGTCACCAGCCGCTTTGTCGGTGAGTGGGTCTGGGCTGGCCTGTTGCTTGGTTTGAACCTCATCGTTTTGACTCACGCGGCACTGACCCTAAGCCCACGAAAGGGCTGGCGTGAGCGCCTGTACACTGCGCTGGAGCGCCGGGCGGGCGTGTGGCTGGCAGCAGCCGGCTTTGCCGGTGCGGTCATGATGCTGGGGCTGGTATTCGAGCCGCGCTACCGCAGCTTTCCGAGTGCGGCGCTGCTGCTGCCTGCATTGGTTTACCTGTGTCGCCCGACCCGTGGCCCACGCCGCGAGTTCGGCCTGTTGGCATTGATCATCGCGGCGGGCCTTCCGATACAGCTGTACCGCGAAGGCCTGCACAACGAACAAGCCTGGATGTGGGCGCTAGTGAGCGCGCTGATGGTTATGGCTCTTTGGCGCAGCGTTCGAAAACGCGCGATGTAACGGTGCAGGAGGGCCCTTGGATCAAAAACCAGATCGCGAGCATGCTCTGCAGGAGCGAGCTTGCTCGCGATCTTTTGATCGTTAAAAGATCGCGAGCAATCGACCGCCCTTTCCTGCCAAGGCTGGGTTTACTTCACAGCCCGCACTAGCCGCAACCCGGCAATCACCACGGCAAACACGGCCAGGCTCGCGTTGTACAGCACCAACGCTGGAAAACCGAACAGCAGGGCCAGTATCGCCAGCGCTCTCCCGAAGCCACCCGGCACAAAGAACGCAATCACCGACGTCACCAGCGCCAACCACCCCATCACTCTGAAATGAATCAGCCACCCCATGCTAGCCCTCAGCTGGCATTCCCAACGCGCGGCATCGGCCACGCACAGCCCTACCCATTGCGGATCTTCCATAAAGCCGTAACGCAAGCCATAGCTGGCAGCCAGCCACACTGGCAGGGCGATAAGTAGCAGGACCAACGGCAAACGTGGGCGCATGACACACTCCGATAAACAAAACGGCGCTCAGCTTAATCGCCCGCCTTGTCTATGCAAGCCTTGCAAAGAGATATCTGTTCACTAAAGTCATTCAACGTGTATCGTCTGATTGCCATTTGATGGCCCACCGTCTGTTTTTGAATGAATGTACGCCCACCGTGGCACTTCAACGGCTGCCCGGTGGTCAGAGTTTGCGAACCTTCTCCGCACCTTTTCCAGGGATAGTCATCATGCTTCGTTCTCTACCCCTCGCTGCCTTGCTAGGCGGCCTTATCTTGAGTGCGTCCGCACGAGCGGTTGATATAGATCCCGCCACCTATGGCTACCCCATTACCAACCCGTTTGAAGCCACCATTGCTACCACCCCACCCGAGATGCGCCCGCTGCTGCCGAGCGATGATGAGATCTCACAATCGGACTACACCCTCAGGTTGCGCCCTGAGCGTGAGTTCACCCTGCCAGCCAACTTCTGGTCGGTTAAAAAGCTGACCTATCGCATCGCCACGCAAGACCACCCGGCTCCTCTGATATTTTTGATTGCCGGCACCGGCGCGCCTTATCACAGCAGCCTTAACGAATACCTGAAAAAGCTGTTCTACCAAGAGGGCTATCACGTCGTTCAACTGTCATCGCCCACCAGCTATGACTTTATGAGCGCGGCCTCACGCTTCGCCACGCCGGGCGTTAGCCAGTACGATGCCGAAGACTTGTACCGGGTCATGCAAGCGGTGCGCGCGCAACAAGCCAATGTTCCCGTCACGGAGTACTACCTGAGCGGTTACAGCCTGGGTGCCTTGGATGCGGCGTTCGTCAGCCACCTGGATGAAACCCGCAAGAGCTTCAACTTCAAAAAAGTGTTGATGCTCAACCCGCCCGTCAACCTCTACACCTCGATCAGCAACCTCGACAAACTGGTGCAAACCGAGGTCAAGGGTGTCAATAACAGCACCACCTTCTATGAACTGGTCCTGGCCAAGCTGACGCGCTACTTCAAGCAAAAAGGCTACGTCGACCTCAATGCCGCGTTGGTGTATGACATTCAGAACTCCAAAGAGCGCCTGACCAACGAGCAAATGGCGATGTTGATCGGCACCATGTTCCGGTTTTCGTCTGCCGACATCGTATTCACTTCGGACTTGATCAACCGTCGCGGCCTGATAACGCCGCCCAACTACCCGATCACCGAAGGCACCAGCCTCACGCCCTTCCTCAAGCGTGCACTGCAATGCGACTTCGACTGCTACCTGACTGAGCAAGTCATTCCGATGTGGCGCGCCCGTACCGATGGCGGCAGCCTGCTGCAATTGATCGACCAGGTCAGCCTGTACGCCCTGAAGGACTACCTGCACAACACGCCAAAGATTGCGGTGATGCACAATGCTGACGACATCATTCTCGGCCCTGGCGACCTTGGCTTTCTGCGCACAACATTCGGCAATCGCCTGACGGTCTACCCGTATGGCGGCCATTGCGGCAACCTCAATTACCGCGTCAATGCAGACGCCATGCTGGAGTTCTTCCGTGGCTAAACATTTATTACTGGCTGCCGCCCTGCTGAGCGCAGGCTATGCCCAGGCGGACGACAGTGCAGCACATACCGAACGCAAACAGGACATCGACGGGTTCACTCAGCCGTTAAAGATGCTGAAGTTCAATCCCGGCCTCGATCAACGCGAGTTTGAACGGGCAACCATGAACGCGCTGAGCGTTTACGACCCGCTGGAATCGATCAACCGACGCATCTACCACTTTAACTACCGCTTCGATCAGTGGGTGTTTCTACCGGTTGTCGATGGCTATCGCTATGTCACACCCAGCTTTGTACGTACCGGTGTCACCAACTTCTTCAACAACCTCGGCGATGTGCCCAACCTGTTTAACAGCGTGCTGCAACTCAAGGGCGAGCGCTCATTGAAAACCACCGCGCGCTTGCTGTTTAACACAACGCTGGGCCTTGGCGGCCTGTGGGACCCTGCCACGGCAATGGGCCTGCCGCGCCACAGTGAAGATTTCGGGCAAACACTGGGCTTTTATGGCGTACCGGGTGGCGCTTACCTGATGCTGCCCATTCTCGGCCCCTCAAACCTGCGCGATACGACGGGCCTGGTGGTCGACTATGGGGCCAACCAAGAGATCAACTTCCTCAATGTGCCTCACGAAAGCACGCGCAACCCAGAGATCTGGCTGTTGCAGGCAATTGATAAGCGGTACAACACCAGCTTCCGCTACGGCCAGTTCGACTCACCGTTTGAATACGACAAGTTGCGCTACATCTACACCGAAGCACGCAAACTGCAGATTGCAGAGTAACCTCTGACACGCACAAGGGGATTGAGTCCAGCTTGGCCTCAATCCCCGTCAGGTGTTCAACAGCCTGGTTCTTACCAGCTGTAACGCACACCGGCATTGACACCATAAGGCTGTTCAATTTTCTCGCCATGGCTGTACTCGACGTCGGCATGCAGGCTGATCCGATCGGTCATGGTCATCGCAACCCCCACACCAAACTCGGCGCGAGAACCGGAAAGGTCGTTGTTAAAGGCATTGCCATTGACTTCAACCTTGTTACGCGCCGAGAACTCCTGAGCCCAGGCAGCACGCACATAGGGCTTGAGCAAACGTTTATCACCCAGGTCGAAATGGCGGCCAGCCGTCACGCCTAACTTGCCCAGCACAGAATGTGTCTGGTCACCCTCCGCTTTCATACCGTTATCCAGCGTGTACTCGCTGCCTTCCACCACCAACGCCGCGACTTGTGCATAGGGTTCTACATAGAAGCTATTGGCTAGTTTTATATGCTGGCCTGCTTCCACAGTGGCCCCGAGACCATGGTTGGCGTAAGCACCTTTGGCAATCGAGCCATCACTCATGCCAACGCTTGACTCGTTCTGAAACCGATTGAGCTTCACGACGCTATCCACGTAAAAACCCGAATCATCCGCCCACGTGGCATATGCACCCAAGTAGTAACTGTCGACCTTGCCAGTAGTCCCTTGTTGAAGGTCCAGGTCCGACTGGCTGTACCCGCCCATCAACCCCACCAACCAGCGGGCATCGCCATAGGGCAGCGGCGCATCGGCACCAAAAGACATGCCTTGCTGTTGCTGCGCATACGCAAACCCCGAACGCCCGGACACGTTGAATTTATTGCCATAGGCACGCACCCAGAAACCTGCATTGCCCGGGTTCATGCGGATGTCACCCATGCGGCTGCTCAAGGTGCTCATTTCGCCATACCACACGGTGGGCGCGGCGTTGAACAGACCGAGCACTGACCGGGTACCGGGGCTTATCGTACCTTTGGAGGCCAGGAACCATTCATTGCCTTCGCGAACAAGGTCATACGAATAGGCCCCCAGGTCGACGCGGTCTGTGGCCAGAGAGAACTCGGCATCGCCGCCACCGGTTGTCACCACACTGAGCTTGCTGTCCGCCAAGGGATCAGTCCCGCTGCTGCCTATCATCAAACGGTGGTCGCCGCTGGCCAGGCCGGTGACCTCAAGCACATCGGTTTTTCCCAGGGTAAAGTCGGCATCCATCACAAAGGTGCCATTGCCTTCGAGGCTGTCCATCGACAAGGTATAGAAAGCGCCGGGCTCGCCAAGCTTGATCGCGCCCCCGTCCATGGACACGTCACCCAACTGACTGCTCTCAACCAGGGTCCATTGCGCCCCACGGTTAAGCTCCAGGCTTGACACATTTTCCAGGCGCCCGATCAAGGTGGCCGAGTTATCAAGCACCAGGTTGGCAGTGCTACCGGCCTCGACAATCACGTCCCCCACCAGATGGCTGTTATCCACCTGCAAAGAGGCCGTTGAACCCGCATTCACCTCGAGCAGCGTGCCGTTACCGCCAGTCAGGGTTGAGCCGTTCAACACGCTGATCGTCGCGTTAACCGCACCGCCCTCTCCGACGACAATGGCCGAACCGGTCTCGCCCTCTACGCTGGAATTATCCAGCTCCAGCGAATGCGTGTCGCCCGCCCCTGCCGAGGGTGCCATTACCACGCCTGCCTGCCCGCCACGAATGACGCTTTCATTCGTTGCCCGCACACTGCCCCCCTGCAGTTGCAAGCCGACACTGTCCGCATACGACCCGACAATACGGGTATTTTGCAAAGTGAACGTACTGCCGGACCCTACAATAGCGCCCGTATTACCGCCTGTTATTGAACTGTTGGCAGCCGTGATGTCACTGC
Organism: Pseudomonas sp.; assembly: GCF_030150285.1. GTDB lineage: Bacteria > Pseudomonadota > Gammaproteobacteria > Pseudomonadales > Pseudomonadaceae > Aquipseudomonas. Next base: position 167,605 of record NZ_JASLGE010000032.1, on the reverse strand, counting down.
CGCCCAGGTCATTGAGCCCTACGGTTTCGCTGCTAAGGTTACTGCCGGTCATGGCCGCCGTGGCACCTTCCAGGGTCAAGGCGTCGTCTGCGCGGCCATCAACCACCGAGCCATTCAACTCAACTTCTGCGCCCGTGCTCACGCTGATCGCTCGCGTCGTCGCCACATTGGCAGTCAATTTGCTGCCAGCGCCACTGACCTCATAACGTTGGACAGGGGTTCGATCATCAATCGTCATCTCCCCTATGACGGGAATGGCAGCAGCCGTTTGGCTGAGAACCAGCGCAGTAACCGCGGACAACGCATGGATTGATAAAGCCAGTGGCTTGATTTTAAACGGACGGATTACAGGCATGTGCACACCCCGGTGAGCGAGAACCGGTTTTAGTCCTCGGCATAAAGGGTGGCGAAGCTACAGTAACTACACAGACCGATATGTAGGGGAATTCCTAGGAGCCAGAGAGTTTTTTAGTACCTGCCGTCACAGTAGGTGCCTGATGCTAAATGCTCAGAAATTTGCATAAGACTTCACGTTTGGCCAACGCATCCCTGCGCCCCAACTCAATCAGTTCCCGGCAATAACCCGACTCAAACAACAAGTAACTCAACACGCCTGCACCACTGGTTTTGGTCGCACCCGGACCACGCAAAAACAGACGTAACGCTGATGGCAACTCATCCCGATGCCGGGCAGCAATTTCGTCAATGGGCTGACTCGGTGCAATCACCAACACGTCAACAGGGGCCAAGCCCAAATGACTTGGCTGGCTCGGCAACAGTTGCCCCAAGTGGTTCAGGCGTTCAAGCAACTCAATATCGCTTTCAAGGCTGTCGATAAACGTGCTGTTGAGCATGTGCCCACCAATCTGCGCCAATGTAGGGTGCTGCGTATTGAAAAAGCGCGGCTGCCCCATGTGCGGATCAGGCCCGCGCGGGTTGCCGCTCACCCCGACAACGAGTACGCGGCTGGCCCCCAAGTGAAGGGCCGGGCTTATGGGCGCGGACTGGCGAACTGCGCCATCGCCGAAAAACTCGTCACCGATCCTCACCGGTGCAAACAGCAGCGGAATGGCCGAACTGGCCAGCAAATGATCAACCGTCAACGCGGCTGGCAACCCGATACGTCGATGGCGCAACCACCCCTCAATGGCACCCTGACCTTGATAAAAGGTTACGGCCTGACCCGAAGAGTAGCCAAACGCCGTAACCGCCACCGCGCGCAGATGCTGCTCGGCGATGGCCTGCTCAATGCCGGCAAAGTTGATTTTATCCACGAGCAAATCGCGCAAGGGGGCACTGTTGAGCAAGGCCACCGGAACCGATGCCCCCAACCCTAGCAAGCTATGCCCAAAAAACCGGCTGGCTTGCCGGATCACACCCGGCCAATCACTGCGCAACACCAAATGGCTTTCGAACCCCTGCCAAAACGCGGTCAGGTGCTCGACGGCCGAAGAAAACGCCATAGCACCGCTGGCCAGGCTAACGGCGTTGATCGCCCCCGCCGAAGTGCCAACGATCACCGGAAAAGGGTTGGCAGCCCCAGCGGGCAGCAACTCGGCAATCGCCGCCAGCACACCGACCTGATAGGCCGCCCGTGCGCCGCCACCCGACAAAATCAGACCTGTTACGGGGGCCTTGACACTCATGAACAAGCACCATGGCCGCCAGCTTCAACGGCGTTTTTCGTACAGCTTCGGCTCACCCGGCGGGCGGGTCTTGAAGCGCCGGTGAGCCCACAAGTATTGCTCGGGGCATTCACGGATTGCCCGCTCGACCCATTGATTGATACGCAGGCAATCGACCTCATCGCTTTCTCCGGGGAAGTCCGTCAAGGGCGGATGAATCACCAACTTATAGCCGCTGCCATCTGCCAACCGTTGTTGAGTAAAAGGCACAACATGGGCTTTGCCCAGCTTGGCGAACTTGCTGGTGGCTGTCACTGTCGCGGCCGGAATATTGAACAACGGTACAAAGATGCTTTGTTTGGCACCGTAGTCCTGGTCCGGGGCATACCAGATCGCTCGGCCAGCGCGCAGCAACTTGAGCATACCCCGCACATCATCGCGCTCAACGGCCAGCGAATCGACATTATGGCGCTCGCGCCCGCGGCGCTGGATGAAATCAAACAGCGCATTTTTATGCTCGCGGTACATGCCATCGATGGTGTGCTGCTGGCCCAGCAAGGCGGCCCCAATCTCCAGAGTGGTGAAGTGAAACGCCATCAAAATAACGCCCTTGCCCTCCTGCTGCGCCTGCTTGAGGTGCTCCAGCCCCTCGACATGGGCCAGTCGGGCCAGACGTGGCCTGGACCACCACCAGCTCATGGCCATTTCAAAGAAGGCAATACCGGTTGAAGCGAAGTTCTCCTTGAGTAAACGCTTACGCTCGGCGTCGGACTTTTCGGGGAAACACAGCTCAAGATTACGCGCGGCGATACGCCGACGGTCGCCCGCCACGCGGTACATCAACGCGCCGAGTACACGGCCAATCCACAACTGAGTGGCGTAAGGCAGTTGCACCACCAGCCAGAGCACGCCAAGCCCTAGCCATAGCAGCCAATAGCGCGGATGAAAAAAAGCAGCTCGAAAATGCGGGCGATCCATTAATGATTCCGGACAAACACAGGGCCGTGCATTCTACATCGTTCGGCCCCGCTTGCGGCTCGCGGGCGATCTCGTTATAAGTCTCAGCACTTTAAGTGACAAGCCGCATTAAACCGACCATGAGCCAAACCGAATCGCTAGACCAAGCCCCTGTGTTCCAGCTAAAGGGCAGTATGCTCGCCATTACGGTGCTGGAACTGGCCCAAAACAACCTCGACGCCCTTGACCGCCAACTGGCCGCCAAAGTCGCTCAGGCACCCAATTTCTTCAGCAATACCCCGCTGGTGCTGGCGCTGGACAAGCTTCCCGCAGGCGAAGGAGCCATTGATTTGCCGGGCCTGATGCGCGTGTGCCGTCAACATGGCCTGCGCACCCTGGCCATCCGCGCCAACCGTATCGAAGACATCGCCGCCGCCATTGCCATCGATCTGCCCGTGCTGCCGCCATCCGGTGCCCGTGAGCGAGCGATCAACCCGGTGGAAGTCGTTGAGCCGAAAAAACCTGAAAAGCCGCCCGAGCCCACGATAAAACCCACCAAAATCATTACCTCCCCGGTGCGCGGTGGTCAGACGGTGTATGCCGAAGGCTGCGACCTGGTGGTCATTGCATCGGTCAGCCCCGGCGCGGAACTTATGGCCGATGGCAACATCCATGTGTACGGGCCCATGCGTGGCCGTGCATTGGCCGGGCACAAGGGCAACACCAAGGCGCGAATTTTCTGCCAGCAGCTCAGCGCCGAACTCGTATCGATTGCCGGTACGTATAAAGTATCTGAAGACCTGCGCCGCGACCCGTTGTGGGGAACAGGGGTTCAAATCAGTCTGTCAAGCGACATGTTGAACATCACCCGTCTTTAACGGATACTCACGCCATTTTACGACCATCTCCAAAGCGTAAGGAAACAGACTAAACCTTGTAGGAATTCAATGATCAGGTAACGCTTACGCTGTGTAAGCCTGACCTGCGACGAAGCCCCGCCAAGGCTGTTCACCAGCGTTGTTTATCAGAGATGTTTATCCGGGACGCACATAGTCCTTCTTCCTTAGGGGTGAAACACCTTGGCCAAGATTCTAGTGGTTACATCCGGCAAGGGTGGCGTGGGCAAGACCACCACCAGCGCCGCTATCGGTACCGGCCTCGCTTTGCGCGGCCACAAAACAGTGATCGTCGATTTTGACGTCGGCCTGCGTAACCTTGACCTGATCATGGGCTGCGAGCGTCGCGTGGTGTATGACTTCGTCAACGTGGTCAACGGCGAAGCCAACCTGCAGCAGGCACTCATCAAGGACAAACGCCTTGAGAACCTCTATGTGTTGGCGGCCAGCCAGACCCGCGACAAGGACGCCCTCACCAAGGAAGGCGTCGAAAAAGTACTGATGGAACTCAAGGAAACCTTCGAGTTCGTGGTTTGCGACTCCCCCGCAGGCATCGAAACCGGCGCTCACCTGGCCATGTACTTCGCGGATGAAGCCATCATCGTCACTAACCCTGAAGTGTCTTCGGTGCGCGACTCCGACCGCATGCTGGGCCTGCTGGCCAGCAAGTCGCGCCGGGCCGAGCTCAACCAGGACCCTATCAAGGAACACCTGCTACTGACCCGTTACAACCCCGAGCGCGTCAGCAAAGGCGAAATGCTCGGCGTTGAAGACGTCAAGGAAATTCTGGCGGTGGCCCTGCTGGGCGTCATTCCGGAATCCCAGGCCGTCCTCAAGGCATCCAACCAGGGCGTGCCCGTGATCCTTGATGATCAGAGCGATGCCGGCCAGGCCTACAGCGATGCCGTTGATCGCCTGCTGGGCAAAACCGTGGAGCATCGGTTCCTCGATGCACAGAAGAAGGGATTCTTCGAGCGCCTGTTTGGAGGCAATTAAGCAATGAATATTTTTGACTTCTTTCGTGCCAGCAAAAAGACCACAACCGCGTCGGTCGCGAAAGAGCGTCTACAGATCATCGTGGCGCACGAACGCGGCCAACGCAGCACCCCGGACTACTTGCCAGCCTTGCAAAAAGAGCTGGTCGAAGTGATCCGCAAATACGTCAATATCGAGTCCGATCAAGTACAGATCGCGCTCGAGAACGAGGGTAGCTGCTCGATTCTGGAACTCAACATCACACTGCCAGATCGTTAATCGATCCGGTCAACACCACGGCGACGTGGAGTGTTCTCTGCCAGGGGAACACCCCATGTCGCCGTTGGCGTTTGTTAAGAGGCTGTTTTAATGCCGTTGTCCAACATCCATATTATTCATCAGGACGCCGGTGTTCTGGTCGTCAACAAGCCGACACTGCTGTTATCCGTGCCGGGCCGGGCTGAAGACAACAAGGATTGCCTGATTACCCGCCTGCAGGAAAACGGCTATCCCGAAGCACGTATCGTGCACCGCCTGGACTGGGAAACGTCCGGGATCATTCTGTTGGCCCGTGATGCCGACACTCACCGCGAACTGTCACGCCAGTTTCACGACCGCGAAACCGAGAAAGCTTACACGGCACTGGCGTGGGGCCAGCCAGCACTGGACAGCGGCACCGTCGACCTGCCACTGCGCTACGACCCACCGACCAAACCCCGGCATGTGGTCGACCATGAGTTCGGTAAAAATGCCCTGACGTTCTGGAAAGTACTGGAGCGTTGCGGCGATTACTGCCGGGTTGAGCTAACCCCCATTACTGGCCGCTCACACCAGTTGCGCGTGCATATGCTTTCTATCGGCCACCCACTGTTGGGCGACGGCTTGTACGCCCACCCGCAAGCCTTGGCTGCCTGGCCGCGCTTGTGTCTGCACGCCAGCATGCTGAGCTTTACCCACCCGCAAACCGGCGAACGCCTGCGCTTCGAGTGCCCAGCCCCGTTTTAAAGACTGACAACCTGCTGTGGGAGCGAGCTTGCTCGCGATCTTTTGATCGTTAAAAGCTCGCGAGCAATCGAGCGTCGGCCGGTTGTTCCTCTAAGGGTTTGCACGTTTTTGCTGCTCAATTCTTGCAATCAATGCGCTAAACTCGCGGCCTTGCTGTCTGGAGTAACTTATGCGCGAAGAGTTGAACCAAGGCCTGATCGACTTCCTGAAGGCCTCCCCTACCCCCTTTCATGCCACTGCCAGCCTTGTTCAACGCCTGGAGGCCGCCGGTTTCCAGCGCCTCGACGAGCGCGACAGCTGGTTCACCGAAGCCAATGGCCGCTATTACGTCACCCGCAATGACTCCTCCATCGTCGCGTTCAAGCTGGGGCGCTACTCGCCGCTGCTCGCAGGCATTCGCATGGTTGGTGCCCACACAGACAGCCCGTGCCTGCGGGTCAAACCGCAGCCGGAACTGCAACGCCAGGGTTTCTGGCAACTGGGTGTCGAAGTCTACGGGGGGGCTCTGCTGGCTCCCTGGTTCGACCGTGATCTGTCTCTGGCCGGGCGTGTCACCTTCCGCCGCGACGGGAAGGTTGAAAGCCAACTGATCGACTTCCGAGCCCCCATTGCCACCATTCCCAACCTGGCCATCCACCTCAACCGTACGGCCAATGAAGGCTGGGCGATCAATCCGCAGACCGAGCTTCCACCCATCCTGGCTCAGGTGGCCGGCGATGAGCGTGTGGACTTCCGCGCCTTGCTTACCGACCAGTTGGCCCGCGAGCACGGCCTGAATGCTGACGTGGTGCTCGATTACGAGCTGAGCTTCTACGACACCCAGAGCGCCGCAGTCATCGGCCTCAATGCTGACTTCATTGCGGGCGCACGCCTCGACAACCTGCTGTCGTGCTACGCCGGCCTGCAAGCCCTGCTCAACACCGAGACCGATGAAACCTGCCTGTTTGTGGCCACCGATCATGAAGAAGTCGGTTCTTGCTCAGCCTGCGGCGCAGATGGCCCGATGCTGGAGCAAATCCTGCAGCGCCTGCTCCCTGAAGGGGATGAGTACGTGCGCACGATTCAAAAATCGCTGCTGGTCTCGGCCGACAACGCTCACGGCGTTCACCCCAACTATGCCGACAAACACGATGCCAACCACGGCCCCAAACTCAATGCCGGGCCGGTCATCAAGGTCAACAGCAACCAGCGCTACGCCACCAACAGCGAAACGGCCGGTTTTTTCCGCCACCTGTGCATGGCGGTAGAAGTCCCCGTGCAAAGTTTTGTGGTGCGCAGTGACATGGGCTGCGGCTCCACCATTGGCCCGATCACCGCCAGCCACCTGGGCGTTCGCACCGTCGATATCGGCCTGCCCACCTTCGCCATGCACTCGATCCGCGAACTGGCTGGGAGCCATGACCTGGCCCACCTGGTCAAGGTACTGAGCGCGTTTTACGCCAGCCACGAACTGCCCTGACCCAGCCCACGCGCGCGGTTCCACCGGGGCCGCGCGCGGCTGATTCATTTTTGATACACATCACCCCACTTTTCGGCAAAGCAACCTAGACTAGTGGCATTCTTTTCTAAGGCCCTTAACCATGTTTGAGACATCTGCGTTCCACTCCATGATGATTCCGATTATCTGCGGGATGCTATTACTGACCATCGGTTTCAACTTCCGTGAACGAAGCAGCGGCGTCGGCGTGCTGATGATCTGGTGCGGCATGCTGCTGATCTTTGGCACCATCGTGTTTAAAATCCTCGCCAAACTCAACGAGTAACGGCTCTGCAAAGTTACCTGGGCGGCAGTCGCTTATTTTAGTGTGACAAGAAATGAATGATTGCAGGCCCTCGCGTACACTCGGCCATCTCGCACCCCTTGAGGTTGATCGCCCAGTGTTTCTTCGTCTGCTTGCCTTACCCTCATGCCTGTTACTTTGCTTACTGACGTTGCTGCCCTTGAGTTCAGCTCAAGCGGTCGGCTTGACCAGCCTGCTCGGCAGCCCGGATAAAACCCAGGCACAACCGACCGAGCCGCTGGGCCAATCGCTGGATGAGGTGATCAAAAACCTCGAGAACGACCAGCAACGTACCAAATTGCTGGCAGACCTCAAAAAACTCCGCGACGCCACCAAGCAAGCCCAACCGGAAGCTGAGCTCGGCGTACTCGGTCTGATCGGCAGTACCTTGTCAGACCTTGAAAAACAGTTCTCCGGCGCTGACAGCCCCACCTATCGCTGGTCGCTGGAAATCGAACAGGCCAGGGATGAACTGGTGGCCTTGATGTTGCCCGCGAACCAATGGCTGCCGATTATTTTTGCCTTCGCCCTGATCATTATGGTCTGGAGCCTGTTGGCTGCGCTGCTGATCTGGGTCAGCCACCGAGTGCGGGTACGATTCGGGCTCAGTGAAGAGTTGCCGCAACACCCCAAAGCCATCGATTTGCTGCGTTTTGCCTTGCGCAAGCTGGGGCCGTGGATGGTCGCTCTGATGATTACGGTCTACATGAGCTACGCCCTGCCCTCGTCTCTGGGCAAAGACTTGGCGATGGTGTTGGCCTATGCGCTGGTGATTGGCACCTGTTTTTCGGCCATTTGCGTCATCGCCTTTTCGTTGCTTGACGGCCCGCACCGCCATCGCGCGTTGCATATCCTGCGCCATCAAGCTTTCCGACCGCTGTGGTGGATTGGCAGCTTTGCCGCATTTGGCGAGGCATTGAGCGACCCGCGCCTGGTGGCTACCCTCGGCGTGCACCTGGCTCACACCGCCGCTACATTTGCCAATGTGATGGCGGCATTGTCCACCGGGTTGTTTATCATCCGGTTCCGTCGCCCCATCGCCCACCTGATCCGCAACCAGCCACTGTCACGGCGCCTCACACGCCGCGCCCTGAGCGACAGTATCGATATCCTCGGCACCTATTGGTTCGTGCCGGCACTGATTCTGGTGGCCATTTCTCTGGCCGCCACCTTCGTGTCCGCCGGAGACACCAGCACCGCCCTGCGCCAATCGCTGATCTGCACGGTGCTGGTCATCGTGTGCATGGTCATCAACGGCCTGGTGCGCCGTCATGCGCAACGCCCGCAACACGGGCCCAAGCGCCACGCCCTGTATTCCGAGCGCCTGAAGAGTTTCGTCTACACCCTGATTCACCTGGTGGTGTGGCTGGTCTTTATCGAGTTGGGGTTAAGGGTGTGGGGCCTCTCGCTGATTCGCTTTACCGAAGGTGACGGCCATGAAATCAGCGTCAAACTGTTCGGCCTCGCCGGCACGCTACTGTTTGCCTGGCTGATCTGGATACTGGCTGACACCGCGATTCACCACGCCCTCACGCGATCGCGCAAAGGCTTGGCCAATGCCCGTGCGCAAACCATGATGCCGCTGATCCGCAACGTGCTGTTTGCCGCGATCTTCCTGATTGCGCTGATCGTCGCGCTGGCCAACATGGGCATGAACGTGACGCCGTTGCTGGCCGGTGCAGGCGTTATCGGCCTGGCCATCGGTTTCGGGGCCCAGTCCCTGGTCGCAGACCTGATCACCGGGCTGTTCATCATCATCGAAGACTCGCTGGCCATCGACGACTACGTGGATGTCGGCGGGCACCTGGGCACGGTGGAAGGCCTGACCATCCGTACCGTCCGGCTACGGGACATCGACGGCATCGTGCACACTATCCCGTTCAGCGAAATCAAAAGCATCAAGAACTACTCCCGCGAATTTGGCTACGCGATATTCCGCGTCGCCATCCCCTACAACATGGACATTGACGATGCGATCAAGCTGATACGTGAGGTGGGTCAAAAAATCCGCAACGATCCGCTGCAACGCCGCAATATCTGGTCGCCACTGGAGTTCCAAGGGGTTGAAAGCTTCGAGTCCGGCAGCGCAATTTTACGCGCCCGGTTCAAGACCGCGCCGATCAAGCAGTGGGAGGTGTCGCGTGCATTCAACCTGTCACTCAAACGCCACCTGGACGAAGCCGGCCTCGACCTGGCCACCCCGCGCTTGAGCGTGCAGGTGGTGACCGCCAGCAGCGGTACATTGCAAAAGGAATAACCCCAGGCCTCTGTAGGCACCCGCTGGCTCGCGATCTTCTAACGATTAAAAGATCGCGAGCCCTCGAGTGTCGACCGGCCGCACCTACTCCCGGTCCAGCACATCCACCCCGACATGAATCGCATCGTGTCGCCAATATTCCAGGTCACAGTCAATCAAGCGCTCATGCTGATCGTAATTGACCCGCGCAATCCTTAGCCCCGGGCTTCCCACTGACACCTTAAGCGTTGCCGCTGCTTCGGCGGGCAGCGCGGTGGGTACAATTTCAAAGCGCACACGCCCGTAATGCAAGTCGTAGTGCCTGGCATACAGTTCGGTAATCGAGTGCGTCAGGTCAAAGTCCAGAATCTGTGGGAAGTACTGCGGGTTCAAATAATGCTCGACGTAAAGCACCCAACGCCCGTCGATGCGCCGGCCCCGACAAATCTGAATCACGCTGGACAGCGCTGGCAGTTGCAGGCGCTCGCACACCGCTGCCGACGCCGGCTGCAAGCGCGCCGAGATGACATGCGTGGTCGGCACACGGCCTTGTGCGCTGACCATGGCGTGAAAGTGGCTACGTTGCATCAGGTTGTAGGCCAGGCGCGGCGGCGAAATAAACCAGCCGCGACGCTCTTCACGATACACCAGCCCCTGAGCCTCCAATTGCAACAAGGCTTCACGCACCGTCACCCGCGTGGTCGTAAACAACTCACTGAGCTTGCGTTCCGCTGGCAACTGGGTGCCACCCGACAACAAGCCGTGTTCGATCTGTTCTTGCAACGCCCGGCTGATCGATGTCACCGCCTTGGGTGTACTTTCACGCATTAACGTTACCTATCTGGACTAGTCCAGCACCAAAAAAGGGCAAGCACGACCTGGCAGACACCGCGCCTCAATCCCGCCAGCCTAGGCAGGTCAGATGACTGTTCGATGACAGACACGCTGCACACGCGCACCTAAATACAGGCAAAACCCTTGCCCGCCGTGGCTTGCACGATGGTCTACGCTTACTCGCAATGAGCCCGCCGGCCTAAAAATGCACAAGCAAGACCCAGGCCGACATTAAAGTGTCATCAGTCGAGCTTAGATTGGCTCAGGTATTGCTGACCTAGACCAACCCACTGCAAAAGATCAATAAAACCCAGCGTTGAAAACGCCCAAGGAGCTTCGGATGAAACAGTTTTTTCTGGCATCACTGTTAGGTTCAAGCATTGCTCTGTGCACCACGGCCATGGCCGCGGATGTCGACTTAAAAGCCCTCGAAGCCGCCGCAAGAAAAGAGGGAACGGTGAACAGCGTCGGGATGCCCGATGACTGGGCCAACTGGAAGCAAACCTGGGCCGACCTCAACACCAAATATGGCCTCAAGCACGTCGATACCGACATGAGTTCGGCGCAGGAAGTCGCCAAGTTCGCCGCCGAGAAAGACAACGCCAGTGCCGATATCGGTGACGTGGGTGCCGCCTTCGGCCCGATTGCAGTGGCCAAGGGCGTCACGCAACCTTACAAGCCGACCACCTGGGACCAAGTGCCCGAGTGGGCCAAGGACAAAGACGGTAACTGGGCGCTGGCCTATACCGGCACCATTGCGTTCATCGTTAACAAAAAGCTGCTGCACGGTTCAGAAGCACCCACCCGGTGGGCTGACTTGAAATCCGGTAAATACAAGGTGTCCATCGGTGACGTCAGCACCGCGGCACAGGCCACCAACGGTGTGCTGGCGGCAGCACTGGCCAACGGTGGCAGTGAAAAGAATATTCAGCCCGCGCTGTTGATGTTCGCGGATATTGCCAAACAGGGTCGCCTGTCATTGGCCAACCCGACCATCGCCACGATGGAAAAGGGTGAAGTGGAAGTCGGTGTCGTCTGGGATTTCAACGGTCTGAGCTACAAAGCCAAAATGGCTAACCCTGATGACTATGTGGTGCTGATTCCGTCCGACGGTTCGGTAATCTCGGGCTACACCACCATCATCAACAAATACGCCAAGCACCCTAACGCCGCCAAACTGGCCCGTGAATACATCTTCAGCGACGAAGGCCAGATCAACCTGGCGCGCGGCAATGCGCGGCCGATCCGTGCCGAGCACTTGAAACTGCCGGCTGATGTCCAAGGCAAACTGCTGTCCAACGATCAATACAAAAATGTAACCCCGATCAAAGACGCCGCAGCCTGGGAAGCCACGTCCAAGAAACTGCCACAACTGTGGCAGGAAGAAGTCATCATCAACATGCAGTAAGGCCCGCCGGCCTCAACCCCTGTAGACGCCGACCTGCTCGCGATGCAGCGCACTGGATGCCTGCCATCGCGTGCAAGCCCGCGGCTACAGGTTCTGTGCTTTACCAGCGGAGTCGCAGTACATGAAACACAACACCATCCTGGTCGTACTCGACGGACTGAATTACGCGGTCGCTCGCCATGCCATGGGGCATTTGCAAGCCTATGTCGGGGCAGGACGCGCCGCCCTGTACAAACTCACCTGTGAATTACCGGCCCTGTCGCGCCCACTGTATGAGTGCATCCTCACCGGTGTGCCACCGATTGAAAGCGGCATTGTGCACAACAACGTGTCACGCCTGTCCAACCAGCGCAGTGTCTTCCACTACGCCCGCGAGGCAGGGCTCTGCACGGCGGCCGCGGCCTACCACTGGGTCAGCGAACTGTATAACCGCTCGCCCTTTATCGCCGCCCGCGACCGACACACCGAAGACAGTGACTTGCCCATTCAAGCCGGGCACTTTTACTGGAACGACCATTACCCCGACTCACACCTGTTTGCCGATGCCGAGCATTTGCGCATCAAGCACTCGCCCGATTTTCTACTGGTCCACCCCATGAACATTGACGATGCCGGGCACAAACACGGCCTCGACACCCCGCAATACCGCAACAGCGCCCGCTCTGCCGACATTATTCTGGCCGACTACCTGCAAGGCTGGCTGGACGCCGGTTACCAGGTTCTGGTCACCGCCGACCACGGCATGAATAACGACCGCTCGCACAACGGGTTATTGCCTGAAGAACGCGAAGTGCCCCTGTTCGTGCTGGGCGATGCGTTTAGTCTCGACCCCCGTGTATCCCCCAAGCAAACCGAACTCTGCGGCACGATTTGCGAACTGCTGGGCATCGCCCACGATAAACCGGTGTGCCATGGCCTGTTGAGGCACGCACCATGACCCGGGGTAAATGGCTGGCGCTGTTATGCCTGGTGCCCTTTGCCGTGTTTTTTATCGTGTTCCAGATCGCTCCGCTGGTGTGGGTGCTGATTCACAGCGTGCAATCGGAAGAGAGCGGCTGGGGGCTGGATAACTTCACCCGGATTTTCAGCTCGAAATTCTATTTGCAGGCCATCCAGCACAGCCTGGAGATCAGCTTTTGGTCGAGCCTTTTTGGCATTGTGATCGCACTCCTCGGCAGCTACTCGCTGCGCCGGGTAGATTCGCGGCTACGTAACTTCGTCAACGCCTTCGCCAACATGACCAGCAACTTCTCCGGTGTTCCGCTGGCCTTTGCCTTCATCATTCTGCTGGGGTTCAACGGCAGCATCACGATCATGCTTAAACAGGCCGGGATCATTCAGGACTTCAACCTCTACTCCAAAACCGGCCTGATCATCCTGTACACCTACTTTCAAATCCCGCTGGGCGTGCTGCTGCTGTATCCGGCCTTTGATGCACTGCGTGAAGACTGGCGCGAATCGGCAGCGCTGCTGGGTGCCAACAGTTGGCAGTTCTGGCGGCATATCGGTTTGCCGGTACTCACCCCGGCGCTGCTCGGCACCTTCGTGATTCTGCTGGCCAACGCACTGGGTGCCTATGCCACGGTGTACGCCCTGACTACGGGTAACTTCAACGTGCTGCCTATTCGTATTGCGGCAATGGTGTCGGGTGACATCAGCCTCGATCCGAACATGGCCAGCGCCCTGGCGGTGATTCTGGTGGGGCTGATGACCCTGGTGACGCTGGTGCACCAGTGGCTGTTAAAGAGGAGCTACCATGTCGCGCGCTGAATCCACGACCGCCAGCGTTTACCACCGCAGCGTGGTCTGGCTGTTGTTTCTGATCCTGTTACTGCCGCTGCTGGGCACGTTGGTGTACTCCATCGCCAGCAGTTGGTCAGCGACTGTTCTACCCAGCGGTTTTACCCTCAAGTGGTACAGCCAACTCTGGGGCGACCCGCGTTTTCTGACTGCTTTCGGCCACTCGCTGCTGGTGTGCGTGGCGGCACTGGTATTGTCAGTGGTGCTGATCTTGCCGTTGCTGTTTGTGGTGCATTACCACTTTCCGCGGCTCGACGCCCTGATGAACATTCTGATTCTGCTGCCCTTCGCCGTGCCACCCGTGGTGTCATCGGTGGGCTTGCTGCAACTGTATGGCTCCGGTCCGTTGCGCATGGTGGGCACACCGTGGATCTTGATTGGCTGTTACTTCACCGTCGCGCTGCCTTTTATGTACCGGGCGATCACCAACAACCTGCAGGCCATTAACCTGCGTGACCTGATGGACGCGGCCCAACTGCTGGGTGCCAGCACCTGGCAGGCCGCTTTTCTGGTGGTGCTGCCCAACCTGCGTAAAGGCTTGATGGTCGCGTTGCTGCTGTCGTTCTCGTTCCTGTTCGGCGAGTTTGTGTTTGCCAATATTCTGGTCGGCACGCAATACGAAACCCTGCAAGTGTTCTTGAACAACATGCGCAACAGCAGCGGTCATTTCACCAGCGCCCTGGTGATCTCGTACTTCCTCTTTGTACTGGTGCTGACTTGGGTTGCCACCTTCCTGAACAAGGACAAAAGCCAATGAGCTTCGTCAGCGTCGAACGCCTGCAAAAAACCTATTCCGGCACTCCGGTATTCAGCGATATCCACTTCACCATCACTCAGGGTGAGTTCGTCACCCTGCTGGGCCCTTCGGGCTGCGGCAAGTCCACACTGCTGCGCTGCATCGCGGGGCTGACCCCGGTCGATGGCGGTAAAATCCTGCTGGATGGCCAGGACATCGTGCCGTTGAGCCCGCAAAAACGTGACATCGGCATGGTGTTCCAGAGCTACGCGCTGTTCCCCAATATGACCGTCGAACAAAACGTCGCGTTTGGCTTGCGCATGCAAAAGGTCAACGCCAATGACAGCCACAAACGCACGACTGAAGCACTGCAACTGGTCGAACTGAATGATTTCGCCAAGCGCTACCCGCACCAGTTGTCTGGCGGGCAATGCCAGCGCGTCGCCCTGGCGCGCTCACTGGTAACACGACCCCGCCTGTTGCTGCTGGACGAGCCGCTGTCAGCACTGGATGCGCGCATTCGCAAACATTTGCGCGAGCAGATCCGCGCCATCCAGCGCGAACTGAACCTGACCACCATTTTCGTGACCCACGATCAGGAAGAAGCGCTGACCATGAGCGACCGCATTTTCCTGATGAACCAAGGTCGCATCGTACAAAGCGGCGATGCCCAAACCTTGTACGCCGCCCCCGCCGACGCCTTCGCGGCCGGGTTTATCGGCAACTACAACCTGCTGGACGCCGAGACCGCGAGCCGCCTGTTGCAGCGCCCGGTCAGCAGCCGCGTTGCCATCCGCCCGGAAACCCTGAGCCTGAGCCTGCAGGGCGAGCCCGACACCGTCATTCGCAACCACAGCTTGCTGGGCAACGTCATTCGCTACCGCGTAGAGGTTCGCGGCGTGGAGTTGATCGTCGATGTGCTCAATCGCTCCCCGGGCGATCTTTACCCCGACGGCCAGCGCGTCGCATTGTCCATCGATAACAGCACCCTATGTGAGGTAGCCTGATGACCTTGAATCTACTGAATAGCGAGTTGCGCTGATGGCCCTGGCAATTTTTGATCTGGACGAAACCCTGATACATGGCGACTGCGCGACGTTGTGGAGCCAGCAAATGGGTCGCCTGGGCTGGGTCGATACCGAGCCGTTCATGAAGCGCAATAACGAGCTGATGGCCGCGTACAGCAAGGGCGAGTTGGCGATGGACGTGTTTATGGCGTTCAGCCTGGAGCCGCTGGCCGGACGTACCCCCGAAGAGGTTGCACACTTGGTCGGCCCGTGGGTAGAAGACGTGATTGAGCCGATCATTTTCAGCGAGGGTTGCAAGGCCATTGCCGAACATCGCAAGGCGGGGGACCGCATCCTGGTCATCTCGGCTTCGGGCACGCATTTGGTCAAGCCGATTGCCGAGCGCTTGGGCATTGACGAAGTGTTGGGGATTGAGCTGGAAGTCAAAAACGGGGTGTACACGGGTCAAACCACGGGCACCCTGACCTACCGCGAAGGCAAGATCACCCGCCTGCTGGAATGGCTCGACGAGCAGGAAGAAAACCTCGAAGGCGCGAGTTTTTATTCCGACTCACGCAATGATTTACCCCTTCTGCTGAAGGTCGATCACCCGCATGCGGTGAACCCGGACCCTGTGCTGCGCGAGCACGCCGAGAAGGCCGGGTGGCCGATTCATCTCTGGAAATAATCCAGGCCAGGTCAAATCATCGCGAGCAAGGGGCACTCTACAGTGAACGCGCTTGCTCGCGATCTTTTCAACACGGACCACTCAGCCCGTTCCTGCATCAGACAAACGCGGTCAAACCAGGCTTGGCTCTATGACCAACACCACCTTACCCGCGACCTGATTGCTGGCCAGCTCAGCGAACGCCTCTTGCGCCTGTTCGATCGGGAACGTCTTGGCCAATTGCGGGCTCAGGCGCCCTTCGCTGAACAGCGGCCACACCTGCTGACCCAGATCACTGAGCAAATCTGATTTGAACTGATCACTTCGGCTGCGCAGGGTCGAACCCAGCAACTGGATACGCTTGCCCAGCACCAGCGCCAGGTCCAACTCGGCCTTGCGCCCCCCCATTAATCCGATCACCACCCAACGGCCGTCCAGCGCCAATAGCTTGAGGTTGGATTCGGCGTAATTGGCACCCACCGGGTCCAGCACCACATCGAATGGCCCTAATGCCTTGAGGCTGTCCAGCCCCTCGGTCCGTACAACCCCGCCCTGAGCCCCGAGCGCCTCGCAGTAAGCCAAGCGCTCGGCCGAACCGACGCTCACCCAGCAGGGGCTTCCAAAAGCCTTGCAGAGCTGAATCGCCGCGGAACCCACGCCACTGGCTCCGGCGTGCAGCAGCACTTTCTCACCGGGCTTGAGGGCCGCCAACTGAAACAGGTTCAGCCACGCCGTGCTGTAAACCTCGGGCAAAGCCGCCGCTTCCACCAACGAAAGCCCTTCAGGCACCGGCAGCACATGACGGCCATCGACCACCACTTCCTGCGCCATGCCGCCACCGGCCAATAAAGCACACACTCGATCACCGAGAGCCCACGAAGACCCCGGGCCCACCTCAATCACAACCCCCGAACACTCCAGCCCCAGCACCTGGCTAGCGCCCGGTGGCGGCGGGTACAAGCCCGCGCTCTGTAGCAAATCGGCCCGATTGAGGCCCGCCGCCGCCACACGGATACGAATTTGCCCTACATCACAGGCAGGGCTTGGCTCTTCAACCCACTTCACTTGACCTTCAACGCCTTGCAATGCTTTCACAGTGCCTCCATAGTGAGTCTGGACCGAGCCCGGTGCTGTCGCACCGGGCTTCTTGCATTATGCGGCCGGCCTTCACGGAACCGGCGACTTCAAAGACGGCCTAATATGCGTTATCAATTGCCCCCGCGTCGAATCAGCATGAAGCACTTATTCCCTAGCACCGCACTTGCCCTTTTCATTGGTTTAAGCGTTTTACCGTTTTCAACCAATACGTTCGCCGCTAACAGTTGGGATAACCTTCAGCCCGATCGTGACGAGGTAATTGCCAGCCTGAACGTGGTCGAGCTGCTCAAGCGTCATCATTACAGCAAACCGCCACTGGATGACGCACGTTCTGCGATCATCTATGACAGCTACCTTAAGCTGCTTGACCCTTCGCGCAGTTACTTCCTGGCCAGCGACATTGCCGAATTCGACAAATGGAAGTACCAGTTTGACGACTTCCTCAAAAACGGCGACCTCAACCCCGGTTTCATCATCTACAAGCGCTACCTGGACCGCGTCAAGTCACGTCTGGATTTTGCCCTGGCCGACTTGAGCAAAGGCATCGATTCGTTCGACTTCAAGGCCAAGGAAACCCTGCAGATCGACCGCAAGGACGCGCCATGGCTCAAAACCGAAGCCGAACTCAACGACCTGTGGCGCAAACGCATCAAAGATGAAGTCCTGCGCCTGAAAATTGCCGGCAAAGAGCCCGCAAAAATCCAGGAACTGCTGACCAAGCGTTACAAGAATCAATTGACGCGCCTTGACCAGACCCGTGCCGAAGATATTTTCCAGGCGTACATCAACACCTTCGCCATGTCTTACGACCCGCACACCAATTACCTGTCGCCCGACAATGCGGAAAACTTCGACATCAACATGAGCCTGTCGCTGGAAGGCATTGGTGCCGTGCTGCAGAGCGACAACGATCAGGTCAAGATCGTGCGGCTGGTTCCCGCTGGCCCGGCCGACAAGACCAAGCAAGTGGCTCCGGCGGACAAGATCGTTGGCGTGGCCCAGGGCGACAAGGAAATGGTCGATGTAATCGGCTGGCGCTTGGACGAGGTGGTCAAGTTGATTCGTGGCCCTAAAGGCTCTGTGGTGCGCCTGGAGGTCATTCCGGCCAGCAATGCGCCTAACGACCAGACCAGCAAGGTGGTGTCGATCACTCGCGAAGCGGTGAAGCTTGAAGAGCAGGCGGCCAAAAAATCCATCCTGAACCTCAAGCAGGACGGCAAAGACTACAAATTGGGCGTGATTGAGATCCCGGCCTTTTACCTGGACTTCAAGGCGTTCCGCGCGGGCGACCCGAACTACAAGAGCACCACCCGCGACGTCAAAAAGCTGCTGACCGAGTTGCAGAAAGAAAAAGTCGACGGTGTGATCATTGACTTGCGCAACAACGGTGGCGGCTCGTTGCAGGAAGCCACCGAACTGACCAGCCTGTTTATCGACAAAGGTCCTACGGTGCTGGTGCGTAACGCCGACGGCAAGGTCGACGTGCTGGAAGACGAAAACCCGGGCGCGTTCTACAAAGGCCCGATGGCGTTGCTGGTCAACCGCCTGTCTGCCTCAGCGTCGGAAATTTTTGCCGGTGCCATGCAGGACTACCATCGTGCACTGATCATCGGCGGCCAAACGTTCGGCAAGGGGACGGTGCAAACCATCCAGCCACTGAACCACGGCGAACTGAAGCTGACACTGGCCAAGTTCTATCGGGTCTCCGGCCAAAGCACTCAGCATCAGGGCGTGCTGCCTGATGTGGCACTGCCTTCACTGATCGACACCAAGGAAATCGGTGAAAGCGCCCTGCCCGAAGCCATGCCGTGGGACACCATTCGCCCGGCTATCAAACCGGCGGCGGACCCTTTCAAACCGTTCATCGCTCAGCTCAAGTCCGAGCATGATGCACGGGTGGCCAAAGACGCCGAGTTCGTTTTCATCCGCGATAAGCTGGCCTTGGCCGAGAAGCTGATGAGCGAGAAAACCGTCAGCCTCAATGAGGAAGAACGTCGCAAGCAGCACGCCGACATCGACGCCAAGCAACTGGTGATGGAGAACGCCCGTCGCAAGGCCAAAGGTGAGGCACCGCTCAAGGAAATGAAGAAAGAAGACGAAGATGCACTGCCGGTCGAACCTGAAAAGACCAAACCGGAAGATGACGCCTACCTGAGTGAAACCGGGCGCATTCTCCTGGACTACTTGAAGCTCAGTTCTCAAGTCGCCAAGAAGTAACACGCCCGTAGCCGCCGCTTTGGGCGGCGGCTACACAACACGGGCATTAAAAAGGCGGAGCGCATGATGCGCTCCGCCTTTTTTTCGGCTGGGGTTTAAGCCGATGCTGCCCGGTAATGCTGAGCCCGTTCAGGGTTGGGCAACAGCCCGGGGCCACCCTGCTCATACAACGTTGCCAGCTTGAGTACCGCCAACGGATGCCCGGCCTTCGCCGCCCTCTCCCACCAACCCGCCGCTGCGACGGCATCCGGAGCTCGGCTGGCGCTGCCCGTCAAGCTGAAGACCCCTACCTGATAAGCCGCCTTACCATCACCGCCCAGCGCCGCCAGACGCAACAAGCGCAAGCCTTCCTCCCGGGCACCCAAGCCCTGGCCACGAAACGCCAGGACATGCCCGTAGAAACTCTGCGCCTGGATATCACCAACGTTAGCCATACGG
Source organism: Pseudomonas sp. (assembly GCF_030150285.1). Lineage (GTDB taxonomy): Bacteria > Pseudomonadota > Gammaproteobacteria > Pseudomonadales > Pseudomonadaceae > Aquipseudomonas. Next base: position 147,925 of record NZ_JASLGE010000032.1, on the reverse strand, counting down.
GCAAACTGCCCTTCCATCCAGCGCCAGATACGCGGCTGGCGCATTAACCAGGGCCGGTGAAACGCCTGACGCGCCACCTCGTAGCCCACACGCGCCCTCATTTGCCACAGCACTTAAGCCTCCACGTGTTCGTAATCATACTCAAAGACCCGCACCACCTCAGAAGCGTGCCATGACGCCGCCGCCACGCCATCCGGCGGGCCGCTAAAGCGCCCAATGCGTTCCACATATTCAAAGAAGCCGGTTCGCGGTAAACGGCTCGCTCCCTGGCTGATCACCAGCGCACTGCGTAACGGCTGATCCGCTTTCGCATCCATCGCGGCCAGATGCTCAAGCGCCGCTGTCAGCGTCAGCATGGCCGGGCTCGGCAACTGCAAACGCTCCAGTAACGCACGATACGTGAGCAAATGGCGCTGTCGACGCGCCTGATCCAGCTCAGCCAATAACCCATCCCAGTGTTGACGACTGATACGCACGCTCATGATGCTTCCCTCCAGCCCGGAACACCCAGCTCCCAGGCCAAGCTGCGACGAATGGCAAGATCCGGCAGACGCTCACCGGTTTCAATCATTCCCAGATAAGACGGGCTAATGCCTACAGTACGGGCCAACGCTTCCAGCGCCAGGCCTTTGGTCTCGCGCAGATCGCGCAGTTGATCGAGCCCGGGCAATGCCGGTTCTGGCGACTGCGGTTCAGTCTTTGGAGGATGAACCGCCGCAGCGGTAGCCGCCTGATCGCCAAGACCGGCAGCTTTGAGCAACGCCTGATAACTGTCCCATGGCAGAACCGCGTACTCCGGCTCGCCATTACGCGTGATGATTTGCAGATCCATTACTTAACCCCGTCAGACTTTTAAATAGAACGAGTCAGAACTTTCCTTGGAATCTTAATCCTAACAGCAGCCAAGGTCTCTGGGGGGTTTTGATCTGACGGGTTATTTGACGCTCTGCGCAGCCCGGCCATGCACCGGATGACCAATGTTATCCACAAAAATTGTGGATAACATTGTGAACAGAGCTGTTTTTTGCGGCTGAAAGGCCCGCCCTATAAGGGCTACGCTTAAATCGGGCGTTTTTTACACACATAAAAAACCCCATACATTCATTGACTTGACGGCCAAGTACTACTTGCCAGGGAAACGTAAAGGTCTTTACCGCCTGTCGACTCAGCGTGTGGGTAACGTGCGCGAAGCGCATAAACGACAACGCCCCGTCGAGACGGGGCGTTGGCAGCACACGGTACAGCTTATTGAGCGGCGTCTTGCTCAGGCTTTGCAGGGTCTTTGATACCCAGCAGTTCCAGGTCAAAAACCAGCACCGAGTTGGCCGGAATGGCCGGGCTCGGGCTTTGCTCGCCATAAGCCAGCTCGCTTGGGATATACAGTTTGTACTTCTCGCCGACGTGCATCAGTTGCAGGCCTTCAACCCAACCCGGGATCACGCCACTGACCGGCAGATCGATCGGGCTGCCGCGCTCGACGGAGCTGTCGAACACCTTGCCATCAATCAATTTGCCTTCGTAGTGGACCGTCACCACGTCGGTGGCTTTAGGCTGCGGGCCATCGGCCTTTTTGATCACTTCGTATTGCAGGCCGGAAGCCGTGGTGACAACGCCTGCTTTCTTGCCATTTTCTTCAAGGAACTTCTTGCCGGCGGCTGAAGCTTCTTCGCTCATTTTGGTCAGGCGTTCTTCAGCACGCTTCTGCAGAGCAGCGAACGCTTCAATCAGCTCTTCGTCCTTGAGTTTCTGCTCTTTTTTGCCAACGGCATCTTCGATGCCCTGTGCTACGGCCTTGGAGTCCAGGTCATCCATGCCTTCTTGAGCCAGGTTTTTACCCATGTTCAAGCCAATGCCGTATGAAGCTTTCTGCGCCGGGGTTTTCAGCTCTACGCTGGTCTGCGAATCACAACCCGCCAGTACCAAGCTTACCAGGGCAACAGCTGCCGCCAACCGATGCTGTTTCATGCTATTTCCTTGTTCATGCGCCAAACGTGGGCAATCGAATAAAGCCGCGAGCTTATCAGGCGGCCGCGACCAATGGCTACCGGCATAAGAGGTGCAAACAGCGGATAAGTTCATGCTTGAATAACAATTCAGGGGCACCGTAACTTTTGCTAATAAATGAAGCACATTATCGCCATCTACATAGCCCCGCTCAGCCCAGAGCGTCTGTTCATACTAGCCCACCGTTGCGCCCGGCTGCCATTGCGAAGTCACACGCCCGGTTTTCGTCCAAACGGCATCCGCCCCCCTAAGGCACTCCAGCCATTATCATGCCCAATGCAGTGCTTGGGCCTGATCATTGAGGGTCTCCCCAGCGTTTGTCACCGCCGCAAATGGCTCCCACGTCTGGTCGACCGGCCCCACCTGTGTCCAGACCCCATCGGCAATGATGACCTCAAGCTGACCCGCCGCCGCCACGCGACGCACATAATCCCGAGCACTGAGTTCGGCGGCCAACAACTGTGATTCCAACTCACTGGCAACACCATTGACAGTGGTCAGCTCTGCCAGCAACGTGGATTGCGCCTCGGATTGCTCACTGTTGTAACGCAGCAAACCGCCCCGTCGAGTGCAAAAATAAATCTCGCAGCCAGGTGTGGCACGCGCCAGCAACAGGTTGACGAACAGGTTGCCTGGCGAAAAAAAGTCGCCAAAGACTTCATTCAAGGCATCCGGCAGCTCACTGTCGTGTTCATCCCCCGACTGATAGACGCCAACCACACGGCAGCCTGTCGGCAAAGCGGGTACGCCGCTGGCATTTTTGGGGAACACACGGCTGCGATCAAACTCTAGAAAAGCCACCTGCAGAGGACGGGTGCAGACGTATTCCCCTGTGTTTTCCTGTACCAGGATGTAACCCGCTTGCTGGAGATCCTTGCGCTTGAGCATCTGCTGCTGAGCCCCTGACACTGCCTCCCTCAACGTGCTGCACAGCGGCCCGCTGACCGGCTGGCGATCAATGGGCAGTTGTGAGTTCTGCTGGTCCGTTGCCCAGTTGACACCCAACCTGGAGCGCCGGGCCCAGTGCCCGCCCGGCAGCACCACATACAACTGCCCCACCACCGCCATCAGGCCCACCAAATGGCTGGGCATCAGAGAACCCAAGTCATAAGCCCGCTCAAGCGTGCCTGGATAATGCGGCCGTGTACGCGTGAACAAAGGCCAAAGCGCGCGCTCAAAATCGGTACCGCTGGCGATGTAGCTCAGCACACATTTATCGGGGCACGAGAGGTAAAAACGCGGGTAATTATCACGGTAGCGCATCGCCATATTCAGATCCTGAATCGAGAAAAAGTTGTCCTGCAACTCACTCTCTTCATGAACAGCCCAAGGCACGCGGTACAGCGACGTGTTGGAATGGTACATGCCTTCAATCACATACCCGGCCATCGGCAGGAAATTCCCCTCAGGCGACAGCGACAAGACTTGGGCAGGATCGAAACTGTGCAGCGCACCCGCTTGCGGCAGCGTGGCAAAGAACTGATGGTTTTTGCTGAGAATAAAACCGCCATACACGATTCCATTCTTGATCGCGACAATCAGCTCATGGGCGTACACCGCCGCATCATCGGCGCTGATAAAGGCGGGGCTTAAGGCGGGAGTCAGGGTAGAAAATTCGGTAGCGCGCTCGCTCATGGCAGGGTCCTTGAAGTCGGTGAGGGACAGCCGTGATGGCTGCGCCAGGGTCAATCACGCGGCTATCTTCAAGGAGTGACGGGGCAACACTGCATTAGTGGGGTAACACCCGCGAATATCAGCCCGCCTGAGGGACAGGCGGGCCAGGTACCGCAGTCGGGGCTTAGTGAACCGGCAGTTCAACACCCTCAAAGAGGTCTTCAAGTTCCTGTTTGTTATGGCACTGAATGGCCTTGGCCATGACTTCACGGGTCAGGTGCGGTGCAAACTTTTCAATAAAGTCGCACATAAACCCGCGCAGGAAGGTGCCACGACGGAAACCGATTTTAGTGATGCTGGACTCAAACAGTTCGCTGGCATCCAGCACCACCAGATCCTTGTCCAGAGCCGTGTCGACAGCCATTTTAGCCACGATGCCAACGCCCAGGCCCAGGCGCACATAGGTTTTAATCACGTCAGCATCGGCAGCGGTAAACACGACTTTGGGGGTCAGGCCGCGATGGCTGAACGCTTCATCGAGCTTGGAGCGGCCGGTAAAACCGAACACATAGGTCACAATCGGATACTCAGCCAGCGCTTCAAGCGTCAACTTGCCCAACTTGGCCAAAGGGTGGCCCTGGGGCACAACCACACACCGGTTCCAGCGATAGCACGGCATCATCACCAGGTCACCAAACAGCTCAAGCGCTTCGGTGGCAATGGCAAAATCAACCGTACCATCAGCAGCCATCTCGGCGATTTGCATCGGCGAGCCCTGGTGCATGTGCAAGGCGACATCCGGGTATTGCTTGATGAAGTTGCTGATCACCGGTGGCAAGGCATAGCGCGCCTGCGTATGCGTCGTGGCAATCGACAGGGTGCCTTTTTTCTCGTTGGAAAACTCTTGGGCGATCTGCTTGATGCTTTCGACCTTGCGCAGAATTTCCCCGGCGGTGGTGATTATGCGCTCGCCGGCGGGCGTAACGCGGGTCAGGTGCTTACCACTGCGCGCAAACACCTCAACGCCCAACTCGTCTTCCAGCAGACGGATCTGTTTGCTGATACCTGGCTGAGAGGTGTACAGGCTCTGTGCGGTGGCCGACACGTTGAGGTCGTGGTGCGCCACTTCCCAGATGTAGCGCAGTTGTTGAAGCTTCATATGCATCCCTCAAAGCAGGTTGACGCCAAGGGTGTCGGCGGCGGTATATAACTATATGGAAGGTGCGAACAAGAAATCTAGAACTTTTTATCGTTTTTGATGACTTCTCCTACACAGCAGTTCGACGTCGACGCTGCGTCAGTGGCACCAAATACACCGGCACCGCCACTTGCCCAACAAGCCGTGCGGCCGTTCGCCCCAGAGGAGCCAGGTCACTGCCCTGCTGACCGTGACTGCCAAGCACCAGCAAATCCACGGGCAGCCGGCTCAACTGGTCCAGAATGACCTGCGCGGGCTCGCCTTGAACCACGGTGACTGAGCGAATCAAGGCCAGGTCCTGTTCACAACCGGCCAGCTCGTCGCGAAGGGTTTCCAGTACACGCAGTTCGATATTCGCCAGCATGGTCGTCATGCCTTGTTCTATAAACTCGCTTAACGCCTGCTCATCAAGATAGCTTTGCAACACAGACTCCGCGAACAACCCCATGGGCTCAACCGCGTGCACCACATACAGGTCGGCACTGAAGCTGCGGGCCAGCCCCAGCGCGTGCTGCATCACAATCGGCGCGTAAACCCCAAGGTCTGTGGCGTACAGTATCGAGCGAATCATGCAACCTCCCCCGACTGCCAGAATGGCCGAGATGGAGTTAGCTTAGCAGCGCCCAACCACTCTCGACGGGCCACATGATGACAGGCATACCGCGTTATTCGGGTGTCGTGGCACGAGGTTCATTGCTGATGCCGTGAGGGACATGACCGGTCGCAACCACTTGCCGGGCCCTTTCACAATGGCCCGCCTGGTCATCAAAGAACACGTCGGCCGCGAAGGCTTCCAGAAACGCCGATTTGTCCAGCCCGCCGAGAAACAACGACTCGTCCAGGCGAATGTCCCAGTCGCGCAACGTGCGGATAACCCGTTCATGGGCCGGAGCCGAACGGGCAGTGACCAGCGCGGTTCGAATCGGGCAGGCGTCGTCCGCGAACTCGCGCTGCAGTAGGTTCAACGCCTCTAAAAACCCCTTGAACGGCCCGCCACGCAAGGGGTTACGCGCCGCTTCACGCTCAAGCGATTGAAAGGCCTCAAGGCCGCCTTCTTGATAAACACGCTCGGAATCGTCCGAAAACAGCACGGCGTCCCCGTCGAATGCAATGCGCAATTCGGTGCTTTCTGCACGCCGCGCCCCGCCCGACAAAATCGTGGCGGCGGCAAACCCGGCCGCCAGCGCACTGCGCACATCCTCGGCATGGGTCGATAAAAACAGGTCGCAGCCAAACGCATTCAGGTACGGGTGAGGGTTTCGCCCGCCGGAAAACGCCGCACGGGAGATGTTGAGCCCGTAATGCTGAATGGAGTTAAACACTCGCAGCCCCGTGTCCGCGCTATTACGCGACACCAACACCACTTCGACCCGCTCACGGCCCAGGCTGGCATTGAAACTGAGAAGTTTTTTGACCAGCGCAAACGCATCGCCAGGCTCCAGCACTTCATCTTCATGCTCAATCTGGTACTGCCGGTAGGCCTCAATGCCGTGCGCCAGGTACACCTGATGGCTCTCGCTCAAATCGAACAGCGCCCGAGACGAGATGGCCAGTACCAATTTGCCCTTCAAGCCTTTGCTCATGTTGCCTCCGAAGGTATCAGGACAGTGGTTGAACAGCAGGGTTACGGTAGTTCGTCCGGCTCGCGCAGCAACGCAAGCCTTATATGATGCGCCAGGTCGCCTTCGCTCAAGCGCGACTTGAGCTCGCCGTAAAAGGCACCGTCATGCACGACATATAAAGCGGGCAGATGAAAGATCCCGTAGCGCTCGACCAGCCCGCCGTTGTCACCGGCATCGATCCAGCACACACGGTCAATCGGCAGTTCCATCTGGGGGAGCCTATGGCGCGCCGTACGACACGCCGAACAGCCCACACTGGTGAACACCACCAGCGAGGTGCCCGCGAACCCTAAAAGGCGCTGATCAGCATCAAAGTCAGTCAATTGCATTTCAGTCACTATACTCATGAAAACAATTTCAAAATAATGGCACCCGGAGTGTGCATACATGGGTCGTTTTTTACCTCACCCAGATGATGTTCCTGTCGAGATCACTTCCCGAAAACACCCCTCTCTCTCGCGTAGCAAGCTGCACTCTATCAGCTTGGGCGGCGTGGCATGCCACAGCGACAAGCGCTGGCGACGCGGCATGGCGGTGGACATGAGCATGCCGACCCTCGGCGAAAACGCGCGCTACCCGGGCTACATTGCCTGGTGTGAGAAACAACCCGACGGCTATCGTGTCGGCGTCGCGTTTACCGACGATCAAACGCTGTTTGGTGCCCGCATGGGTGAGCAGGTCTGCCAGATCGAACACTATTGCCGCCTCCAGCGAAATGTCGGCCCGACACCCGAAAACACTGAAACCCTGGCGCTGGAATGGATCAACCACCACGCTGCCGAGTTTTCGCAAGCCACTCTGGACCGCACGTACGCGCAGCCCGTTGTGGATTAAAGCGGTGTGTGCCCATTGTCGACGGGCCAGTTAACGCGTTAAGGTTCGGCTCCCCGATGCGCTCAATCAAGCTGTGTTCCGCCGCACGGGGATCGCTGGCGGCCGGCACCCGTGACCTGACGAGTAACACGATGGCTGATTTACCGATCGACGACCTAAACGTTGCCTCCAACGAAACCCTGATCACACCTGAACGCCTCAAACGCGAGATCCCGCTCAGCGAGACCGCACTGCAGACGGTGACCAAAGGGCGTGAGGTGATTCGCAATATCCTGGATGGCAAAGACCATCGGCTTTTCGTTGTCATCGGGCCGTGCTCGATCCACGATATCAAGGCGGCCCACGAATACGCCGAGCGCCTTAAGGTACTCGCCGCTGAAGTCAGCGACACCTTGTACCTGGTCATGCGCGTCTATTTCGAAAAGCCACGTACCACGGTGGGCTGGAAAGGCCTGATCAACGACCCGTACCTGGACGACTCGTTCAAGATCGAAGACGGCTTGCATATCGGTCGCCAATTGCTCTTGGACCTGGCTGAAAAAGGCCTGCCGACCGCCACCGAAGCCCTCGATCCGATTTCCCCGCAGTACCTGCAGGACCTGATCAGTTGGTCGGCCATTGGCGCTCGCACCACCGAGTCGCAGACTCACCGCGAAATGGCCTCCGGCCTGTCATCGGCGGTGGGTTTCAAAAACGGCACAGATGGCGGTTTGACCGTTGCCATCAACGCGCTGCAATCGGTTTCCAGCCCGCATCGTTTCCTGGGGATCAACCAGCAGGGCGGCGTATCGATCGTCACCACCAAGGGCAACGCCTACGGCCACGTGGTATTGCGCGGCGGCAACGGCAAGCCGAACTATGATTCGGTCAGCGTAGCGCTGTGCGAACAAGCGCTGAACAAGGCCAAGATCAGCCCGAACATCATGGTCGACTGCAGCCATGCCAACTCCAACAAGGACCCGGCCCTGCAACCGCTGGTGATGGAAAACGTCGCCAACCAGATCCTCGAAGGCAACCAGTCGATTATCGGCCTGATGGTTGAAAGTCACCTGAACTGGGGTTGCCAGGCGATCCCCAAAGACCTCGCCGACTTGCAATATGGTGTGTCGATCACCGATGCCTGCATCGACTGGACCAGCACTGAAAACACCCTGCGCAGCATGCATGCCAAGCTCAAGGATGTGTTGCCCAAGCGTCAACGCGGCTAACCCGGCAGTGGGCGCGACCGTTCAAGGTCGCGCCTACCCTGCGTCACGCTCCAGCAAACGCTGGCTCGCCACGCCCTGCTCCCGCCCTCGCGCCACCATCCAGCGGTGAAAATCGCGGCAGTGCGCCTTGTCAAAGGCCCCCTTGGCCCCCACCAGAAAATACGGTGACGGCATGGCCAGAGCATGGCTGAACGGCATCAACAACCGCCCTTCTGCCAACGCATCAGCCACCATGGAATATTGCGCCAGCACCACACCCTGCCCGGCCAACGCAGCCTGGATCGCCATGGCGGACAGCGAATACACCCGATAACCATCGCGCACGCCTTCGCAGTCCACCCCTTGGGACTTGAACCAGTCTCGCCAGGACGGCGGCGAAGCGAACTTGGGCAACCAGTCAATCGACAGCAGCGGGTACGCCATCAAGTCCTGCGGATGGTGCAAAGGAGCCTCGGCGTGCACCAATTGCGGGCTGCACACCGCCACTACGCAATCCCGAAACAACTCAATGGCATTGTCTGCCGACACGTAGTCACCGTAGGTAAAACGAAAATCGATGTCGTAGCCTTCCGGCGAAGGCTCGGCATGGCTGCCGTCCAGAAATACATTGAGTGTGGGGTGCTCGCTCTGCCACGCGTACACATGCGGGGCCAGCCACTCCGAGAGTAGCGATGGCAAGGCACTGATGCGCAAGTTGCTGGCGTTTTTCGAACGCTCGACCTCGGTCTGAGCAATGCGCAAACTCTCAAACGCCGCCGCACAACTTTCGTGATAACGCTGGCCCGCCACGGTCAAGCGAATGCGTTTGCCCACCTTGTGAGTCAAGCTCAACCCTAGCGTGTCCTCCAGCAGCTTCATCTGCTGGCTCACGGCCCCGGCCGAGATCCCGAGGCGTCGTGCCGCCTCGACAATGCCGCCGAAGCGTCCAACGGCTTCAAAAACCTGCAAGGCACGCAGGGAAGGCAAAGGGTTCATCAGCCTCTCCAGAAAGGGATTAATGCGCTGATACTTTAGCTCAGCTATAGAAACTTACAGTTTTGATCATCTGTTCGTATAGTAAAAGCCTCGTATCCTGTTCAAAACATCCACCTAAAAGATGAGGAAACACCTCACACAAAATGTAACTGCGCGTAACGATACCCACTGTTTGCTGATAGGCACCTTGCACCGCAACCGCTCTAGCACGTCACATCACTGAATTGGCCTGTATCTTGCTCTACCTGTATATACAGGTCATGTCATCAGTAAAAAGACCTGCCGAGCGACCCCAACGCTAAATCTGTAAGACAAAGGAAAAACTACAATGAAAAAATTTGTCCTCGCAACCGTGTTAGCACTGGCTTCAACTGGCGTCCTGGCCAAAGACCTGAGCGTGATTCGTTTCGGCGTCGACCCGACCTTCGCCCCCTTCGAATCGAAAAACGCAGAGGGTGAACTGGTGGGCTTTGACATTGATCTGGGCAATGCCATTTGTGCCGAGTTGAAGGTCAAGTGCGTGTGGGTCGAAACACCTTTCGACAGCAGCATCCCGGCCTTGCGAGCGAAGAAATTCGATGCCGTGTTGTCCGCCATGACCATCAACGAACAGCGTAAAAAGAACGTCGACTTCTCGGACCGTCTCTACAACTCCCCGAACCGTTTGATCGCCAAAAAGGGCAGCGGCTTGCTGCCCACGGCCGAGTCACTCAAAGGCAAACGCGTCGGTGTGGCTCAAGGCACCACGCAAGAAGCCTACGTCAAGGCCATCTGGGCACCCCAGGGCGTGATCATGGTCACCTACCCCAACCAGGACCTGCTGTACCCCGACCTGGTCAGCGGGCGGATCGACGCCAGCCTGACCGACGCGGCTGTGGCAGATATCGGCTTCTTGCAAACCTCCAAAAATACCGGGTTCGAATTCGCCGGTGATGCCGTTATCAACACCGAACTGTTGGGCGAAGGTATCGCCATTGGTCTGCGCAAGAACGAACCGCAACTGCGCGAAGCCATCAACCGCGCGTTGGCCGCCATGCACAAGGACGGCACCTACGACACGCTGCAGAAAAAGTACTTCACCTTCGACATTTATAACTGAGCCCCGCGTCTGAACGGTTCCGGATTACCCATGGGCGGGTAATCCGGAGCCTGGCAGTTCACTTTCGCGCAACCGGCCTGTGAGCCGACGTTGCCAATGGAGCGACAGAACATGTTTTTACAGGGCTATGGTTCATTGATTGTCGAAGGCACGCTGACCACCATTCAGCTGGCGCTATTGTCGATGCTGCTGGCCGTCTCGCTGGGCCTGATCGGCGCATCCGCCAAACTTTCCAGGTACCCCGTGCTGCGTCACCTGGCCGCTGGCTACACCACGCTGATCCGCAGCGTGCCCGACCTGGTGATCATGCTGCTGCTGTTTTTCAGCCTGCAAATCTGGCTCAACAACTTCACCGAGTGGCTGCAAGCCGAACAAATCGACATCAACCCCTTCGCCGCCGGGGTTATTACCCTGGGCTTTATTTACGGCGCGTATTTCACCGAAACGTTTCGCGGTGCCTTTCAGGCCGTCCCGGCAGGCCAGCTTGAAGCGGCCGCGGCCTACGGCATGAACCGGCGCCAAGTGTTTATACGTGTGCTGTTCCCACAAATGATGCGCTTCGCGCTGCCAGGCATCGGCAACAACTGGCAGGTGGTGCTCAAGGCCACGGCGCTGGTGTCGATCATTGGTTTGATCGATATCGTCAAAGTCACTCAGGATGCGGGCAAAAACTCGATGGACCTGTTTTTCTTCAGCGTCATCGGCGGCCTGATTTACCTGGCCCTCACCACCGTGTCCAACGGTGCACTGCTGTGGCTGGAGCGGCGTTATTCAGTGGGCGTCAGAGGAGCGCAGCTGTGAACGAGATTATTGAGCAATACTGGCAGTCGTACCTGTGGTTTGACGGCTACCAGCTCTCGGGCGTGGCCATGACGTTGTGGTTGCTGGTGGCGTCCATCGCCATCGGTGGCATCTTGTCAGTACCACTGGCCGTCGCACGGGTGTCACGCAACCCGCTGCTGCGCCTGCCGGTCTGGTTTTACACCTACGTGTTCCGCGGCACGCCCTTGTACATCCAGTTGCTGATTCTTTACACCGGCATCTACAGCCTGCAGATCGTGCGCGATCAACCCACGCTGGATGCGTTCTTTCGCGAGGGCATCAACTGCACGTTACTGGCCTTCGCGCTGAACACCTGCGCTTACACCACTGAAGTGTTTGCAGGGGCCATCCGCGCAACCCCGTATGGCGAGATCGAGGCGGGCCGGGCTTATGGCATGTCCGAGTTCACGTTGTACCGGCGCATTATTTTGCCTTCAGCGCTGCGCCGCTCGCTGCCGTTCTACAGCAATGAAGTGATCCTGATGCTGCACTCCACCACCCTTGCGTTCACCGCCACGGTGCCCGACCTGCTGAAAGTGGCCCGGGATGTGAACTCGGCCACCTACTCCTCGTTTGAAGCCTTCGGCCTGGCCGCCGTTCTGTACGCGGTGATGGTCTTTATTCTGGTCTGGGTGTTCCGCCGTTGCGAAGACCACTGGCTGGCCTTCATGAAACCTCAATCCCGCTAACCCGGCACTCACCTGGAGATCACTGAACATGTACAAACTCAGCGTCGATGAGCTGCACAAAAAATACGGCGACCACGAAGTGCTCAAGGGCGTTTCCCTCAAGGCCAAAGCGGGCGACGTCATCAGTATTATTGGGTCCAGCGGCTCGGGCAAAAGCACCTTCCTGCGCTGCATCAACTTTCTGGAGCAGCCTTGCGCCGGCAGCATCGCGGTCAACGATGAACAGATCCGCACCCGCAAAGACCTTAATGGCGCACTGTGCGTGGCCGACCCGCGACAACTGCAAAAAATACGCACCAAATTGGCGATGGTGTTTCAGCACTTCAATCTGTGGCAACACATGACCGTGCTGGAAAACATCGTTGAAGCGCCGGTGCATGTGCTGGGTATCAAGCGCAAAGTGGCCGAAGAGCGCGCCCGCCAGTACCTCAACAAGGTCGGGCTGGCGGCCAACGTCGAAAGCAAATACCCGTCGCACCTGTCAGGTGGCCAGCAGCAACGGGTGGCTATCGCCCGTGCGCTGGCCATGGAGCCGGAAGTGATGTTGTTTGACGAACCGACCTCGGCCCTGGACCCGGAGTTGGTGGGGGAAGTGCTGAAAGTGATGCAAGCCCTGGCCGAAGAGGGCCGCACGATGGTGGTGGTGACCCACGAGATGGGGTTTGCGCGCAACGTCTCTAACCATGTGATGTTTCTGCATCAAGGCCGCGTTGAAGAACAAGGCGCGCCGGGGGACGTGCTGGTCAACCCGAAAAGTGAACGGTTGACGCAGTTTCTGTCCGGTCGCTTGAAATGACCGCCGCCCACATTCCCCGACTGCCACAGGAGCACAGCATGAGCGAAGGTTTTCCATCGCACCGCAGTTTTACCCGCCAGCGCGAGCAGTTTGTGGCCGCCGCCGATGCCGCCGGTGCCCGCCTGTTCACCTACCCACACCCGTTTCGCGGCCCCTTTGATGACCCGCTGAGTACCGATGTGGCGCTCATCGGCAACCCCGAGGCCAAACGCGTGCTGGTGTCCTTGAGCGGTACCCACGGGGTGGAAGGGTTTTATGGTTCGCACAGCCAATGCCAGTGGTTACAGACGCTGGACACCCGGCACCTGCCTGATGACGTCGCGGTGTTGATGATCCACCTGATCAACCCGTGGGGCACGGCCTGGATGCGCCGCGTCAATGAAGACAATATCGACCTGAACCGCAACTACCTGGACTTCAACCACACGCCACCGGACAACACCGCCTACGAGGCACTGCACGGGGTGTACACCTGCGACCAGTTGCGCGGCCCACACCGCGACCACGCCGACGCCGTGCTCAATGAGCGGGTACAGCGCGAGGGTTGGTCAGCGGTGATGTCGATTGTCGAAGCCGGCCAGTATCGCCACCCCGACGGCCTGTTTTACGGCGGGCAGGCCGCCAGCTGGTCGAACCGCACGCTGCATCGCATTCTCGCAGACCACCTCGGGCAGGCCGAGCGGGTCATGTGTTTCGACCTGCACACCGGGGCCGGGGATTATGGCCACCCGATGCTGATGACTATCGCCCAGGCGGCCTACCCCGCGCTGGACGCGGCTCAGGCGCTGTTCGGCCCGTGGCTGTTCACCTTGATCACCGGGGCCGACAGCCAGAGTGACACCGGGGTCGCGGCCACCGCCACCGGTTACACCTCGCAAGCGATCATCAATGCCTTACCGCATGTGCAATTGATGCCCTTTGTGATCGAGTGCGGCACCTACCCCGGCCCGCAGATTCATAGCGTGTTGCGCGATGACCAATGGCTGCACCTGTACGGTGACCTGTATAGCCCTGAGGCCCGCCAGATCAAGCTGCAATTGCTGGAACAGTTCTTCCCGGCCGACAGCGACTGGCAGGAATTGGTCGCAGTGCGTACCCGGCAAATCTGGGACCGCGCGCTGGCCGCCTTAAGCGCGTCATAAGCTAAACGCAGGGGCAATAGCTGCACCGCATCAAGGCCGTTTTAGACGGCCTTGAACGCGTTGCAGCCTTTTTTTGCTCACCGCCAACACTTTAGTACAGCTAAATCATTCAACAGTTTTAGGCCTCTATCCTTACGAGTCTGCCGCCTTTTATGCTGGGTTCGTGATCAGTCATCGCCCGCCGAGGCACCCAGAATAATAAGGAGAGTCCCCATGTTTATGCGTAATGCGTGGTACGTCGCCGCCAGTGAAACCGAATTGGGCGAGCAATTGCTGGCGGTCAAATTACTCAATGAAGCCGTGGTGCTGTACCGCAAAGAAGAGGGCACCCCGGTAGCGCTGGAGGATGCGTGCCCACACCGCAAGTTGCCCCTGTCACTGGGCCGCCGCGTGGGCGATACGATTGAATGTGGTTACCACGGGCTGACCTTCGATTGCTCGGGCAGTTGTGTCCGCGCTCCGGGCAGCAGCCGCGTGCCGCAAGGCGCACGTGTGCGCAGTTACCCGTTGGAAGTGCGCTACGGCTTAATCTGGATCTGGATGGGCGATGCCGCCTTGGCCGACCCCGACAAAATCTGCCAGGTACCTGAATGGGGCGATCCGGCTTGGGGGCTCAACCGTGGCGACAGCATGCTCATCCCCTGCAACTACCTGTACATGACCGATAACCTGCTGGACCCGTCTCACGTGGCGTGGGTACACCAGTCTTCCTTCGGCAATGCGGCCTGCGCCCAGGAGCCATTGCAAACCACGGTCACCGACGCCGGTGTGATTGTGTCGCGCTGGATGCGTGACGTCGAGGTGGCACCGTTCTACGCCAAATTTGTGAAGTTCAGCGGCCACTGCGACCGTAAGCAGCACTACGAGGTGCACTACCCGGCGCAGGCCATTATCAAGGCGATTTTCACCCCGGCGGGCACTGGTTCGGATGACGGCGAGCAACATGAGCAGGTGTTTTTAATGAACTCCTACAACTTCATGACGCCCATTGATGAATCCACCACGCGCTACTACTGGTTCCAGGTGCGCAACTTCGATCAAGACAACGAAGACGTTTCCCGCCAGTTTGACGAAGATGTGCGCCACGCCTTCGCCGAGGATCGCGTGGTGCTGAGCGCCGTGCACCAGGGCATGACGCACAAGCGCACGCCCAACATTGACCTGGCGTCAGACTCGGGCCCGCTGCGCTTTCGGCGCAACCTGGCCAAACTGATTGCGCTGGAAAATGCCGACACGCTGATCCCGCTGGTTCCCGCGCAACCGACTGCCGTGGAGGCCTGAAATGAGCACAAGCACTCAGGGGTTCGGTGCCTGGCGGGTGGTCGCCAGGCAACCGGAGAGCGCAATCATCACCTCGTTTACCTTGGCACCGGCTGATGGCTCCAGCCGCCTGGCATTCCGACCCGGGCAATTTCTGACGGTACGTCTGGCCCTCGCAGACGGGGCAACACTGCTGCGTAACTACAGCTTCAGTGCCGCTCCCGATGACCCGTGCCAAGTAAGGATTTCGGTCAAGCGCGAACCTGCGCCCTTCGATTTACCCCACCTGCCCGCCGGGCTCGGCTCCAACCACCTGCACGACGCGATCAATGTGGGCGACGTACTGGAAATAGCTGGCCCGTCCGGCACCTTTGTACTGGATGAGGTCAGCCCACGGCCGGTGCTGCTGCTGAGCGGGGGCGTGGGTATAACGCCCATGTTCAGCATGCTGCAGCACCTGAGTCGTCAGTCGAACCGACCTGTGCACTTTATCCATGCCTGTGAGAACGGTGCCGTGCATGCGTTTCGCGAAGCAGCGCAGGCACTGGCCGATGCTCGACCCGGTATCGCGGTGCATTTCTGCTACCGCAACCCAGGCCCCGATGACCACGGGCGCTACCACAGCCAAGGCTTGATCAGCCAGCAAACCCTGCAACGGTTACTGCCTCTGGACGACTACGACGTATACCTGTGCGGCCCGAGGGCTTTTATGCAAGCCAACTGGCGCTTGCTACGCAGCCTGGGTATTGCGCGGGAACGCATCCACTACGAATTCTTTGGCCCGGCCACGGTTTTGGAAGGGGACGAAACCGCCGCACATCCCCTTGCCCAGCCTGTGCCGACGCGAGAGGAAGGTGGGCTGGAGGTGTGCTTTTTGCCTTCCGGCGTGCGGGTGGCGTGGGATAAAAACTGCCACTCATTGCTGGAACTGGCGGAGCAAGCGGGCCTGGCACCCGCCTACAACTGCCGAGCGGGCCTGTGCAACACCTGTCAGGTGCCGCTGCAAGCCGGCACCGTGGAGTACCTAGAGGAGCCGCTGGAGCCACCGGCCCATGGCGACATCTTGCTGTGTTGCACACGGCCCACCAGCCCCGTCACCGTGCGCTTGAGCACCTGATAGACCATCAGAGCCTGGATCACAGCCAAAAAAAACGCCGGCAGGCCGGCGTTTTTTTTCGCGGGGCTACGCTCAGATTTTAGCGGAGGCCCGCTGATGGCGTTCCATGTAGCACTCGACATAAGAGCACGAAGGAATCACCTGATAGCCCATTTTATCGGCGTAATCGAGCGCCTGCTCGGTCAATGCCGCCGCAATCCCGCGGCCACGCAAGGCATTGGGAACAAATGTGCGATAGATATCCAGAGTCTGCTTACCCAGATCCATGTAGGTCAAATAGGCACGATGACCGTCAACAGTGATTTCAAACTGGTGAGCTGTCTGGTCATGATGGATGGACAACGCCTCGCTCATCATTGCTCCTTAGCGGGTCTTGAACCTGGACCTCTACATTACTGTTGTTTTCCAGCCGTGGGAACTACTTCGCCACTACCGGCAGTGCCTTCGGCCCTGCAACCCGGGTTCATTTTTTGTCGGGGTAGACCTTATGACGTACCGCTGCGTATCAAGTCACGTGCCGATGCATTATTGACCTTGCCCTCGACACGCAAAACTGCCTGTTTTTCATACACAAACAGTTAAAACTAGCCTATTGGCATTACTCGCCAATTATTTTTTTTCGATCTTGCGCTAGGTCAGTTTACTTACTACAAGTAATGGGTAGTATGTACGCCGGCTGTTTCCTCACTCTGAAGGAGCAGCTTTAATTAGAAAGTCCTTGAAGGGGAACACGATGAACAACGTTCTGAAATTCTCTGCTCTGGCATTGGCCGCAGTTCTGGCTACCGGTTGCAGCAGCGTATCTAAAGAAACTGAAGCCCGTCTGACTGCAACTGAAGATGCAGCAGCACGTTCCCAGGCTCGTGCTGACGAAGCCTACCGTAAAGCTGACGAAGCGCTGGCTGCTGCTCAAAAAGCACAACAGACTGCTGATGAAGCAAACGAACGTGCTCTGCGCATGCTTGAAAAAGCAAGCCGCAAGTAATAGTCCTTCGGGATTGTTACCGAAAGCCGGCCCATCCAATGGGCCGGCTTTTTTATTGCCTGCTCATTATTCATTCCGCCGGTCAAAAAAAACCGCCGGGGTGATTAACCGCGGCGGCTTTTGGACCGTTTACTTACTGCACGTAGTCCAAGGACTGCGCCTGAGGTGCCACTGTATGGGCAATACCGATGGGTGCAGGGATTCCCGTCTCGGCCACCACGACAGGGAACGCTTCATCCTTGTCGATCTGAATGAGGCTTTCCAGGTCGGGATGCTTGAGCAGGAAGTTGATAAACAATGCGTACTTGTCTTGCTTTTCTTGATCGGTCAGGTGCGATTTGTCGCTCTTGGCAATCAGCGAACCGTCCTTGACGTTCAAAGGTTCATGCACCTCAACGAAGACCTTGCCACCACTGACACCCAATTTGTAAGGCTCGTTGATGATTCTGACCGGTGTGCCCACCGGCACCATTTTGGCCATTTCAAGCACGTTCTTGTTCAACATGCGGAAACACCCATGGCTGGTGCCCGTGCCAATACCGAATTTCGCGTTCGAACCGTGAATCAGGTAACCCGGCATCCCGAGTGTGAACTTGAAAGGCCCCAGCGGGTTATCAGGGCCGGCCGGCACCACATTCGGCAGCGGATCACCGTTCAAGGCGTGTTCGGCCTTGATCGAGGCGGGCGGCGTCCAGGTCGGGTTAGGCGTCTTCGCGGTGATACGCGTGTTGCCCAACGGCGAGCCCCACCCCTCGCGGCCAATCCCCAACGGGAAGGTGTACACCTTGTTTTGGTCTTTCGGGTAGTAATACAACCGATACTCGGCCAGGTTGATCACGATGCCTTCGCGCTTGCCCGGCGGCAGAATGAACTGGGTCGGTAGCACAATATCGGTGTCGATCTCTGTACCGTCCGCATTTTTCTTGACCGGCAACCAGGCATCCAGCCCCGGGTTGGCAGCAACCATTTCCGAATAGCCCAACTCGTACTGGCTACCCAGATCGGTAAACGTATCCTTGAACTGGCCCTTGATGACCTGCACTTGGCCCACCACATCTTCGCCGGGTGGCGGTAATGGGAACTCAAGCGCAGAAACAGGCCCCGCAACACACAGTGCGGCAGCTGACAGGTAGCGGGTGACGGCAGGTAGGCGCGACAACATCCGGAACATCCTTCGTATAATCAACGGGGGACAAAATGGGGGCAGTGTACACGTCAGGTTGATGAGCCAGGAGGCCGCGTACCTCGCCTTAAGCGGTTAGACAGGTTGGATCATAGTTCAAAGCGCAATTCAGGCCAGATCGGTTCTGTACCACGGCGTTGCGACTCGATAATTGCTCGGCACAACGGGCACAACCGATGGTCTTGAAACACCTTGCGGGTCACATCTGACCAGCGCGGTTGCGCGGGCAACAAAGAGCCGCAGAGTGTGCGATCAATCGTGCCACCCAGCTCCAGTTGGCGCGTCACCAAATGCACCCGTACCTCCTGGCAGGCGAACAAATCGAGCTGCTCATCGGGCTCGATCAGTTGATAGGCATATAAAGACCAGGCAGGACGTGACATCGGGGGCTCCAGATCGAGGGGGCGCCACATTAGCCGAAACACTGCCACTAGAAAAGCATCAAAGCAGAGGTTTTAACGCCGGCCACATGTTATCCAGCAAAACTCCCTGGGCATTGGCGGCCGGATGCAGCCCATCTGCCTGCATTAACTGGGGCTGGCCGCCCACGCCTTCCATAAAGAAGGGCACCCGCGCGACTTGCTTTTCACGGCCCAATTCACTGTAAACCTCGGCAAAGGCCTGGGTGTAGCGCACGCCATAATTGGGCGGCAGTTGCATGCCCAGCAGCAGCACTTTGGCCCCGGCCTTTTGGGAAGCCTCTATCATGGCTGCAAGATTTTGTTTCAATTGCGCTGGCGACTGGCCACGCAAGCCATCATTGGCCCCCAGCTCCAGTACAACCACCTCAGGTTTATGCTCGCCAAGCAGCGCAGGCAACCGCGCGAGCCCGCCAGCACTGGTGTCCCCGCTGATTGAGGCATTGACCACCTTATCCTTGTAACCCTCTTGCTTGAGCCGCTGCTCAAGCAACGTCACCCACCCCTGACGGGTATCCAGGCCGAAAGCCGCGCTGATACTATCGCCAACGATCAGAATTGTTCCCGCCGTTGCCGTCTGTGCCGTACACATCAGGGCCAGAGCAGCACTTAATAACCACACACGCATTGGATTCTCCATGGGCGAACGTATTCTCACCGCGCAGAACCTTAGCAAAGTGGTTCCCAGCGCGGAAGGCGAGTTAACCATCCTGCACGCTTTAAGTCTTGAACTGAACAAGGGCGACAGCCTGGCGATCGTCGGTGCCTCGGGTTCCGGCAAATCCACCCTCTTGGGTCTGCTGGCCGGGCTGGACCTGCCCAGCGAGGGCGAGGTGACCCTGGCCGGACACGCCCTCAGCACCCTCGATGAAGACCAACGCGCGCGCGTACGCGCCGAGCACGTCGGGTTCGTGTTCCAGTCGTTCCAATTGCTGGACAGCCTCAACGCGCTGGAAAACGTCATGCTGCCGCTGGAACTTGACGGCCGCAAGGATGCCCGCGAACACGCCCGCCACTTGCTGGAACGCGTGGGGCTGGGCCAACGCCTGAGCCACACTCCGCGCCAACTGTCCGGGGGCGAGCAGCAACGTGTGGCCATTGCCCGGGCATTTGCCGCCGACCCGGCGGTGCTGTTTGCCGACGAACCTACCGGCAACCTCGACAGCCACACGGGTGAACGCATCACCGACTTGCTCTTTGAACTGAACAAGGAGCGTGGCACCACGCTGGTACTGGTCACCCACGACGAACGCCTGGCCCATCGGTGCCGGCGCCTGATCCGCCTTGACGCTGGCCATTTGGTCGGCCCGCTGGAGCCTTGATGGCACGCCTGCCGCTGTTACGTCTGTTCAGCCTCGCCGTCCGCCAACTGCTGCGCGATGCCCGCGCCGGCGAGTTGCGGGTTCTGTTCTTCGCTTTGCTGGTTGCCGTGGCGGCCAGCACCGCCATCGGCTATTTCGGTGCACGCCTCAACGGTGCCATGGTGCTGCGCGCCACTGAGTTCCTGGGGGCCGACCTGGTGCTTGAAGGCAGTTCCCCAGCCCGCGACGAACAACTGCGCGTCGGCAGGGAACTGGGCCTGCAACATGCCCGCGTCGTAGAGTTCTCCAGTGTGATCGCCACCGATAACGGCATTCAGTTATCCAGCATCAAGGCGGCCGACGACGCCTACCCCTTGCGCGGTGAACTCAAGAGTACTGCGCAACCCTACGCCGAAGAACAGCCAGGCGGCGGGCCAAAGCCGGGCGAAGCCTGGGTAGAGTCGCGGCTATTGACCGCACTGGACCTGAAAGTGGGCGACGAGATCGACGTGGGCTCGAAAACCGTCAACATCGGCCGAATCCTGACGTACGAACCCGACCGTACCGGCAATTTGTACAGTTTCACCCCACGGGTGCTGATTAACCTGCAAGACCTGCAAGCCACCGGCATCGTACAGCCGGGCAGCCGCGTCAATTTCCGCGAACTGTGGCGCGGGGAGCCTTCGGCACTCCAGGCTTATCGGGATGTGATCCAGCCAGGCCTGGACGTCAACCAGCGCTTGCTGGACGGCCGTGATGGCAACCAGCAGATCGGCGGCGCACTGGGCAAAGCCGAACGCTACCTGAACATGGCCAGCCTGGTAGCCGTGCTGCTGTCAGGTGTGGCCGTGGCACTGTCGGCCACCCGGTTCGCCAACCGCCGCTTCGATGCCAGCGCCCTGCTGCGTTGCCTGGGGCTGTCACGCCGGGAAACGCTGTGGCTGTTTACCCTGCAACTGGCGGTACTCGGGCTTCTGGCCTGTGTGGCCGGTGCCTTGCTCGGCTGGCTCGCGCAAATGGGGCTGTTTGCACTGCTGCACGACTTGCTGCCGAGCAATGTACCGGCCGGTGGCTTGATGCCAGCCATTGCCGGCATGGGCACCGGCCTGGTCGCTTTGGCCGGGTTTGCCCTGCCTCCCTTGGCCGCCTTGGGGCGCGTGCCGCCGTTGCGCGTCTTGCGGCGCGACATGCTGCCCGTGCCGGCCAGTACCTGGACCGTGTACGGCGCTGCCCTCTTCGCTCTCGGGCTGATCATGTGGCGCATGAGCCTGGACCTGGTTCTGACCTTCGCCCTGCTCGGCGGCGGGGTGGTTGCCGCGCTGGTGCTGGGTGGCCTGTTGCTGCTGGGCTTGCAAAGCCTGCGTCGGCTATTGGCAGGCGCATCGTTGCCATGGCGTCTGGGGCTGGGCCAACTGCTGCGACACCCGCTTGCGGCCGCCGGGCAAGCCCTGGCATTCGGCCTTATCCTGCTCTCCATGGCCTTGATTGCCCTGTTGCGCGGTGAACTGCTGGACACTTGGCAAAACCAGTTGCCCAAAGACGCGCCCAACTACTTCGCGCTGAACATCCTGCCCGCCGACAAAGACACCTTCGGCACGCGCCTGCATGAACTTCAGGCCCAGGCGGCACCGCTCTACCCGGTGGTACCCGGGCGCTTGATCAGTATCAATGGCGAAGCGGTGCAAGACATCGTCAGCAAGGACTCCAGCGGCGACAGAGCCATCCAGCGCGATCTGAGCCTGACCTGGGCCGCCGACCTGCCTGCGGGCAACGAAGTAACCGCGGGCACTTGGTGGACGCAGCAGCCCGCCGAGGGCATACCCGGCGTGTCGGTCGAGGCCAAGGTGGCCGAAAGCCTGAAACTGAAACTGGGCGATCACCTGGTATTTACCGTGGCCGGCGTCAACCGTGAAGCCCGGGTCACCAGTTTGCGCAGCATCAACTGGGACAACTTCCAACCGAACTTCTTTATGATCTTCCAGCCGGGCACCCTGCAGGACTTGCCTGCCACCTATCTCACCAGCTTTTATCTGGCACCGGGGCATGACAAGGAAATCATCGAGCTGTCACGCAGTTTCCCAGCTGTCACCATTTTGCCCATTGAAGCCTTGTTGGGGCAGTTGCGCAGCATTCTGGCGCAAGTGACGATCGCGGTTGAATACGTGTTGTTGTTTGTATTGGCCGCCGGCATGGCCGTGCTGTTTTCCGGCTTGCAGTCCACCCTGGACGAACGCATTCGCCAAGGTGCGCTGCTGCGCGCACTGGGGGCCGAACGGCAATTGCTGATCAAGGTACGGCGCATCGAGTTCGGCCTGCTGGGCGCAACCAGCGGCCTGCTTGCAGCGCTGGGCACCGAACTGGTGAGCCTGGTGCTCTATCGCTATGCCTTCGACCTGCCTTGGCAGCCACACCCGTGGCTGTTGCTGCTGCCGGTGGCGGGAGCCCTGATGGTGGGAGGGGCCGGTGTGTTTGGCACACGCCGCGCCTTGAACGCCAGCCCCCTGACGGTGTTGCGCGAAGGCTGATATCGCCCCTGCGCGGCTTCCTCTCAGTCGCGTGGCGAATGGACTCGCCACGCGACTGAATGCCTCAGGCCAGCGTCTAACCCCCTGGGTTGCAATCAGAACCCCATCGCAAACACTAGCTGGGCGTACACGTTTGTTTCGTTGTTGCCCAACTGCAGCCCCCCCTGCTCTGCGCTTTTGCTGGGCCGGTAGAAACCCACCAACGGCATCACCGTCAGGTTCTCATTAACGTGCCACTCGGCATATAAGTCGACTTCCTGGCCATCGGTATTGCCCAGGCGGCGATCAAGGGTGTCGTAATGGAAATACAACGCGCCTACCGTCAGGTTCTCCAGGGGAGAGGCTTTGAGCGTCACGTTCTGGATGCGCGAATTGCTATTGAAAGGGCCAGCATAGTTACCCGCCACTTCGCCCTGGAACCACGTCCCGTAACCACGGCTCAAACCATAGAACAGCGTGTCATACCCTTGCGAAAATCGGCTGTAACGGTAGCTGACCCCCGGTGCCCACCGCGTGTTCGCGAACGTCCAGCCGGCCTCCATGTACCACGCGTTTTCATTTGAGGCGTCGGGTTTATGCTGGCTGGCGTACTCACCCGACAGGAACAGGTTATGTACGCCCGCATTGCCCGATGCGCGCACGCTGTACGTCTTCATTCCGTCCCGTTCAAGTTGAAGCGGCGAGGCATACTGCTTGCTGATATCGGTAATGTGAATATAGGTCAGGCCGACGGTGCCGGCTTGTGCCACGTGTTCGAGCGTACCGACGTTCATCTGCGTATCGGCCTGCGCCCGATTATCGGATTTGAGCCACATCAAGTCACCACGCCAACCTTCTTGACCGCCAATGCGTAGCACCGCCGTTTTGTCGAACGCCTTGCGTGCAGCCAGGTAGTAGGCCCCTCCGCGGTTCAGTTGACCGTCGTTAGTGCCTCGACCCAAGTTGAGACCATCCCCCTGAATCAAGAAACCGTCGCCCACCACAATATTTTGTCGGCCAAAAGAAAGGTCAACGCCGTTTTCCCCAAGGGCCTCAAACCGGGCACCGGAACGCCACCCCAAGTAGGCGTCTTCGATCTGGGTGGTGCGTTCAGAACCGTCGCTGAAACCCGCTGCGTCCCCCTCTCCCCACGTGCCGGAACTGAGCAAGGCAAACGCACCATATGCCGCCCCTGTTTCCCCGATGCCCTGATCGCCGCTCAGGCCATATTTAATGTAGCCCTCACGCCAGGAAGCCGATCCCTGCGCCAATCGGCCAGAGGGCGCGTAACGTTGCTGGCTGTGAAAAGCGCCGAATGCGGCTTCCAGATTGGCACTAAGGTGGGTGTCGTCCCGAGAATACAACTCGTAAGCACCTACCTGAGAGCCGGTGCTGGCAAGTGCAGCAAGTGTGTATAAGCAAAGCATGGAGTATGGGCGCATGGATGCACTTCCAATTATTATTAGAGGCAGAACGTTCATTTAAAACAACTTCCGAAACACGACAAAGCTGACCAGGCTTTATTCAGTTAATACCTGCGGCATTCACCCCTGAGCGCAGACCTCATATACTATTTTTTTCTGAAACTTCTACAGCCAAGTATCAAACACCACGGCCTGCTCACACACGTAGCGCGCACTGACAGATGACAAGAACAGCCACCGTGCTATTGGATATAACCCGCCCCTCTGTGTCTATCCACTTTATTAGCCAATATCATCCTGAAAATTGCCCAATGAAAATATCCACTCGTTTACGAACTGATACCGAACTCGCCCGCGCACCCTATTAAGCTGTGCACCTCATCGGTGCATCGCTTTTTTAAAACCTGTAGTTGTTACAAACTTTCCCGCACTCAGTTCCGTCGGTAACATTTAACCAATACACCCCTTATCAAATGGATCCGCGCAAGGTAAACCGGTCATCGCTTGGCGCATGACTTTGCGGGGGTATCCATACGCATGCTGAGCCTCTTTCCCGGTGCCACCGATTACCTGAGCAACGTGCTAAGCCACAAGGTGCGTTTCTTGCTTGATAACCATCAACCTCCTCTACGTGGCCCGACGACATGGATACCAAGAAACTACTGCTGGCCGTGAGGCTGGGTGAAACCCTTCATTTCGGGAAGGCTGCAGAAATTGAAAATATGGCGCAGTCAGGCTTGAGTGCACAGATCGCCAAACTGGAAAGTGAACTGGGCTTTCGCCTCTTCGTACGGGCGAATCGCAAAGTGGCGCTGACGGAAGCAGGCGAGATCTTCATTAAGAAAGCACGCTTGATTCTGGCCGACATGCATAACTCTATCGTTGAGTGCAAAGCCCTGGCCGATAACAAACGCTCGGTATTGAAAATTGGCATGTTCGGAGATCAGGCCGCGGAATATACCCATCCCATGTTTGCGCTTTTTCAACGCTTGAACCCTGACATTCGCTTGGTATTCGTAGAACTGCAGATGACCAACCAGGTGCAGTCTCTGGTGGGCGGGGCCGTGGATGTTGTCTTGATGCGAATTCCGACCCACGATGTGCGGCTCGAGTACGTTGAGCTCTTCAAGGAGCAGCGGGTCGCCGTTGTTCCCGCAACGCACGAACTGGCCTCGCTTAACGTTTTAAGCGTCGCTGACCTGCTCGATAAACCCTTCGCCATTCCAGACGAAGGTGCGCCTTCTGACTTGATTTCATACTGGAGCCTGGCGGATGTCAGAAACCAGCCCAGTAAAATTGCAGCGAGGGTCAGGACCATACCTGAAGTCATATCAGCCGTTGCTTATGCCGGGGCTTTTGACACCTTCCCATCGTCGCTGACAAAGGCCTACAACCACCCCGGAATTCGCTACATAGCTTTGGAGGACGCGTCGTTAAGCACCCTGTCACTGGCGACACTGCAAGGCAACCGCAGCCCCGGCATCCGCGCATTGCGGTATTGCGCATCGCAGACCTTCAAGATCAATTTTTCAGACTAGCCGCCAGCCCATGACACCATTAGCGGGCACTGATCGGCCCTCTTAATGCAGCCTGTGCTCGGCGGCTCGCTGTTGGCGTGCAACGGTCAACTGAGCGTTGGCGTCAGAATCCGCTCCTGCGCTGACCCATCTCAAAGCGTGATTAATCAATCAGTTTTAGCGCATTGAATCTCCCCCCGAATGGTCACATCATCGCTCAACGGACGCATAAACACTGAGCGTTCATAAGGTTGAAATTCGTTGGGGCGTTGACACCCGACACCCCTAAAAACCGTTAGAGTCCGTACCCAATCGCTTTAATAAAAATAACAGGGAGCGAACCGTGAACACATTCCAACTTACCGGCTATCCAACCACTGCAGGCCGTCGCCGTTGTGGTGAAAGCCGATGATTAAACACCAGGTTTTCTCCAGTTTGAATTGAGCCAAAAACAAATAAGAAATAAAAACCTCGCCAATGCAAACATCGCAAGCTGCCAAGTAAATACACGCATTGTCCAATGCGAATTTATCCGTAGTTAAACGTGCTCGCCGACGTGGCAGCAACGTACTGTGATATGCCGTCTGGAGTACCTTATGCAAGATCGTGATCAGAAAAACAATTTAAAAACAAACTCACTGGGCGTGTCCGATATTGTATTTTTTGTCGTCGCGGCAGCCGCTCCACTGGGCGCAACGCTGGGCGGATCGCCAGCGGTATTCGCTATCGGCGGCAGCAGCGCACCCGCCTTATATTTGTGTGCTTCCGTTATTTTGATGCTGTTCGCCATCGGCTTTGCCGCGATGAGCCGATATGTGGTGAGTGCAGGCGGGTTTGCCGAGCTGGTTAAAGTGGGTATCGGGCGCAGCGTCGGGCATGCCGCGTCAGGTGTTGCCATACTCGCCTACATTTGCATGCTGGCCGGCATTTATGGTGCCTTCTCCGCATTCAACTCGGAACTTGTTAAAAACTTTACCGGCATGACCATCAGTTGGCAGTTAAGCGCCGTAATGGCCATTGCGCTAGTCGGCCTGTTTGGTTATCTGGATGTCAACATTTCAGCGAAGATACTCGGTGTCTTAATGATATTCGAGGTGTTGATTCTTGTTGTGTTCGATGCAGCGGTCCTGGTTCAGTCAGACCTTGCAGCGATGAATGTGTCCAACTTCATTCCAGTCGATTTCAGCGCACCCGGCCTCGGCGTGGCATTAATGTTTGCCTTCGCCTGTTTCGTCGGGTTTGAGTCAACCACTCTTTACGGTGAAGAAGCCAAAAACCCGCATACGACCATTCCCAGGGCCACCTACATTGCCATTGCCCTGATTGGCGTATTTTATACGCTGACCACCTGGTGTTTGGGCATTGCTTACTCAGGCAGTGACATACAAGCCGCGGCTACAGATGACCTGGTGAATTTCGTGTTCAACATGAATACCCGCTATGTTGGCCTCTGGTCGACCCAACTCATGCAATTACTTGCCGTTACGAGCCTGTTTGCAGTACTTCTGTCGTTCCATAACGCTTTGTGCCGGTACCTCTTTTCTCTCGCCCGCTCCAGGTTTCTGTTCAGTTCGTTAAGCCGTGTGCATAAAAAATACAGCAGCCCGCATAGAGCCAGTTTGGCACTCAGCGCCATCACACTGGCCATACTCCTGGCGTTCATGTTTACCGGCGCGGATCCCATTGGCAATCTCTACATGTGGATGGTTGCAGTCGGCACATTGGCCATTCTGGTCTTGCAAGCCATGGGGGCCGTTGCCGTCATCGCGTACTTCAAAAAAACAGGGAAAGGCTTTTTCTGGCAAGGTTTTGCGGCCCCGCTACTCGGGGGCGCGGGGCTTATCGTTGTCATCGTGTTAGCCCTGAGTAACTTTCAGGCGTTAACAGGCTCCCACTCGGAACTGGCCAGTTTATTACCTTGGCTCGTTCCGATTGCAGCCGGGGTGGGCATCATCAATGGCCGACGCAAATCAGCAAACTTCCAAGCCAATGAACTGCCCACTTCGACCTGAGCCGCCAGGCACAACAGTGTCTATAGGACATGCCTAAAACACCCGCTATCACACTCATGACTCATGAGTTCAACAACCACACTGGAACGCGAGACGGGCAGCGTTAGAGGTGCCCGGGGCTACCCGCGAGCGTATTCGCCTGCCAGACTTTTATACGGGAATAACCATGAAACTTGATTATCAGCAATCCGTTAAAAACTTCTCGGACACCTTTAGTCTGTCCAAGACTGAAACGCATAAAGGAAAGCATCTTATTCCAGGGGGGTTCAGCAGGCGCACCTTTGGTTTTGGTCCACACGCCATCTTTGTCGAAAAAGGTGACGCGCAATACATCTATACCATTGAAGGAAAAAAACTCCTCGACCTTAATAACAATTTCTCCACGAACGTACTGGGCCATAACCACCCGGCGATTATTCAAGCCATTACGGATATGCTACCGAATGGTTTCTCTTTCGGTAACCCGACCGACCACGAACTTGAACTCGCCAAGCTGATCTGCGACAGAATTGAATCCATCGAACAGGTCAAGTTCTCGTGTTCCGCCAGCGAGGCCTGCCTGAGTGCCGTTCGCATTGCACGGGGATACACCGGGCGTCATAAAATTGCCAAATTTGAAGGCGGGTACCACGGGTTTACAGATGAACTCGCCGTGTCGGCACACCCCAATCCCGAGCACTTTCCCGGCCCGGATTTTAACCCCAGGGCGCTTCCAGACTCCGACGGCATTCCACGCTATAAAACCGATAATGTCATTATTCTGGTGCAAAACGATTACGAAGCCTGCGAGAAGATTCTGCGCGCTCATGCGCAGGACATCGCCTGCGTAATGATGGAACTACAAGCGTGTGCTGGGGGCATTGTCGTACTCGACAAAACATTCGTGAAAAAAATCAGGGCGTTGACTGAAGAGCTTGGCATCTTGCTGATCGTCGACGAAACCGTCACATTGCGCGCCGCATACCATGGGCTTCAAGGCGAGTATCAAATCAAGCCCGACCTCACCGTGCTGGGTAAAATGATTGGTGGCGGTCTTCCCATTGGGGCCGTGGGCGGCAGCCGGAAAGTGTTCCGGGTACTGGAAGACAACCACGTCATGATTTCCGGCACCCACCATGGTCACCCATTGGCCTGCGCAGCAGGCATTGCATGCCTCAACGCCATGGATCAAAAAGCCTACCAACGGCTCAATGAAATGTTCGCGAAGATTAGAAACGAACTGAACCGTTGGGCAGCGGAACATCATTATCCCTTTATTATATTCGGGGCATTCTCGGTGTTTGCGTTCGCTTTTACCCGGCAACTGGGAGAGGCCATCACCACCCATCGCGACTATTGGCACAAGATAGACGATAACAGCATGAGTATTTATGCGCTGGAAATGGCAACTCGCGGTTACTTTCCGGTACATCGCGGTCAGGTTGGATTAACGCTGCCCATGACGGACGCGGATGTAGACGGTTATATCGAAACAACAAAAGCTGTGGTGACCTCTATTTATCGCCAGACCCTGGATTAAACGAAAGATATCGAGCGCCAGTTGGCCCAAATAAAATGCCAGATCTGGATAGTGCCTTTTCCATTTCCGGCTTTTTTTGAAGTCGTCAGGCTCGTAGATTGGGCACCTGCCTTCGGAGAAATGAAGTATGTCCAGCCTGTCTCTCATGGTGCGGCAAATAGAATGCCTCACCCCACGAATCCGCAAGCTCTTGTTGGTTTCCCCCGACCACAGTCCGCTTCCGGCTTTTTCGCCGGGTGCCCATATCGAAATCACTATTGCGGGTGATCGCATACAACACCGCGCTTATTCGCTGGTTAATAGCGGTGGCGAGGACGTCTACGAAATAGCCGTCCAACTTGAAGATGAAAGTACGGGGGGCTCCCGATGGCTCCACTCGTTAACCGAAGGCGAACATGTCCAGGTTAAACATCCGGAGAATTTATTTGCCCTGGATGAACACGCTCGCCATGTAACGTTAATTGCGGGTGGCATTGGTATTACGCCCATTTTAAGTATGGCGCGGCACCTCGATGCTCAATTAAAACCCTATACATTGCACTATGCAGGCCGCAGCCAGGAAGCCATGGCCTACCTGCCAGAGGTTGAACAACTGACCCATAAAAAACTCTGGATTACCCAGGGCGATAGAAGCAAGCGTTTTCCCGCCTCGCAGGCCTTGGCCAACCCCAGTGCTGGTCATCATTTATATATATGCGGCCCCAATAAAATGGTCAGCAGTGTCTTGGCCACCGCCCGCGAGTTGGGCTGGCCAGAAGACCATTTGCACTCTGAGACTTTCGCGGGTGCCCTGGAAAAAACAGGCGACCGGGCTTTTGAAGTTTTCCTCAGCGGTACTGGCATTGCATTAACCGTGGCCGCAGACAAAACCGTGCTGGACGCAATGATCGAAGCCGGGCTGGACCCCCTGTTTGATTGCCGAAGAGGCGATTGCGGCGTGTGTGTGGCGCAGATTCAAGAGGGAGAAGCCGATCACCGTGATATTTGCCTGTCCGAGCGGGAGCGTTCTGCCGGAAGTTTTTGCACCTGTGTGTCACGCGCCACCAGCAACCGATTGGTCCTGAACATCTAATAAAAAGAGTAAACGTCATGATTCCAACGAATGAACACATCGCCGCTTTAATTCGAGAAGACAGCGTCCATAAGAGCGTCTATACCGATCCGGTTCTCTTCAAATTGGAAATGGAACGGATTTACGGCCATGCATGGATCTATGTAGGCCATGAAAGCCAGGTGAAACACGCGGGGGATTACCACACCACGCGCCTTGGCGAACAGGATGTCGTCATGGTTCGCGCAGCCGATGGTACGGTGAACGTGCTCTACAACCGCTGCCCCCACAAAGGGGCCAAACTGGTGGCCGATGGCGATGGCAACGTCGGTAAGTTCTTCCGCTGCCCGTACCACGCATGGACGTTCAAACTGGATGGGCAACATCTGTCGGCCCCTTTAAAGAGCGGTTTCGAAGGTACCTGCTACGACCCGAAACATGCCGACTTTTCCATGGTCAGTGTCGCCCGTGTCGACAGTTACCGCGGTTTTGTTTTTGCGAGCCAGGCGGCCTACGGCGAAGACCTGAAATCCTTTCTCGGGGGCGTGATCACCTCTATCGACAACCTGTGCGACCGTTCCCCGGTTGGCGAAGTTGAAGTCGCCGGTGGCATTTTCCGTGTGCAACAGCGTTCGAACTGGAAAGTGTTCTATGAAAACCTGCATGACACCATGCACGCTCGTATTACCCATGAATCTTCCGTAGACGCTGCCCGGGGCGAAGCCGAAGCCATTGGCGAAATGCCGTTTGAGTTGTTGATCATGGATGGCAACGGCGAGCCGTATGACTTCTGGGAAAAACTGGAACTGCGCGCCTACAACAACGGCCACGGTTATATGGAAGCCATCTTTGACCCGGCTGCCGCAGACCGAGATATTGTGTCGCGCGAACACTTTGAGTGTTTGAGCAAAGCGTATGGCGAAGAACGCAGCCGTGAAATTCTGGGCATGAACCGCCACAACACGGTGATTTACGGCAGCGGTTCTCCCCACACGGTCTTTATGCAGTTTCGCGTGATCCGCCCACTGGCTGTGGACCGCACCATGGTCGAGATTCAAACCTTCCGCTGTAAAGGCGCGCCCAGCTCAGTGTTTGATCGTGCGCTGACTTACGCCAACGTTATTAACTCGCCTTCTTCCAACGTCATGCCAGATGACGTTGAAGTCTATGCCCGCTGCCAGGAAGGCAACATGACCCGTGGCGGAGAGTGGATCAGCATGCACCGCTATGCCGGCCAGGATATCACCCTGGAAGACGGTGCCATTTCTACCAATGGCACGAGCGAACTGCCCATGCGCAACCAGTTTGCCGCGTGGAAGCGGTATATGACGACCACCCTTATTGCCAAGGAGAGCACCCATGCTGCCTGATGCAACGTTCGACATTAACACCACTGCACTCAATGCCGTCACCACGCCTGTAGAAACCTTGCGCAGTATTGAGGCGTTTATCTTCGAAGAAGCAAAACTTCTGGATCAACGCAAGTTTTGGCAATGGGACAAGCTGTTTACCGACACCGGCATGTACTGGGCACCTCAGAAACACTACCAGGACAATCCGTTCGATCATATTTCCCTTTTCTGGGAAGACCGCATGCTTCGCGCGGTACGCATTCGTCGCGTCGAGAACGCCCGTAACTGGTCGCAACAACCGCAAACCCAAACGGCGCACCTGGTGGGCAACATTGCCGTCGAAGGCACGGATGACCATGGCAATGTCGTCGTCAGCGCTGTATTCCAAGTCACCGAGTGGCGC
Source organism: Pseudomonas sp. (assembly GCF_030150285.1). GTDB lineage: Bacteria > Pseudomonadota > Gammaproteobacteria > Pseudomonadales > Pseudomonadaceae > Aquipseudomonas. The sequence continues at coordinate 115,875 of NZ_JASLGE010000032.1, read as the reverse complement.
CTTAAACAGCGCCAACTGGCGGGCCGTTACACCTACAAGCTGGCCGCGCAAGAAAACGGTGGCTGGAAAATACAGTTAAAGAAAGTGCAACTGGTCAACTGCGATGATGTATTCGAAAACCTTGAGGTTTTTGTGTGATGAAGACGCCGGTTGTGATCGCCCTGCACTATCAAAATGATGTTCTGCATGAGCACGGCAAAATTAAAGTCGGCTTGGGTGATGATCCTGCAGCAAGACAACACCTGGTCAGCGCCGCGTCACTCCTGTTAAGCGGGGCCCGTGACCAGGGTTGGCCCATCTTCCACGTGCGGGTGGCGTACAGCGCCGACTACGGTGACTTGATACAGAACGCCCCCATTTTCAAGAACGTGGCAAAGGTGGGTGCCGTGCTGGAGGGGTCATGGGGCGCGGAGTTTTTAGACGCACTAAAGCCGCAGGACTCTGCCCTGGAACAGGTGATTACGCACAACCGGATTAATGCGTTCTACGGTACCCGCCTGGAAGAACTGATTGCCTCGATCAACAACCCTGTATTGATCGTGGCCGGTGTTGCCACTCATTCCGTGGTTGAAAGTACTGTCAGACATGCCGTTGATTGCGGCTATGAAGTCAGCGTAGTGGCCGACGCTTGTGCCTCGGCAAGTACGCTCACCCATGAAGCCTCGCTCAATAACATGACGTTAATCGCAGACATCACCCGTGTGTCTGACGTGATGAGGGCCTTTACATGAACCTGAACGGTAAGGTGGCGATTGTTACCGGCAGCACCCAGGGCCTGGGAGTAGACATTGCCAGGCACCTGTTAAGTGTGGGAGCCAATGTTGTGCTTGTCGGCCGCAACCGCGATGCCGGTTGTGCGCTGGAAGACACACTGGGCCCGTCCAGCGCCTTTTGCGCATGCAATGTTGAGCTCGATGACGATATTGAGCATTGCATTGAATTTGCCATCGCTCGTTTCGGGCGCATTGATATTCTGGTGAATAACGCCTGCATATACGTGGACCACGGCATTCACTCAACGCGCGAACAATGGCACCAGACGTTGGACGTTAATTTAGTGTCCGCCGCCATGTTCACTCAAAAAGTGCTGCCTCACTTATCCCGCGGCGCTGTCGTGATCAATATGGGCAGCACCGGAGGCAAGTTTGGAGCGGTCGGCAGGGCCCTTTACCCGGCGTCCAAGGCGGCATTGATCCAGATAACCAAGAGTTTTGCTGTTGCCCTGGCTCCTGCCGGTGTTCGCGTGCTTTGCGTGTCACCCGCCTGGACATGGTCCCCCGCCGTTGCACAGATGTGCGCTGATGATATCGATGTGGCGGATAAAGTCGGCGCGCCGCTGCACCCGTTGGGGCGAATCGGTCGCGGCCAGGAAGTTGCACAAGTGATCAGCTTTCTATGCTCGGACGATGCGTCCTGGATGACCGGCGTAGACGTACCGGTCGATGGCGGCTTTTCAATTCTGGGGCCGGACCAGGGCGAATCACCCCGCACATGGTTTCAACAGTACCAGCACACGAACACAGCTGAAGATTGAAGGCTTGCGCCAATAGCAGGCGGCTTATACCCACTGTCACCTCTTCAGGCGACTGTGCGCAATGCCCGTTGCCACGCGCGGGTCAAGTATGACGTTAGACATTGCTTCACGGACCCGTTGACCGGGAATAAACAGGGACTGTTTGTCGCTTTAGTTTTACTGCACCCGCACCGTTCAAACTCCAAACATGGATGGACAATGGCAAGCCCAACGAGACTGTTTAATACCACCACACTCGATGTGCATTTAACCAGGTGATTAGAATGACAACTATAATGAATACCTCTATACCTCACTTTTATCCTTACATTGAGGGCAAGCCGTGGCAACGAGCCGATCAGCCTCAACAGGATGTCATCAACCCCTATAATAAAACTGTTATTGCGCGCGTAAACCTGGCCACTGCAGAGGATATTGACCGTGCAATTGCCAGCGCAGTAGAAGCACAAAAAACCTGGGGCAAAACACTTGCAAAAGAGCGCGAAGCCATTCTTTGCAAAGCGGCCGATATTATCGAGTTGCGCAGAGCCGACATTGTAAAAGTCCTGATCGAGGAAGGTGGCAACGTCCTTGGCAAAGCGATGTTTGAGTGCGATTACATGATCAGCACCTTCCGCATCGCCGCTGGCCAAGCCCGCGATGTCCGTGGGGAAACCATGCCGGCTGATGCCCCCGGGCGGATCTCAATGTCGATCAGACAACCCCTGGGAGTGATTGCAGGGGTTGGCCCGTTCAACGCGCCTTTTCTGCTCAACGGGAAAAAACTGGCACCCGCCCTTGCTGCCGGCAATGCGTTTATATTGAAGCCCGCGCCGCAAACACCGTTAATTGGTTTGCTCTTTGCCGAGATTTTGGAACAGGCCGGATTGCCGCCCGGTGTGCTTAGCGTATTGCCCACCACCAACGAAGCATTGGGCGATACATTCTTCTCGGATAAACGCGTCAAGATGGTGACGTTTACCGGCTCGGCCAAAGTTGGCAACTACTTGTCAGCGCTGGCCGGGAAGTTTCAGAAAAAAATCGTTCTGGAGTTGGGTGGCAAGAGCCCCATCGTCATTTTAAAAGACGCCGACCTGGACTACGCCGTCCGGGCTGCGGCATTCGGCATTTATTTCAATCAGGGCCAGGTGTGTATGGCCAACTCGCGCATCATCGTGGAAGCGGACATCTACGATGAGTTCTGCAAACGCTTTGTCGACAAAGTACGCACGATAAAGGCCGGCGACCCTTCTCATCCGGACACTATCGTAGGGCCGCTGATCAGTCACGCTCAATGTGAGTTTGTTCGCCAGCATATTGATGACGCGCTCGCCAAGGGCGCTGTACTCCTCGCCGGTGGAACCCATGAAGGCAATGTGTTTGCGCCCTCTGTGCTGACCCATGTAACCCCGGACATGGACGTTTATGGCGATGAAACCTTCGGGCCGCTGGTGTCCATTCTCAAGGCCAATAACTATGAACATGCGGTCGAACTGGCTAACGACACGTCTTATGGCTTGTCTTCCGGCATCGTCACCAATGACCTGCAAAAAGCATTCGATTTTGCGCTCAATGTGCACGCGGGTTCAGTGCATATCAATGACAACTCGTTCGACGACGACCCAAACGCCCCGTTCGGCGGTTTTAAAGACAGTGGCCACGGCAAAGAGAATGGCCGTTATTCCCTGCACGATATGACCGAACTTAAATGGGTGACTCTGCAGTTGGGTGAGCGCTTCTTCCCCCTTTAATGAATACCCTGTAGGCCGCTCCTTTTGCCGCCTGAATAAGGCGGCTTTTTTGATTGTGCTCCTGCTGAGCGGCAGAACCCTGAAAGGCCTGGCACCTTTACCCTCTGGCGGTAGTGTGCGGCAACTCGCCAAAACGCTCCCGGTAATACTGCGCAAAACGGCCCACATGGCTGAACCCATACTCCAAAGCCACTTGCGTGACACTGGATGGGTCTGACGCCAATAACCGCTCCCTGACCGCCTCCAGCCGAAAGCTACGCAGCAGTTCCATAGGGCTCTGACCATATTCGCGCTGGCAAATGGAATGCAAACTGCGCACGCTGACACCCATTGTTGTGGCAAGGTCCAAGAGTGTCGTTTCTTGCCCGATACGGGATTTGAAAAACGTTTCGACGCGTTTGCTGGCACTGTTTGAAGGGGGGGCCAACGCAGCACTGCCTGGTGCCTGCGCATTAAAATAATTATCGAGTATGAACAACGTCAGGCTTTCTTCCACTTGCCGCGTCCATCTTGAGCTCGCGGTCTCGTTTGTTCTCATACAGTCCAGCAACTCCGCCACCAACCTGAGCAACCGCGAAGCAGTATGCTGCTGCAGGGTTTGCACTTCGGGCAACTCATGACGGCCCGCGCTCACCGGCTGAAACTGGGAAAAACCCCAACTGACGAGGCTTAGCGGAACCTTGACCATCAATTGCTCGCAGTCTTCGCTCCACAATAACGACGCCTGCTCGCCCGGCGAAAATATGGCCGCTTCACCCGGCCTCACAGCGTACGTTGCGCTTGCAGACCTGAGTTCTGCCCTGCCCCGTATCGGCATTTGAATCAGGACAAAGTGTTCAAAAGGCTGTGGCCGGATTTCAACCTGCGCACCGTAACGCAGCGCCATCACTTCGCACCGCCCTACTTGCGCTCGATACAGCGCGGTATTGACTCGACCCTGCCCCCACTCAATTTCGTGTTCAACCAGCTCTTGGGTAAGCCGATTCCGCGATTCGCATGCCGAGCTGCTGGTAAACACCGGGCACTGTAAAATACCGGACAAATCCATACCCGGCATATCGTTAAGACGATCAATCACTCGGTTCATCTTAAAGTGGCCTCTTGTGCCGAAGTTCGCCACGCTGCAACGTTGCACTGGGAGGTTCATTAAAGAGTTTGCGGTATTCAATCGCAAAGCGCCCCAAGTGCTTGAACCCCCACCCCATCGCCAGCGTTGACAGGCTTCTTACCGCACCGCCCTCTAATATTTCCCGGCGCACCGCTGTTAATCGGTATTTTTTCAGATAAGCCATTGGGGGCATGCCGAAGTGCCGCTTGAAACCATCAAACACTTTGAAGCGTGACACGCCCGACGCTTTTTCAATATCTTCCAGGCCGATGTCTTCGCGCGCGCGTTCATGAATAAACTGTCGGGCTTTAATCAAGTAGTGCGGCAACTGCCCCTGCAAGTGTTCGCTGATCAAGGCGCTGTAGTTGTTGGGCTGAGAGAGTATCAGCCCCTTGATCAGGGCTGTTTCAATGTCCCGTGAAAACAGCGAATGTTCAAACACACCACTGCCGCGCTCCAACTCTTCGGCAAATTGCCTCACCAACCGCCACCATGAAGCCGTCGCTCCGTTAAGCGCATCCACCGTCGGCTCAAACTTTAACGGTATATCCGCCGTGCGGTGCAACATGTCCTCCAGGGTTTGGCGCATGGACAGTCGGGGAATGATGACAGATAACTTTCTACAGTCCCCCGCCATCCACAATTCCTGGGTTTCATGGGGCGAAACCACAAGCCCGTGATCGGCATCAGAGACAAATAGGCTGCCATTCTTGGACAGGGCTTGGCCCCCTGAAAACGGCAAACTGAGACAATAACTCGTCAGAAACGCCGAGTCTTTTATATCAACCGTTACGTCGGTCCCATACTCAATAAAACCGAGCGTCGTTGAAAAACTGTTAAACACCTTGGCGCTATGCCGAAACTGAATATTCTGCGGATGGGTGGCTCGCAGAGAATGCGGCCCGCACACGTGCTCCATCCAGGCCTGCGCTCCCGAGAAGTCGCACCTTTCTACACGAATATTATTAGCGGCATGGCTATGGGATTGCATTGAGAGCACCTACGGCTATGGGGTTCACGCTCTACCCGGCGCGATACTCTATTTCAAGCAAGGGTTATGCCGTTGAAGGCCAACTATCACGAACGAATTTTTCGGATAGTGAATAAGGAATAATGGGATATCGGCATTTAAATAATGCAATCAACCGGCCGAAATGGAACACGGTTTAAGCCTCACCCACCGACTCGGGCGTAATGTTTAAGTGGCATTGTGATTAACGTTACGATCGTTCCCAGGCACGGCACCGTGCACGGGTAACAGCCGCATTTAACGCTGGGCACCAAAGCGGCCCGGCCCGCCAGAGCAGGCCGCTGTTGAACAAAACGACTCGATAGCCAGGTGTCCGCAACGTGTTCAGACCCCGGCTATACGGCTCACGACATCGAAGGGTCAGGCCAGATAATCCTGCGCCATGCGCTCGATCAATTGGCGCTGAAACCCCAGAAACGCCTCCTTGGGTTGCTGTAACTGGATCGCTTCCAGCATCGGGTCATCCACCTCTGTGCGAACACCCACCAGTTCTTCAATCGTCGCCAGCCCGCAAAACGGTACATAGACTTCGCTGTAACCGCCTTCATGCACCAGCACCAAGCGGCCCTGACACAGCCGTTCGGCGGCCTGGCGCAGAGCGCGGGTCATCAGGCGGAACGATTCACTGTGCAACAGCATGCGCGCCATCGGGTCGACGGCACTCGCGTCGTAGCCGCACGCGACGATGATCAAATCGGGCTCAAAGCGTTCCAGCGCCGGCAGTACGATACGCTCCATCGCATGCAGGTAAGCCTCGTGACCGCTGCCCGGTGGCAACGGAATGTTAATGTTCGCCCCCAAACCCTCACCGTAACCGCGATCCTCTTCGCCGCTGTAACCGTGCGGAAAGCAGCCATCCTGGTGCACGGAAATTGTCAGCACATCCCCGCGGCTTTCAAAAATCGACTGGGTGCCATTGCCGTGGTGCACGTCCCAATCAACCACGGCTACTTTGCCCAGGCCATGGCGTACTTTGGCAGCTTCAATGGCGATGGCGATATTGGCCAGAAAGCATACCCCCATGGCTCCATCTGCCAGGCTGTGATGCCCCGGTGGCCGTGACAGCGCATAGGCGTTGTCTGTTTCGCCACTCAGTACCGCGTCCACGGCAGCCATGGCCAGCCCGGCGGAAAGACACGCGATCTCATAACTGCCCGGCCCAATCGGTGCCTCAGGTCCAAGGTAGCCGCCACCGGCGTCACTCATGGCCTTAAAGCGCTGCAGGTATTCGGCGGTGTGCACCCGTAGCAAATCCTCTTGGCTAGCCGGGGTGGCGCTGTATTGAAGCAGGTGGCGACTCAAGCCCGAAACTTCCAGCAGGCTTTTGAGGCGTCGCTTGGTTTCGGGCGATTCGGCATGCCCGGTGCTTGAAGACGGCTGCACCCAGCCACCTGTGGGAACGCACAAGACATGAGCACTTTGGGTGTGCCAAAAGCTCAATTCATCAGAGAAAAACCCAGTATTTCGTTTCATCAGACTCTCCAGTTCAGCAGGACAACAACAGATCGGGGCACTGGGGCGGCGTTCGTGAAGGGCTCTGCGTACGGCCTCACCACCGGCATGCAACATAAAACAGGGGCAACAGGCTCCCGTGACCGTCAGAACGACAGCACCGGGCACTCGGTGAAAGAAGAAAAACCGTCAGTCGGGCGGGGCGTGTAACAGGTGTGCAATGCGGGCCTTGTCCTTGACCCCGAGCTTGCTGTAAATGCCACGAATGTGATGCCGCACCGTATTGGGCGACAGGCCCAGGTCGCGCGCGATTTCCTTGTAGGTCTTGCCTTCGCCAAACCCTTGAGCGACGGCGTTTTCCCTCGGGCTGAGGCCGGGCAGCGCGCGGTGGGCCCGGGCGGCCAACAGGTACTGGTTACCCACCGGCACAGCGTCGATATGGACCTGTTTACCCGCATGGCCGGATTCATCCAGCGCGATAGGCAGGACGGGGCCGCTCCACTGCGGCCACTCTTTGAGTAACAACTCGATAAACCCGCCTTCGGCACATTGCAGCACCCCACGCGTGTCACAGACCGCCAAGGCCAGGTTGCCAGTACCCGTCAGCGTTTCGCGCATGGCGACCAAGGTTCGGATCTGATTCGCCGACACGGCAGCCACCAGATGCAGCATCAAGTGGCTGAGCAACTGGCAGTCCTGATCGCTGAACCGTGCGGCGTCAGGCCGGCGGTAGAGGGCAAGGTGATCGCTCAGGTTGGTTTTCGGGTCGAGTATCACCACACACATCCACTGGCCAATACCATAGCGCTCGCCCAGCCAGTTCAACCCTGCGCCACTGGCGGGGTCACGCATGTCGACAATTACGGCCTGGCCTGGGGTCTGGTGCACCCGTTGCACGGTCACGTCCAAATGGCGGATCGACTGCCAGTCCGCCAGGTAACTGGCTGGCAGGTTGTAGAAGTGAGGGCTGTGCTCTTCCGGCACCCCGTCAATCATCGCCGCACGCCCCCACCAGGCGCTGTCGAATGCAATCAGTTGACTGATCCGGGTCAGGGCGCGGCGATGGAAGTGTTCAATCACCTCATGCTGCGCCAGGCGTTGAAGGTCCAGGGTCAGAGCGCTGAAAGCCTGCAACAGGCTGACGTGTTCATCACGGCTCATGGGCGTTCCTCTGTGGGACTTTCTTATTGTTTTCGTCACCGGTTTTTTCAGGCCGTGCAGTCGATGAGTGACTCAGGGCCTGGGGGTGAGTATCGGCGCTGGCGAAAGGGATCGCTATCCTACAGATGCAGGATGCGACCGCCCGCACCCATCCCCCTGGCACCCCACCGGCCGGGCGCGCCAGGGCCCGTATTACTTGGGCGGGTCCGCGGGCGGCTGATAAAACACCGCATTGATGTACCACACAGCCTCTCCCGTCGGCGTGATCACCACCACCTCGTCGTCTTTCTCTTTTTTCAACAACGCGCGCGCCATGGGTGAGTCAATCGAGATGTAATCATTGCGCCCATAGATCTCGTCGTAGCCCACTACCCTGAGCCTCTTGGTTTCGCCGGCTTCGTTTTCAATTTCGACCCAGGCACCGAAATAGACTTTGCCTTCCTGCTCCGGGGAATACGTCACCACCCGCACGTCTTCAAGCCGTTTGCGCAGGTAGCGCACACGCCGGTCAATTTCGCGCAGCAACTTTTTGTTGTACTGGTAATCGGCATTCTCGCTTCGATCCCCCAACGACGCGGCCCAGGTGACTTTGCGGGTGGTGTCGGGCCGCTTCTCCCGCCAGAGGTAGTCCAGCTCCTTCTTCAGGGCGTGGTGCCCCTCTGCAGTGATAATGTTGGTGCTCACGTGTTGCTCCGTCGCCGATTCATTCGCCGGTCAGGCTATCCCACAAAATACGTTCGCTGACAAGGAAACGACGCGCGCCTTCGTCGATCAACGAGGTTTGAAAGCCGACATTTCCTGGAGCAGCAGCGCCAGCAAACGGCTCGACCCCACGCTCATTTGCCGGCCCAAACGGCTGATCAGGTGTACACGCGGGCTGGCAAACACTTCATTGTGCAACGTCAGGGTGCACAAACGCCCGGCTTGCACGTCTTCATCCACCACAAACGTCGGCAACAGCGTAACCCCGCCTTGCATCGAGTAGCGCTTGAGCATGGCGATGTTGTTGCAGGTCAGTGTGGGGTTGAGCATCACCCCCAACTGATGCTCGGCGAGGGTCAGTATTTGCCGTATCCCGAATGACACTTCCGGCAATGCCAGGCGATAAGTGTCCAGGCCCGCCAGCGGAATCGGGCTGTGGCTCTGCGCCAATACATGGTCAGGGTTAACAATCACGCACACCGGCTGAGGTTGCGAGGCGTGAGAGCGGATCTTGGGGTCGGCGGCCGGGTTAAACACCAGGCCGATATGGGCTTCGTCTTCCACGACCTGGCGTATGACTTCGTTGCTGCCGCACACATTCACCTGGATGTCCATGCCGGGGTACAACGTGGAAAAATGGCTGAGTGCACCCGCCAGCCCGTCCAGGAACCCTTCCCCTACGGCCAGTACCACCGACCCGCTTTGCAGCCCCCTCAGCGCCTGCAGTGAATCGAGCAACAGTTCCTGATGCGTCTGGCGCTGGCGGTAATACCCCAGCACTCGCTCCCCGGCCTCAGTCGGTTTCACCCCTCGGCGATGCCGCTCAAGCAGAGACGCGCCCAGTTCCAGTTCCAACTGGGCGATCTGCCGGCTGACGGCAGAGGGGGCGACGTTGAGGTAATCCGCCGCCGCACGCACGCTGCCCAGCCTGACCGCCTCAAAAAAATAAAAAATTCGACGATCGTGTACCAGGCTCATAGATCTCCTGTGTTGCCGTAAAAGCAACAGAGTTGTGAATTCCAGATTATTGCTGGAGCCTCTGGCCCATGTCCATACTCGGCCCATCCGCAACAGGAGATGGATATGAGCCCCCTTTGGCAGCGCCTTCGTGATCAAGCCCACCAATTGACCGAGCGCAATCCGGTACTACGCGACTACGCGACAAGCCACCTGCTGGCCTTTTCGACATTCGGCGATGCCCTCGCCGCCAACCTTGCCCGTCAGATGCAAACGCAGGCCAGCAACGTGGCGCTGGAAAGCTGGTTTCAATCAATCATCAACGCCCACCCTTGCATCGCTGAAGCCGCAGCAGCCGATATCAACCACCTGGAAGAGGTGAACCCGGCCTGCCCAGACCACCTCACGGCGTTTTTGACATTTCGCGGCATTCAGGCGGTGCAGGCGTATCGCATTGCCCATGCGCTGTGGACCGAAGGTGACGTGCAAAGCGCAGTGCTGGTGCAAAACTGGGCCGCCAATACCTGGAGCATCGATATTCACCCGGCCGCCCGCCTGGGCACCGCCCTGTTTGTCGATCACGGCATCGGCCTGGTGATTGGCCAGACCGCTGTCGTCGAAGACGGGGTCAGCCTGTGGCACGGCGTCACGCTGGGCAGCACGCTCAGCGAGGTCGGCGACCGGCACCCCAAAATCCGCCGCGGGGCGCTGATTTGCGCGGGCGCAACCGTGCTCGGCAATATCGAAGTGGGGGCCAATGCCATCGTGGCCGCCAACGCCGTCGTACTCAAACCCGTGGCCGCCGGAACGGTTGTTGCAGGTACACCGGCCAAGGTGATCGGTAACGCGCCCGCCTCACTCGCCACCCTCTCAACAAAAACCACTGGCTAACCCGGAGAGACCCCATGACAGCCGTTGCTCAATCCCCGCAGGGTATCGATCACCCTCTGGTCACCGTGCGCAATCACGCCGAGGCGCTGGAGCTTTACCGCCGGATGGGGTTCACACCTTCACCCATCAGCTATCACCCTTGGGGCAGCGTGACCTCCCTGATGATGTTCCCCAGCAACTTTATCGAGCTGATTGGCGTCGATGACCCGTCCAAGTTCGGTACCAACTCGGTAAACGGTTTTTGCTTCGGCCGCCAACTGGGCCAATTCCTTGATCGGGGCGAGGAAGGCGTTTCACTGGTGGCCCTGCACAGCAAAGATGCGGACGCCGACCATGCCCGCATGGTGCAAGCCGGCCTTGAAAGCCAGGGTCGCATCGATTTTCGCCGCCGCATGACGCTGCCCGATGGTCGCCACGATGAAGCGGTTGTGTCGCTGGCGCTGTTTATCGACCCCGAGCTGGCCGATGCGTCCAACTTTATCTGCCATCAACATCGCCCCGAACTGATTTGGGTGAAGGGCTGGCAGCACCACCCCAATGGGGCAGACGGCATTCTCGCCATCACCTACCTGGCCGACACGAAAGCACTTGAGCCGCGCTGGCGCGCCCTCTACGGCGATGCCGTGAAGTACAACGGCACGGCACTGGAAGCCGATACCGGGTGTGGCGTTTTGCGTGCCATCGACGCCGCCACCGCAGCCCAGGAATTTCCGGGCGTCGAGTTGCCGCGCGTGGCCCAGAAGCGGCCCCACGCCATTGCCATCCGCCTGCATACCACCAGCCTCACCGCATTGCGCTCGATCCTGGAGCAAAACGACATGCCCCACTGTGAAATCCCGGGACGGGTGTTCGTCGAACCGCAGTCGGCAGGCAACGTGATCCTCGAATTCGTTCAGAACACTTAACCGGGATTTTTCTAAATGACCATGAAAGTAGGCGTCATTGGCTTGGGCAATATGGGCGGCGGCATGGCCGCCACACTTGCGGGTAAAGGCTTCGATGTGAGCGGCTTTGACCTGAGCGAGGCGGCGCTCGCCCACGCCAAAGAGAAAGGCGTTACACCGGTCAGTGACCGCAGCCAGTTGATCCGCCAATCGGACATCCTGATTCTGTCGCTGCCCAAAGCGCACCATGTCGAAGAGGTCTGCCTGGGCAAGGGTGGCGTCATCGAGGTGGGCCGCGAAGGCTTGATCGTGGTCGACACCACCACGTCCACCCCCGAAGCCAGCCGAAAGGTCGCGGCGGCGCTGGCCACTATTGATGTGGCCTTTATCGATGCACCGGTCTCCGGCGGGCCGAAAGGGGCCGCGACCGGCACCATGTCGATGGTCATCGGCGCCGAGGACGCGGACCTGGCCCGCGCCCTGCCGGTGCTGGAGGGCATGAGCGGCACCCGTGTGCATGTGGGCCAATGCGGTGCGGGCAACGTCGCCAAAATCGCCAACAACATGTTGGCCGCCTGTCACTTGATCAGCACCGCTGAAGCCGTCGCGATGGCCGCCAAGGCAGGTGTCGAACCCGAGAAGCTGCTGCAAGGGTTGAATGCCGGCTCAGGTCGCAGTGGTGCCACGCAAGTCATGTTCCCGACCTGGGTGCTGAACAACGCCTATGACTCGGGTTTCACCATGGGCTTGATGCGCAAGGACGTGGGCCTGGCCAGCGACCTGGCCGCAAGCCTGAACCTGGAACTGCCCTTGTCCCGTGTCGTCGCCCAACTGTGGCAAGCCAGCAGCGAATCGCTGCCCGACAACGAAGACTTCTGCGCAATTGTGCAGCGCACCGATGCCCAGCTGTATGGCCGTGGAGACAACCAATGAGCGCGCAAAAAATCCTGGAACTGATGCACCCGTTTTGGGGGGATCGCACGGTCATCGCCAGCTACGTCGGGGGCGAGTTTATCGACGGTCACGGCGCGCCGGTGGACGTGCGCAACGCGCACGATGACAGCCTGTTGCTGAGCTATCCCGATGCCGACGACGCGCTGATTGCGCACACCGACAGCGTGGCCAAGGCCGCCCAGGCCCAATGGTGGGCCCTCACCGCCCAAGCGCGGGGCCGCGCCCTTTACCGGGTGGGCGCGCTGATTCGGGAAAACGCCGATCGCCTGGCCCAGATTGAATCGCTGACGGCCAACAAGCCGATCCGCGATGCCATTGTGGAAGTGGCCAAAGTGGCCGAAATGTTCGAGTACTACGCCGGCTGGGCCGACAAGCTGCACGGGGAAGTCATTCCGGTGCCGACTTCCCACTTGAACTATGTCACTTACGAACCGTTGGGCACCGTACTGCAAATCACGCCCTGGAACGCGCCGGTGTTCACCTGCGGCTGGCAAATTGCACCCGCCCTGACCGCTGGCAATGCGGTCATCCTCAAACCTTCGGAACTGACCGTGTTGTCGTCACTGGTGGTCGGTGTGCTGATCGAGCGGGCGGGGGTGCCCAAAGGGCTGGTCAATATCATTGCAGGCTACGGCCACACCATCGGCCAAGGCTTCATCGCCAAGGCCGATATCCGCAAAGTGATCTTTGTCGGGTCCCCCGCGACAGGGCGCCACATTGCCGTCGCCGCCGCACAACGCTGCATTCCGGCGGTGCTGGAACTGGGCGGAAAATCGGCCAACATCGTCTTCGAAGACGCTGATCTGGACATCGCCTTGCGCGGTGCTCAGGCCGCGATTTTCTCCGGAGCCGGGCAAAGTTGCGTCTCCGGGTCGCGCTTGCTGGTGCAGGCTTCGATCTTTGAAAAGTTCACCCAGGCCCTGGCGCAGGCCGCCCGCCACTTCAAGGTCGGCGACCCCAGCGATCCTGAAACGCAGATTGGCCCGATCAACAACGCCAAACAGTACAACCATGTCAAAACCATGGTTGAAGGCGCACTGAAAGACGGCGCAAAACTGATCGATCCCGCTGCAGACCCTGTTCCGAACACCCCTGGCTACTACATCAACCCCACGGTACTGACAGGCACCAACGACCTGTACTGCGCGCAAGAGGAAATCTTCGGGCCGGTGGTGGTGGCCATTCCCTTTACAGACGAAGCGGATGCCATCCGTATTGCCAACGACAGCCGCTTCGGCCTGGCCGGCGGGGTATGGACCCGCGATGTCGGCCGGGCACACCGCGTCGCCCGGCAGGTGCGCGCTGGCACTTTCTGGGTCAATGGCTACAAGACGATTCACGTGAGTTCGCCCTTCGGCGGCTACGGCGAGAGTGGTTACGGCCGTTCTTCCGGGCTCGATGCCCTGCGCGAGTACAGCGAAGTGAAAAGTGTCTGGGTCGAAACTGCGGCCAAACCCGCCGCCAGCTTTGGTTACGGCGCCAGCCTGGAGTAAACCCCATGTCGATCTCTAAAGCACTGATAGACGATGCCATCCTCTGGCGCCGCAGCTTTCACGCGGCACCTGAGCTCGGTTACCACGAACTGAAAACGGGCGAGCGGGTGGCGCATCTGCTGGAGAGCTTTGGCATCGAAGTGACGCGCGGGCTGGGCGGCACCGGTGTGATCGGCACACTGAAAAACGGCCAGGGCCCCACCATCGGCATTCGCGCCGATATGGACGCCCTGCCCATCCAGGAGCTGGGTCAGTCTGCGCACATGTCCACCCACCAAGGCTGCATGCATGCGTGTGGCCATGACGGGCACACGGCGATATTGCTGGCCACCGCCCGCCACTTGAGTGAAACCCGGCGCTTCAGCGGCACGGTGCATTTTGTCTTTCAACCCGCCGAAGAGGGCCTGGCGGGGGCCAGGAAGATGATTGAGGACGGCTTGTTCGTGCAATTCCCCATGGACGCCATCTATGGGCTGCACAACTGGCCCGGTGCCCCGGCCGGGCACGTCGTGATCAACCCCGGCCCCATGATGGCGTCCCTCGACACCTTTGAAATCACCCTGACCGGCAAAGGCTGTCACGCCGCGATGCCAGACAAAGGGGCTGACCCCATCATTGCGGCGGCCGAACTGATTCTGGCGTTGCAGACCATCCCGTCACGGCGCCTTTCACCGCTCGACAGCGCGGTCATCAGCGTGACGCAGGTCAACGCGGGGGAAGCGATCAATGTGATCCCGGAAACCGCCGTGCTCAAAGGCACCGTGCGCTGTTTACAATCCCCGGTTCGCGACACGGTTCAGGCGCTGATCGCCCAGTTCGTGAAACACCTGCCGGGGGCTTTTGGCATCAAGGGCAAGTTGACGTATCACGTTGGCTACCCCGTCACGCAAAACCACGCTGAAGCCGCCGCCATTGTTCGCCGGGCGGCGGTGGCGGCGGTCGGAGAATCCCGGGTGCAGTGGGGGTGCAACCCCTCAATGGCCTCGGAAGATTTCTCTTTTATGCTCCAATCCTGCCCCGGGGCCTACCTGTGGATGGGCGTGGATGGTGATGAACCCTCGGCGGCCCTGCACAACCCGTATTACGACTTTAACGACCAGGTGATTGAGCCAGCGGTGGCGGTCTGGGCTCAATTGGTGGAGCAGTCATTGCCTGCCACCTGATCGAAGCTTAACGCTTCACTCACCCTGAACGCGGCACTCAAGCCGACATAACAATAAGAAGACAACCATGCCCACTCATAAAAAAACATTCAGCCTTTGCCGGGCTCCCTGAGGCCTGGCTCTTGTTTCTGCCCTCCCCGTTTTGATGTTGAACACTACGCCTGCACGCCAGGCCTTGGCCTGGCTGAGCGCGGATTTAGCACTTACCCCCCACAAACATGAGAGCACTGCAATGAAACGAGAAAACAAGCGGTTGAAACTGGCCTCAACGGTAGCGTGCCTGACCCTGGGCACGGTGTTTGCCCTGAACGCCCATGCGGGCGCAACCCTGGATAACGTGAAAAAGAAAGGCTTCGTGCAATGCGGTATCAGCGACGGCCTGCCCGGCTTCTCGTTTGCAGACGCCAAAGGCAACTTTCATGGGTTCGACGTGGATGTCTGCCGCGCTGTCGCCGCGGCGGTCTTGGGCGACTCCAACAAGGTCAAATACACCCAATTGACCGCCAAAGAGCGGCTGACCGCGCTTCAGTCCGGTGAAGTCGACATGCTGTCGCGCAGCACCACCTGGACATCTTCGCGCGACGGCGGCATGGGCATCCTGTTTACCAGCGTGGCCTACTACGACGGGCAGGGGTTCCTGGTGAACAAAAAACTGGGCGTGAACAGCGCCAAGGAACTGGACGGCGCCACGTTCTGCATCCAGGCCGGCACCGTGACTGAACTGAACCTGGCGGACTACTTCCGCAGCAACGGCATGAAGTTCACCCCCATCACCTTTGATACCTCGGACGAAAGCTTCAAGGCGCTGGAATCCGGGCGGTGCGATGTGCTCACGACCGATCAGTCGCAGCTTTACGGGCAACGCCTGAAACTCTCGGCACCCGATGACTTTATCGTGCTGCCCGAGGTGATTTCCAAAGAGCCCCTGACCCCGGCCGTGCGCAGAGGCGATGACGAATGGTTCACCGTGGTGCGCTGGTCGCTGGCCGCCATGCTCAATGCCGAAGAGCTGGGCATTACCTCCAAGAACGTCGGCGAGATGATCAAATCGTCCAAAAACCCGGACATTGCGCGGTTGCTCGGCACCGAGGGCACCCTCGGCAAAGACCTGAACCTGCCCAATGACTGGGCGGCGAAAATCGTGGCGCAAGTGGGCAACTACGGCGAATCCTTTGACCGCAACCTCGGGGCTGGCAGCGATTTGAAGATCAAACGCGGCCTGAACGCCCTGTGGACCCAGGGCGGGCTTCAATACGGCCCACCGGTACGCTGACCTTCGCTCGCCCGGCAGTGAGCTGCCGGGCACTGTCCCTTCGCCTGTCTTTCAGGGGGCGCTGCATGCACACTCAAATCGTTACCAGGCCTCGTTTCTCTTTGGCCAACCCCGCCACACGGGCCTTGATTTTCCAGTTGCTGACCGTGATAGCGGTCGTCGCGTTCGGCTGGATGCTCTACCACAACACCTACACCAACCTGATGCACCGCGGCATCACCACCGGCTTCGATTTTCTGCAGAACACGGCCGGCTTCGGTATTGCACAACACCTGATTGACTACACCGAGTCCGACTCCTATGCGCGGGTCTTCCTCATTGGCTTGCTCAATACGTTGCTGGTGTCGGCCATCGGTGTGGTGCTGGCCACGGTTCTAGGCTTCGTGATCGGCATCGCCCGGCTCTCGCCCAACTGGTTGATCAGCAAACTGGCCACGGTGTATGTCGAGGTCTTTCGCAATATCCCGCCTCTGCTGCAAATTCTGTTCTGGTACTTCGCCGTGTTCCTCTCAATGCCCGGCCCGCGCAATGCCCACGGGTTTATGGAGGTGTTTTTCGTCAGCAGCCGCGGGCTGAACATGCCGGCGGCCCTACCCGCAGACGGTGCCTGGCCTTTTTGGGCCAGCCTGGCCCTCGCAATCGTCGCCTCGGCACTGATGTGCCGCTGGGCCACCCGGCGGTTTGAAGCCACCGGCCAGCCGTTTCACAAGGTATGGGCAAGCCTGGCGCTGGTGCTCGTGCTGCCGACCCTCAGCGTTCTGCTGTGGGGCAGCCCGGTTCACTGGCAAGTCCCGGAGCTCAAGGGCTTCAATTTCGTCGGCGGCTGGGTGCTGATCCCGGAGCTGCTGGCGCTGACCCTGGCGCTCACGGTCTACACCGCCGCCTTTATTGCGGAAATCGTGCGCTCGGGCATCAAGTCGGTCAGCCACGGCCAAACCGAAGCTGCGCGTTCACTGGGGCTGCGCCCCGGGCCGATGCTGTCAAAGGTGATTATTCCGCAAGCCCTGCGGGTGATCATCCCGCCACTCACCAACCAGTACCTCAACCTGGTCAAAAACTCGTCGCTGGCCGCCGGTATCGGTTACCCCGAAATGGTTTCGCTGTTTGCCGGTACGGTGCTGAACCAGACAGGCCAGGCCATTGAAGTGATTGCGATCACGATGAGCGTCTACCTCGCTATCAGCATTTCCATCTCGATGCTGATGAACCTCTACAACAAGCGCATTGCGCTAATTGAGCGATAAGGGTTGGCCATGAGCGCACACACCTTTAAACCTGACCTGCCGCCGCCCACGACCAGCGTCGGCCCCTTGGCCTGGATGCGGGCGAATCTGTTCTCCAACTGGCTGAACACGCTACTGACCCTGTTCGCGCTGTACCTGGTGTGGCTGGTGTTGCCGCCCTTGCTGAGCTGGTCGATTGTCGATGCCAACTGGGTCGGCACCACCCGCGCCGACTGCACAAAAGAAGGCGCGTGCTGGGTGTTTATCCAACAACGCTTTGGCCAGTTCATGTACGGCTATTACCCGTTCGAACAACGCTGGCGCGTCGATACCACGGTGTTGCTGGCGATCATCGGCGCAGCGCCTCTGTTTATTTCGCGCTTCTCGCACAAAACGGTGTACGGGCTGAGCTTCCTGGTGGTGTACCCGGTCATCGCTTACGGCTTGCTGCACGGCGGCGTGCTGGGCCTTAGCCAAGTGGCAACCAGCCAATGGGGCGGCCTGATGCTGACCCTGGTCATCGCCACGGTGGGCATCGCCGGGGCCTTGCCGCTGGGCATCATCCTGGCACTGGGGCGGCGCTCGCACATGCCGGCGATCAAGGTGGTATGCGTCACCTTCATCGAATTCTGGCGCGGCGTGCCGTTGATCACGGTGCTGTTTATGTCGTCGGTGATGTTGCCGCTGTTCCTGCCCGAGGGCATGAGTTTCGACAAGCTGCTGCGCGCGCTGATTGGCGTAATTCTGTTCCAGTCGGCGTATGTGGCTGAGGTGGTGCGTGGCGGCCTGCAGGCCATACCCAAAGGGCAATACGAAGCGGCAGCGGCCATGGGCCTGGGCTACTGGCGAAGCATGGGCCTGGTGGTGCTGCCGCAAGCCTTGAAACTGGTGATTCCGGGCATCGTGAACACCTTTATCGCGCTGTTCAAAGACACCAGCCTGGTCATCGTCATCGGCCTGTTCGACCTGCTCAACAGCGTCAAACAAGCGGCTTCTGACCCCAAGTGGCTGGGCATGGCCACCGAAGGCTATGTGTTTGCTGCTCTGGTGTTCTGGATCTTTTGTTTTGGTATGTCGCGCTACTCCGTTCACCTGGAACGCACGCTCGATACCGGCCATAAAAATTAGGAATCAATCATGTCTCAAGCCCTGAAAGAAACCACCGGCGAAACCATCATCCAGCTGCAGGCCGTGAACAAATGGTACGGCCAGTTTCATGTACTCAAAGACATTAACCTCACCGTCAAAAAGGGCGAGCGCATCGTGTTGTGCGGCCCTTCGGGTTCCGGCAAATCCACGACCATCCGCTGCATCAACCGCCTGGAAGAGCACCAGGCAGGCCGCATTATTGTCGACGGTATCGAGCTCACCCAAGACCTGAAACAGATCGAGGCCATTCGCAGCGAAGTCGGTATGGTCTTTCAGCACTTCAACCTGTTCCCGCACCTGACGATTCTACAAAACTGCACGCTTGCCCCCATGTGGGTGCGCAAAACGCCCAAGCGCCAGGCTGAAGAAATTGCCATGCATTACCTGGAGCGCGTACGGATCCCGGAACAGGCGCACAAGTACCCCGGCCAATTGTCCGGGGGCCAGCAACAGCGGGTGGCGATTGCGCGGGCGTTGTGCATGAAACCGAAAATCATGCTGTTCGACGAGCCGACATCTGCCCTGGACCCAGAGATGGTCAAAGAGGTACTGGACACCATGGTGGGCCTGGCCCAGGACGGCATGACCATGTTGTGCGTCACCCACGAAATGAACTTCGCACGAACCGTCGCAGATCGGGTGATCTTCATGGACAAGGGCGAAATCGTTGAACAGGCCAAGCCCGACGTGTTCTTCGACCACCCTCAAAACGAGAGGACCAAGCTGTTTCTCGGGCAAATTCTGCACTAGCCCGGCCCGCAGCACGCTCAGCGGCGATATTTAGCAGTGGGCCGGCGGGGTCAGCCGCCCACTGCTGCTGTTGCGAGCGCCTTAGCGCAGGGCAATCAACCCCTGGCGCGACACACGGACCAGGTTGCGAATGACCTGCTCGGCCAACTCGGCACCCGGCGACTGAATAACCGCCAGGTCGAAGTGATTACTGGCAAAACGCTCGAGATTGTCACCGGCTTGCGCAAACTGAATCAAAAAGGCCGAAGCGCGGCCTTTTCGGCGTGGCCACCCATCCAGATAACGCAACAGCGTTGGCTGATGATTGCCGCCTAACAGAATTTTGGGGTTGCGCAAGCTGACAGGAGCCGTGACCGGCACCAGACGTACAAGGGGATGTGGCTGACTCATGAATCGGTTCTCCGCCTCAAGTTTCTGCGTGGCAGGTGAGAGGCAACACCGAACCAGCGCTTTAGCGGTATTTGGAGACCTGTATCAAGCCTCGGCGCCCCGCAAGTAGCTGTTTAAATCGGCGCAAGAAACATCCTAGAGAAACCGGGTTACAACTGTCAACAATCACGTTTACACGGGCCGCTCAGGCCACACACAACACCGCTGCGCAGGCGCGAGCTTGCTCGCGATCTTTTGACCTGCCGTTTAATCGAAAGAGCCGATTGCGCGGCCCCCTCTGCACACACGCTAGCCTCAGTCAGCAATGGCCCGATCAAGGGAGATTTTGCCCGCCCCTTCAATCAACACCGCGAGCGTGCCACCCAGCAGCGCCAGGGCAAACTCATAACCGTTATTGGCCATGAACAGGCCGTTGTGGATATGCACCGAGAAAATCGCCACCAGCAGGGTAAACGACAACCCCAGCGCCGCCGGGCGGGCCAGCAAACCGATGATCAACGCCAAGCCACCGAAGAACTCGGTGCCGCCGGCCATCAGGGCCATCAACGTGCCGGGGGCCAGGCCGATGCTTTCCATCCATTGTGCAGTGGCCGCAAGACCATTGCCGCCGAACCAGCCAAACAGTTTTTGCGAACCGTGGGCCGCAAAAATAATGCCGACAAAAATACGCAAAACCGTCAGCCCATAACCCGCGCGAGTGTTCAAAACGGTGTGGATCAATTTGCTCATGGCGAAGCCCTTTCAGTCAGATGGGAATGGACAGCATACTAATCGAATAAACCATTACTAAAAGCCGAAAAACCCTGACAAAACAATCAAGTTATTCGATTATTTTCGGGCAACCCGTTCAGGCTTCAAGGGCTCCAGCGAGTCCCGCTCGCGGTCAAAGGCCAAGTAGTACTTGTTCACGCTATTAACATAGCTGACGGCCCCCATTCCCACTTGTTCCATCGCGATACGCTCAACTTGAAAGAACCATTTGTTGGGGTTCAAACCCCGTCGCCTGGCTTCAGCCCGCATGCTCTGCACGCGTTCCGGCCCCATGTTGTAGGCCGCCAGCACAAACGCCATGCGCTCTCGCTCGTTGAGTTTGGGGCTGGAAAAGAACGTGCGGCGGATCATGGCCAGGTACTTGGCCCCGGCCTGTACATTGCTGTCGACATTTTGAATGTTATTGACCCCCACGCGCTGAGCGGCGGCCGAGGTGATTTGCAGCAGGCCCGTGGCCCCGCCCGAGCCTTTGGCGGCCGGGTTAAGGGCCGATTCCTTGAACGCCAGCGCGGCCAGGTTCAACCAGTCCATACCTTGCTGGCTCGCGTGTTTTTGCAATACCGGGCGCAGCTTTTCCAGCTTCTGGCGGTCTGCATGGGCCAAGGGGTAATGCACCCGGTAGAGCCGCCGATACACCCGTTCAAACGCCACATCCTGATCGTCGGGGGCCGTATAACGGGTCAGAAACTGATCAATGCTGGCACGTAACATGGAGGCATCGCGCCGTACATACCAGCGCATCGCTGTCGGTTCGCTGACCAGCACCTTGCGGTCGAAACGCAGTTTGGGCATCAGCGTGGCCCAGCGCTCAGCAATCGGCTGCTCAACGATGGTCAGGTGAAAAATGCCGGCTTGCACCATTTCCAGCACATCCTCTACGGCCAGGCTGGGGTCCACCCATTCGATCTTCACCGGCGGTAATTTGCGCAGCGCCAGTTTTTGATTGATCGCATTGACCGCCGCCCCCGCGGCGCTGCCCGTGGTAAGGGCCAGCGTGCGGCCTGACAGTTGTTCGAAACGGGTATAACGATGCTCACCTTTCACCCCCACCAGCAGTAAGGGCACGTCATCGATAATCGGGTTGCTGGGGCTGATGGCATGGCTGGGCGGCGCATCGATCAATTCGCCGGGGGCAACCAGGTCGCCCTCCCCGCGCATTAACGCGCCCAGCAATTGGTCCTTGGGGGTCGGGATAATCTTGAGAGTGATTTCATGACCATCGCGGGCGCGCTGGTTGAGGTAGTGTTCAAAAGCCCGCAGCCGGTGGTATTCCACGCCGATGGCCTGGCCCTGCACTTCGCCGGAACTGTTGCGGCTTTGGTTGACCAGCACCCGCAGCACCTGGCTGCTGCGAATTTGAGCCAGATCGCGAACCTGACTCGGCTGCCCGACCTGTAGCGGGCCAGCCAGGCGCGCCAGTGCCGGTAAGGGCAACAGCAGCAGGCACAGCGCAAGCAAAAGCGTGGGTCTTGTCATCCGTTCTCCGGAAAGAATACAGCCCAGCACCCTGTCAGATTACCCGACAATCGGTCGCCCCTTTTCGGGGTTTTCGGCGCTGAAAACAGCACGCAAAACGATAAATGCGCCCTGTGGCGTACGGGGCATTACGTTGTTGCGGCATTCAAAGACAACCATAACTGTCTGTAGTTCTTGATTTTTCTTATAAATCTACAGCTCTGATATGCTTCGCGGCCTGTGGCCTGAGGTAGCACCATGCAACTCATCGATATCGGCGTCAACCTGACCAACTCCGCCTTCGACGGCAAGCACGAAGCGGTGCTGGAACGTGCGTATACGGCTGGCGTGGCACAACTGGTGCTCACCGGCACCAGCGTCGACGGCAGCGAACAGGCTTTGAACCTGTGCCGCGCACTGGACGAAAGCGGCCAACGGCTGTTTGCCACGGCCGGTATTCACCCCCACTCGGCCAGCGACTGGAACAGCGACAGCGCCCAGCGCTTGCAAGCCTTGCTCCAGGCCCCCAACGTCCGCGCCGTGGGCGAATGCGGGCTGGACTTCAACCGCGACTTCTCGCCCCGCGCGCAACAGGAAAAGGTGCTGGAGTACCACTTGGCACTGGCGGTTGACTTGCAGTTGCCGGTGTTCCTGCATGAACGCGATGCCAACCCACGGCTACTGGAAATCCTGCAGGACTACCGCGACCACTTGCCCGCTGCAGTGGTGCACTGTTTTACCGGCGAAAAAGACGCCCTGTTCAGCTACCTCGACCTGGACCTGCACATCGGCATCACCGGCTGGATTTGCGATGAACGTCGCGGCACGCACTTGCACCCGCTGGTGCGCGAGATCCCCCGTGGCCGGCTGATGCTGGAAAGCGATGCGCCGTACCTGCTGCCACGCACCTTGCGGCCCAAACCCAAAAGCGGACGCAACGAGCCGGCCTACTTGCCCGAAGTGCTGCGCGAAGTCGCGCGCCATCGCGGCGAAAGCGAAGCCGACCTGGCCGCCCACACCACTGCGTGCGCCCGCCGCTTTTTCGGCCTGCCAGCCCTCCTGTAGCGACGACTGCCGGTGGCTCCACTGTGACCTTGACTCATATCAACAAGCCTGTACTGAATAGCGGCACAATAATGGCACCTTGCCAATAGTGTTTCCGCCAAATCAGAGAAGACCTTCCATGGGTACCTGGCTTAGCAACATCTCGCTCAAATACAAATTCTGGGCCGTCAACGCGGTTGCCTTTGTGACCACCTTGCTGCTGGTGCTGTACGCCGTGCAACTGGAACAGCAATCGCGCAGCCAGGCCGCCCAGAGCAGTGCCCAGGCCCAGGCGCACCTGCTCAAGGCCTGGCCCGCGAACCAGCCCTTGCCGCAAAACGAGCACGTGGTGTTGCTCGATAGCACGCCAGTGCCCGGCCTCAGTGAGCTGCAACTGGCGCAGTTGCGTCACGCCAACGGCTGGGCCGCCTTCAACCCCCCGTCTACGTTCGGCTCAGACCTGCTGCTGGGTGGCGACGTGCTGACCCGGGCAGACGGGCAAAAAGCCGCCGTGCTGGCCTATGCGCCCAGCCTGGCCCACGTGTTTGTCGACCGCTTGCCTCACTACGCGGCGGCCGTGCTGATCCTGATGCTGGCCATGCTGGCGGCGTCGCAATTGCTGATCCGCTTTCTGCTCAGCCAGCTCAACACCTTGAAAGACGTGATGCTGCATGTGGAGAGCACCGGCGACCTGTCCGCCCGTGTGCCCCTGGCCTGCGCCGATGAAGTGGGGCAAATGGCCAGCGCCTTTAACGCCATGCAGGCCGGTTACCAGCGGGTGGTCAGCACCGTGGCCGACACCGCCGCGCAACTGGATGCAGGAGCCGCCCGCCTGGCCAGCAGCATGGACGAGGTGCGCCACGGCATGCTCGGCCAGCAAAGCGAAACCGATCAGGCCGCCACCGCGATCAACGAAATGTCCGCCACCGTGCACCATATCGCTCAGCACGCGGGGGCCACCCGCGACCTCTCGCAAACCGCCGACACTCTGGCGGGCAGCGGGCAACAGGTAGTCAGCCGCGTGCAGCAGTCCATCGCCAGCCTGTCCACGGGGGTGCAAAGCACCGCCGAAATGATCCAGAAACTCGCCCAGGACAGCCAGAAGATCAACGGCGTGGTCAGCGTGATTCACAGCATTGCCGAGCAAACCAACCTGCTGGCCTTGAACGCCGCCATTGAGGCCGCACGGGCCGGTGAGATGGGGCGCGGGTTTGCCGTGGTGGCCGATGAAGTGCGGCACTTGGCCAAACGCGTACAAACCTCCACCGACGAGATCACGTTAATGGTCCAGGCGTTGCAATCGGGTACCCGCGACGCGGTGGACTTTATGCAGGAAAGTTCGTTCAAGGCCGATGACTGCGTGCAACAGGCTCAGGAAGCCGGCGCGGCGCTGGCCGACATCACCGATGCCGTGGCCCGTATGCGTGAGAGCAATACGCAAATCGCCGTCGCCGCCGAGCAGCAAAGCCAGGTGGCGGAAGAAATGACCCGAGCGGTCGTGAGTATTCGCGACGTTACGGAAAACACCGTGCAGCAGACCGTCGACTCGGCCACCACCAGCAGCCAGTTGGCCACACTGGCGGGTGAACTGAACCGGGCCATTGGTCAGTTAAAGCTATAAGGCCAATAGCCATTGTCGATTCGCAGTCGCCGCTTTGCGCCCCTATTCTTTGTTCATCCGGTTCAGCCAAGGCTGAACCCTCGAACAAGGAGAACAATCATGGGCAAACGTCATCCTCACTTACCCGCCTGGCAATGGCGCTCCAACCCACAGCGCCATCCGCGTGCAGCGAGTCAGGCGGCTCATCTGATGGGCGCCGGTATCATGGTCGTGGCCTTTTTGCTGTTGGCCTCCGGCATTTTCAGCGCCAACGCCAGCAGCGCGGTGATTGGCCTGATCGCCCTGTTTGGTGCACTGGCCTTGCAACGTCAAGCCCGCACGAGCGAAACCAAGGACGCGTCCAGCAAGGCCTTTTGATTCAGCCGAAAACGGTGACCGTCTGGCGGCTGATTGCTATCAGCTCGCCAGACGGGGCCCACAGGTTGGCCGCGACATGGCCGTAACCGTCACGGGCATGGTCGATCACGGCCAAGTATTGGCATGCTTGCAAGGTGCTGACGGCGGGCAATGGCTGCACAAACTCAAGGGTCCAGGTCAATGTGCTGCCGGCGGCAGGCCTGCTCAACAGCGGCAACAACGCCGGTGGCCAAGCGTCCACCAGCGCCAGCAGATGGGTTTCGGTCACGGGCTCATCCGGCACATCGCCCGCCAGGCGCACCCACCCGCCCATCTCACGGCCACCCTGGCCAGTAAACGGCAAAGCCCCCACCGCCCATCCCATCGATAGGTGGCGCATAAATTCCGGGGTTATGCCTTTGATGTAGGGCAACAGCGGGCAGTCGCCTTCCGGTTTCATGGACGGTGCCGGCTGGCCATCAATGCGCGCGGCCGATTCGCGGGCCGCACCAAAACTGCCTTGTACCAACGTCACTACCGCGCCGTTTTGCACCACGCGGCCCAACACTTGGGTGACCGCCTTGCCTTCGCGCAGCACCTCGACCTCAAAGCTGACGGGAACTTCAGGTTCCACCGGGCCTACAAAACTCACCGACAATGAACGCAGGGCGCGCTCTACAGCGACCTGCGCCCGCATGGCTTCATACTGCAAAGCCACCACCAGGCCGCCAAAACTGGCCCGCCCCTGCCCCCAATCGGCGGGAATGATGACGCTGGATGCATTGCGGCGAACCGCCTGGATCAATTCAGAGAACTGCATAACCACCTCGACGTCCATTGAGAGCCGGTCATACTACCCACCCGCCAACCTGTGCACAGCGTCTATATCGGCCATTCTAGGCGTGAAAACAGGCGGCGCTGAGCTTCACCAGTGCACGGTCGGCGTTTTTCTCGCCCGCCTCCAACGCTGCCCGCCACTTTGCAACACACGGTTGCAAGTCTGGCTGCTGCTCGGCCTGCAACAACCACTGCCAAGCGTCATGCCATTCGCCCAAGGCCTGTTGCGCGGCCTTGAGCCGCTCGATCACCAACGGCGGCAGGTGATCCAGGTCGGGGTAGGCCTGGGCGGCGTAGCGCACGCGCTTGATCAACAGCCGCACGCGGTGCCGGTCGTGGCCCGGATCATTCAGGGCCTTTTCCAGGGTGCGCCATTGTTTTTCCAGGACCTTCTCGATGCGTTGACGCAAGCCGCGCAGCAAACCTTCACGCTCGGCCGCCCGCAGAAAACGCGGAAAAACATCCACAATCATCAACAACTGCGCCAGTTCGGCGCTCTCGGCCACGGTGGCATACGTGGCGGTACGCGACTGCAGGTACTTGGCCGCCAACGGTGCATAGCCGTGCGCCTGCAACCAGGCTCCCAGCACTTCACGGTCGCGCAGCGGCGTGGTGAAGCGGCCAACCCCGGCGGCCGCCATCTCCAGTTGCAAAACCCCCGGCAAACCACGCAAGGGCCTTAAAACGCTGCGCAGTCGACGTACGGTGGTACGCAAATCGTGCAGCGCTTCAGGGTCGGTATCAGCTTGCAAACGCGCCTGGCAGGCCAACAATTTGACCTCCAGGCGTACCACCACTGCCGCAATCCGGTCAGCCCACTCAGACATCCTTACCCTCCCCAACCCACATTGACTTAACGCCCCGCACGGGACTCACGAATATAGAAACGCGCTTTTTCGGCCTTGCTTGTACAGCCTTCGAACGCTTCGAACTGTTGCTGGGTTTTGGCGGCCGTCAGCAAGGAAAACGCCTTGGAATAACTGATCGTGCCGGCAAACCCTTCGGCCTTGGCCAAGTCCAGCTCATGCCAGGCCGCATCCAGTTGCGTGGCGCAACTGTCGCGATAAGCGGCTTTACCCGCACACCCGGCCAAAGCAATGACCATCAAGGGCAAACACATCCATGCTTTCATGCTGATTTCCTCACGATTGGTATTCAGTGCAGGCTAAGACGGGCAACCTGTCAAAAAGTGCCCGGTAACCCCCATCACTCTAGCCTAAAGGGGGAAAATGCAACGGGCTGTCGCTGTAGCGCACAAAAGGGCATTGTGAACGTCTGACTGGCGAAGGATCGACTCATGAAAAAGCGGATCGCATTGGTGTTGGGTTCTGGCGGTGCCAGGGGTTATGCGCATATCGGGGTCATTGAAGAACTCGAAAGCCGCGGTTACGACATCGCCTGCATCGCGGGCTGTTCAATGGGCGCGGTGGTCGGCGGCATCTACGCCGCCGGCAAGCTTGATCTGTACCGCGACTGGATTCAAAGCCTGGATTATCTCGATGTGTTACGGCTGGTGGATGTCAGTTTTCGCCTGGGGGCCATTCGCGGCGAGAAAGTCTTCGGCCAAATCCGCAATATCGTCGGCGAGATCAATATCGAAGACCTGCGCATTCCCTACACCGCCGTCGCCACCGACCTCACTCACCAACAGGAGATCTGGTTTCAGGAAGGCTGCCTGCATCAAGCCATGCGCGCCTCGGCGGCGATCCCCAGCCTCTTCACCCCGGTGATGCAAGGCAACCGCATGCTGGTGGACGGCGGCCTGCTTAACCCGTTACCGATCGTGCCGGTGGTGTCCAGCCACTGTGACCTGATCATCGCCGTCAACCTCAACTCCACCCAGCAGAACGGCTACCAATTGCCGGTCATTCCCCGCACACCCGCCTTCAAAAGCCGCTTTGACAACCTCATGACATCCCTCGGCTCGCACCTGCCGTTTCGCAACAAACACGCCCAGGACCTGCTCGATCTGGAGCGCGAAATGCTCAAGCCGGCCCCCAGCGAAACAGTCGACCCCTGGCTACAGCCGCCACGGGGCACCTGCGAGCAAGCGACAGCAGCGCCCACCGCAGAGGGTGCGCCGAAATCCGCGACCGGCTCGTTTATCATCGACAACGTCGGTGCGGCCTCGCTGCTGGACTTGGTCAACCAGAGTTTCGAGGTGATGCAAACGTCTCTGGCGCAATACAAGATCGCCGGTTACCCGCCCGATATTCTGATCAACGTGCCCAAGCGCGCCTGCCGGTTTTTCGAGTTTTACAAGGCACCGGAACTTATCGCACTGGGCCGCGAAATTGCCCGCGACACCCTGGACCGCTACGAGCGCGACGCGCATTAATCCAGCAAGCGATACCCCACGCCGGCTTCCGTGGCGATAAAACGCGGCCGAGTGGGGTCATCCGCCAGTTTTTGCCGCAAATGCCCGACCACGATGCGCAGGTAATGGGTGTTTTCAACGTGGCTAGGGCCCCAGATGGCCGTCAACAGTTGCTGTTGGGTAATCACCCGCCCCGGGTGCTGCGCCAGTTGCGCGAGTACAGCGTATTCCTTGCGGGTCAAGGGCACTTCAACGCCCTCCAGCAGTACGCGGCGAAAGGCCAGGTCGATGCTCAAGGGGCCCCGCTCAATCGCACCCGCGTGGGGCTCTGCGCCGGGGGCCTGGCGCAACAGCGCGCGGATGCGCGCCAAAAACTCCTGAATCCCGAAGGGCTTGGTCACGTAGTCGTTGGCCCCGTTGTCCAATGCCTCGACTTTTTGCGTTTCACTGGCGCGCACCGACAGCACCAGCACCGGCACGCCCGACCACTCGCGCAAGTCGCGCAGCACTTGCTGGCCGTCCATGTCTGGCAGGCCCAGGTCCAGCACCACCACGTCCGGTCGCCCCAACGCGGCCTGGCTCAGCCCTTGCTCGCCGGTTGCAGCCTCCAGCACGGTGTAGCCCTGGGAGACCAGGCTGATGCGCAAAAACTTGCGAATCTGTGGCTCGTCGTCGATGACCAGTACGGTTGCAGGCTGGCTCATGGTTTCTCATCGCGGCAAAGGAAGGGCAAAAGAATATCAGCGATCGGGATCGACCTCTTCATCAGCGGCCGGTTGTTGCGCCAACGGTAAATACAGGGTGATGCAGGTGCCCTGGCCGTCGATGCCCGCGCCCACGGTGATGCGCCCGCCATGGGCACCGACCATGCCCTGGCAAATCGCCAGGCCCAGCCCCGTGCCCTGGCCGCCACGGTCCCCCCGTGCGGCGGTGTAAAACATGTCGAAAATCCGGGCGCGGTCGGCTTCGGGAATGCCCGGCCCCTGATCACTGACGGCAAACCACAGCTCACCCGCATCCGCCCCGGCACTCAACTGCAACACACCATGGGGCGGGGAAAAGCGGGCCGCGTTTTCCAGCACGTTCACCAGCGCCTGCTCGATCAGGGCCGCGTGGACATGCAGCAGCGGCAATGGCGCGGGCACCGCCACGCGCACCTGCAACGGTGCCAGCACTGCACGCAGACGGTTCAACGCGCTGCCCACGATGTCGGCAGGAGACACCCAGTCGCGGGCCAGTTTCAAGGCTCCGTGGCCCAGGCGGGTCATGTCCAGCAGGTTCTGAATGTAGCGGTCCAGCCGTTCGGCTTCGTCGCGGGTGCCTTCGAGCAAGTCGCGCCGGTCGGCCAGCGGGATCGCCTCGCCCAGCGCCAGCAACGTGTCGATGCTGCCGCGCATGGTGGTCAGCGGTGTGCGCAAGTCGTGTGACACCGAGGCCAGCAACGCGCTGCGCAACTGTTCGGTTTCACCATGCAGCCGTGCGGCTTCCAGGTCTTGCGCCAACTGAGCACGGGCCAGCGCCTGGGCCAGCGGCTGGCTGAGCGCCATCAATAATCGCCGATGCTGATCACTGAACGGCTGGCCGTCTTTGGGGCACACCCCAAGCAAGGCCAACGGCGCACTGTCCACCGTCAATGGCCACCACCACCAGCGGCCCATCGGCAAGGTGCCCGTGCCATGGCCTGCAGGTTGGTCATGGGCCCAGGCCCAGTCGGCGGCGGCCCGCTCCGCCTCGCTGAACGTCAGCGGGCCACCCGTCTCGACCGTCCAGCCGGCGTTGCCATCGCGGTTGAGCAAACACAGATGCACGCTTTTCCAGCCGCTCAAATGCTGGGCGGCGGCCGTGATCACCGCCTGGCGATCGGTGGCGGCGGTGAGCCGGCGCGACAGGTCGAGCAGCTCGGTGGTTTCCTGCTGAGTGTCGCGCAATGCCTGCAACTGCCGCCGTTGCCGGGCCGCCAGGTTGCCGGTCAGAGCGGCCATCAGCAGGAAGAACAACAGCGTCAGCACATCCTCTTCGCGCTGGATGCTCAGCGAGAAGTTAGGCGGAATAAACAAAAAGTCATAGGCCAAAAACGACAGCGCCGCACAGGCCAGCGCTGGCCCCAGGCTGCTGCGCACGGCCACCAGCAGCACGGCGGCCAGAAACACCAGTGAGATATTGGGCAATGCCAGCACACTGGACACGCCCCAGGCCAAGGCACTGGCCAGCAGCGTGGCCAGCACCGCCAGGCCATAGTCAAACCCCCTCAGTGAAGGGCTACGGCGGCCGGGGCCCGTGTGCAGCGTGGGCTCGTTGTCGAGCACGTTGATTTCCAGGCCATGGGCATCGCGCAATAACCGCGCCGCCAACCCGCCGCCAAACACCCGTCGGCGCCACGAGGGCCGCGATTGCCCCACCAGCAACAGGCTGGCGCGGCGTTCACGGGCGTGCAGGATCAGGGTTTTGGCGACTTCACCGGCGCGCAACAGCACCACCTCGCCCCCCAGGCGCTCTGCCAGTTGCTGAGCGCTTTGCAGGCGCAAGCGCGATTGTTCATCCTGTGCGCTGCCGTTATCCACCGACACCAGGCTCCAGGGCAGATGCCGACGCTCCGCCACTCGGCTGGCGTGGCGCACCAGGCGCTCGGCATGCACGTCGCCCTTGATCCCCACCAACAACCGCCCGCGCAAAGCCGGCGCGGCCTGGCCCAATTGGCGGTAGCCCTTGTCCAGTTCATCGTCGACGTACACGGCGGCGGTCTGCATCGCCAATTCGCGCAGGGCATTGAGGTTGGTCTGGCTAAAGAACGCATCAATGGCCGCACGCGCCTGCTCGGGCACATACACCTTGCCGTCGCGCAAGCGCTCCAGCAGTTCACGCGGCGGCAAGTCGATGAGCAACAGTTCATAGGCTTCCTGCACCACCCAGTCGGGCACGGTTTCGCGCACCTGCACCCCGGTGATACCCCGCACCTGGTCGTTCAGGCTTTCCAGATGCTGCACGTTGACGGTGGTGTACACGTCGATCCCGGCGGCCAACAGCTCTTGCACGTCCTGCCAGCGTTTGGCATGACGGCTGCCAGGCGCGTTGCTGTGAGCCAGTTCATCCACCAGCACCAAGGCCGGCCGGGCCTGCAACAACCCATCAAGGTCCATCTCTTCGAGCGGCACCCCGCGGTACTCAGAGCGCAGCAAGGGCTGTTGCGCCAACCCGTTCAGCAGCGCCTCGGTTTCGGCGCGACCGTGGGTTTCGATCACGCCAGCGATCACCTTGATGCCCTGGCGCACCTGTGCATGAGCGGCCTGCAACAGGGCATAGGTTTTGCCCACGCCGGGTGCCGCCCCCAGAAACACCTTGAGCCGGCCACGGCCTGCCCGGGGCAAATCAGCTAACAGCGCATCGGCGCGACCGGAATCATTCATGGGATGTCCTTATACGTCTTGGGGTGCCAGAGCGGGCACCCCACCTGTAGCCCCCCGCGTAACGCGCGGTGGACTACACGTTGTAAACACAGGTCAGCGGTTGAGCTCGGCCAGTGCCTGGTTCAGCAGCAGCACGTTCACCACCGGCGGTCCTACCCAGGGTTGCTCGGTGTGTGCGGCCACGAGCTGTTCGACGGCCTGCACCGGCAGGTGGCGCGCGGCGGCAACACGTGCCAGTTGATAGCGTATTGCCTCGGGTGGCAAGTGCGGGTCGAGGCCGCTGCCCGAGGTGGTCAGTAAAGCCATCGGCACCGGGCCCTGGCCGGCCACGGCCCATGTCGCTGCGCTGTCCTTGATGCGCGTTGCCAGCGCCGGGTTACTCGGGGCCAGGTTACTGGCAGCGCTGGGCACGGTGGCAAACGCCCCCGCTGACGGCCGTGGCTGAAACCACGCCTCCCCGGTGAAGTCCTGCGCGATCAAACGTGAACCGCGCACGGCACCAACACTGTCACGCAGCAAACTGCCGTTGGCCTGCTCAGGGAAAGCCAGTTGCGCAATGCCCGTCACGGTCAGCGGGTACACCACCCCGGTAATGGCCGTCATCAACAGCATCAGGCTCAGGGCCGGGCGTAATAAAGTCATCATGGGCAATTTCTCCAGGGTTAAACCAGGTGCAGCGCAGTGAGCAACAGGTCGATCAGTTTGATGCCCACGAACGGCACCACCAGCCCGCCCACGCCATAAATCAGTACGTTGCGGCGCAGCAATTGCGCGGCACTGCTGGCCTGCACCCGTACCCCGCGCAACGCCAGCGGAATCAACAGCACAATAATCAATGCGTTAAAGACAATGGCCGACAGGATGGCGCTCTGCGGGCTGGCCAGGTGCATCACGTTAAGCACCGCCAATGGCGGGTAAACCGAGGCAAACAGCGCGGGCAGAATGGCAAAGTATTTGGCCACGTCATTGGCAATCGAAAATGTGGTCAGCGCGCCCCGTGTCACCAGCAACTCCTTGCCGATTTGCACCACATCCAGCAGCTTGGTCGGGTCGCTGTCCAGGTCGACCATATTCGCGGCCTCGCGGGCGGCCTGGGTGCCATCGTTCATCGCCATGCCCACATCGGCCTGGGCCAGCGCCGGGGCATCGTTGGCACCGTCGCCACACATGGCAACCAGTCGGCCGTCGTTTTGTTCGTGA
This sequence comes from Pseudomonas sp., assembly GCF_030150285.1. Taxonomy (GTDB): domain Bacteria; phylum Pseudomonadota; class Gammaproteobacteria; order Pseudomonadales; family Pseudomonadaceae; genus Aquipseudomonas. Next base: position 83,046 of record NZ_JASLGE010000032.1, on the reverse strand, counting down.
CGAATACGCGCCAGTTTTTTCTCGGGCGTGGCCTCGGCCAGCACGTCGTCCACGCCCGCTTCGGCGGCAATGGCGGCGGCAGTCAGCGGGTTGTCACCGGTGACCATCACGGTGCGGATGCCCAGCTTGCGCAACTCGGCAAACCGCTCGCGTATACCGGGCTTGACCACGTCCTTGAGGTGCACGGCCCCCAGCAGTTGGCCCTCGGCGCACACCAACAACGGCGTGCCACCGCTTTGCGCAATCTGCTCGATGTCACGCGCCAGGCTGGTGGGCACGGCACTGCGGTCCAGGCCGACAAACGCCAGCACCGAATCCACCGCGCCTTTGCGATACACCCGGCCGTGCCAATCGATGCCCGACAGACGCGTTTCAGCGGTGAACGGTACGGCGGTGAAGTCCGCCACCGACGGCTGCGCCAGGGGGTAGTGGTGAGCGATAAATTCGACGATGGATTTACCTTCCGCCGTTTCGTCCGCCAGCGACGCCAGCAGCGCGCCTTCGGCCAACGCCTGGGCACTGATACCCGGAGCCGCATACAGCGCACTGCAACGGCGATTGCCAAAGGTGATGGTGCCGGTCTTGTCCAGCAGCAACACATGCACGTCCCCCGCCGCCTCCACTGCGCGCCCGGATTTGGCGATCACGTTCAGGCGCACCAGGCGGTCCATACCGGCTATACCGATGGCCGACAGCAAGCCGCCAATGGTGGTGGGAATCAGCGTGACCAGCAGCGCCACCAAAAACACCAGCGGCAAGCGCCCCCCCGAGAACGCCGCAAAGGGTTGCAGCGTCACGACCACGATCAAAAAGATCAGGGTCAGGCCGATCAGCAGAATATCCAGCGCCACTTCATTGGGGGTTTTCTGCCGTTTGGCCCCCTCCACCAGCGCGATCATGCGGTCCAGGGTCGACTCGCCGGGGTTGGCGCTGATGCTCACCAGTAGCCAATCCGACACCAGCCGGGTATTGCCCGTGACTGCCGAGCGATCGCCCCCCGACTCTCGTATCACCGGGGCCGACTCGCCGGTAATTGCCGCTTCGTTGACCGCTGCGATGCCTTCGATGACTTCGCCATCGCCGGGGATCATTTCCCCGGCTTCAACGCGGACCACATCGCCCTTGCGCAAACGGGTGGCCGCCACGACTTCATAGCTACCGTCAGCCATGCGCCGCCGCGCACTCAAGCCAACACTGCCCGCCTTGAGGCTGTCAGCGCGGGCCTTGCCCCGGCCCTCGGCCAAAGCTTCGGCGAAGTTGGCAAACAACACGGTGAACCACAGCCACACGGCGATTTGCACCGCCACCCCGGTGGGCACGAGCGGGTCGGGCACCACGCACAACACGGTGGTGAACATGGCGGTCAATTCGACCACCAGCATCACCGGCGAGCGTTTGAGCTGGCGCGGGTCCAGCTTCACAAACGCTTGCAGCAGGGCGGGCCGCCAGAGGTGCGCAAAGGCCGTTTTCGGGGCTTCGGGTACCTGATTATCAGGCGCAGATTTAAGTGAAACAGGCGCAGGCAGAGTCATCATCGTCTCCTCAGAAACCCAAAGTCAGTTGTTCCGCTATCGGCCCCAGGGCCAATGTCGGCAGGAACGTCAGGCCACCCACCAACACGATGGTCACGGTTAACAGCACGACAAACAGCGGGCCGTGGGTCGCAAAACTGTTCGGGTCGAGCGGCGCGGCTTTCTTGATCGCCAGGCCGCCCGCCAGCGCCAGCACTGGCAAGATGTAACCGAAGCGGCCAATCAACATGCCCACCCCCAGCATCAGGTTGTAAAACGGCGTATTGGCATTGAGCCCGGCAAACGCCGAACCGTTATTGGCGCTGGCCGAGGTAAAGGCGTACAGCACCTGGCTGAAGCCGTGCGGGCCGGGGTTGCTCACCGAGGCCATGGCACCCGGTACCGCCGTAGCAATCGCACCCAGCACCAGCACGCCCACGGGCATCACCAACAACGTGACCACCAGCAGTTGCACATCCCTGGCTTGCAGCTTTTTGCCGAGGTATTCCGGCGTGCGGCCAATCATCAGCCCGGCCAAAAACACCGCGATCAACACGTTAAGCAACATGCCGTAAAGCCCTGCCCCCACGCCGCCGAAAATCACTTCGCCGACCATCATATTGACCAGCGCCACCATTCCGCTGAGGGGGCTGAGGCTGTCATGCATCGCATTGACCGAACCATTGGACGCGGCGGTCGTGGTCGTGGCCCACAACACGCTGCCCGTGGTGCCGAAGCGCACTTCCTTGCCTTCCAGCGGTGCGGTGTGCTCCACCTGCGGGCTGTTCAGGGCCGGGTTAGGCTGGTATTCGGCGTACAGCGCAGTGCCGCCACCGATCAAAAACAGCGTCAGCATGCAGGCCAGAATGGCGCGGCTTTGGCGCAGATCCTTGACGTAATGACCGAAGGTAAACACCAGCGCCACAGGTATCAGGATGATCGAAGCTACCTCGAACAGATTGCTCCAGGCGCTTGGGTTCTCGAACGGATGCGCCGAATTCACCCCGAAAAAGCCGCCGCCGTTGGTACCCAGTTGTTTGATCGCAATCTGACTGGCGGCCGGGCCGAGCGGGATCACCTGATCCACACCTTGCAGCGTCAAAGCGTTCGCATACTGGGCGAAGGTTTGCGGCACGCCCTGCCACACCAACACCAGCGCCAGCACCAGGCACAGCGGCAACAGGCCGTAGAGCGTGGCGCGGGTCATATCGGCCCAAAAGTTACCCAGCGTATGAGCCGAACGCCGGCTGATACCACGGCACAGCGCCACCAGCACGGCCAGGCCCGTCGCGGCGCTGACAAAGTTCTGCACGGTCAGCCCGGCCATTTGGCTGAAATAGCTGAGCGAGGCTTCGCCGCTGTAACTTTGCCAATTGGTGTTGGTGACAAAACTCACCGCCGTGTTGAACGCTTGCGTCCACGCCTGCCCTGGCAAGTGTTGCGGGTTGAGGGGCAGGTACTGCTGAAACAGCAGAATCGCAAACAACAACACAAAGCCGGCGAGATTGAACGCCAACAAGGCCCGGGCGTACTGCTGCCAAGTGTGCTCGGTGCCGGGGTCGACCCCGGCGACGCGATAACAGGCCCTTTCCACAGGGCCGAGCAGCGGGGTCAGCCAAGTGCGTTGGCCTTCCATCACCCTGAAGTAAAACCGCCCCAGCCACGGTGCTGGCAGCAACACCAACCCGAAAAACGCCAGAACCAGCGCATAGTCATAAATGTGCATGGCGGCTCCTAATGCTGACCGGCGCGCAACAGCGCCACCAGCAGATAAACGAACAGCCCGGCTGCCAACAGCAGCGACACCCCATCCAGAACGCCCATGCCAAAACTCCCAAAAGCGGCGACTGCCGCGTGTAGGAAGAGTGTGTGGAATGAGGGCGTAAAGGATCGAGATCGAGAGGGATGTTGGTTCGTAAAGAAGTCGTAAAAAACACAGAAAGCGGTCGTGATGTTGACCTACCTGCCCTCCCGGGAGACCGAAAGGGTCTTGAAAATCAAAATCAACAGCGCGTGCGGCGTGTTCCGTAGCAGTTGCCGAGCCATGCGAGGCTACGCCCGATTGCGCAGCGATCGTAAAACCTGAATCCCGGATCTAACAGGAACACCGCGCTGTCTGGTTTCACGACGGCTTCGCCGCCGGACGTAGCCTCGTTCTACTCGTCAACTGCTACGGGTTGTGTAGTCGCTGCTGATCGGGAGGAGGCCGAGCGCGGTCAGCGCAGTAATGAGGTATCAAGCACGTCAGAACCACTGCCCAGCACGCTTTCGCTGAGTTGAATAAACGACTGGGTGTTGACCTTACCCGCTCGCATCAACGCTTGGCTCACATCGTCCAGCGAACGCTTGCTGTGGGTGTGCAGGCGTATCTCACGGTCGAGCGCCTGCAACAGGGTGACCGAACGCGCCACCGTCGCGACGCTGGCCGGTGTGCCGCGCAGGCGCGTAACCCCTTTGCCCGCCGCATTGAGACGGTGTTGCAAGGTTTGGTAGCGCTCGTCGCTCATGCCACCGGCCCGGCGCATCAGTTCAATGGCGTAGTACTCGCTCAAGCCTTCGCTGATCCACTCATGGCCCGGCTCAGCATTGATGTCGCTAAACAGTTGCACCACTTCGCGCAACAATGGGCTGCTGCCATTTTCGCTGACCATCGGCAAGCTGCTGGAGAGGTAGATCGAATTGCGCGCCGCAGCGCTGCCTTTCCACATCGGGCTGCCAGCGCCCACGATCAACAACTTGGCCGGGTTGCGCGGGAACACGGCCTGGACCTGAGGCCAGACGAATGTCAGTAAGGTCAGCACGTCCATACGCCGCATACCCTGCCCTTGCGGCGCGGCAACGGTGACTTCGGTTTCACCCAGGGTGGTGCGGCGGCTGCCCAGCGTGCCCGCGAGCATCCAGCCCGTCGGGCGGTCGAAGACCCGTGTCACGTCATCGATGCGAAAACGTTGTTTGCCAATACGCGGCCAGGCGGTTTCAACGCTTTTCCAGCCCTCTGGCAACTCGAAGGCCAGGCGTGAGGCCCATTCGATACCGTCCTGCTGATCAAGGGTGGCGGGGGGGACGAGTTGCTCACCGCGAAACAGGGCCCACTTGGGCGTGATCCGCGTTTGGTAGCTGCCGTTCGGGTATTGATGGTCCAATTGCACGCGGTAGGTCAGGCTGGCCTTGCCCGCCTCCGGGTGCCACAGGCCCCGGCTGTGCTGGGCGTCGGGTGTCAGCTTCCACGGGCCGTCTGCCTTGAAGTCGGTGTAGTTGCCCGGCGCACCCAGGTCGAACTCCAGGCTGCGCACCACCGCGCCGTCGCCCAGCGTAAGGCGCACTTCGGCCTGATTGCTCTCGGGCAACAGGCGAACGTGGTAGTCCAGATCGACCTTTTTGGCCGCCCACACGGGGCCGCCGCTGATCAACAGCAGCAGGCCCAACCCGGCAAGCCCTTTAAAACGCAGCGGCATAGACACTCCTTCGCGACCGCTCCGGCAGTTAACCGGCGCGAAAAATCAGATGATCTTCCCAGTCGTCTTCCGACACGCTGCCTTCGGCAAGCATGCGGCCTGATTGGGAAATACGCTCATGGTGCACGGCTTCAGGGTCACCACAGACCAAGGGGTGCCACAGTGGCAAGTCCTTACGCTCGCTGACCAGACGGTAGCCGCAGGTTACAGGCAGCCACTTGAACGACTCGGCCTTGCCCGGTGACAGCTGGATGCAGTCCGGCACGCTGTCGCGACGGTTGGGGTAGTCGGTGCACTGACAGGTTTTCAGATCGAGCAGTTTGCAGGCAATGCGCGTGTAGTAGACGCTGTTGTCGTCTTCATCTTCGAGCTTTTGCAAACAGCACAATCCGCAGCCGTCGCACAGCGACTCCCATTCCTCCTGATCCAGTTGGTCAAGGGTTTTGCGGATCCAGAAGGGTTGAACGATTGCGGCCATGGTTCGAACATCAACATCAGGGAGTGGAAAAGGCCGCCAGTCTAGTGCCCAAAGGCCCGTGGGCCAAGGGCTGGCCGTCAGACTTGTCAGTCGCATGGCATAACAGTAGCTTTATGCCCGGTCTTAACCCATTACATTCAACTCAGGACACTCGAATGCCAGCCTCACACCGCATTGCCGAACACGCGATTGATGAACAATTTACTCAGCGCTGGTCGCCCCGCGCCTTTGACGACACCCCGATCGACAAACCGACGCTGCTGAGTTTTTTCGAAGCGGCGCGGTGGGCACCGTCGGCTTACAACGCCCAACCGTGGCGTTTCCTGTTCGCCTTGCGCGGCACACCGGACTTTGACCGTTACCTGAAACTGCTGGTGGAATTCAACCAGGGCTGGGCCAAGCACGCCGCTGCGCTGGTGGTGATCGTGTCGAAAACCACGTTTGCCACACCGGGCACCACCGAAGAAAAACCGGCCCCCACCCACGCTTTCGACACTGGCGCAGCCTGGGGCTACCTGGCGCTGCAAGCGCACTTGAGCGGCTGGCACACCCACGGCATGAGCGGTCTGGACTACGAACGCGCGCGCCAAGAACTGAAAATCCCCGAGGGTTATGAGGTGCAAGCGATGGTGGCCATCGGCAAGATTGGCGACAAAACCCGCCTGGTGGATTACCTGCAAGCCAAGGAAGTGCCCAGCCAGCGCGAGCCCCTGAGCACCCGCGTGGCAGAAGGCGATTTCAGCCTGTAACGATTCCCTCGTATTCGTTGCCGAAGGAACAAGGCTGCGTCTGGTTGCCAAGCAAGCGTAAACGCTGAGTCCCGGGTTTGACCGGGGTTCAAGACGCCTTCGGCGCCGGACGTAGCCTCGCAAAGCGCGTCAACGACTACCGGTGGGTAGTCGCTGCCCAAGGATTCTGTTGCGCGTCAGTAGCCGCGTTCAAAATCCACTTCGCCGCGCAACGGCTGTCCTTGTTGATACGCGCTCAGGTTTTCGACAAACAGCTGCACCATCATCGGCGGCGATGTCGGTGCCGAGCTGTGGCCCGTTAACAACAAGCCCCAGGCCGTCCAGAACGGATGTTTGGCCGGTAACGGTTCCTGGCGGCACACATCAATGACCGCACCGGCCAAATGGCCCAGGCGCAACGCTTCAACCAGGTCAGCATCGACCACCGCAACGCCGCGCCCGGCGTTGATAAACACGCCCGTCGGATTGAATAGCGCAAACAGTTCGGCGTCGTACAAGTCATGGGTGTCCGGGGTGTTGGGCAACAGGTTGACCACATAGTCCATTTGCCCGACCAACCGCGGCAGGTCGCTCAATACGCCCACTTCTTTAAACGGTGCCAGTTCACGCACACGGCTGGCAATGGCGTAGGTTTCAACGCCAAACGGCTGCAGAAACTGAGCCACTGTCTGGCCGATATCGCCCGCGCCCACAATCAGCACCTTGCGCCCCACCAGGCTTTGGCCCAAGCGACCGTCCCACTTGCGTTCCACCTGGCTCACCAGACGCGCCATGACTTCACGCTCGTGGCCGAGCATGTAGGTCAACACGTACTCGGCCATCACCTGACCGAAAATACCGACCGCACGGCTCAAACGATAATCACGCGGTACGCCTTCGGCCAGTAACGGTGTAATCCCCGCCCAAGTCGACTGCACCCAGCGTGGGGTATGCCCCTGACGCAGCAGGGTCGCCAGCAGGTCCGGCTGCCCCAGCCACACCGGGCAATCAGCGGCCATTTGCGAAAGCTGCGCCGAATCACCGCTGGAGAGAATCTCCAGGCCCGGCGCGGCTTTTTGCAGGAGTCGGGTGTAGAGCGGGTAATCGTTTTCGGCAATCAGAACACGCATGTTTCTAACCTTCTTAAACCACGGCCAGCGCTCGCCATCGCGGGTTGTCCCGTCGAATTCGACCGGCGCCAATCAATATCAGTGTGAGACAGGTGCCCACTGCGGGCACCTGGAGCCGTTCACATCGGGTCGTTGCGGCGCAACAACTCTTCGGGCAAATGCTCGATGTATTCGTCTTCAGCTGGGGGCATTTGCAGGTGGTAACCCTGGGTTTCCAGGTTTTCCAGCACCTTGCTGATGTCTTCGCGAGACAGCTTGCGCTCGGGCGTCAGCACCAGGTCGAACGCATGGATCGCCTTGCCAAAGGCCGACATCAGGGTTTCCGGCACGCGCTCAAGGGCATCGGCCTTGAGCACATACAGGTACATTTCGTTGCGCTTGGTGCTGCGGTAAATGGAACAAATACGTTTCAAGACGCTTCTCCAGCGGTGGCCAGGCAGTCGAGCAACGCCTGACCCATCCGTTCACGGCGCCATCCGCGCAGTGAATCCGGCAATTGATAAGGGCCCTGTGGGTAGCCACTTTTGACCAGCGCCTCCAGGGTTTTCTTGCGCAGCATCAGCTCCGCAGCCATGTCCAGACGCTCGGCTTCAGCCTGGCCAATGGCACGCAGGCGCTTGATCAGCGCAGCCGCCTCGACTGGCAGCGGCTCGGGCACGGCAGGCGGCCACTGTTCTGGCGGCACACTGGCGGTGCCTTTGATCAGCTTGAGCAAAAACTCGCCGTCATGGCGCACGGTGCGCGGGTGCATGTCTTCAATGCGTGCCAGCGACACCAGGTTATCGGGCTGGGTTTTGGCCAATGGCCACAGCGCATGCTCGCGCACCACGCGGTTGCGCGGTACATCCCGGGCGCGGGCTTCACGCTCACGCCAGGCACACACTTCACGCAACACCGCCAGCTCGGCACGGGACAATTTCCAGGCCAGTTTGGACTCGCGATACACCTCATACGGGTCCACTTCGCGGCGCAGGTTCGCCACCAGCTCAGCGCCGTCTTCCAGCACCCAGCCGTACTTTTGCTCCGACAGTCGCGGCTGCAACTGGGTGTAAACTTGTGCCAGATGCAGGGCATCTTCGGCCGCATAGCTGACTTGTGTTTCAGACAACGGGCGCTGCAACCAGTCCGAACGGGTTTCACCTTTCGGCAAGTCGATGTCCAGTACGTCCTTGACCAGGCGCGAATAGCCCATCGAGAACCCGAGGTTCAGATAGGCCGCAGCCAGTTGGGTGTCGAACAACGGCACCGGCAGGCTTCCCGTCAGGCGCAACAGCACTTCGAGGTCTTCGCTGCACGCATGCAGCACTTTGACCACGGACTGATTTTCCAGCAGCGCTGACAATGGCTGCCAGTTATCGATTGTCAACGGGTCGATCAGGTAAGCGCGCTCTGCGTCGCAGATCTGGATCAGGCCGGCAATCGGGTAAAACGTATCGACCCGCATGAATTCGGTGTCGAGGGCGACGAATGGCAATTTTTGCCATTCAGCGCAATGTTGGCCGAGGCTATCGTTGTCGCAAATCCAGTGAGTATCGATGGCCACACGGCTCTCCCTTGAAGAATGGCGGGCAGTATATATCGGCACCAGGGATAACCGGGCATCGACTCGTCATCTTGTCATCGAAAAAGCCTACAGAATTTAGGTCGCGGGACTGCATCCAAATGGACCTTTTAGCTATAGGTTGCCCGAGCCCCCTGATTCACACAGGGCGGTGCAGTCTGAACACCCATCGTTGTCTATCCCTATAAAAGAGGATCACCCGAATGCGTGCGCACCTCACATCCTGCACTCTTGCGCTCTCTCTCTTAAGCCTGTGTGTGTTGGCTCCATTGGCCCGGGCCGAGACCACGGCCCTGCCCCCCCAGGTGCATGAAGCCGTCAAAGACGTCATGAACACCTACGATATTGCAGGGCTGGCCATCGCAATCAGCGTCAACGGCAAGGAGCAGTTCCATAACTTCGGCGTGGCGTCACGGTCAACGCAGGCCGGCGTAACACCCGACACGTTGTTTGAAGTCGGCTCGATCAGCAAAGTCTTTACCGCCACCCTGGCCACCTACGCCCAGGCCAACGGCAAATTGTCGCTGTCCGAGACGGTCAGCCACTACCTGCCCGAACTCAAGGGTTCAGCGTTTGGCAAGGTCGTGCTCACGCACCTTGCCACCCACACGGCAGGCGGGTTCCCGCTGCAGGTACCGGAGACCGTGAAAAATCGGCGCCAGCTCATTGAATACTTGAACGACTGGACACCGCTTTACCCCGCCGGCACGCAACGCAGTTACGCCAACCCCAGTATCGGCATGCTCGGCCTGATTGCGGCCAAAAGCCTGAACATGACGTACAACCAGGCACTGGAACAGCACCTGTTCCCGGCACTGGGCCTGAAAAACAGCTACTTGCGCGTGCCTGAAGAAAAAATGGCGCTGTATGCGCAGGGTTACGACAAAGAGGGCAAGCCAGTGCGGTTGAACCCGGGGGTATTGGCCGATGAAGCGTATGGGGTTAAAACCAGTGCGCGCGACCTGTTGCACTTCACACAACTGAGCATGGCACCCGGCACACTCCCCGCGCCCCTTCGCCAGGCACTGGACGACACCCGCGTCGGGTATTTCCAGGTGGGGCCAATGACCCAGGACCTGATCTGGGAGCAATACCCCACACCCGTGTCCCTGGACTCACTGCTAACCGGCAACTCAAACAAGATGGCGTACTCGAACAACGGGGCCATTGCCCTGAACCCCGTCAAGCCTCCCCAACCCGCGGCATGGGTCAACAAAACCGGTTCCACCGGTGGCTTTGGTGCCTACGTGGCCTTTGTGCCGGGCGAACAGAAATCCGTGGTTATCCTGGCCAACAAAAACTACCCCAACGAGGCCCGCATCAAGCTGGCCTACACCCTGCTGGACACGCTGAACTAACGCTCTTTGCGCACAATATAAATGCTGCCCAGCGCACTGCCGGGCAGCACGGTGTAGTGCTTGAACACGCTAAAACCCGCCAGCGCAAACTGCGCCTCAAGCTCGGCGCGGCTCACCGCGATGCACAACGGGTCATTGCGCTGAGCAGCCGAACGCCCCACGTGCACCGATACAATCAGGCTGTCGCGGCTAACCCGGTGAAACTCACGCAGCAGGGCCAAGCGATGTTCACTGTCCCGCACATGGTGAAAGAGCTGCATGCAAAAGATGCTGTCCACGGCATTGGCGGGCAAGTCGATGTTGAAGACCGAGCTTTTAAAGGGTTTGATCCGCTTCAGCAGGCTCGCGCCGTGATGCGTGCGGGCATGATCCAGCATGGCTTGTGACGAATCGGCGGCCAGAATCACGCGGTTGCCATGCTCGGCCAGCACCGGCCAAAACAGCCCGGCACCACAGGCCATGTCCAACACCAGCCCCGGCTCGCCGGCCGCTTTGAGCGCACGGCGCACCAGGCTTTTTTGACGCCGCAACGCTAGCCGCTGCAACAGCCCCAGGGGGCGGGCCTGCTGGCAAACTCGGGCGTGCTCGCGGTCATACTGCTCGGCCAGCTCAAGCTCAAAAGTGGAAGGTAGCTGCGATGACATGGCCCACGAACTCTTAGGTGTAGGAAGAAGATCAGCACAAAGACTAGAGGGCCATCAGTGAAAAAATTGTCAGCAATCATTGAAAAAACTGCGGACAACCCGCGCCGCAAGCCCTTCGTCAGGCCTGGTGCAAGTACCAGCGCCAGTCCTGCTCACCGACTTCGCCCATAAACTGCCGGTACTCGGCCTGCTTCACCGCCAGGAACACCTTCAGAAAGTCCGGCCCGAACGCTTCTTTGGCCCAGGCTGAGCCTTCCAGCGCCCGCAGGGTGGTGAGCCAGTCTGTCGGCAGCCGCTCGCTGGCCTGCGCATAGCCATTGCCTTCAACCGGTTCGCCCGGGTCCATCTGCTCACGGATGCCGCGGTGAATACCCGCCAAAATGGCCGCCGCCGCGAGATAAGGGTTGGCGTCGGCCCCACAAATCCGGTGTTCGATATGCCGCGAAAACGCCGGCCCGCCGGGCACCCGCAGGCTCACCGTACGGTTGTCGACCCCCCAGGTGGCCGCCAGCGGCGCGTAACTGTTGCTCTGGAAACGGCGGTACGAGTTGGCATTGGGGCAAAACAGCAACAGCGAATCGAGCAAAGTGCTGAGCATTCCGCCGACCGCCTGGCGCAGCAAGGGCGTGCCGTCCGGCGCTTCGCTGGCGAACAGGTTATGGCCGTCCTTGTCCGCCAGGCTCACGTGCATGTGCATGCCGGTGCCGGCCAGGTCATCGAACGGCTTGGCCATAAAGCACGCCACCATGCCGTGCTTGTGCGCCACGCCCTTGACCAGGCGCTTGTAACGCACCGCCTCGTCCATGGCCTGCAACGCATCGCTGCGGTGTTCCAGGGTAATTTCCACTTGCCCCGGCGCGTATTCGGAAATGGCCGTGCGGGCCGGAATGCCCTGCAATTTACAGGCGCTGTACAGGTCGGCCAGGAACGGTTCGATTTGCTCCAACTCACGCAACCCATACACCTGCGTCGCCCGAGGGCGCTGGCCGTCGGCATCACGTGCCGGCTGCGGCCGGCCGTTGCTATCACGCTGCTGGTCCAGCAAGTAAAACTCCAGCTCGGCGGCCATCACCGGGTAGTAACCGTCGGCTTTAAGGCCATCAATCACCTTGGCCAGTACATGCCGGGGGTCGGCCACGGTCGCTGGCATGCCTTGCTGCGGGTGCATGCTGACCTGCACCGCCGCCATCGGCATCAAACGCCACGGCATCCGCTGCAAACTGCCGCTAATGGGGTAGGCCCGGCAATCGATATCACCCACTTCCCACACCAGACCCGTGTTTTCGACATCATCGCCCTGAATGCTCAAGCCCAGAATCGTGCTCGGCAACGGCCGCCCGCTCTTGTAAACCTCCAGCAACTCATCACGGTGCAACAACTTGCCCCGAGGCACACCGTTGTTATCGAGAATAAACAGCTCGAACATCTCGATATCCGGGTTCGATTCCAGAAATTGCTGGGCTTCTTGCAGCGGGGCAAACGTGGACGTGGCACTCATGGGGATACTCACATTTTCGCATCAGGCAGGCGCACAGGCGCGCCGATTGGCTTGCACCGCAACAGGCGCAAACACTCAAGGCTTAACGGGAAAAAGACGTATCTGGTGGGCGGGCGTGGCGACAGTGATACAAAGCCCAAAAGGCCAGTTCGGAAGGGAGTTTGCACAGGCTAGGCGCATACAAGGCAAAGAAACGACAGACCACCCCACGAAGCGCAATGCTCGGCGACAGCCCTCGACCCACCTGCCCTACACACCCAACAACCATACACACAACCGCAAGTCACAAAGATCCCACAGCCTCACACGACTGATCGTGTCATTTCAATAGCCAGTTTCAAACCTTTGGGTGCGCGATGGCTAAACATTGACCAAACAGCCTGTCACCGGGATAAACCTTCGACATCGTCAGCGCGTACGGTTGCTCAGGGGCAGACCCGAGGGGGACGTGGTTCTAGGCCAATCCTGTCCCCATAAGGAACTGGGCGCAATGACGCGAGTCGGAACTAGCACGCCCTTACCCGCCGACTGCTCACCTGTACAGCCGGGCGTGGGCGTCTATCCTGCCCGGGGCGGTGTGTCACTGCGCCGCTGTTGTCTTTTTCTTATTTCAAGGAGCCACGCCATGACCCGAACGGTTGCCGATTTCATCACCGAAACCCTGCAGCAAGCAGGCGTCAAACGCGTGTTTGGCGTGGTAGGCGATTCCCTCAACGGGTTTACCGATTCGCTGCGCCGTCAGGAGCAGATCCAGTGGGTTCATATGCGCAACGAAGAGGCCGCCGCCTTTGCCGCCGGGGCCGAGGCGCATTTGACCGGCGAGCTTTCGGTGTGCGCCGGCAGTTGCGGGCCCGGTAATTTGCACCTGATCAACGGCCTGTTCGATGCGCACCGCAGCGGTGTGCCGGTGCTGGCGTTGGCCGCGCATATCCCCAGCAGCGAAATCGGTATCGATTATTTCCAGGCCACGCACCCCGAGAGTCTGTTTAAGGAGTGCAGCCATTATGTGGAGTTGGTGTCGCACCCCGATCAGTTGCCGCAAGTTCTGCAGCGCGCCATGCGCATGGCCATCGCCAAGCGCGGTGTGGCGGTGGTGGTGATTCCCGGCGATGTGGCGCTGCAAGCCACCGAGGCCAAGGTGCCCCACTGGCTCAAGCCCTCGCAGCCGCTGGTTCGCCCCGGTGATGCCGATATCGATGCGCTGGCGGCGTTTTTAAATGACGGCAAGAAAGTCACGCTGCTGTGCGGGGCGGGGTGTGCCGGGGCCCACACTGAAATCCTGGCCCTGGCCGAGCGCCTCAAAGCACCCATCGTGCATGCCTTGCGTGGCAAAGAGCATGTGGAGTACGACAACCCGTATGACGTGGGCATGACCGGGCTGATCGGTTTTGCCTCGGGCTATAAAGCGATGATGAACTGCGACACGCTGCTGATGCTCGGCACCAATTTCCCGTATCGCCAGTTTTACCCGGAACACGGCCGCGTGGCACAGATCGACTTGCGCGCCGAGGCTTTGGGCAACCGCTGCCGCCTGGAGTTGGGGTTGCTCGGTGACGTCAAACTGACCTTGCAGGCGGTGCTGCCCAGCCTCACTCAACAGCCCGACAGTGGCCACCTGGACGCTGCGCTCAAAGACTACAAAAAAGCCCGCGAAGACCTCGACGCGCTGGCAGAAAGTGGGCCTGACAGTTCAATCATTCACCCGCAGTACCTCAACCGGCTGGTCAGCGAACTGGCGGACGAGGATGCGATTTTCACCTGCGATGTGGGCACGCCCACGGCTTGGGCGGCGCGTTACCTGAAAATGAACGGCAAGCGCCGGCTGGTGGGTTCGTTCAACCACGGCTCGATGGCCAACGCCATGCTGCAAGCCATTGGCGCGCAGGCGACGTTCCCGTATCGCCAGGTGGTGTCCATGTCGGGTGACGGCGGCTTCACGATGATGATGGGCGACTTTCTGACCCTCAATCAGGTGGGCCTGCCGGTGAAGGTGATCGTGCTGAACAACGGCACTCTGGGCTTTGTGGAAATGGAAATGAAGGCAGCCGGTTTCCCGGATGTGGGCTGCAACCTGGACAACCCCAATTTTGCGGCGATGGCCGAGGCGATGGGGGTCAAGGGCATCCGCGTCGAACACCCGGCGGAACTGGAAGCCGCCCTGCGCGAAGCCTTCAGCCATGACGGCCCGGTATTGGTGGACGTGGTCAGCGCCCGTCAGGAACTGGTGATGCCGCCCACCACCACCTTCGAGCAGGCCAAGGGGTTCAGCCTGTTTATGCTCAAAACCGTGATGGATGGCCGCGCCCGCGAGCTGATTGACCTGGCCAAGGTCAATCTGTGGCGTTAACCCGCTAATCGCTGCCGCAGGTTGCGATCGAGCCTGGGTTTGACAGGTGCACCGCGCGGCCTGGTTTTACGACGACTACGTCGCCGGACGTAGCCTCGCAAGGCTCGGCAACTGCTACAGGGCTCGCGCTTCGTAGCAGTTGCCGAAGGAACGAGGCTACGTCCGATTGCGCAGCGATCGTAAAACCTGAATCCCGGATCTAACAGGTATACCGCGCAACCTGTTTTCACGATGATTGCGACGAAAGGCGTGTCTTCGCGGGTTAAAAGATACTGCGGTAGATCGCTTCGATCTCCTGTGCAGTCATGTCTCGCGGGTTGCTGTCGATCAAACGACGAATGCCGACGGCCACTTCGCTGGCCATCAATGGCAGCGAGGCTTCATCCACCTTCAACGCGGACAAGCGCCGCTCCAGGCCACTGTCATTGACCAACGCTTCAATGGCCCGAACAAACGCTTCGGCGGCTTCTGACTCATCGGCAAAATACTCGCCCGGCAACAGATAGGCCGCCAGCTCAGCGTATTCGCGCTGCGCCTCGACCAGATTGAAGCGAATCACCGGGGCCATCACCAGCGCATTGGCGTGGCCGTGGGGGATGTGGAAACGCGCCCCCAGCGGGTACGCCAATCCATGAATCGCCGCCACCGAGGCGTTGACGAACGCCATGCCCGCCATCAGCGAGCCTTGCAGCATGGCGGTGCGCGCGGCAACGTCCTGGCCGTCGGCCAACACCTTGCGCAGGTTGCTCCCCAGCAGCGTCAGCGCGGCGGTGGCCAGGCCATCGGCAATCGGGTTTTTGCGGGTGCGGCTGGTGTAGGCCTCAATGGCGTGAACCATGGCGTCCAGCCCCGTGGCCGCCGTAACGTGGGCGGGTAAACCCAGGGTCAGCAGCGGGTCGAGGATGGCCACGTCGGGCATCAGTTGCGCGGAGTACACCGCCTGTTTGCGCTGCTGCGGGTCGGTGATCACCGACACCCAGGTCACTTCCGAACCGGTGCCGGCGGTGGTGGGCATCAGCACCAGCGGTACCCGTTGCCCGCGGGCTTTGTCGGTACCGTACAGCGCTTCCAGCGGTTGTTCGCTGTTGATCAGCAACGCCACCAGTTTGGCCGCGTCCAGTGAGCTGCCGCCGCCCAGCCCCAGTACGCCATCGGCCTTGAACGCCTGCGCTTGAGCGGTGGCCGCTTCAACCACAGCGGTGGAGGGGTCGGGCGTGACCTGATCAAACACCGCCACTGCGCACCCGGCAGCTTCAAGGGCGCTTTGCGCTTGCGCCGTAAAGCCCAGCCGGACGATGCCGGGGTCGCACACCAGCAGAACGCGCCGGGCACCCAACTGTTCAAAGGCCTGGCCAACACCCTGCATCGCGCCCGCTTCGCAGACAATGCGTGGCACGCTTCTAAATTCATAACTCATGACTGACTCCTGAAAACTTAGAGCACCGAGGCATAGATGCCGTGGATGTCGTCGCGGGTAACGGGACGCGGGTTGTTGATCAACAGGCGCTCGACTTTCAGCGCGTCAGTGGTCAGCCGGTCGAGGTCTTCCACCGTTACCCCCACGTCGCTCAGGCGCTGGGCAAAGGGCATGCGCGCCACCAACTCGGTCATAAAGCCGATAAAGGCGTCGCAGGCCTCGGCGTCACTGGCGAACCGTTGGCCCGGCAACACCGCTGCCGCCAATTGCGCGTACAGCGCTTGCGCCGCCGGGCGGTTGAAGTTCAGCACCGGCACTAACACCAGGGCGTTGCTCAACCCGTGGGGCACATGGAAGTGCCCGCCCAACGGGTACGCCAGCGCATGCACCGCCGCCACCGGAGCGTTGGCGAACGCCATACCCGCCAGCATTGAGCCCACCAGCATGTCGGATCGCGCAGACAGGTCACCCGGCTCGGCCAGCACGCGATCCATGTTGGCCGCCAGTAGCTTTAGGGCTTGTACGGCCAGGCCATCTGACAGCACGTTCTTTTTGTGCGCGCTGGTGTAGGCCTCGATGGCGTGCACCATGGCGTCGATGCCAGTCATGGCGCTGACCGCAGGCGGTAAGCCAACCGTCAGGCGCGCATCCAGCAACGCAATGTCGGGGTACAGCAGCGGGCTGACCACGCCTTTTTTCTCGTGGCTGGGGGTGGTGACAATCGCCACCGCCGTGACTTCCGAGCCGGTGCCCGCCGTGGTCGGTACCTGAATCAGCGGCAAGCGCGGACCTTTGGCCAGGTTGATGCCGTAGATGTCTTCCAGGCGCTGTTCCTGGCCGCAGAGCAAGGCCACCAGTTTGGCGGTGTCCAGCGAGCTGCCACCGCCCAGGCCAATAACGGCTTGCGCGCGACAGGCGCGGGCCGCATCGACCGCCTCTTGCACCGACGCCGCCGGCGGGTCGGCCTGTACATCGCTGTACAGCGTGACCTGCAAACCGCTGTCACGCAGGGCTTGCAACGGGGCGTCCAGCAACCCGGCGCGGTGCAGGCCCGGGTCGCTGACCAGCAATACGCGCTCGGCGTTCAATTCACGGCACAGCGCACCCAAGCGCAGCGCGCCGTCCACTTCACAGATCACGCGGGGGGTGGTTTCAAACGTAAATGTCGACATGATGGTCATTACCCTGCGGTCACACTGCCGCGTTCGATGCGAAACACCGCATCAACCAGGTCAGCAGAATGAGTGTCATCGGATTCGGAAATCAGCACGCACAGGCCTTCCTGGCCCAGCTTGGCGATCACCTCGCTCAAGCGCCGGGACAACACCGGCGCCACGCCCTCAAAGGGCTCATCCAGCAGTAACAGCTTGTTGCCCGGCATCAACGAACGCGCCAGCGCCACCAGCTTTTGCTGGCCGCCCGACAGTTGCATGGCCTTGCGGTCACGGAACTGGGCGATTTCCGGGATCAGGCTGTAAACCCATTCCAGGCGTTGTTCATGGGCAGGCAGTTTGTTGGCCCACACCGGCAACAGGATGTTTTCTTGCACCGTGAGGGCCGGGATCAGCCGCCGGTCTTCCGGCAGGTAACTGATGCCCGCCCCGGCACGGGTGAAGCCCGGCTGGCTGCGCAGGTCCTGGCCGTCAAAGGTCAGTGTGCCGGAGTCGGCATCGAGCAGGCCCATGATGGTGCGGATCAGCGTGGTTTTACCGGCACCGTTGTGGCCGATCAAGCCGACCATTTGCCCAGTGCCCACCTGCAGGGACACGTCGTGAAGAATCGGCACGCCTTCGATCGAGACGTGCAGGTTGCTAATGGCCAGAGTCATTGCGCTGCCCTCGTGTGAGCGTTGGGGCCGCCCGTGACAAATTCCTGAACGCGGGCGTTGGCCAGCACCTCTTCAGGTGCGCCGTCGGCCAGCACTTCACCGCTGTAGAACGCCAGAATGCGCGACACGTAACGGCGCACCACGTCCATGTCGTGTTCCACAAACAGCACCGTGACCTGGTGCTGTGCCACCACGCGCATCACCGTGTCCATGAGCGCGGTTTTTTCTTCGGCGCTGACGCCGCTGGTAGGTTCGTCGAGCAGCAGCATTTGCGGGTCACCAATCAGCGCCATCGCGATGTCGATCAGCTTGCGCACGCCTTGGGGCACCGCCGTGACCTGCGTATCGCGCCAGCGACTGATGTCGAACTCGGCCAGAATCGCGTCGGCCTGGGCGATGCGTGACGCATTGCGCATGGGGGCCAGCAACGACGGAAACGGGCTTTGTGCCGCCGACACTGCAATCAGCAGGTTGTCCAGTACGCTCAGTTGCGGGAACAGTTGCGCCACCTGAAAGGAACGGGCCATGCCCGAACGGGTGATGGCACGCGGCGTGTGCCCGATGATTGACTGGCCGTTGAACAGAATCTCGCCGCTGCTGGGCTTCAGGTAACCGGTGACCATGTTGATAAACGTGGTCTTGCCCGCGCCGTTGGAGCCGATCACGCCCACCACTTCGCCTTTGTGGATGCGCACATTCACATCCTTGGCCGCCGTGACGGCCCCGAACGATTTGCACAGCCCCTGGGTTTCAAGAATGCAAGTCATGCTTTAGCTCTCCGTGCTTGCCCGGTGAACAGGCTCCACAGGCCCTTGGGCAAAAAGACGATGATGGCCAGCAGGGTGAACCCCAGGATCATCTGCCAGCTGTGCGGCACCAGTTCGATGGCGTAGGTGCGCACCACGGCAAACAGAATGGCCGCGATAAACGGTGCCGCCACGTGGGCAGTGCCGCCGAGCAAGGCGATAAACACAAACTCGCCGGAGGTGATCCAGTAGGCCATTTCCGGGTCGATATGCCCGGCGGACAAGGCCATAAAGCCACCGCCCAACGCCGACACGGCCGCCGCTGCCACATAGTTCATGTACAGCACCCAACGCGGGGACTGGCCCAGGTATTCGACGCGCACTTCGTTTTCACGAATGGCTTCGCACATCATGCCGGCGCTGCTGCGGCTGTAGCGGTGCAGCAACACCGCCAGCAGCCCCGAGCACGCGACGATGATGATGAACAGCGCCAACGGTGCCTGGCCGGCCGCCGGCGTCCAGCCAAACAGGGTCCAGGCCTTGACGTTGAAGCCGTCGGTGCTGCCCAGCGCCGAGCTTTTGACCAGCACGCCGTAGAGGATCATCGAGAACGCCAGCGACAGCATCGCGAAGAAAATCTCGCGGTAGCGGGTCATCAGCAAGCCCAGCACCATGGCCAGCAGCACCGCCGCGCCCACGCCGATCAACAGCAACACCACCAGGTCGCTGATGTTTAAAAAGTGCCCGCTCATGCCCACGGCGTAACCGCCGACGCAAAAGAACAGGCCCTGGCCGAA
Source organism: Pseudomonas sp. (assembly GCF_030150285.1). Taxonomy (GTDB): domain Bacteria; phylum Pseudomonadota; class Gammaproteobacteria; order Pseudomonadales; family Pseudomonadaceae; genus Aquipseudomonas. Next base: position 63,548 of record NZ_JASLGE010000032.1, on the reverse strand, counting down.
GGTCACCAGGCCGGCGCGCATTTGCATCACCACACCTTGCACCACCATCGCCTTGGCCAGCGCCATCGTCAGCAGAAACACCAGCCACTGCGGCGCAATCACACCGCCGGCGGCCAGCAGCACTGCCACGCCCAGCAGAATCAATTCGGTTTTACTCAGGCGCATATCAAATTTTCCTCGCCAGCACACGGCCGAACAGCCCTTGGGGGCGCACTGCGAGCACCAAGGCCATTACCCCGTAAATCACAAAGAGTTCGAATTCCGGTGCGTAATGCACCGCCGCTGCGCGGCTCAAACCCACCAGCAACGCACCGACGGCAGCACCTTCAATGCTGCCCATGCCGCCGATTACCACCACGGCAAAGGCCAGTACGATGATTTCAACCCCAATGCCCGGCACCACCGAAATGGCCGGGGCCGTGAGGGCACCCGCCAGCGTGCCGAGCATGGTGCCCAGCACAAACACCAGGGTGAACATGCGGCGCACGTTCACGCCCATGGCCATCGCCACTTCGCGGTCGTGGATCACGGCGCGCAGTACCTTGCCCTGGTTCGTGCGCTCCAGCCACAGCCACAGGCCAAGGCCCAGCACCGCGGAAACGCCGACCAGCATCAGGTCGTAATTGGAGACTTTCAGCCCGGCCAGGGCGCTGCGCCCCATCTCGGCATACGGCTGATAAGCGAAATAAGGGTTCACGCCCCAGATCATTTTCATGGTGTCTTCGAGGATCAGCAGCAGCGCGTAGGTGATGATCACCATCAGCACTTCGTCACGGCCGTACATAAAGCGCAGCAAGCCGCGCTCGATGATCAGGCCCACGATCAGGCCGGCCACCAGCGCGCAGCCGAGCATCATCAAGTAGCCGACCCACACCGGGCCAATGCCGTTATTGAAATACCAGCCCACCAGCGACGCGGCGGTGTAGGCACCGATGGCATAAAAGCTGCCATGGGCCATGTTCAGGATGCGCATCACCCCGTAAATAACCGTGAGCCCGGCCGCGACCAGAAACAGCCACGAGGCATAGATGGTGCCGTCAATCAGCACCGCGAAAAGACTCATCATAGAGGTCCTACCTTGGCAAGAAGGTGGCAAAACCTGTAGGCGCGAGCGTGCTCACGATCTTTAAAAGATCGCGAGCACGCTCGCTCCTACAGTAGCCGTTAGCGGATCAGTTACATTGCGCGCCGGGGAAACCGGCCTTGATCCAGTCCAGCGCTGTGGTGCCGTCCGGCGGGGTCACGCACTCGCCCGAGAACGCGATAACGTTCTGCACGCTGCCTTTTTTGCTGGCCTTGTCGTACTGGTACTCGCCGTAAGCGATGCCCTGCATGGCCTGGTGGCCATCGGCACGGGCCATTTGCACGGTGCCCGACACCGACTCAAAGGTCGAACCCTTGAAGGCTTTGGCGATTTCCAGCGGCGTTGGCACTTTGCCCGACGCGACGTTGGCGTTTTCAGCGGCGTGCTTGAGGCCCAGAATGGCCTGGGCCATTTTGCTGGCCGGGTAGGTCGGCGAGGTTTTGTAGGCCGTCTCGTAGGTGGACTTGAACCAACGGTTCAGGTCGTTATCCGGGGCAAACGCGCCGAACGGGCCACGGCCACCGATGATCATGCCGTTGGGTGCCTGATCCTTGTAGCGGTCGATGGCCGACTCGCCACAGGTGAGAACGGCGGTGGCGTCTTCCAGCAGGCCGCGGGCGTTGGCCTGCAAGACCAGCGCTTCCATGTCGCCGCCCCAGAAGCTGGAGTGGATGATGTCCGGGCGCTTGACCGAAATGGCGGAAATTTCAGCGCCGTATTGGCCCTGGAAAACTTTCGGCATCTGCGATTCAACCACCTTGGCCTTAGGCATCAGCTGGTCCATCGAGTGGGTAAAGTCGTTCCAGCTGTCCTGGCCCCAAGCGTAGTTTTGCTGGATACCGGCCACTTTTTGCGCGTCGGGGCGCACCTTGGCCAGGTAGCGGGCCGCGCCAATGTTGTCGACGGCCGCGTCCAGGCTGGTACGGAACACGTACTGCGGGGTTTTATCTTCTTTGAACAACTGCGAGGTGCCGCAGTCGTAAAACACGGTCATGGCCCCCAGTTCTTCAGCTACCGGCGCGATGGCCAGGCAGTCGCCGGACGAGATGTAGCCGACCACGGCATCGACCTTCTGGCGCTGCACCAGGTTGCGGAATTCCTCGACCTGTTTGGCCGCACCGCCCGCCTCGTCGATGATCACCATTTCAATTTCAGCACCGTTGATGCCGATCTTGTCGTAAGGCGCGGGCAGTTTGCCCTGGTTGAGGCCTTCCACCAGCAACTTGGCGGCGTTGGCCGACGGCTCACCAAATGGCCCGGCTGCCGGGCCCGACAAAAAGGTGACAACGCCGATACGGAACTTGCCGTTATCGGCCGCCTGAACACTGGCGTTAAACGACAGCGCCAGACCGGCAGCAGCAGTAATGGCCAGGGCCAAAGGGTGTTTACGTGTACTTTTCTTATAGTTGTTCATGCCAAAGTCTCGGAGTGTGAGGTCTAGGGGGCCTGCCCTTCGACAACGGGTTTTCGGGCTGCCAGACGCCGCTTTAAGGTGGCGCTGTCGAGTTGCAGTTCTTGCGCCGAGTACACCGACCAATCACCCAGCATCAACTGGGCGGGCGGGTAATCGGTGTTGCTGACCGGCGAGCCAATGGCCTGGCTCTGCTGGATCTGATGGGTCACGGGGTCGATCCGCGAATCGAAGCCTTGCGGGTCTTCCGGCAAGGCAATTTCCAGGCCTTCCAGAGCCTTGATCAACGCTTGGGTGTCGGTGGCACCCCCGGCCTTTTCGTAGGCTTTGGCCAGCACCATCACCCCGGTGTAAGCACCTTGGGCGGCGTAGGTGGGATAGCGCCCGCTCATTTCGCGGAAACGCTCGACGAAGGCATGGTTGCGTGCGGTATCGGGCCAGTTGTTGTGATGGCGGGCCGACAGAATCAGCCCCGCCGGCGCTTTGTTGCCCAGCGACACCAGAAAGTCGTAGTTGGCCCCGGTGTCAAAGTTCGCCAGGCGCGCGGTGTCCAGCAAACGCGTACCGGCGGCCTGCTTGAGGAAGGCGTGGAAGTCGCCGCCCCACAGGGCCGACACGATAATGTCGGGCTTGGATTGCTCCAGCGCCGTGATGTAGGCCGAGTAGTCCGGCTCGTACAGGCGCGGCCACAGCTCAATGACATCATCGAACTTCACGCCCAACTGGTTGAGCGCGGCGTGCAGGTCATCGCGCGACACGTGGCCGTATTCATAGTCGGGGCCGATAAACGCCAGGCGCTTCCAGCCGGTCTTGCCTTGCAGGGTTTTGAGGTAGCGGGCACCAGCGGCCATGGAGGTCCAGGTGTCGTTGGTCACGCGAAAATAGTACGGGTGGCCGTTTTCCAGGGTCATGCGCGAGGACGCGTGGTCAGTGCCGATCATCAGCACTTTTTCCTGCCGCGCCCATTGGCTGACCGCCAGGGCCACGCCGGACGACACCATGCCGCACAGCACCTGTACGCCGTCCTTGTGCACAAAACTTTTGGCCAGGCTGACACCGTAAGAGGCCTTGGACTGGTCATCGTCGACGATCACCCGCAGGCGCGGTACCGGCTCACCGGCCTGGTGGCGGGCCTCCAGCTCGGCGAGGGCGACCTGAATGCCGAGGATGCTGTCCAGCCCATAAATGGCGGCCCGCTCGGTCATCGGGTACAGGCAGCCCATGGTCAGGTCGGCGTGTGCGGCAGGCACACCCAACTCCAGCCGCCCGGCTTCGGCGCAAACGGCGGCGCTGGCAAGCAGGCTACTCAGAGCCAGGAAGTGGAAACCCCATTGACGGATCGGGCGCATAAAAATCCTTCGGGCGTTGTGAACGCCTCTTGTTGGTCAGCGAAAGGGATAGAGCAAGGGATGTGCCAAAAGGATCGCGAGCACGCCCGCGCCTACATATTGCAGATACTTCTGTAGGAATGAGCGTGCTCGCGATCTTTAAACGCAGAAAGTTTGAGCGCTAACCGCTCAACCGGCGCGCAAGGTTGAGCGGTTAGCGCTCAATGCCCAGGCGCTGCAAACGTCGCTTGAGCGCATGCCGCGAAATGCCCAGCAATTGCGCCGCCAAACCTTTGTGGCCGGCGCTGCGGGCCAGGGCATCGCTCACCAGATCACGCTCGGCACGCTCAAGCTGGTCGCCCAGCATCAACTCGGAGGGGTGCGCGCCGGGGGCAGCCTGCAGGTGTGCAGGCAGCATCGCCGCGCTGATGGCCTGGCCCGGCGACAGAATGGTCAGGCGCTCGACCAGGTTTTTCAGTTCGCGCACGTTGCCGGGCCAGCGATGCCGACGCAGCGCCGCCACACACTCGGGTAGAAAACGAATCGCCTCGACGCCCTCTTCCGCGGCCTGACGCCGGGCGAAGTACTGGGCCAACAGCAGCAAGTCGTCACCGCGCTCGCGCAACGCGGGAATATCCACGGTGATGACGTTCAGGCGGTAAAACAGGTCTTCACGAAAGCGCCCCAACCGCACATCGTCGGCCAGGTCACGGTTGGTGGCCGCGACCACGCGCACGTCGGCGCTGCTGGCCTGGCTGGCCCCCACGGCGCGGTAGTTGCCGTTCTCCAGAAAGTGCAGCAACTTGGCCTGCAAGGTCAGCGGCAGTTCACCGATCTCGTCCAGAAACAGCGTGCCGCCGTTGGCCTGGCTGACCAGCCCGACGCGTTTTTGATGCGCGCCGGTGTAGGCCCCTTTTTCGGAGCCAAACAGTTCGGCCTCAATCAATTGCTCCGGCAAGGCCGCGCAGTTGACCTCGATAAACGGGCTGGCCGAGCGCACGCTCAGCCCGTGCAGTGCCTGAGCCACCAGGGTTTTACCGGTACCGGATTCACCCAGCAGTAGAATGCGCGTCGCGGAGCTGCGGGCGATGCGCTGCACCGCCGCGTGCAGGCCGGCCATGACCGCGCTCTGGCCTTGCAGGCCCGCCGTCAGCTCAAGGCTGATGGGCATTTCGGGAGCTTCCAGGGCCAAGGTGCTGCCAATGGTAGCCAGCAAGTCGTCCAGCTCAAATGGTTTGGTCAGGTAATCGGTGGCACCGCCCTTGACCGCCTGCACAGCGGCCCGCGTATCGCCATGGGCCGAGATCATGATCACCGGCAACTGCGGCTTGCGCTGACGCAAACCCTCCAGGGTGGCCATGCCGTCAATGCCCGGCAGGCCCAGGTCGAGCAGCACAAGGTCGATGTCATCCAGTGCGTGTTGCAACGCGGCCTCACCGCTGTTGGCCGTGCTGATACGCATGCCCTCCTCGCGCAAGGCAAAACTGAGGGAGCGCACCAGCGCTTCTTCATCATCGACAATTAAAACGTGAACATCGGACATCGAGGGTTATCCCTATAAACCCGTAATCGCTGACACGCCACACGGGCAGCGGCTACAAAGAACGCGGTGGTGCACAACAGTCCAGTGTGACCTGTGTGCCCACGCCTACGGTACTGACAATTTCCATGCGCGCGCCATTGGCCTCCAGCAGTTGATGGCAAATGCTCAAGCCCAGGCCGGTGCCCCGGGCCTTTAAGGTGAAGAACGGCTGGCGAATGTTTTGCAGATCAACTGCCGAGATCCCACAGCCCTGATCGGCCACGACCATCCGCACACGGCCTGCCCCGGGCTCGGTGTAGAGCTTGACCACACTGCCATCAGCGCTGGCCTGCAACGCGTTCAGGCACAGGTTGAGCAGCACTTGCTGCGCCTGGTCCGGGTCGATCAGCACCTGGCAATCCGGCGCTGCCTCGTACTGAAATTCAACCTGACGCGCCTGCATCTGTGGCATCACCGATTGGGCCGTTTGCTCGAACAACTGCGCCACCGACACCACCTGTGGCTTGGGCGGGTGCGGCCGGCCGTACTCCAGCAGGTCATTGGTGACCCGTGACAAACGATCGATTTCCTTGACCAGATCGCTCAACAACTGGTGCCGCTCGGGTTCCTGCTCACGGCGCAGCAACGCTTGCACCGTGGTTTTCATGGTGGCCAGCGGGTTGCGCACTTCATGGGCCACGCCGGTGGCGAAGGTGCCCAGCACCGCCAGGTTTTCGCTGCGTACGGTTTTTTCCATGACCTGCGCCAGCCGTTCAGCCATCACATTAAAGGCGCGGGCCACATGGCCGATTTCGTCATCCTGTGGCGGTTGAGCCAAGCGGTAACTCAAGTCCCCCATCGACAGTTGATGCGCCCCTTGCAACAAGGTGCTGACCCGTGAGCGCAACTGGCGCGACAGGGTGAAAAACACGATCAGGATAAAACCGATAAAGGCCGCTGCCACCCAGTACAACCACCAGCGGGCATCGTTAAGCGGCTTGAGAATGGCCCCCGGCTCCACGCTGAATACCAATTGCCAGCCGGGCAAAATCAGCGGCCCCTCATGCCACTGCGCCGGGGCGGGTACCCGCCGCCCTGTGGGGTCGAAAAAAGCACCCTCCGGCACCCGCAGCAGCGGTGCGACTACGCCCCCCATGCCCGCGCTCACCAGTAACTCGGTCAACGACGCCAGGCGCAAATGCAGCGCAATGCGCACGCGCTGGTTGGTGCGGCCATTGCGCACCGTTTTGCGAATCAGAAAACTGCCCGAGCGCCCCGCCTCGGGCCCTAACGGCCCAATGACTTCCACATCACCCACCCATTGCACGGGCAAATCCGCAATGGACCAGTGCGCATTGCCCCAGTAAGGCTCGCCCGAAGCAGACTGGCCGGGCAGTACTTTCAGTAGCCGGTTGTGCTCGTCAAAAAACAGCACGCCGTACATAAAGGGCAAGTCGCCCTCCAGCTTGAGCAACGAATCCACATCACTGACAAAGTGTGACTGGTCGGCAATAAAGTCCGGCATGTTGGGGTGATTGGACAGGGCCGACAGTTGGTAAAAACGATCATCCAAAAAGGACGACAAGCGGTTGGCGGTGGATAACGCTTGAGCGTCGAGCCGTTCACCGGTAAGGCGGTTGAGCAGGTCCTTGGCCAATTGCTCGTACAAAATGGCCAGGGCGATCAGCGCGATGCTCATCACCACCACCGACAGCAAGGTATAGCGGGCCACCAGGGTGCGATGGGGCCGGGCAAGCCAATGGAGCAGAGTGCGAAAGGCAGAATCAGGGTTCATGGCGGACTGGCTTGTTTTTATAGTGGTGCCAGCATAGGGATCGACTGTCTGGCCTGTCTACACATGGACGGGTGCAGATGGCTTGCAGGGCTGACCCGGCATCGCCTAGTATACGATTCATATATATTTCGTATTGAGTACACCAATGGGTATCGTCAAGATCTCGGACGCCATGCACGAAAACCTGCGCGTGGCCAGCAACGCCCTGAGCCGCTCGATCAATGCCCAGGCCGAGCACTGGATGCGGGTCGGCATGTTGGCCGAGCTGCACCCCAATCTGAACCATCACCAGATCTGCCGCCTGCTGATCGACGCCGAACGCCAGGGTGGCCTCGATTTGAAGCACCTGTGCGAGCTGGCTGACGCCACTTTTGCCACCACGGAAATCCATCCATGAGATCAAACATCGTTATCCACACGCCGGCCCAGATCGCCCAATCCAAAGTAGCGGCGCAACTGGCCGCCGAAGTGCTGGCCATGATCGCGCCCCATGTGAAGCCCGGTGTGACCACCGACCAGCTCGACACGCTGTGCCACGATTACATCGTCAACGTACAACAGGCCATCCCGGGCAACGTGGGCTACCACGGCTTTCCGAAGACCGTGTGCGCGTCGGTCAACGATGTGGTGTGCCACGGCATCCCCAACGCTATACCGCTCAAGGACGGCGATATCGTCAACATCGATATCGCCGTGGTCAAAGACGGCTGGTACGGCGACACCAGCCGCATGTACTTCGTGGGCGAACCCGGCCCTGAGGCGCAGCTCCTGGCCAAAACCACCTACGACGCCCTGTGCGCCGGCATTCGTACGGTTCGCCCCGGCGCAACCTTGGGGGACATCGGCCATGCCATTCAGTCGCTGGCTGAAAATGCCGGCTACAGCGTGGTACGCGAATACTGCGGGCACGGCATCGGCAAGGTCTATCACGACGAACCGCAGGTGCTGCACTACGGTCAGCCGGGCCACGGCCTGACCCTCAAGGCAGGCATGATTTTTACCATTGAGCCCATGCTCAACGCCGGTAAGCGCCATGTGAAAGTGCTGGAGGATGACTGGACCGTCGTCACCAAAGACCACTCGCTGTCAGCGCAGTGGGAACATATGGTGGCCGTGACCCACAACGGGTTTGAGGTGCTGAGCGCCTGGCCGGATCACATTGAAGGCTATGAACCGATTAGCTGACAGGCAGGCGGCGGATAAGCGGGGGGACTAACGCGCAATCCCCCCCTGCTGACGATACACCGTCAGCAGGGGGGGGATCGGGTGTGCGGCTCTGGATTACTTGCCGAAGCGGCCGCCCGTGGTCGGGTACCCGTAAATGGAACCGTCTTTGATTTTGATATCTTTATCCCAAGGCAACTTATAAGTGCCGGCGGCCAGGTCTTTAATATAAGTCAAGCCGGTATCCGGGTCGCCACCCGGGTCACCCACATAGGCCCTGGCCCCGAGGTTATAAATGTTGTTTTCCAGCCCCCATGTACGCCGGGCGCTGTCAACCAGATGCGGGTAAATTTCACCGGTGACAATTTCTCCGGGGTTACGGTCGCCTTGAACAAGGGTGGTGCCATCGAAGTTAACGATCTGGCCTTCACCAAAGTAGTAGAACACGCCATCGTAGCCGGCGCAGTTCACCGAGATCGTATACATCAAGTTATGCCAGGCGTTCGAACGGTTGGTGAGTTTCCATTGTTCGTTAACTTGTGTGCTGTAACCCGAAATGCGAATAAAGACGTTGGCACCTTTGTACGCGGCTTCGCGCGCAACTTCCGGCAGCATACCGTCATGGCAGATACACACCGCCAGCTTGCTGCCACCCGGGCCGTCGCACACCGGCATACCAAGGTCTCCGGGCGACCAGGGTTCGATAGGGGTCCACGGGAAGAGTTTTCTGTACTTTAAGCAGATCTCGCCTTGCGGGTTAATAATAATCGCGGTGTCAAAGGGGTTTTGGGTCGGGTCCGGGTTGCGCTCAATAATTGAGAACACACCATAAAGCCCAGCCTCTTTACAGGCTTTGGCAAACTGATCGGTTTCTTTGCCGGGCACATCACAGAGAAACTCTTCCGTCAGCCATTTCGCTGTATTCAACCCCTGAGTGCTGTATTCAGGAAAAACAATAAGTTCCAGACCGGGATACCCGGCTTTGGTATTTTTGATAATAGTGACAATGTTTTCGATCTGTTTATCGATATCCGCCCTGGATTTAACAATCGGCACCGGGTATTGAATGGCCGCTGTAAGAAATCCATGCTCGGGTTTAGTCATGCTTCCTATAGAACCCATTTAATAAATGCTCCCTATTTAATTAAATAAATAAATAAATAATAACGAACCGAAGGTATAGCCCAACATCTAAGGAGCCCACGACCGTCTGTCGGGTTGGTAGCCACTCAAAGGGAGGGTTTCGTTTCCAGCGACCCGAGCCACAGAGCCGATTAACCATCACGCCTGAAGCCGCTTCAAAGGCTGACGGACGATTACACCGGTTGTTCCTGCGCCGCTTATCGGCAATCCGTACGCGTCTTGCGTGTTGTCGGGTTAACTCATCGTATATCTTGTGCTTTTCCCCACCTGTCACAGCCGCTTTGTCGTGGCTAAACGGCTCGCCAAGGCCCCGTTTTAGCCTCGAAGGCCTTGTTGAAATCAGGGATTTCTAGCGATTGCAAAAGCAAAAATCCTCATGTCATACTACGTCGTACAACAACAACGGAACGCCCGAGATTGTTCGGCGGGCCTTGACGAAAGGCGGGTTAGTTCATGAGCTTCGAAAGTCAACGGGTCAAACAGATCTCCTCGTCCCCCAGCATGATCATTTCCATGCGCGCTAAAGCACTGGCCAGCGAGGGCCGCGACATTGTCGATATGAGTCTGGGCGAACCTGACTTCGACACCCCCGCGCATATCATCGACGCGGCTTGCCAGGCCATGCGTGACGGGCATACCCGCTACACCGCCCCCCAAGGCACCCTGGCCCTACGCACCGCTATTGTGGGCAAGTTCAAACGTGAAAACGGCCTGGACTACAGCGTTGATGAAATCACCGTGGGCAACGGTGCCAAGCAAGTGATCTACAACACCTTTGTCGCCACCCTGGAGCCCGGCGACGAAGTCATCATCCCTGCGCCCTACTGGGTGTCGTACTCCGATATCGTCACGCTCAATGGCGGCAGCCCGAAAGTCATCCCTTGCGGCATCGACGTCGGTTTCAAAATGACAGCCGACGTGCTGCGTGCTGCACTGACCGATAAAACCCGCTGGTTGATTCTGAACTCGCCCTCCAACCCCAGCGGCGCGATTTACTCCGAAGCCGAGCTTAAGGCGCTGGGCAACGTGCTGGACGATTACCCCAATGTGCTGGTGATGTCCGACGAGATTTACGAGCACGTACTGCTGGCCGACGAGCCTTTCGTCTCGTTCGGCAATGCCTGCCCGCAACTGCGCGAGCGCACGCTGCTGATCAATGGCGTGGCCAAAGCCTATGCCATGACCGGCTGGCGCATCGGCTACGCCGCCGGCCCCAAGGCCTTGATTGGTGCCATCAGCAAAATTCAATCACAGAGCACCTCGGGCGCGAGCGCCATTTCCCAGGAGGCCTCGCGCGCAGCACTGGAAGGCCCTCAGGGTTTCGTCCGCACCAGCGCCAGCGAATACGCCGAGCGCGGGCGCTTGCTGGTGGACGGCCTGGCTCAATGCCAGGGCCTGCGCCTGAGCGCACCGGCCGGTGCCTTCTACGCGTTCCCTGAGTGCAGCCAGTTGCTGGGCCGCACCACGCCGCAAGGCCAAGTGCTCAGCAATGATGTCGAGTTGTCCGCCTACTTGCTCGAACACGCAGGTGTGGCAGTTGTACCGGGCCTTGCGTTCGGATTGCCGGGGTATTTCCGACTGTCGTTCGCCACGTCACGTGAGCAAATAAAAAAAGCCGTTGTTCGTATCAACGAAGCCCTTGCAGCCCTGCGCTGAAGGCCTCGTCTTTTCGCTGTGCCAAAGCTGCCATAACAACCATCGGAGATGTCCATGTTCGATCACAAGAAAAAGCTGCTTGCCCTCGTCGTCGCTGCCTGCATGAGCACCAGCGCTGCACAGGCCGAAGAACTCACCGGAACACTGAAAAAAATCAAGGAAGTGGGTGCCGTCACCCTCGGCTACCGTGATGCGTCGTTGCCCTTCTCCTACCTTAATGATGACCAGAAGCCGATCGGCTACAGCATCGAGCTGTGCCAGAAAATCGTCGATGAGATCAAGGTCAAGGTCGGTGAACCCAACCTCAAAACCAACTATGTTTCGGTGGTAGCCGCCACGCGCACCCCGCTGCTGATTAACGGCACTATCGACCTGGAATGCGGCGTGACGACCAACACGGTCGAGCGTCAGAAGCAAATCAGCTTTCTGTTGACCAGTTATGTGGCCAGCGCCAAGTACGCCGTCAAGAAAACCGCCGGCATTAACTCTGTTGACGAGCTCAAAGGCAAAGCCGTCGTAGTGATCACCGGGGGCAGCGGCGAGTGGCTGACCAAGAACCTGGACCGCGAGAAAAACCTGGGGCTGAAAATCCTCAACGCCAAAGACGGTGGCGAGGCCTTCCTGATGCTGGAAACCGGTCGCGCTGCGGCCTATATCAATGACGATGTGCAGTTGATGGCCACCATCGCCCAAAGCCGCAACCCCGATGCTTACACGTTGCTGCCTCAAGCCATGTCAGCGGAACCGTATGCCATCGGTATCCGCAAAAACGACCCGCAGTTCAAGTCGTTCGCTGACGGTGTACTGCGCAACCTGTACAGCAGCGGTTACATCGATACGCTGTACCCGAAATGGTTCCAGCAGCCTATTCCACCGAAAAATACCGTGATCAACCTGCCGATGAGCGAAGCTCTGAAAGAAGCCATCGCTCATCCTAACGACACTGGCGTCTGATCCCGAAGCGTCACCCTACCGGGCGTGCGCGCCGTGAACCCTCTGACTGATCGGCGGGTTTTACGGTGTGCACCAACCCCTGCTCCCCCTCAAAGGTTGGTGTTTTCATGGATTACAACTGGAATTGGGGCATCTTCTGGAGCTCTGCTCCCGGAGAGTCTGCTTCGTATCTGCAATGGCTGGTCACGGGTACTAGCTGGACCCTGGCAACCACCGTCATGGCCTTTGTGCTGGCCTTCCTGATCGGCGGCCTGGTCGGGACCCTGCGCACCACCACGATTCGCCCTCTGGTGTGGCTGTGCAACGTCTACACCGAAGTGTTTCGCAATATCCCCTTGCTGGTGCAGATGTTCATCTGCTTTTTCGTGCTGCCGGAATTACTGCCGGTCACGATGGGGGATTACCTCAAACAGGAATTGCCCTACCCCTCATTTTTCAGCGCCGTCCTGGCCTTGACCCTGTTTACGTCAGCCAAGTTATCGGAGCTGTTCAAGGCCGGCATCGAATCGGTCGCCGCCGGACAACGCGGTGCAGCGCTGGCGCTGGGCCTGCGCCCAACCCAGATGTACCTGCAAGTGCTGTTGCCCCAGGCCATTCGCGTGGTGTTCCCGCCCCTGACGTCTGAAGCGCTGAACACCCTGAAAAACTCATCGGTGGCGCTGACCATTGGCCTGATGGAGTTAACCGCACAAGCGCGCAACATCAGCGAGTACTCGTTCAACACCTTTGAGGCGTTCACCGCCGCCACCGTGATTTACGTCGTCATTTCGCTACTGGTGACCTTCATCATGGGCCACATCGAACGTTCACTGGCCATTCGCGGCGCGACGAGGTAAGTCATGTTTGATCTAGATCCAAGCGTCATTGTCAGGGCCATGCCGGCCCTGTGGAACGGCCTGAAATTCACCTTGCTGCTCACGTTCGTCGCCATGTCGGTGGGTATTGTGACCGGCACCCTGCTGGCCCTGATGCGCCTGTCGAATAACCGCGTCATGCGGGGCTTTGCCCTGACTTACGTGACAGTGATGCGCAGCATCCCGCTGGTGCTGGTGATTTTCTGGTTTTACTTCCTGATGCCCTTGCTGCTGCAAATGGCCTTCGGCACCGAACGCCCCGTGCAAATCGGCCCGGTCACCACCGCCTTCGTGACGTTCTGCATGTTCGAAGCCGCGTATTACAGCGAGATTATCCGGGGTGGCATTCAAAGCATCAGCGGCGGTCAGAAACAGGCCGCAGCGGCCCTTGGCCTGCGCCCGTCCCAGTCGATGATGTTCGTGATTCTGCCCCAGGCCTTGCGGCGCATGGCCCCCCTGTTGCTGACCCAGACCATCATCCTGTTCCAGGACACCTCATTGGTGTACGTGCTGTCCATTGCCGACTTCACCGGCGCAGCGAGCAAGTTTGCTCAGCGTGACGGCCGTCTGGTCGAGCTGTACCTGTTCGTAGCCTTCGTTTACCTGGTGATCTGTTACCTGCTGTCCAGCCTGACCAAACGCATGAAAAGAAACATGGAGAGAACCGCATGATCCAGATGAACAACCTGAGCAAATGGTACGGTAACTTTCAGGTCCTGAAAAACTGCACCACCCAGCTCGAGCGCGGTGAAGTCATGGTGGTATGCGGGCCTTCCGGCTCGGGCAAGAGCACCCTGATCAAATGCGTCAACGGCCTTGAGCCGGTGCAGGAAGGCGACATTTTCATCGAGAACCAGCCCGTGACCGGCAAAGGCGTCGACCTGCCCAAAATGCGCGCACGGGTAGGCATGGTGTTCCAGCATTTCGAACTGTTCCCGCACCTGACCATCACCGACAACCTGAACCTGGCGCAAATCAAGGTATTGGGGCGCGACCGCACCACCGCCACGAAAAAGAGCATGGCGCTGCTGGAGCGCGTGGGCCTGAAAAACCACGCTCACAAGTACCCGATTCAGCTGTCCGGCGGCCAGCAACAACGGGTGGCCATTGCCCGCGCCCTGGCCATGGACCCCATCGCCATGCTGTTCGACGAACCCACCTCGGCCCTCGACCCGGAAATGGTCAACGAAGTGCTGGACGTGATGGTCGAACTGGCGGGCGAAGGCATGACCATGATGTGCGTGACCCACGAAATGGGCTTTGCCCGCAAAGTGGCTGACCGCATCGTGTTTATGGACGGTGGTGAAATCATCGAAGACGTGAAGTCCGAAGAGTTCTTCGGAGCGCCGCGCTCAGAACGAGCCCGCAGTTTCCTGTCGAAAATCCTGCAACATTGATCCACCCCCCGCCCCTGTTCGTCTGACCCCAGGCGAACAGGGGCGGGTTAGAACCCGCTGTCATCCCGCCGTGTTTAAGCCTGTAACGCCTCTCTTCCCGCCGCAACGCGTTAATCAATTGGGTCGCATGCGCCCAAATAACAGCGTTCAAGGCGCATTAATAGCCACTGCCAATGCGGCCTTAAACTTGTACTAAATAATTAATACTAAAGTGTATTAAGCCAACCTAACAAAAAAATTCACGCCTCCTTTTAAAGTTATGCACCCCCGCATTAAAACGAGCAAAACCCCACACTGAAAAAACATCATAGCAGCGCCAATCAACCTGCCGATAACTGGCTATCACGCGGGTTACAGCGCACACACCCATTGGCGCAGGAAACATATTTAAAGAGACCCAAGGCTCGATAAGCATTAACCGCTCATCGGCTTTGCCGACGCAACGTTTACAACTTACCGGCGCTTGCCGATTCCCCAACTACCTTTGCTTTCCAGAGCAAAGGAACGCTGAAGCCAATACTGCGTTCTCCCCCATAAAAAGAGAGGATTGCACTATGCACTTGTACTTAACACCTTTAGCCATCGCTATTTCTTCAAGTCTGTTCTTATCTTCTTCCGCCTGGGCGGCTAGCACGGCTGGCCAGGCCGGTAACACCGAGAGTTATGATCAAGGCCAATTCAACCAAGGGGCGGCTGCAACTGATGCCCCGGGCCAAACGAATGGCTCCGATGGGGCCAATATCGCTAACCAAGATATCACCCCACCCAACACTGCGTTCACCGGGGCACCGGGTGGCAACGGCCAAAACCCCGGCTCAGGCTCGTCGTCAGGCGGGGCTGGAGCCGGCGGCCAGGGCGGCGGCTCGTTTTTTGGTGCCTTCAGTAGCGGCGGCGCGGGCGGAACCTCATACGATGAGGGTGCCAGCACCAATGGCGGAAACGGCGGTGCACTCAGTCAGAATACGGTGACGCTCACTCACTCAATCACCGGTGCCGCAGGCGGCAAGGGCGGGAGCACGGGCGAAGGCGCCGGTGGGGCCGGTGGGGCCGGCGGCGGCTCAGTCTTTGGGGGGATGAGCACCGGCGGCGCAGGGGGAGAAGCGGAGGATAGAGGAACTGTCGCCAGCCATGGCACCAGCGAGGGCGGCCGCGGCGGAAACATCACTCAAAGCACACTCAACATCACCGGTGCCACGCTCTCGGGCGAGGTAGGCGGTAGCGGTGGCGTTTCAGAGTTTGAAGGCCAAGGCGGCCAGGGTGACGGGGGGCATGGGGGAGGCTCGGCGTACGGTGGCGTCAGCGCCGGGGGTGCAGGTGGCAGTGCACGCGCCGACACCTCATCGGCCAATGGCGGCCTTGGCGGCAACGTGACCGGCAGCACCGTCACCCTCACGGACGCCACACTGAACGGGGCGGCGGGCGGCAATGCCGGGCAAACCACGGATGGCACAGGCGGGGGCGGTAGCGGCGGTAATGGTGGCGGGTCGATTGTCGGCGGTTTAAGCAACGGTGGGGCCGCGGGGTATAGCTATTCGCCCACCTCCACCAGTAACGGAGGCAATGCAGGCGATGTCACGGGCAATACGCTCACGCTCACCAATATCACGCTAGACGGCGGTGACGGCGGCCAGGGCGGCGGCGTTAAAGGCGGCCTGCAAAATAACGGGGGCGGTGGCGGCACGGGCGGTCAGGGCGGCGGGTCTCTCATCGGCGGGCTGAGCAACGCCGGCGCGGGCGGTTTCGCCGATTACGCTGCGACAGCCGATGGCGGCAATGCGGGCAAAGCGGGCTCTAATACCATCACTGTCAATGGAGCCACGATCAACGGCGGGGATGGCGGCAGTGCCGGCGTCGGCGGGAACTACGGTAACCGCGACATTGCGGGGGGCATTGGCATGGGCGGCAATGGCGGCGGCTCGGTCTTTGGTGGTCTCAGCAACGGCGGTGCGGGCGGGATGGTCCAAACAGGCTCCGCAAGGGGGGGCACGGGAGGGGAAATCACGCAAAACATCATCTCGCTGACCGACACCCGGCTCACCGGGGGTGTGGGCGGCAGTACCAGCGAGTTGAATCGAACTGGCGCGGCCGGGGGGCACGGGGGGGCTTCGGTCTTTGGCGGGCTCAGTAACGGCGGGGCCGGCGGGGGCTCTAATGATGCCTCGGATGATGACATCGCCTCGGGCGGTAATGGCGGTGATATTTCGTCCAACCAGCTGTCCCTCACCGATGTCTCCCTCACCGGTGCTGCGGGCGGGGCCTCCGGCGATAATGAAAATAACGGCGTTACCGGTTCAGGGGGCTATGGCGGCGGCTCTGTCTTCGGCGGGTTCAGCAGCGGCGGTGCCGGCGGCTGGGCACAAACCTCTGTTGGCGGCAACGGCGGCACTGTCTCGCGCAACACCCTCACCCTGACCCGCGCCGTGCTCACGGGCGCAGAAGGCGGGGCTACGGGCGAAAACTCTGGGACGGGGATGGCGGGCGCAGGGGGGGATGGCGGCGGGTCGATCTTCGGCGGGGTGAGCAACGCCGGAGCCGGTGGCCATCACGCAGCGGCCTCGCCCGACAGCCGCGTCGATGGCGGCACTGGCGGTAATGTCGGTTTCAATACCTTGACGGTGAGCGACTCGGTACTGACCGGAGGGGCTGGCAGCAACGGCGGTAACGGTGGCGGCTCGGTGTTTGGCGGCGTCAGCCGCGGCGGGCTGGGGGGAAGCGCTCAAGAGGGCTCAACCTCGGGCGGTATGGGGGGGGACATCTCGACCAATACCCTCTCACTGACCAGCACCCGAATCATCGGCGGTGTGGGCGGCAGCAACCCTTCCGATGAGCCCGTTGTAAAGGCTGGCGGACATGGCGGTGCTTCGATTTTTGGTGGGCTGAGCACCGGGGGAAACGGCGGCTTATCGGAGGATGATGGCACCTCGTCTGGCGGCCATGGCGGTACTATTTCGCTCAACCGCATTTCCCTGACCGATGTCTTTCTGACGGGTGCTGCAGGCGGTGCGGCGGGCAGTCATGATCAATTCGGTGCGAACGCCGGGGGGCATGGCGGCGGCTCGGTCTTCGGCGGGCTCAGCAGCGGCGGTGCCGGCGGAGGGGCAGAAATGGCCCTTGGCGGCAACGGCGGCGCGGTCTCGCGAAACACCCTCACCCTGACACGCGTCGACATCACCGGCGCAGACGGCGGGGCAGCGGGTGAAGAGGCAGGCTCAGGCGGGGATGGCGGCGGGTCGATCTACGGCGGCGTCAGCACCGCCGGTGCGGGCGGCATTTTCAGGGGTTCCTCTACAGAGAGCCTCACCAATGGCGGCACGGGCGGTGCCGTCAGTTTCAATACCGTTACGCTGAGCGACACTACGATCACCGGCGGCGCTGGCAACCATGGCAGCGCGTCCGGTAACGCTGGCAATGGCGGTAACGGTGGCGGCTCGGTGTTTGGTGGCATCAGCACCGGCGGGGCCGGAGGAGCCGCTTCGGAAGGCGCTGCGGCGGGCGGCCAGGGAGGAGACATCACAGGAAACATCCTCTCACTGACCAACACCCGGCTCACAGGGGCCGTGGGCGGCAATGGCAGTTCCTACGCTGACATTCCGGGCGCAGGCGGCCATGGCGGCGGTTCAGTCTTTGGCGGGCTTAGCCAAGGCGGCGCAGGCGGCGTTGCTGAAGAAGGCAACGCCTCGGGAGGCGATGGCGGTGCAATCTCCAACAACACCCTCAACCTGACCAATACGATCCTGAACGGGGCCGCCGGCGGCGATGCCGGTGGCGTTCTTAACAGAGCGTCCAGGGCGGCCCCTTCCGCTTCAGACGGCCATATGGGCGGTTCCGTGTACGGCGGGCTCAGCCGTGGCGGTG
The DNA here is from genome assembly GCF_030150285.1 of Pseudomonas sp. Taxonomy (GTDB): domain Bacteria; phylum Pseudomonadota; class Gammaproteobacteria; order Pseudomonadales; family Pseudomonadaceae; genus Aquipseudomonas. The sequence goes on along the minus strand of NZ_JASLGE010000032.1, from coordinate 45,385 downwards.
CCGGCGGCTACTCCAGTGTGAGTTCAAACGGTGGTAACGGTGGCGACACCAGCGACAATACAATCAATGTTTCAGGTCAATCTGAAATCTCCGGCGATGTGTATGGCGGTTATAGCCAGGGTGGCGCGGCCGGTATGGGGGGCGTGGCGGGCCTGGGTGGCCTGGCGCAAAACAACACCGTGACCTTGAACGGTGCCCTGCTCTCCATCACCGGTGCGGTGTATGGCGGCCAGAGTGTCGACGGCGACGGGAAGGCCGTCGCCAGCAGGGCCTTCAGCGGCAATACCCTGAACCTCAATGGCTACCGGGGTTCGCTCGCGGGGATCTACAACTTCGAACAATACAACTGGCTATTGCCTAAAGATGTGGTCAATCAAGACACCCTGATCACCATCACCGGGCCGGACGCGGTGAACCTCACCAATACCCAGCACACCGTCGCCATGGAAAGCGACGGCAACCAACTCAATGCCGGTGACAAGGTGGTGCTGATCGACAAGGCACAAGGGGCTACCACCCCAACCCGAGTCAAGGTCGAGCAAGGCCACTTCATTGTTTACGATGCCAATCTCGGCATGGAAGATGATGCCTTTGTGCTGAACATTGACCGCAAGGATGAGACCGACGGCTCCCCTGCCGGCACCCTCAACCCCAAATCGGAAGCCTTCCTGCAAGGTCGCGCCGCCGCGCTCGCCTTCACCAACCAGGGCACGGATATGATCCGCGAGAGCCTTAACACCTGCGCCACCAACTTTTTCTTCATCGGCGATGGCGGCTCCAGCCGTTACGACACGGGCTCACACATCCGGGTGCGGGACTTCAAAATGGCCTTGGGCCTGCGCGGCTGCGTTGAGCTGCAAGATACCAGCAAAATGATGATGGGCGCTTTTATCGACCATGGCCAAGGCAACTACGACAGCTACAACAGCTTCGCCGGCTATGGCGATGTGCACGGCACGGGCGACCTGCGCTACACCGGCGCGGGCTTGATGATGCACATGGATGTCGCCGGCACCGCCCCCAAAGCAGCCCCGGCACCGGTAGTCGGCAGCAAGAATGGCCTGTACGTCGATGCCGTCCTGCGGGCCGGCAAGGTCAAGACCAGCTTTGACAGCAACGACCTGGTGGATGCCGGCGGCGTACGCGGGCATTACAACGCCAAATCGAACTACGTCAGCGCCATGGCTGGCCTCGGCTACGCCTTCAACCTGGATGAAAAACAATCGGTGGATGTGTACAGCCGCTACAGCTGGAGCCGCATTGACGCTGACAGCGTCATGATCGGCAACGACAAGCTCAGCTTTGGCAGCGACAACAGCTCGCGCTTGCGCGCCGGCACCCGCTACACCTACGCGGCCACCCCACAAATCGCACCCTATGCCGGTATTGCTTACGAGCATGAATTCGACGGAAAAGTCTCAGGCAAAGCCTTCGACATGTCGATTAAAAAGCCTGATTTGGGGGGCAGCACCGGCATCGTCGAAGTCGGCATTTCGACCACCCCCCTCGCCTCGCTGACGGCCGTAAAACTGGACGTGGGTGTACAAGGCTTCTTTGGCGAGCGCAAAGGGGCGACAGGTACAATCAACCTCTCTTACGAGTTTTAACCACGGGGCCTAACGGCCTTCTACGCCCCACCCCGGGTTGATCGCGGATCAACCCGGGCAAGGGCCAATACCGGGCATAAACCATTCAGAGGGGTAACGTACTGCGTGGGTCATTCATCAAAACCATACATCATCATCATCTCGTTCGCTTGAGCATCACCCTGAAGAATTGCTTGTTTAAACCAGTAGCGAGCTTGGGCGTAATCTTCAGCCACCCCCTCGCCTTCCACGTATAAACACCCCAGCATGCATTGCGAGTCGGCGTCGCCTTCTTCGGCCAGCTTTAAATACCCGGCGAATGCCATGCCCAACCAAAAATCTGCTTTGGCCTGATCAGGCTCTAACCCGGCCGCCTCCTTATACATCCTGCCCAATCTGAGTTGAGACTCGACACTCCCCAGCTCTGCCGCCTTCTGGTGCCATGCAGCAGCCTGAGGCAGGTCTTGAGGGACTATATGCCCCTGCGCATACATATGACCCAAGCTTATCATTGCCTCCACACTGCCCGACTCAGCCGCCTTGCAATACCAAATCAGCGCTTGCGGGTCATTCTTGCGTGAATACAAGTTTCCCAATTTGTAATAAGCGCCTATATGCCCTTTCTCTGCCGCCTTAGGCAGCCACCTGAGAGCATTCCTGGAATCCGATTTACCCAAATAAATTGAGCCTAACCGGAACTGCGCCTCCAGGTGCCCAAGCTCTGCAGCCTTAAGGTAGAGATAGATGGCGGTGGGATTCGCATCATGTGCAAAATTGTGAGGGTCATAGCTCTCTTGCGCCTCTTTAAAATAGGCGACAGCCTCGGCAGAGGCATGAGAGCTGACACTCTGTATATTATTAACTGACGAGGACGCCCCGCCAGCGTCCCCGGCATGAACATACTGTGAAACCATAGCCAAGTTAACCGACTTAAAACATCGCAGCCCGGGGTTATTAATCATCAACGCCTCAATGGCCCGATAAGACACCCCATGAACATGTTCTTTTAAGTTGAACTTAAACTCTTCCCCGGCGGCGATCGCCGGGCTGGCATACGCATCCCCGCCTTTGGTGCGCCACTTGGCGAGACCTTTAAAGAACAGACCGATTTCCGGAGGGTTACCAGCAATATAGTTCTTGATATGCCGCCCGCACTGCTCGGCTTCACCATCAGTTATCACGGCCCCCTGCAAATAGGGCACATCCAATGCCTTAAAAAAATCAGCGTACTCGTGCTGGAAAACGGCCTCGACAGCCGCCAGATCCGCTTTCGGAATTCGCGCCTTGGTCTTTTTCCGGCCAAACACGTAAAAACACACCGCCCAACAAAGCACGGACAGGCCAAAAGTAGGCCACGCAAGCACTAGAGCCACAACAAACGCTATCTGCACCGCCCCCTCCTGTGATTCGACTGAATCCTGAACATGTGGCTATCAAACGAAACCCATCCGCCTTGCACCAAAAACACGGCCCCGGAAACCAATCATATCAAGTCGCCATCAGGAAAGTGCGTCTGTACACATAAAGCGCAGGGCCGCCGCCGGATCGCGCTTGCCGCGACCTGCCGCCATGGCGCGCTCTTAAAAAAACCGTCGGCGCGCATCAGGGCTTCACAGATTATTCTGCTGATGAAGTATTCGAAGAATAAACAGCACGACCTCAGCAACGCTCAGGCAGCAGTGGCATCGGCTTGGGAAAAACATATCGAGAACGACAGTGAAATTGCCGATGTATGCAAAACACTAACCCGAAAAATTCGTCACTTCTTTAGAGCTGCCAACAGTCCCGTCTCCCACGTCTACACACTATTCAATGCCGTGAAGTACTGCCGCGCAATGATAGGCCATATTCTTGCCGCCACTTCAGTGACTGAGTGCCGAAGAGAACCTTGTGAAACCCTATACTTCACTCCGCTGCAACACTTTGTTCTTGGTGACGACCGCGCGCTGGACGATACCCACGACATTTACTACTGGTTCTTCCCTCACAAGCACCACCAAAGCATCAAGATCTTCAGCATGGCAAATGAAGGTAATCAGTGCAGCATGAGCATACTGTCTTTCTTCCCGCTGGCATTTCTTCTGACCGAAAAAGGTAAAGGCATTTACCCAGCCGGAGCAATCAAGCTTGAACTATCGGATAATTCCTTATTCGTAGAGCTGTCTGCTTTGAACATTGACTTCTCCACCTTTCCAGCAGTCGAGTTGAGGGGCAATCAGATGGTTGCACTTGTTGATAGTATTTCCATCGTGAGCTACCCAATAACGTGATAATACGTACCCTTCCTTTCGGAACAATTTAAACCATTGCAAAATCGACCTTAGCGCTGGGGCAGTACTAATAGAATAAAATCAATAATTCGCTTGCTGACCGCTGTGCCGACAATGAACTGGGTGGATTTCATTTTTCATGAAGTGGGTACCGCTTAAAATCAAGACTACAGACTTAACGCTGCTGCTTACCCTCTCCTGAGGATTTCCCACCGACCAACCCACAAGGCTTATCGGGAACTGCCAAGCGGGTTCCGAGGGGGAGGAAGGGAATGGGGGGTGGTCAAATGCCGAAAACGAAAAAGCCCCGCAGACCTTGATCTGCGGGGCTTCCGTAATAATGGCGGAGAGATAGGGACACTCTGCTAAATGCTCCACAGCCCCCGAAGCGCAAGCGGCATAGGGGCTACAGCTGAGTTTTGGTACAAAATCCTGGTACAAATCGAAACGATAGACCTTTCATATTGAGTCCACTCCCACTATCACAAAACTGATTGCAAACAATGCTCAGTCGCGAGCCCTGTAGATAGACATGAATCGCCCCGGGTTTCCTAGACACCTCTTTGCCTTAACGCCCGAGACAACGTGATGACATAGCGTCCTCCTTCCTAAATAAATCCCCGGTTCTTCGACAGCGAGCTATCATGATGCACTATGTCGCGTCGACAAAGCGCCTCTAAACGATGAGGCCGCCCTGAAAGATATCCAGAGCGACCTGACCAATCGAACCAATTGCCGGGGTGGTTTCAAAAGCGTTTTCAAGCATCTGCGAGAGCAGTGGTTTTGGTCCATGAACATGAACGTAACGGTGTTAGTGCTGGCAGCAGGTAAAGGAGTGCGCTTTGCTTCCAGTGGCGGCCATACACATAAACTGCAAGCGCTACTGGCTGGAAAACCGGTGATGAGCCATGTGCTGGAAGCCGTGGCAAAGGCTGGCTTGCAGTGCCATATAGTCAGTCCCGCGGGGGCAGAGACTGAAGGTATGGGTGACTCCATTGCCTGCGGTGTGCGTTCTACGCAGGGTGCGGCGGGTTGGTTGATCTTGCCTGCTGATATGCCACTGGTGTGCTCTGCAACACTACGCGCCGTTGCGCAGGCTTTAATCACTGACGAACCCTATCAGGCAGTCGTGCCGTACTGGGAACAGCGCCAAGGCCACCCTGTCGCTTTCGCAGCGAGTTGTGCTGAGGCGTTGCTGGGCTTGCGGGGTGACCAAGGGGCTCGCTCAGTACTGCAAGCCCTGGACAGTCAAGGGCAAGTCAAAGCCCTGTTGGTTGATGACCCAGGCATCGTGCATGACATCGACACCGTAGAAGATTTGCAACGAGCCGAACTCTGGCTTTGTACCCATTGATCACACCTCACATGTGTCACAACGTTGTTGTCGGAGAAGCCATGGATGCTGTCGATATAACGGTTTTGCGTGCTCTGCACGCATGGCGCCAAGCAGGGCAAGTCGCGTTGCTCATCACTGTTGTAAAGACCTGGGGGTCATCGCCTCGTCCAGTCGGAGCGATGCTGGCCCTGCGAGTCGGGGCAGAAATGGTGGGGTCAGTCTCGGGCGGGTGCATTGAGGATGACCTGTTTGATCGCTTTAAAGATATTGAGACGACGCCATCAACCACTTTGGTTCGTTATGGCGTGACCGCAGAGGAAGCAAACCGTTTTGGCTTGCCTTGCGGGGGTACCATTGAGTTGATGGTGGAGCGCAACCCTTGTGCAGAGCGGCTTGAACAGCTACTGGAATATCTGGATGGCGGGGCCTTGGTGCGGCGTACCGTGGATTGCGAAACCGGGGATGTGCAGTTAACCGCCGTCAACAAGTACGCACCTTTGTTTTTAGATGATCAGCAACTGGCAATGTACATAGGCCCGCGATGGCGCATGTTGCTGATCGGTGCCGGGGTACTCGCCAGGTATCTAGCGGCAATTGCCCAGAGCACGGGATTTACGGTCACGGTATGCGACCCTCGTCCTGAACATACATTCAGCTGGAACGAGAGCGAAGTCCCCCTGTTACGGTGTATGCCAGATGATGCAGTCACCGCTTTCAGGCCAGACCCAAGCTCATGCGTGGTGACGCTTAGTCACGATCCTAAACTGGATGATTTGGCGATAATAGAGGCGCTCCAGAGCCCCGCTTTTTATGTCGGTGCCATTGGTTCGCGTCAGAACAATGAGGCTCGGCGTGCACGATTGATTGAGCACTTTGAGATTGAAAAGGAAACGATGCAACGGCTGCACGGCCCCATTGGTTTATTCATCGACAGTAAAACGCCTGCTGAAATAGCGGTGAGCATTATGGCGGAGATTATTGCCATTAAAAACGGTGTCATCCTTGAACCTGCGATGAAGATTAGCGTGGGCAAACAAAAAAAAGAGCAGCTTGAGCGCAGCTGACTTAGTTTGGCAGCATGAAAGTATTTAAAAAGCAAGTCATTTAACCTCAATGTCAAAACTGGCGTGCGGGTATATCTCCGCGATTGTTTTTAGAGAGAGCGATCGGGGCGTTTATTTAACTTTCAGGTGGATTTCTATCGCTTTTTATCTAAGCTTTTTTATCTAGGATTTTCACCTCACACCTAATGATTTTTTCTTGCGCTTGCATCTATGCTCAATGACGACTTAAACCGGTATGACTGTGTTTAGAGGAAGCAAACATGGCATCAGGCATCAATCGACGCGACTTTATCAAGCTTGGAACGTTTGCGGGTATCACTGTTATGTTCGGCCGCTTGCCTGCGCTTCAAGCGCGTGAAGTTCATTCAGGAGCGCAAACATCCGAATGGATGGCGCCCGATGGCAGTGTGAAATATCGATGGGATGCGATACGAAAAGTCACGGGCGAAAAAGTATTCGCCCGTGACTTCCGCTCCAAAAACCTGCCTGGCTGGCCAGAAAAACAAGCACATGGTTTTTTCCTCAAAGCAACCGATGTCGAACATGCATTTGACGATATTGACCTGTCAATGCTTGGGCCAGACTTGCAGCCAGATCGGGTTTTAAAGCATGCCGATTTGGAAAAAGACGGTGTCCGGGTCCCCGAACTGGCAGATCTAGGCGTTGGGTTTTACGGTCAGGACTTTCTGCTGCCGGCGGGTAACACGGCCCCACTATACGGACACCCTGTGGCCTTATTGATCTTCCATGACTTTGACCGTTTTGAAGCGGCCAAGCGGCGTTTGCGATTCGAAACCACTGCAGTCAAATATGGCAGGAAGACGGGATTGATCCAGCCCCCCAATTATGGAGCGGCGCGTTATGTGAGAATCGGTGGTGAGACGCCATCTGCCCCTCCTGCCTTTGCACCTATCCAGGATGCTGTTATTTGGGGGAATTTTGACGGTGATACGCCTACCTGGCCTAAAGCGGATCCGGACGGCATCTTTGTTCCGCGTTCAGTCTTGTTGCCCCATCGCGGCGGTGGCGGTGTTCGCGATCCATTAAAAGTCGCTCAGCAGACCGATGAGCCGATGCGCCGGGGTATGGCCGCTGCGGGCATTATTGAGGCAGAGATTGAAGCTGCACATAACAACCCTGCAAAACTTGTTGTGCAACGCCAGGGTTTTTCGCAGTCCATTGACCCCAGTGCCATGGAGCCTGATAACGGCAATGCTTGGTACGATGCATCGACGCGTACCTTGCATGTACTGATTGCTGCGCAGTCTCCGTATGAAGTTGCGCGGGTTGCCGCGTTCATGGTCAAAGATAACAAGCGCTTTCCAGTTGAGAAGATTGAACTGGTGTCTGGCACCACCGTTGGATATGGCTCCAAAGATCACTCCATTTTCCCTTTCTACACGATTGCAGCTTGTTTTTATGGTGATGGCCTGCCTGTGCGCCTGGCCAATGACCGCTACGAGCAGTTCCAGTTGGGTATGAAGCGCCACAGTATCGAGATGGATCTAACGCTGGTCGCTGATCGCAAGACCGGGAAATTCGAGGTGCTTAAAGCTTTCTATAATTGTAATGGTGGTGGTCGCGCCAACTTTTCTTTCTCAGTGGCGCAAGTCGCTGCCACCGCAGCTCAGTCCATCTACTACTTTCCCAAGTCCGATCTGGCCACTGCTGCGATTGCAACAGCCGCAGTCGAAGCGGGCTCGATGCGCGGGTACGGCACTCTCCAGGCCATGTCTATCACAGAGTTACTGATTGACGAAGTTGCTGCGCAGTTGGGAATAGACGCCATTGAGTTGCGTAAGCGAAATGCATTGCAGGCGGGCGATCCAAACACTCAGGGTGCAGTCCAGCTGGGTGACCCACGTAATCTGGAGATGCTTGACCTCGCCTCGAGTCATCCACTGTGGCTAAACCGCGAGCAGGAAAAAGTTAAATACGAGGCAGCCAATCCCGGTCGTCGCTACGGCGTGGGCTTTGCACAAGTGCAGAAAGACTATGGAACGGGTGCAGATACCACGGCGCTGTTATTAGAGTTCGATGCAGCAGGCAAGATTACAATGCGCCACTGCGTACAAGAAATTGGTACCGGTGCTACGACGGCGCAGCAAGTCATGGTGCAGCGCTTGCTGGGCAAGGCACCTGATATCGCAATTTTTGGTGAAACCAACTTCGCTCAGTTGCCGCTAATGAGTAATTTCGAACCGTTCTCCATTACACAGGAACAACAGGACGAGCTTGCACGGGACCCCTTCTGGGTGCCCGCTATTTTGCCCGCGATGAGCGCTTCAAACAGTGTCTACTTCATCGGATTTGGTACACGTCAGGCTGCTCAATTTCTACTCGAAAATACTGTTTGGCCTGCTGCACAGGCCATTTGGAGCAGTGGTCCGGCAGGAGGCCAGCTGGCGAGTGGCTATATGACCGCCAAAGACCTGCGGGCAGTGCCTGGCGGCATCGGCGGCGGTGGTATGGCGCCACTAGCATTCGAAGCAATCGCCCGTAAAGCCCATGAAATGGGACTTGTCACAGGCGTTGCCCTGCACTGCTTCAGCCGTTGGCAATGGGCTCGTGCCGATTTCGAGATTCCTGGACTAGGGATCAAGAATCTACCCGCAGATGCAATCGCAGTGCGCTATGGAGATGCTGCTCCCGAGTCGTTGAAGACAAGAATGTCTACCGGCGGCTATGACTTCATCAAGCGCAGTAACGTTCAGTTTCCGTCTGCCCAGCGCAACAACGCGGGTGTCACCACCTATACACCAGCAGCCTGCCTGGTAGAACTGAATGTCAACACCTTCACAGGGCAGGTTGAGATCATGAATCATCACAGCTTGCTCGATCCCGGCAATATCATTGTGCCTGCTCTGGTGTCAGGCCAGCAGCAAGGCGGTATCGCCATGGGTATTGGTCACGCGCTGATGGAAGAACTCCCTTTGTACGGTGATGGCCCGGGGAACGGCACTTGGAACTTCAACCGCTACAGGTTGCCACGGGCCAAAGATGTCGCCGTGTGGACGCAAACGGCCGCCTATCTTGATCCTCTCACTGAAACATCCCCACCCAAAGGCTTAGCCGAGGTGGTGATGATCCCGGTTGTAGCTGCGACGGGCAATGCCATTACTCATGCCATTGGAACACGCTTCTATCACCTTCCAGTGACAGCCAACAAAATTAAAAAGGCGTTGATGCTATGAGTATTGAGAAACGCTTACTGACCCTCACCATAAACGGTCAGAAAGTAGGTCCGGTAGACGCGCCCGTGGGCATGCCCATGATCGATTTTTTGCATGAACACCTTGATCTGACAGGCACTCGTTTTGGTTGTGGGCAAGGCATTTGCCATGCGTGCACCGTCATGGAAATTCAACCCGACGGAATCCCCATAGAGACGCGTACATGTATCTTTGACGCCCACTTTTTTAATGGTAAAACGCTGATTACCATTGAGGGCCAGGCCAAGCGGGATGAGCATGGCGAGGTGAGCGACCTGACCCCGATACAGCAGGCCTTTATCGAACACTTTTCATTTCAGTGCGGTTATTGCACTCCGGGGTTCGTGACTGCAGCCACCGTGTTTGTTGAATCTTTAAAGCGCCAACCTGTAAAACGTGCCGACTTACAAAGTCAAATCGAAACAGCGCTCAATGACCATATCTGTCGTTGTACCGGGTATGTCCGTTACTACCAGGCTGTTCAGGACGTCGCGCTGAAGACTCCTGGCTGCGTGATCGACTAAGGAGCAGGCAATGAAACGTAACCGTTTACGCAATGGCTTGGTGAGTTTCATAGTTGTCGCGGTTTTGCTTGCTCTAGCCGTACTCCTGGGTGTGTTCCGTCCCTCAACGGTTGCACCTGGTGTACAGCAACCGCTGACGGATGCGCAGACCCGGGAGTTGCTCCCCCGTGGCCGTGAGTTGGCCCTGGCTGGAAATTGCATGGGCTGCCATTCGCTGCCTCAGGGGCCAAGAGGTGCCGGCGGTGTACCTATTGATACACCGTTTGGAACCCTCTATTCGACCAACATAACCCCTGACAAGACCTATGGCATCGGCAACTACACCCGTGAAGACTTTCATCGTGTGCTGCGTGATGGCATCGCACCCGGCAACAGGAATCTGTATCCGGGCATGCCTTTTGTCTTCACGCATATCACGCGCCCCGAAGACATTGATGCCTTGTATGCCTACATCATGAGCCTGCCGTCTATTGCTGAGCCCAATGTTGCTAACACCGGAGTGTTCAGGCTGCCTGTGCGACCATTTATGAACTTTTGGGCATTGATCAACTTTCCAGACCGTCAACCGCCTGTACGCGAGGGGGCTTCGGAACAATGGTTGCGCGGCGCCTATTTAGTGGAAGGTCTGGGGCATTGTGGGGCCTGTCATACGCCGCGCAATGTCACGATGGGTGTTTCTTTTGCACGCTCCCTGGAGGGAGGTGACGTCGTTGATGGCCTGGTGGTCCCTGACATCACTGCACAGACGCTGGCAAAGCGAGGCTTTAACACTACGTCATTGAGCGAGTATCTGAGCTCCGGCATCTCTGCCCAAGGCACAGCCTTTGGCAGCATGTATACCGTGACGCACTTCTCTACCAGTGCGATGCAAGCGGCTGATGTGGATGCTATCGCCTCATACCTGATGACCGGTAAGGATGGTCAACTGCTTAAGCCGGAAAAAGCACCTGAGCCACTACCTGCTGCCAGTGATACGCCGTTGCAGCGTGGCCGACTCAGTTACTTCTCCGCGTGTGCCGGATGTCACGGGACCAATGGGGAAGGCATTCCAAATGTTGCGCCGCCAATGAATGGCAATATTGCTGTCGTCATGGACAGCCCGGTTAATCTGCTGACCATTATTTTGCAGGGGGTTCCCACACAAACGTTCACCGGGAATCAGCGTATGTATGCCATGCCGGGATTTGCGGATCGAATGAGTGCTGAAGAAGTTGCGGGTTTGGCCTCCTGGATGCGTGCTCAATGGGGAGGCCAGGGCAAGGCAATTACAGCAGAGCAAGTCGAGGCAATCGCTCCTGCCAAATAAAGTACGCTTTCGTAGGATGATGAAAAAAACTGTTCAATTGACCACACTGTTTACTCTGTCCAACCTCTGGAAGGCTCGAAAAACAGCTGGGGGGGGGGAATTGTGAATTGCGCGGTTAAAACGGAAAGTGGACGAAAAAATCTACAGGGCGTTCTCAATCAGGCCAGCCAAATGACGGCTGACACGAGACTCAACATCGTCTGATAGTTCCTGGCCAGTCGCTCATATCGGGTCGCTATTCGACTGTACTGCTTGAGCTTCAGGAAGAAACGCTCCACCAGGTTGCGCGCCTTGTAGAGATGCCGATCCAGTGTACGTGGTTCAGACGATTCTTTTTAGAGGGGATCACGGCCTCAGCCCCCATGCACTGGATTGCATCAACGAAAGCGGCGGAGTCATAGCCTTTGTCTGCTAACACGGCTTCGCACGTAAAACCATCAATCAGAGCTGCAGCTTGCTCATATTCCGAAGCTTGCCCCGCGTTAACAGCAAGCGCAGCAGGTTACCGAGGGCATCCACGGTTGCGTGTATTTTGGTGTTCAAGCCACCTCGGGACTTACCCATGGCCTCGGCAGCCTGTGCTGTTTTTTTGCGGCACCATGCTGATGAACGCGCCAATATGGCAGCCGCAACTTTCGCCAACGGCTGTGGCGTTACTGCATGTGCCATAGCATGAGTCGCCGAGGAAACTGCTGGGATACGCCGATGGAACGGGTATTTCGCAGCTTGAAAACAGAGTGGATACCGACCACTGGCTACATGAACGGCCAACAAGCTCAGAGAGACATCAGCCAGTACCTGATGCATCACTACAACTGGATTCGACCTCATCAATTTAACGATGGGTTGGCTCCGGCAAAAACCGAAGAAACCTTAACACCGTGTCCGGGATCAGTTGATCCACTACAGTCAGATCAAAAATCAAGCAAAAAAAAGCCCCAATCCGAAGATCAGGGCTATTTTTTGGTACAAAGCGCTGGTACAAAATCGCTTTACCAAAACCCTTATAACCTATTGAGTTATAAGGACTTTTTAATAATGGCGGAGAGATAGGGATTCGAACCCTAGGTACTGTCGCCAGTACAACGGATTTCGAATCCGTCCCATTCGGCCACTCTGGCATCTCTCCAACGGCGCGCATGATAACAGCGGTTTTTGATTCTGGCAAAGCCTTATTTCAAAAAAGTTGCGTGGTATCAGTTGCTTGCGCGCGCTTACAGCTTAAAGCGGGACGCCGAGGCGGTTTGCAACTTCTTCGTAGGCTTCGATCACGCCGCCCAAACCCTGGCGGAAGCGGTCTTTGTCCATTTTCTTGCCGGTCGCTTTGTCCCACAGGCGGCAGCCGTCCGGGCTGAATTCGTCGCCCAGGACGATGGAGCCGTCATGGAATACGCCGAACTCAAGTTTGAAGTCCACCAGCATCAGGCCTGCGTCGTCGAACAGTTTGTTCAGGACGTCGTTTACCTTCAGCGACAGCTCTTTCATGCGCACCAGTTGTTCGGCAGTGCCCCAACCAAATGCCACAACGTGGGATTCGTTGATGAACGGGTCGCCCTTGGCGTCGTCCTTCAGGAACAGCTCGAAGGTGTATGGGTTGAGCTTCAAGCCCTCTTCAACACCCAGGCGCTTGACCAGGCTGCCGGCAGCATAGTTACGCACGACGCATTCGACCGGGATCATGTCGAGCTTTTTCACCAGGCATTCATTGTCGCCCAGCAGCTTGTCGAATTGGGTCGGCACGCCGGCTTCTTCGAGTTTCTGCATGATGAAGGCGTTGAACTTGTTGTTGACCATGCCTTTGCGGTCGAGCTGTTCGATACGCTTGCCGTCAAATGCCGAGGTGTCGTTGCGAAACAACAGGATCAAGCGGTTTTCGTCGTCGGTCTTGTAAACCGATTTCGCTTTACCGCGATAGAGTTCTTCACGTTTTTCCATGATGGGCTCCGCATGCTAAGTAGGTGGGCTAGGCGATTGTGCGCCAGTCGAGCCCTGAATCTTGATCGGCCAGTTGCAGCCAGTCCGGGTCGCACCCAAGGGTGTCGACAAAACATTGCCGGGCCAACTGCGGCAGGTTGTTTTTGCTACTAAGGTGAGCCAGCACCAAATGTTGCAGGTTTTGCCAGCCCAACTCGGCCACCAGGCTCGCGGCCTGGTGGTTGTTCAAATGTCCTTCCTGACCACCCACCCGCTGCTTGAGAAAGTAGGGGTAGTGACCACGGGCGAGTAAATCGCGACAGTGGTTCGCCTCGATCATCAAGGCGTCAAGGTTGCGATAGTGGTCCAGCACACCCTCACAGTACGAGCCCAGGTCCGTCAGCAAGCCAAAACGCCGCTGGCCGTCACTGAAGACATATTGAGTAGGCTCCTGAGCATCATGGGCAACGCGTGTCACGCCAATGCTCAACGCGCCAATCTGCAGGGTTTCGCCATGAGCCACGAACGAGGCCGGCTCAAGCGGTTTACGCATGCCGCGCTGTGTGCCACGGCTCATGTACACCGGCAAATTATAACGCCGAGACAGTAAACCCACGCCATGCACGTGATCGGCATGTTCGTGGGTTACCAGAATGGCACTCAGTTGGTGCGGGCTGACGCCCAATCGAACCAGACGTCGCTCGGTTTCTCTCAAGGAGAACCCGCAATCAACAAGCACATACGTGCTGTCGCTGGCTATCAGCGTGCCATTCCCTTGGCTACCACTGCCGAGAACGGCAAAACGCATACAGTCAGCCCAGGTTGTCTTGAATCTCGCCCAACACTTTGCGCGCCACTTCAGGCGGTGCACTGGTGTTGATGTTTTCTTCGACGGTGACCTGAACGCTTTCACCGACCTTGCTCAGGCGAACCTGATAACGCTGGGCGCGTGCTTCCACTTCATCCTTGTTCGGCTTGCTGCCAAAAAGGCTGGAGAAGAAGCCGGGCTTCTCATCCTTCTTCTCGGCTTTTTCCGCCAGGTTGATGTAGTACAGGCCCAAGGTGCGGTTGATATCTTCTACACGCCACTCGCCCTGCTCCAGCGCACGACCCACGCTCGACCAGGCGCGATCAAGGTCTTCGCTCAGGCTCAGCACGGGGTTGCCGCTGCCGTCTTCGCTCAGGCTTACACGCGCCGGGGTATCAAAGTCACGTTCGGCCAGCAGAGACACCGAACCGCCCTTCTCAGCGCTGCGGTTCATGCTGATCAGCATTTCGTCGACCAGCGCGGCATCCAGCCCGGTGTTGATCGAACGCGGTGTGAAATCGACGTTGGCCGTGCTGCCCGCAGGACGGTTGGCACTGACAATGTAGATTTCGCTGGTGTTGCGTTGCACGCCCGGCTCGATACGCACCCGCAAACGGGTTTCGCTGTCGGGGTCCAGGCCGCTGCTGCTCACGTGACGCGCCATGGGAGCGGACAGCTCACCGGCCTGCTGCCAGGTCGTGGTGAACTCACCGGTTTGCGGGCGCTGCTCATCGATGCGAAAGCCGTTGTCCTGGAAGAACTGCATCGTCACCGACCACACTTCTGACGGGACGTGCTGCGCCATCACCCAACGGCTGTCACCGCTTTTTTGCAGGGTATAGTCGCTGGTACCGGCAACCACGCCCAATGGCTGTGGACGCGGGACAACAAACTCACCCTTGATGGTGTCATCTGCCACGTTGCTCGGGATCGGCAGCAGCGGCACGAGGCGCTTGTCAGTCACAACGCCCGGCGGCAATTTCATCGGCGCGGTTTCGTGCGCCTCCAGATAATCGCTGCCACGGTCCCGGAAGTAACCTTCTGGACCCCACAGCCAACCGCAGCCGCTGGCGCTCGAAATAATCACGGCTAGGGCGGAAAGTCCGGCCAATCGCTTCATGCGTAGTGCTTCCTCAATTAAACCAAAACACCGGACTGGCGCAGGGCCTGACGCAGGGGTTCGTGGCAGGCTTCGCTGAGCCAGGTGAGCGGCAGACGGATACCGTCCGGCATCAAGCCCATCTCATGCAGCGCCCACTTCACGGGGATAGGGTTGGATTCGATAAACAGGGTTTTATTGAGCGGCATCAGCTTTTCGTGAATGGCACGCGCCGTTTCTGCATCACCGGCGATCGCCGCCTTGCACAGGTCGCTCATGGCACGCGGTGCGACGTTAGCGGTGACGGAGATATTACCCTTGCCACCCAGCAGGATCAGCTCAACGGCGGTAGCGTCGTCACCGGACAAGACCAGGAAGTCGCTGCTCACGCCCGCCAGGATGTCCTTCGCACGCTGCAGGTCGCCCGTGGCTTCCTTGATACCGATGATGTTCTTCACGGTGGACAGGCGTACGACTGTATCTGCGAGCATGTCACACGCGGTACGTCCGGGTACGTTGTACAGGATTTGCGGGATATCAACGGTTTCCGCAATGGTTTTAAAATGCTGGTACAAGCCTTCCTGAGTCGGCTTGTTGTAGTACGGTGTGACCAGCAGGCAAGCATCTGCGCCAGCCATTTTCGCATTGGAGGTCAGCTCGATCGCTTCGCGCGTCGAGTTGGCACCGGTACCGGCAATCACCGGGATACGCCCTGCCACTTGCTTGACCACGTGACGAATCACTTCAATGTGCTCGTTCACATCCAGAGTTGCCGATTCACCTGTAGTGCCAACGGCAACAATGGCGTTGGTGCCCTCTTGCAGGTGAAAGTCCACCAGTTTGCTCAGAGCGTCCCAATCCAGGCGACCTTGTGCATCCATAGGTGTGACCAGTGCCACCATACTGCCCGCAATCATGCAACCGCTCCTGCCGGAAAAAGAGAGCCGTAATGGTACTGGCGACAAGATGCTTGCACAAGCAACAGCGCGCCCAATGAGCATTCCCCTTGGCGCTGCTTTTCGCTACCCTTCAGCCTTTGATTGGTACGGATGTGTGCGAGCGTCTGTTTTGCAGGCCTTCAAGCAAGCACCCAACGCCCACCCCCTGCGCCTCGGAGCGTGGTTTGCAACCTGTGCAAACCGCCTGAAACGGCCTGCTGGCGGGTATCCGGCGCTTGAATCGGGCTTGCATCCCGACACGTATTTCATCGACCGTACTGACCGCTCATCGTTTTAGGAAGGCTGAATGTCCACCCCCACAGTTCGCGAACAATTCCTTGTCATCAGTGCCCTTGGCGCCAACCCAATGGAGCTGACTAACGTGCTGTGCCGCGCCAGCCATGAAAATCGCTGCGCCGTCGTGACCTCGCGCCTCACTCGCCACGGCGAATGCAGCGCGCTGGTCCTGGAAATCACTGGCAGTTGGGACGCGCTGGCGCGCCTTGAAGCCGGCTTGCCCGCTCTCGCCAAAAAACATGCTTTCAGCGTCAATGTCGTGCGCAGTGCTGCGCTCGAAACCCGCCCGCAAGCGCTGCCTTATGTGGCTTACGTGAGTTCGGCCTACCGCTCGGACATCATCAACGAACTGTGCCAGTTCTTCATGGACCACAATGTGGAACTTGAAAACCTGACCTGCGACACGTATCAGGCACCGCAAACAGGCGGCACCATGCTTAACGCCACGTTCACCGTCACCTTGCCTGCTGGCGTACAAATCAGCTGGTTGCGCGATCAGTTCCTGGACTTTGCCGACGCCTTGAACCTCGACGCTCTGATCGAACCTTGGCGCCCACAGAACCCAATGTAAGGAAGGATCCCCCATGGCCGTTGCAATTGACCAACCCGTAAGCGACTTCCAGATTCCGGCGACTGGCGAAAAAACCGTTAGTTTGTCGGCCCTGAAAGGCCAGCAGGTGGTGATTTACTTCTACCCGAAAGACAGCACCCCGGGCTGCACCACTGAAGGCCAGGGCTTTCGCGACCACTACGCCGAGTTCCAGGCAGCCAACACCGTTGTGTTTGGCGTATCCCGGGACAGCCTCAAGTCGCACGAGAACTTCAAGGCCAAGCAGGGCTTTCCGTTCGAGTTGCTGAGCGACAAGGACGAAGCCTTGTGCCAGCTGTTTGACGTGATCAAGCTGAAAAAGCTGTACGGCAAGGAATACCTGGGCGTAGACCGCAGCACGTTCCTGATCGACAAAGACGGCGTGCTACGCCACGAATGGCGCGGCGTAAAAGTGCCGGGGCATGTTGAAGCGGTGCTGGAACAGGCCAAGCAGCTGAATCAGGCCTGATCCCTGCGTAGCTTGCTCGCGACCTTTTTGATCTAAAGGGCCCCCTTAAACCACGCTGGCCGAATGCAGCAAGGCCTGTAGGAACGAGCTTGCTCGTGATCTGTTGATCTGGTTTTTGATCCAAGGGCCCCCTTAAACCACGCTGGCCTCACACCGGTTTTGCGCAGCTCAAGTGGCCGTGACCGCAGCAATGGATAAGGCTGCTGAACGACAGCGCGGCGTCGAAGACGGGGCGGCTGCTCCTGCGGTCTTATCGACGGTTATTGACGCACCAACCTTACATTCTGGAACTTAACCGCTTCGGTGCTGCGGTACGGGTTGATGTCCAGCCCGCCACGGCGCACATAGCGCGCATACACCGTCAATGCCTCTGGCTTGAGCAAGCGCTGCAAGTCGAGAAAGATCCGCTCGACACATTGCTCATGAAAATCCGAGTGCTGGCGGAAGCTCACCAGGTACGCCAGCAAACTCGAATGGTCCAGCGCCGCGCCACGGTATTCAACCACGACCGTGCCCCAGTCTGGCTGGCTGGTCACCGGGCAATTGGATTTGAGCAAATGGCTGTAGACGCTTTCCTGCACCACGCGGGACGCGTCGCATTTGAGCAACTCGGGGCGCGGCTGGGCATAGTCGCTGACCGTGATCTCCAGATCATCGATGCACTTGCCCGGCAACACGGCGACGCCATCGGCCTGAACGTCATCCAGGCTGCGCACCTGCACACTCACAGGTTTTCCGGACGCCGCTGACAAATCTGCCTGCAAAGTCGTCTCGACGCTGTGCTTGTTAGCAAACACGGTCTGATTGAGTGAGTTCAGGTACAACTTGAACGACTTGGACTCGACGATATTTGGCGAGTCGGCAGCAAAGCAGAACTCGGCAATGGCCACCACCGGCTTGCCCGATGGCAACAGCCAGGACAGTTCGAAGCAGGTCCAAAAATCGACCCCGACGTAAGGCAGCGTTTCGGCGCTCAGCCCAAGCTCGGCCCATTTCGCCGCACGCGGGATCGGGAACAGCAAGGACGGGGTGTAGGTGCTGATGTATTCACTGGACTTGCCCAGCGGCGAATGTTCGGCTGCGGGATGCATGGCAAAAAAACCTGGCTAGAAAAACCCGGTAATTCTATCGGGTTTACGCCAGGCTTTCAGCGCCCGCAGACGATCAGGCCGATTTTAAGGGGCTACTTTCACCGTCCCCACCATCCCTGCTTGGTAATGCCCCGGCACATTACAGGCGAACTCCAGGTTATTGGCCCGGATAAAGGTCCACGTCAACTCGGCGGTTTTACCCGGCTCGACCAGCACACTGTTGGGGTCGTCATGCTTCATGCCTGGCATGCCCATGGCACCATGCCCCATCGCCGCGTGATCCATGCCGGTCGGTGTAAGCGCCCCGGCCTGCTGCATTTTGAGCATTTCCCCTTGGTGCGCGGCATGCATTGGCGCATCTCCCAGGTTAAATTCGTGCAATAACTGGCCCTTGTTGATCAGCACAAAGCGCACGGTTTCGCCCGCTTTGACGTCCAGCGATGTGGGGGCGAAAGCGATATCCGTCATTTCTACCTGCACGGTGCGTGTAGCGCTCGCGGCGGGTGCCGGGTGGCCGAAGGCATAGTGACCCGCCGGGGATGCAAAGGCCGGCACACTCAACGCCCACCACACGGCTGCAACGGCACAACGCTTAAGAACAGCCATACAGACTCCAGAAGACTAAGATAAAAACCTGAATCGACTTTAAGGCTCCGGTGCTGGCAGGTAACTGACGGCAAGATTACAACGCTGTCAGGTTGCTCCCACCCGGCGAGGCCCACTGTATAAGGCTGAGGTATTTTTTTGATGGGTCGCCCATGAAACTGCTGATTGTCGAAGACCAACCCAAAACCGGCCAGTATTTACGCCAGGGCTTGAGCGAGGCCGGGTTCACCACCGAGTTGGCTGCCGATGGCATCACCGGGCAGCATCTGGCACTGACCGGGGATTATTCACTGCTGATTCTGGATGTCATGCTACCCGGTCGGGACGGCTGGCAAATTCTGCACGCGGTGCGCAGCGCCGGGCTGGACATGCCCGTGCTGTTTCTGACCGCGCGCGATGCGGTTGAAGACCGCGTACACGGCCTGGAACTCGGTGCCGACGACTACCTGGTCAAGCCGTTCGCCTTCTCCGAACTACTGGCGCGGGTACGCAGCCTGTTGCGGCGCGGCAACAGCACTCCCCAGGACACCTGCCTGCAACTGGCCGACCTGCGATTGGACCTGATCCGCCGCCGGGTTGAACGCAATGGCCAGCGTATCGACCTCACGGCCAAGGAGTTCGCCCTGCTGGAGTTGCTGCTGCGCCGTCAGGGCGAAGTGCTGCCCAAGTCCCTGATCGCCTCACAAGTTTGGGACATGAACTTTGACAGCGACACCAACGTGATCGAAGTGGCCATCCGCCGCTTGCGCCTGAAGGTCGATGATCCGTACGAAGACAAACTGATCCACACCGTGCGTGGCATGGGCTATGTACTCGAAGAGCGCGCTCACTGATGCGAACACTGTCATTGAGCAGCCGTTTGGCGCTGTTATTTGCCGGCTGCACGGCCGTGGTTTCCCTGCTCGCAGGGGTGCTGTTCGGCCGCGCCAGCGAAGTGCATTTCATGGAACTCGACCAGCAGCTCATGAACAGCCGCCTTGCCGTGCTGGGCAGCACGTTGCAGGGCATCGATACCCTTGAAGGCTTTACCCGCCAATTGCCTGCTCTGCGGCAAGACCTCAGCCATCAACCCGACCTTGCGGTGCGGGTGCGCGGCCCAGACGGGCAGCTGTGGTTTGACAGCACTACACGCCTGCCAACCGAATTACCCACAAACCCGGGCCTGGCAAGCCTGCAAATAGACGGCACGCACTACCGCGTGCTCAATCCGGTGCCTGACACCTTCAACGGGCCGCAACTGACAGTGCTGATGGACATCACCCACCATCAACACTTTCTGCAACGCATGCAGCACCTGATCTGGATGACCGTCGGCCTGTCAGCACTGGCCACCGCCCTTCTCGGCGCTTGGGCGGCCCGCAGTGGGTTACGCCCCTTGCGCCGCATGAGCGTGATTGCCGCCAGCGTCTCGGCCGATTCACTGAATGCGCGCTTGCCCCAAGCCCGGATGCCGGCCGAACTGGCCGACCTGGCGAAAGCCTTCAACGCCATGCTGGAGCGGCTGGACACGTCATTTCAGCGGCTCTCGGCATTTTCCGCCGATATTGCCCATGAGCTACGCACACCGCTATCGAACCTGTTAACCCACACTCAAGTCACCCTGACTCGCCCCCGTGGTATTGACGAGTATCGTGAAGCCTTGCACAGCAACCTTGAAGAGTTGCAATGGATGGCGCAGTTGGTCAACGACATGCTGTATCTGGCCAAGGCGGATCATGGCTTGCTGACACCTCGCCGCGAACTGCTGGACGTGGGCGGCGAAGTGGATGCCTTGCTGGAGTTTTATGCCTTGCTGGCGGAAGACGCGCAGATCGAACTTGGCCGCACAGGGTACGGGCAAGTGGCAGGCGATCGCAGCATGTTACGCCGCGCCCTCTCCAACCTGCTGGACAACGCCCTGCGCCATACGCCTGCGGGCGGCACGATCGCGGTGCGCCTTGAACCTGCGGCACACAGCCTGCTCATCACGATTGAGAACACCGGCCCCGGCATTCCTGCACAACAGATGCCGCGCCTGTTCGATCGTTTTTACCGGGCCGACCCGGCGCGCCGCGAGGGCAGTAGCGAACATGCAGGCTTGGGGCTGGCGATCACCCAATCGATCATTCGCGCCCATGGCGGGCACATTGGGTGTGAATCCCGGGATGGGCTCACGCGGTTTGTCATCGCGTTACCGTTTAGCGCATAGCCCGCCTGTAGCAGCGGCGTTCGAGTGCTCGCGAGCTATTAAAGATCAAAAGATCGCGAGCAAGCCCGCTCCTGCAACAGGTCTCAGGAGTAGCGCAGCGCGTGGGCCGGTTGGATTTTGGCCGCGCGGTAGGCCGGGTACAGTGTGGCCAAGAAGCTCAACACAAAACCCGCACCACAGATCAGAGCCACATCACCACCTTGCAGTTCAGACGGCAGGTTACTGACGAAGTACACGTCCGAGCTGAAAATATGCTGCCCGGACACACGTTCCACCCAGCCCACCAGCGCGCTGACATTCAGCGCCGCAATCACGCCCAGCACGCCACCGATCAAGGTGCCTACAATGCCGATCACGGTGCCTTGCACCATAAAAATGGCCATGATCTGCCGTGGCGTAGCGCCGATGGTGCGCAAGATCGCGATGTCCGCGCCCTTGTCGTTTACCACCATGATCAGGGTCGCGATGATATTGAACGCCGCCACGGCCACGATCATCAGCAGCAGCAGGCCAATCATGGTTTTTTCCATTTTCATGGCGCTGAACAGGCTGCCTTGGGTGTGGGTCCAGTCATCTGCGGTATACCCGGCTCCCAAGCCGGCGGCCACTTGCTGTGACACCCGGGGGGCTGCATACAGGTCCTTGACCGCCAGGCGCACGCTCTGCACCTGGTTCGGTTCCCAGCGCTGCATTTCGGCAGCGTCGGCCACGTGGATCAAGCCCATGGAGCCATCCAGTTCGGCACCCACCTTGAAAATCCCCACCACATTCAAACGCTGCATGCGTGGGGTAATACCGCCCGGTGCCGTGCTGGCCTCCGGCACGATCAGGGTGATCTTGTCACCGATGCCCAAACGAAAGCGCCGTGCGGTGATCTCGCCCAGCACCACACCGAATTCGCCAGGTTTAAGGTCTTCCATGCGGCCCTGCACGATGTGCTGGGTGACGATGGAGACCTTGCCCTCAAGAGCCGGGTCAACACCGCTGATCTGGATGGGCTGCATCGAGCCCTTGTAAGACAGCATGCCTTCCATTTCGGTGAACGGTACGGCGGCTGTCACCTCCGGGTTTTTCATGGCGGCATCGGCCACGGGGCGCCAATCGTCGATCGGTTTAACGCCCACGACGGTTGCGTGGGGCACCATACCGAGAATGCGGCCACTCATCTCACGCTGAAAACCGTTCATCACCGACAACACCACAATCATGGCCAACACGCCGAGGGCGAGGCCAATCATCGATGTCATGGAAATAAACGAAACAAAACGATTGCGGCGCTTGGCGCGGGTATAGCGCGTGCCGATAAAAATCGATAACGGTCTGAACATTCGCGGGCACCGTACAAAAAAAGAAAAGGCCCGATGCCGACATTCGGCACCGGGCTTGGCCGTTCAAATCGTGGTCAATCGACCTTCCTGCAGGTGCAGAACGCGGTCCATCTGCCGGGCCAGGCTCATGTCGTGGGTCACCACCAGAAACGCCGTGCGCATCGAGGTGCTGAGCTCTAGCATCAAGTCCTGAATGCCTTGCGCAGTGTGGGAGTCGAGGTTGCCAGTGGGCTCGTCGAGCATCACCAGCCCCGGGTTATTGACCAGCGCACGGGCAATAGCGACACGCTGACGCTCACCGCCGGACAGTTCCGCCGGCTTGTGCTCCAGACGATGGCCCAGGCCAACGCGGGTCAACAGGGCCGTGGCCCGCTCACGCGCCTCCGGGATCGGGGTTTTGCCGATCAGCAGCGGCATGCACACGTTTTCCAGCGCGGTGAACTCGGGCAACAAATGATGGAACTGGTACACAAAGCCCAACGAGCGGTTACGCAACTGGCCGCGAGCCTTTTCGCCCAGCGCCGACAGCTCTTCACCGGCCAGCCAGACGCTACCGGAGGTCGGCGTGTCGAGCCCGCCCAGCAAATTGAGCAAGGTACTTTTGCCGGAGCCCGACGTGCCGACAATCGCCACGCGCTCCCCCGGGTGCAGTTCCAGTTGCAGGCCCGACAACACCACCACCGACTCCGGGCCTTCGTCGTAAGACTTGCCCAGGTTGCGGCAACTCAACACTGCTTGTTCTTTCATGCCCAACTCACTCATAACGAAGCGCCTGCGCAGGCTGGGTGCGCGCAGCACGCCAGGCCGGATACAAGGTCGCGAGGAAACTCAGAACCAATGCCGCGCCGCACACCATCACTACATCCTGGGCCTGCAATTGCGAGGGCAAGTAGTCGATGAAATACACGTCGGCATTGAGAAACTTGTGACCGATCAGCCCTTCAAGCGCCGAAATGGCAGCGCTGACATTCAGGGCCGCCAAAATGCCGACCACCGCACCAATCGCCGTACCGACCACGCCAATCACGGTGCCTTGCACCATAAAGATGGCCATGATGGTGCCCGGCGTAGCGCCCAACGTGCGCAGAATGGCGATATCGCCTTTCTTGTCATTGACCACCATCACCAGCGTGGAAATGATGTTGAAAGCCGCCACGGCGACGATCAGCAATAGCAGCAGGCCAATCATGGCTTTTTCCATGCGGATGGCCTGGTACAGGTTGCCGTGGGTGCGGGTCCAGTCCCGAGCAAAATACTGGCTTTCGCCCAACTGCTCGGCAATCTCCCAGGAAGTGCGCGGCGCTTCGAACAGGTCGTCGAATTTCAACCGCAAGCCTTGTACCTGGTCAGGTTTCCAGCGCTGCAAGCGCGCCAGGTCCTGCAAATTGGTGATGCCCAGGTAGCCGTCGATCTCACCCGCACCCACGTGAAAAATGCCCTGCACGGTAAAACGCTTCATGCGCGGGAACATCCCCGCCGGCGTGACCGTCACTTCCGGGGCCACAAACGTCAGTTTGTCGCCAAGGCCGACGCCAAGCTTTTTCGCGGCCTTGTCACCGATGATGATCCCGAAACTGCCGGGCGCGAGCGAATCAAGCTGACCTTGCAGCATAAAGTCGTCAATGATCGAGACGTTGTGCTCCTGCTGCGGGTCGACAGCATTGAGCAGCACCTTCTGCACATTGCCATCGTGGGTCAGCAGCCCCTGCATCTGGGTAAACGGCGCAACCGCCTCCACTTTGGGGTTTTGTTTGACCTTGGCAGCCAAGGCTTGCCAGTCGCTGATGGGCTGTTCGCCAACGATGGTTGCGTGGGGCACCATGCCCAGCACGCGGGTGCGCATCTCATGATCAAAGCCGTTCATGACCGAAAGCACCACAATCATCACCACCACGCCAAGGGCGAGCCCGATCATTGAAGTCAGAGAAATGAACGACACAAAATGATTGCGACGTTTTGCACGGGTATAACGCGTGCCGATAAATACGAAGAGAGGTCTGAACATGTCGGGGCTTGTTCGAGGGAAAAGAAGACGTCCTTGTGGCGGGGCCTGATAAGCAGCTTTACACTCAGACCACAGCCGCCATCATGGGTTCGCCATGTCGACATTAGATGAAGCAGATCGCCGCGAATACTACCGTATAGAGGATGTGATCGCACTGGAAATCACCCCGCTGTCGAACCCCGATGCCACGAGCACCGATGTGTTGCAGGATGCGTCTCCGCTGTTCAATTTGCTCAGCGAGTTGCACCTGAGCGAATTCGAATCTCAGCACCTGTTGCGCCAGATCAGCGAACGCGACCGCACCTTGTCCCATTATCTGAAGACATTGAACAAACGCGTCGACCTGCTCAGCCAGATTGTCGCGCAAACAGTGCTGGGGCAGGTTGGCGAGCTACAGCCCGTCACGCTGTCCGAAGGGGGCATTACCTTTGAGCACCCGCATGCCTGGCCGGTCGGCAGCCTGTTAACACTGAAAATCGTGCTGATGCCCCAGGCGCTGGGCCTGCTTTTGCGCGCCCGGGTCACACAGTGCCAGCCCCACGAAGGGGCCTACCGGATCGACACCGATTTTGAATCCATCAGCGAGACACAACGTCAGTTGCTGGCCCGCTATATCTTGCAAAAACAGGCGCAGGCACGCCGTCAGGCCCGTGAACAACACGAATCCGCAGCCGAGTAAGCACTTCGTCTGAACCTGCGACAACCAAGGAGCAATTGTGACCCTTATTTATGGCCATCGCGGCGCCAAAGGCGAAGCACCGGAAAATACCCTTGCCAGCTTTGAGCAATGCCTCAAGCATGGCGTGCGTCGTTGCGAACTCGATTTGCACCTGTCAAAAGACGGCGAATTGATGGTGATCCACGACCCGACCCTCAAGCGCACCACTGACCGGCGCGGCAAGGTCATCGAGCACTCGGCTGCCGACCTGGTCACCTACGATGCTCGCAAAGGCGGCCCGGGCTGGGTGCAGCCCTGCCCGATCCCACGCCTTGAAGAACTGTTCGAGAAATGCAACTTCGAACACTGGCAGCTGGAAGTCAAAAGCGCATCACGCACCCGCGCCGCCACAACCGTGCTGGCGATCCGCGAAATGGCCGTACGCCATGGCGTGATGGACAAAGTCACCGTCACCTCCAGCTCCCGCGAAGTGCTCAAGGCTGCACTGGAACTGACGCCGGACCTGTCACGCGGCCTGGTGGCCGAATACGCCTGGCTCGACCCGATCAAGGTCGCCCAAAGCTATGGCTGTGAAATGCTGGCGTTGAACTGGACACTCTGTACCCCGGAGCGGCTGGCGAAAGCTCAGCGTCAGGGCCTGCATGTGTCGGTATGGACAGTCAACGAACCTGCGCTGATGCGCAGGCTCGCTGATTTCGGCGTAGATAGCCTGATTACAGACTTTCCCGGTTTGGCCACTGCCACCCTCGGGAATAGCTGAAATCGGTCTCCCCGGCCGGCTCAGGCCACCGGCCGGAGCCGCTTAAAAAAGCCGGTTAAGGCCGTCGTAAGCCGCTACCCGATAGGCTTCTGCCATGGTCGGGTAGTTAAACGTGGTGTTTACAAAGTACTTCAGCGTATTCAACTCGCCCGGCTGGTTCATGATCGCTTGGCCGATGTGCACGATTTCCGACGCCTGATAACCAAAGCAGTGAACGCCCAGCACTTGCAGGGTTTCACGATGGAACAGGATTTTCAGCATGCCCTGAGGCTCACCGGCAATCTGTGCCCGCGCCATGCTTTTGAAGAAAGCCTTGCCCACTTCATACGGTACTTTGGCCTGGGTCAGCTCCTGCTCGTTCTTGCCGATCGAGCTGATCTCCGGAATCGTGTAAATGCCTGTCGGCACGTCATTCACGAAGCGCCAACTGCCGTTATCAACGATGCTGCCTGCCGCTGAACGCCCCTGGTCGTGTGCAGCACTGGCCAGGCTCGGCCAACCGATCACGTCGCCCGCGGCATAAACGTTCGGCACACTGGTGCGATAGTTTTCGTCAACACTCATCTGGCCACGGCCATTGGCCTTGAGACCAATATTTTCCAGGCCCAACTGGTCAGTGTTGCCCGTACGGCCGTTACACCACAGCAACGCATCGGCCTTGATCTTCTTGCCGGACTTGAGGTGCAGGATCACGCCGTTTTCAACGCCTTCAACCCGCTCGTACTCTTCGTTGTGGCGCACGGTGATGTTGTTGTTGCTGAAGTGATAGCTCAACGCCTGCGAGATCTCGGAATCGAGAAAGCTCAGCAGTTGCTCACGGTTGTCCACCAGTTCAACCAGCACACCCAGGCCACTGAAGATCGATGCGTATTCGCAGCCGATCACGCCCGCACCGTAAACGATCAGCTTACGCGGGGTATGGCCCAGGCTAAGGATGGTGTCGCTGTCGTAGATACGCGTGTGAGAGAAGTCGATGTCAGCCGGGCGATACGGACGCGAACCGGTGGCAACAATGATCTGCTTGGCCATCAGGGTTTCAACCACGCCGTTGGCGCAGACGACTTCGATCGTTTGCTCGTCGGTAAAGCTACCGGTGCCAAAGAACAAGTCGACACGGTTACGTGCGTAGTACCCCGTGCGCGAAGCCACTTGCTTGGAAATAACCTTCTCGGCGCTTTTCAGCACGTCCGGAAAAGAAAACCAGCGTGGCTCACCGATGGCCCGAAACATCGGGTTGGTGTTGAACTGCAAGATCTGGCGAACCGAGTGACGCAAGGCTTTGGATGGGATGGTACCCAAGTGCGTGCAGTTGCCGCCCACCTGGCGACGGCTATCAACCATTGCCACTTTGCGCCCTGCTTTTGCGGCGTTCATTGCCGCACCTTCTCCTGCCGGGCCGGAACCCAGTACCACTACGTCGTAGTTGTAGACAGCCATGCGTACTCCTCAGAACAGGCCGTGGCACCCCTTCAGGCACCTTCGGCTAAATCATGTCGCGGCCAGCAACATGAAGGATCAAAACGTGGGGCACAGTCTATAGAACCCGGAACGCCGCGAACATTAACCCTTGGTCTCGACGTAGGCTAATTTTGCGTGCACTACATCCCCTCGCCCCCAGAAACCGCAGCCGACAGCCTGAATCGTGAGTTTTTCTGGCACCACTCTCACGAGCTAACCGCACGCCGCCTACCGTTTTATTGCGCGGGGTAGTCACATCATTAGTTGCCTACACATTCTGTAACACATATTGTTACAAAACTGTTTTGCAGCATGGCTGAGGCCTGAAGCAGACAGTGCGGACGAGTAAAAAATATGGATTACGCATAAAACAGATAACAGCGGGTGATTTTCGATGGCCTCCAGTACAGGCAAAGGCAAAGCGATCTTTCGCGTTGTCAGCGGCAACTTCCTAGAAATGTTCGACTTTATGGTCTTCGGCTTTTACGCCACGGCCATTGCCAAAACCTTCTTCCCCAGCGATAGCGCGTTTGCTTCCCTGATGCTAGCCCTCGCCACCTTCGGAGCAGGTTTTTTGATGCGCCCGCTGGGTGCGATTTTCCTGGGTGCCTATATCGACCGGCACGGCCGCCGCAAAGGCCTGATCGTCACCCTGGCGTTGATGGCCATGGGCACCGTACTGATTGCCTGCGTGCCAGGCTATGCCACCCTCGGCGTTGCAGCGCCCTTGCTGGTCTTACTGGGCCGTCTGTTGCAAGGCTTTTCGGCGGGCGTGGAGTTGGGCGGCGTATCGGTGTACCTGGCCGAAATCGCCACCCCGGGCCGCAAAGGCTTTTTCGTCAGTTGGCAGTCGGCCAGCCAGCAAGCTGCGGTGGTGTTTGCCGGCCTGCTCGGTGTGGGCCTCAATCACTGGCTTAGCCCAGACGAAATGGGCGAATGGGGCTGGCGCATTCCGTTTTTGCTGGGCTGCATGATTGTGCCGATCATCTTTGTAATCCGCCGTTCGATGGAGGAAACCCCGGAGTTCGAAGCGCGCAAACACCGCCCTACCCTGCGTGAAATCGTACGCTCCATCGGCCAGAACTTTGGCTTGGTACTGGGCGGAATGGCACTGGTGGTCATGACCACGGTGTCGTTTTACCTGATTACCGCCTACACCCCGACCTTCGGCAAGGCCGAGCTGCACCTGACAGATCTTGAAGCGCTACTGGTGACGGTGTGCATTGGCCTGTCCAACTTTTTCTGGCTGCCGGTCATGGGTGCACTGTCCGATAAGATCGGGCGCAAACCCCTACTGCTGGGCGCAACCATTCTGGCCATTTTAACCGCCTACCCGGCCCTGTCCTGGCTGGTGGCCAACCCCAGCTTCAGCCATTTGCTGATTGTCGAACTGTGGTTGTCGTTCCTGTATGGCTCGTACAACGGCGCGATGGTGGTGGCCCTGACCGAAATCATGCCGGCCGAAGTGCGTACCACGGGCTTCTCACTGGCTTACAGCCTGGCGACGGCAACGTTTGGTGGTTTTACCCCGGCGGCCTGCACATACCTGATCCATGTGCTGGGCAATAAAGCCGCACCCGGCCTGTGGTTGACCGGTGCCGCCGTGCTGGGCCTGATTGCGACCGTTGTGCTGTTCCGTGGCAACACCCACCAGCTGCGCGTAGCGCAAGCGGCTTAAGCTACACGATTGGGCACCTTTCTCTTTCAGCTTAAAACTTGCAGCGTGCCGTTCACTAAACACCGCCCATAAAAAAACCCCGATTTCTCGGGGTTTTTTTATGGGCGGTGTTTAGCGTGGAAACGCTGGCGGGTTAACCCCGGCCATGTCTTCCATCACGCGAACCACCTGGCAGCTGTAACCGAACTCGTTGTCGTACCACACGTACAGCACAACGCGGTTGTCATTGCAGATGGTCGCTTCAGCATCCACCACACCAGCGTGACGCGAACCCACGAAGTCAGTGGAAACCACTTCCTGCGAGCTCACGAAGTCGATTTGCTTGTGCAGGTCGGAGTGCAGCGCCATGTGACGCAGGTACTCGTTCATTTCTTCACGCGTTGCCGGCTTCTCAAGGTTCAGGTTGAGAATGGCCATCGACACGTTAGGCGTTGGCACGCGAATCGCGTTACCGGTCAACTTACCGGCCAGCTCAGGCAGTGCCTTGGCAGCGGCGGTGGCAGCACCGGTCTCGGTGATCACCATGTTCAATGCAGCCGAACGGCCACGACGATCGCCCTTGTGGAAGTTGTCGATCAGGTTCTGGTCGTTGGTGTACGAGTGAACCGTTTCAACGTGACCATTGACGATGCCGAACTTGTCGTTGACAGCCTTGAGCACCGGCACGATGGCGTTGGTGGTGCAGGATGCCGCGGAAATGATCTTGTCGTCGGCGGTGATTTCACCGTGGTTGATGCCGTGAACGATGTTCTTCAGCTTGCCTTTGCCCGGCGCGGTCAGAACAACGCGGTCGATTCCCGGGCAGGCCAAATGCTGGCCCAGACCGTCGGCGTCACGCCATACACCGGTGTTGTCCACCAGCAGCGCGTTTTGAATGCCGTACTGGGTGTAGTCCACTTCAGTCGGGTTCTTCGCGTAGATCACCTGGATCAGGTTACCGTTGGCGGTGATGGTGTTGTTGGCTTCATCAACCACGATGGTGCCGTCAAACGGGCCATGCACCGAGTCACGACGCAGCAGGCTTGCACGCTTGACCAGGTCATTTTCAGCGCCTTTACGCACCACGATGGCACGCAGACGCAGGCCGTCGCCGCCACCGGTTTTTTCAATCAGGATGCGCGCCAGCAGGCGGCCAATACGACCGAAGCCGTACAGCACAACGTCGGTGCCTTTACGGGCAGTCGCGTTTTGTTGGCCCACAACTTCGGCCAGCTCTTCACGAACAAATTGCTCGGCAGTGCGGCCATTGCCCGAGTTCTTGAATTTCACGGCCAGCTTGCCCAGGTCCACCGAGGCAGCGCCGAGCTTGAGCTCGCTCATGGCCTTGAGCAGCGGGAAAGTTTCGTGCACGGACAATTCGCTGTCATCAGTCTGACGATGACGTGCAAAGCGGTGGGCCTTGAGAATCGCAATAACCGAACGGTTGATCAGGCTGCGGCCATAGATCGAGCTCACCACGTTGTTATTACGATAGAGCTGACCGATCAGCGGAATCATCGCTTCGGCGAGTGCTTCACGGTCAATCCATTCACCAAGACACTGGTCGGGCTTCTGAGTCACGGGAACCTTCCACATGTAGGGGCAGAAAAAAGGGGCTACATTATGCCGCCGCACCCAGGATCGGGCAATGCACGCCTGTCATCCTAAAGAGCTGAAACGTTTAAGCCTCCATAAATATAAGCAAAAAAAACTTCGCTGCAGGTCTTTCCCCCTTGCGTGATGGCCATCTGAACCTTCTGACGCCTTCATTCTCGGGCTTAAAGCTTCATTTAAGCGTCCCTGAAAGACGGCAACTGACAGCCGCCCCCTTGGCCCGCTACAATCGACCTCTTTGCCGCAACGCTTGGAGCTCAACCTTCCGTGCCCGTCCTGCGACTACCCAAACTGCCTGCAACCGCGGGTAAACAGCACTGGGGCAACTTGCCCGGTGCCGCCCTGAGCCTCGCCATTGCCGAGGCCGCCAGTGCCGCCAGGCGCTTCACTTTGCTCCTGACCGCCGACAGCCAAAGCGCCGAACGCCTGGAGCAGGAACTGAGGTTCTTCGCCCCCGACTTGCCGGTGCTGCATTTTCCCGACTGGGAAACCCTGCCTTACGACCTGTTCTCGCCACACCAGGACATCATCTCCCAGCGCATCGCCAGCCTGTACCGGTTGCCGGAACTGGACCATGGCGTATTGGTAGTACCGATCACTACCGCCCTACACCGCCTGGCCCCCACCAAGTTCCTGCTCGGCAGCAGCCTGGTGCTGGACGTCGGCCAGAAGCTCGACGTCGAACAGATGCGCACCCGCCTTGAAGCCAGCGGCTACCGCTGTGTCGACACAGTGTATGAGCACGGTGAGTTCGCGGTGCGTGGCGCGTTGATCGACCTGTTTCCGATGGGCAGCAAACTGCCTTATCGAATCGACCTGTTCGACGACGAAATCGAAACCCTGCGCACCTTCGACCCGGAGAACCAGCGCTCCATCGATAAGGTCGAATCGATTCGCCTGCTGCCCGCCCGCGAGTTTCCGCTGCAAAAGGATGCCGTCACCCGTTTCAAGGCGCGCTTTCGCGAACGCTTTGATGTCGACTTCCGCCGCTGCCCGATCTTTCAGGACTTGAGCAGCGGGATTACGCCCGCCGGTATCGAGTACTACCTGCCGCTGTTCTTTGATGAAACCTCGACGCTATTCGATTACCTGCCGGGTGACACACAAGTCTTCTCGTTGCCCGGCATTGAACAGGCCGCCGAAAATTTCTGGTCGGATGTGCGTAACCGTTATGAAGAGCGCCGTGTCGACCCGTCACGTCCGCTACTCCCTCCGGCCGAACTGTTTCTGCCGGTGGAAGATTGCTTCGCTCGGCTAAAAAGCTGGCCGCGCGTCATTGCCAGCCAGGACGATATCGACACCAGCGGCGGTCGCGAGCGCTTTCCTGCTCAGCCCTTGCCTGACCTGGCGATTGAAGCCAAAGCCAATCAGCCATTGGCGGCACTGTCCGGATTTCTAGAACAATTTGATGGCCGCGTGCTGTTTACCGCCGAGTCGGCAGGCCGTCGCGAAGTTCTGCTGGAACTGCTCGAACGCCTGAAACTACGGCCAAAAACCGTGGACAGCTGGCCCGACTTTGTTGCCAGCAAACACCGCCTAGCGATCACCATTGCACCGCTTGATGAGGGCCTGCTGCTCAACGACCCGGCTCTGGCATTGATTGCCGAAAGCCCATTGTTTGGCCAACGCGTGATGCAACGCAGGCGCCGTGAAAAGCGCGCCGACGCCAACAACGATGCCGTTATCAAAAACCTCACCGAGCTGCGCGAAGGCGCACCGGTGGTGCACATTGACCACGGCGTAGGCCGCTACCAAGGGCTGGCGACACTGGAAGTCGACAATCAGGTCGCCGAGTTCCTGACGCTCGAATACGCTGAAGGTGCCAAGCTTTACGTGCCGGTGGCCAACTTGCACCTGATTGCCCGCTATACCGGCAGCGACGATGAGCTGGCTCCGCTGCACCGTCTGGGCTCGGAAACCTGGCAAAAAGCCAAGCGCAAAGCCGCCGAGCAAGTACGGGATGTGGCCGCCGAACTGCTCGACATCTACGCCCGCCGCGCCGCGCGCGAAGGGCATGCCTTTGATGACCCGAAAGCCGACTACGCGACGTTCAGCGCCGGTTTCCCGTTCGAAGAAACGCCCGACCAGCAGACCGCCATCGAAGCAGTGCGCGCCGACATGCTTGCGCCCAAGCCCATGGACCGCCTGGTGTGTGGTGATGTGGGCTTCGGTAAAACGGAAGTGGCTATGCGCGCTGCCTTTATTGCCGTACATGGTGGCCGTCAGGTCGCAATTCTGGTGCCCACCACCCTGCTCGCCCAGCAGCACTACAACAGTTTCCGTGACCGTTTTGCCGACTGGCCGGTACGGGTCGAGGTGATGAGCCGCTTCAAATCCGCCAAGGAGATCAACGCCGCTGTTGCCGACCTGGCTGAAGGCAAAATCGACATCGTGATTGGCACGCATAAACTGTTGCAGGACGACGTCAAAATCAAAAACCTGGGGCTGGTCATCATCGACGAAGAACACCGTTTCGGGGTTCGTCAGAAAGAGCAGCTCAAAGCCTTGCGCAGTGAAGTCGATATTCTGACCCTCACCGCCACGCCAATTCCCCGCACATTGAACATGGCCGTGTCGGGCATGCGCGACCTGTCGATCATTGCCACGCCGCCGGCGCGCCGGTTGTCGGTGCGCACTTTTGTCATGGAGCAAAACAACAGCACGATCAAAGAAGCCCTGCTGCGTGAATTGCTGCGTGGCGGCCAGGTGTATTACCTGCACAACGATGTAAAAACCATCGAGAAGTGCGCCGCCGACCTGGCCGAGCTGGTGCCCGAGGCCCGCATCGGCATAGGCCACGGCCAAATGCGCGAACGCGAACTCGAACAGGTGATGAGCGACTTCTATCACAAGCGCTTTAACGTGCTGATCGCCTCGACCATCATCGAGACAGGCATCGACGTGCCGAGTGCCAACACCATTATCATTGCGCGCGCCGACAAATTCGGCCTGGCGCAGTTGCACCAATTGCGTGGCCGTGTGGGCCGTAGTCACCACCAGGCCTATGCGTACCTGCTCACGCCGCCACGCCAGCAGATCACCGGGGACGCGCAAAAACGTCTGGAAGCGATTGCCAACACCCAGGACCTGGGTGCCGGGTTTGTCCTGGCCACCAACGACCTGGAAATCCGCGGCGCAGGTGAGCTGCTGGGCGACGGGCAAAGCGGCCAGATCCAGGCCGTGGGCTTCACCCTGTACATGGAAATGCTCGAACGCGCGGTGAAGTCGATCCGCAAGGGCGAGCAACCTAACCTCGACCAACCGCTGGGCGGTGGCCCGGAAATCAACCTGCGCGTACCGGCGCTGATTCCCGAATCGTACCTGCCCGATGTGCATGCGCGACTGATTCTGTACAAACGCATTGCATCGGCCACCGACGAGGACGGTCTCAAGGACCTGCAAGTCGAAATGATCGATCGCTTCGGCCTGCTGCCGGAGCCGACCAAAAACCTGGTACGGATCACCTTGCTTAAATTGCAGGCTGAAGCGCTGGGCATCAAAAAGGTTGATGCAGGCCCACAAGGCGGGCGCATTGAGTTTGCCGGCGACACCCCGGTTGATCCGCTGGTGCTGATCAAACTGATTCAGGGCCAACCCAACCGCTACAAGTTCGAAGGTGCCACCCTGTTCAAATTCATGGTGCCGATGGAGCGCCCGGAAGAGCGCTTCAACACCCTTGAAGCGCTCTTTGAACGCCTGACACCGAAAACGTCCTGATGGCCCCTGCCCAATGAAGCCGCCATGCCTCTAAGCCCGATAGCCCGGCTGACCAAACCGCTCGCACCGAGCTGGGTCAGCCGGTTCAAGGAACAAAGCCTTGAACGCGGCCGACGCTACGCGCGCGAGAACCGCGTTAGAATCGCCCAGATCGGCGACAGCCTGATCACGGCCAGTTGCCAGGGCTCAGAGGACAATACCTACCGCCAGACCATTCAATTGCGCGAGTCTGCCAAAGGCTCGCTGCTGCTGGTCAGTGCGAGCTGCACTTGCCCTGTGCGCACCAACTGCAAGCACACTGCTGCTGTACTACTGAAGATTGAAGACACCTTGAACTACCCCGCCGCCGCCCGGGACGCCGAGCTTCTGGAAAAACTCCAGGCCGTACTCGATTCACGTCGCCCGAACACCCTGCCCGAACAGTTGATCGATGATGCGATGCCCGTGCCGCGTTTGTGGCTGGCCAGTGCCGAGTTCAGCGCCTTTGAACCGCGCAACGGCAGAATGCAGCGCTATATCCAGCACCGCGCAGCCTTGTCCTTCAATTACCAGGATCAGTACGTCAGCGGGCAAAAAAACGCCGACGTGCTGATTCGCCAGGAACACCAGACCTTACGCATCAAGCGTCACCCCGAAGCCGAAAACATCTTTCGCGAGCACCTGCGCAGCCTGGGATTCAAAATTGCCACTCGCCAGAGCAAAGCCTTGCCGGAGAGCGCGGGTGAGCTGTTTGAAATGGTCAACGACAGCGCCTGGTTGAATTTCACCCTCAACGAGATGGCCGGCCTGCGTGATCAAGGCTGGGAGCTGCACATTGATGACGATTTTGGCTTTGACCTGACCCCGGTCGAAGACTGGTACGCCAACGTTGACGAAGCCCCTGAACGCGACTGGTTTGACCTGGAGCTGGGCATTATCGTCAACGGCCAGCGTTTGAGCCTGTTGCCTATCCTGCTGAACCTGATGCGTTCGCACATCGACATACTCAGCCCCGAGAAACTGGCCCGACGCCGGGATGACGAACTGATTCTGGTCAACATTCCCGCCCTGCCCAATGACGCTCACGGCCCGCTACAAGTGGCACTGCCGTACGGTCGACTGAAACCGGTGCTGGCCACCCTGGGGGCGTTCTATCTGGGCGAACCCGACGCGACCGTTCTGCGTATCAAAAGCGCCGATGCGACACGCCTGAATGCACTGGATGCTCTGCCACTGCGCTGGGAGGGTGGCGAACATATTCGCGGCTTCGCCCAACGCCTGCGCGATATCAAGGATTTCAGTGTCGACCCGCCTGAAGGGCTCAACGCCAACCTGCGGCCTTATCAGCTGGAAGGCCTGAGCTGGATGCAATCCTTGCGTCAACTTGAAGTCGGCGGAATTCTTGCGGACGACATGGGGCTGGGCAAAACTCTGCAAACCCTGGCACATATTCTGTGCGAGAAAAACGCCGGCCGCCTGGACTGTCCGGCCATGGTAGTCATGCCCACGAGCCTGATTCCAAACTGGCTCGATGAGGCCGCACATTTTACCCCGCAGCTCAAAGTGCTGGCGTTATACGGGGCCACCCGCAAAAAACACTTTGAACACCTGCATGAATACGACGTCATCCTGACCACTTACGCTCTGTTACCCAAAGATGTCGAACACCTGTCAAAGCAGGCGCTGCACCTGCTGATTCTTGATGAAGCGCAATACATCAAAAACCCGGACAGCAAAGCCTCGCAAGCCGCTCGTGAACTGAAGGCACGCCAACGCCTGTGCCTAAGTGGCACGCCGCTGGAAAACCACCTTGGCGAGTTATGGGCGCAGTTTCACTTTTTGCTACCCGGCTGGCTCGGGGACGTCAAAACCTTCAATCGCGATTACCGGGTGCCTATCGAGCGCCATGGCAGCGGCGAGCGGCTGGAGCATCTGAACGCGCGGATCAAACCGTTCCTGTTACGCCGTACGAAAGAGCAAGTGGCAACCGAACTGCCGCCCAAGACCGAGATCATTCATTGGGTCGAGCTTAATGAAGCCCAGCGCGACGTGTACGAAGCCATGCGCCTGGCCATGGACAAAAAGGTCCGCGATGAAATCACCCGCAAGGGCATGGGCCGCAGCCAGATCATCATTCTTGAGGCTTTGCTTAAATTGCGTCAGGTGTGCTGCGATTTGCGCCTTGTCAGCGACAGCCCGCCGAAAAAAGGCAGCACCTCAGGCAAGCTCGACAGCTTGATGGTGATGCTCGAAGAGCTCTTCACCGAGGGGCGGCGTGTGCTGCTGTTCTCGCAATTCACCTCGATGCTCGGCCTGATTGAAGCGGAACTGAAAAAACGCAATATCCGCTATGCCCTGCTCACCGGCCAGACCCGCGACCGCCGCACGCCGGTCAAGGCATTTCAGAGTGGCACACTGCAGATTTTTCTGATCAGCCTTAAAGCCGGTGGTGTAGGCCTGAACCTGACAGAAGCCGACACGGTGATTCACTATGATCCCTGGTGGAACCCGGCCGCCGAACACCAGGCAACCGACC
The DNA here is from genome assembly GCF_030150285.1 of Pseudomonas sp. Taxonomy (GTDB): domain Bacteria; phylum Pseudomonadota; class Gammaproteobacteria; order Pseudomonadales; family Pseudomonadaceae; genus Aquipseudomonas. The sequence continues at coordinate 8,355 of NZ_JASLGE010000032.1, read as the reverse complement.
GCGCCTACCGCATCGGGCAAGAGAAACCGGTGTTTGTGTACAAGATGATTGCGCGCGGCACGGTCGAAGAAAAAATCCAGCACTTGCAGCAGGAGAAGTCTGACCTGGCCGCAGGTATTCTGGATGGGCGAATCGCCGGAGACTGGAAACTGCAAGACGACGACATCGACGCTTTGTTTGCCCCGCTGCCGCCCAAAATCGAAAAACGCTAAGACTGCCCCAACGCCAGGAGCAGTCGAGCGTCGAAGGTTGACACTAACCCGCCAGCACCCGCGCCAGGGTCGCTTTAACCTTGCCCATACCGTCATGCAGCGCTTGCTCGATTTCGGCCATGGTGATGATCGCCGTAGACTTGCCCGCCGCCGGGTTCACCACCAGCGCCAAACAGGCGTAATCCAGCTCCAGCTCTCGGGCCAGCGCGGCTTCAGGCATACCGGTCATGCCCACAATGTCACAACCGTCACGCTCAAGGCGCGCAATTTCCGCCACGGTTTCAAGGCGCGGGCCTTGGGTGGCGGCATACACACCGTGGCTGCTGTAGGCACACCCCTCGGCGGCCAAAGCGCGAATCAACTGCTCACGCAGGGATTCACTGTAGGGGTAACTGAAATCAATGTGGGTCACCTGTTCCAGATCACCGGCGAAGTAGGTGTGTTCACGGCCGCTGGTGTAGTCAATGATCTGGTGCGGAACGCAAAAATGCCCGGTGCCCATGGCCATGTGAATCCCGCCCACGGCATTCACGGCCAGGATCGCTTCGGCACCTGCCTGCTTCAACGCCCACAGATTGGCGCGGTAATTCACCTGATGCGGCGGTACCCGATGCGGATGACCGTGGCGCGCCAGAAACAACACTTCGCGCCCCCCGAACTCACCAATCTGAATATCGGCCGAAGTCGGGCCATAGGGCGTATCCAGCGCCAGCGAGCGGCTGATTGTCAGCCCTTCAAGCTGGGTTAAACCCGTACCGCCGATAATTGCATAGACCGTCATTGAGGCAGGTTCCTTAATCAATTAGTTGAGCATCTTTGAGTGCGCCCATCGCCACGAGCCAACGCGGGCTCTGGCGATAGTCCGTGCTGGCCCAGGCCTGGCCACGCATGCGGGCGATCCGTGGCGAGGGCTTCACCTTGAGGCGCTGGGCCGCACTCAGCGCCAGTTCGGCGGCGCAGCGATCGTTGCACACCAGCCCCATGTCGCAACCGGCGGACAGGGCCGCTTCAATGCGGCTGGCGGCGTCGCCGACCACATGAGCACCGGCCATCGACAGGTCATCACTGAAAATCACGCCATCAAAGCCCAGCTCGCCGCGCAAGATATCCTGCAGCCAACGACGGGAGAACCCGGCGGGCTGTTGGTCGACTTGCGGGTAAATCACATGGGCCGGCATGACTGCCGCCAATTGCGTGCTCAGTCGAGCGAACGGCACGAGGTCATGGGCACGAATCTCTTCAAGGCTACGTTCATCGGTTGGGATGGCCACATGAGAATCGGCTTCAGCCCAGCCATGCCCCGGAAAATGCTTCCCGGTGGCCGCCATGCCCGCGTCATTCATACCCCGAATAAAGGCGGCGGCCAGTGTCGCTGCACGCTCGGGGTCACCCTCGAACGAACGGCTACCCACGACAGCACTGCGCTGGTAGTCAAGATCCAGGACCGGGGCGAAACTCAAGTCCAACCCGACCGCCAGCACTTCGGTGGCCATGATCCAGCCACACTGCTCGGCCAGGTACTCGGCATTGGGGTTGTCAGCAATGGCGCGCATGGCAGGCAAGCGAACAAAGCCCTGACGCAAGCGTTGCACCCGGCCGCCCTCTTGATCGACGGCGAGCAGCAGGTCTGGGCGAATGGCACGAATCGACGCGCTCAGCTCACGTACCTGGCGGGGATGTTCGATATTGCGGGCAAAAATAATCAAACCACCCACTTCAGGCTGGCGCAGCAAGTGCCGGTCTTCGGCCGTCAGCCAAGTACCGGCGACATCCACCATCAAGGAGCCGTGCAAGGCAGAACTCATGGAAAATCCTTCAGAAAGAGAGCGCTTGGATCCCGCGCATTGTACGCGGGCACACTGCAGCGAGTGGCCAAAAAAGGCCACCACCACAGGCAGTCGGAACGCAATAGACAAGGCAGCAACATGGCGGCTAGCTTAGCGGAACTGCGCTGCCACGCCCACCTGCAGCGGGTTAAACCTTGGCGACCGCCGGGGAGGTCTTGAGCCGTGGGCGAAGCTGAGCCGTGGCCATCGCAGGGTCGACTACACCGCTGTCGGCACGCATGCCCGCGGCCAGAAAAGGCACCATCAAGCGCATCACCTGCTCGATCGAGGTGTTTACGCCGAAATCGGTCTCGGCAATCGCACGCAAAGCCTTTATACCCGACATGCTGAACGCGGCCGCGCCGAGCATGAAATGCACGCGCCAGAACAGTTCAATCGGCGGTATTTGTGGCGCGGCATCATTAACCAGCACCATAAAGCGCCGAAACACCTTGCCGTACATGTCTTCAATGTAGCGACGCAAATGCCCCTGGCTTTGACTGAATGCCAAGCCCAGCAAACGCATGAAGATCGACAGGTCATTGCCACTGCGCGGCTGGATCACCAACGCTTGCTCGACCAACATCTCCAGAAGTTCTTCCAGGGTGGGTGGCTGTTCGGGCTTGGCCTGGCGGCGATCGAGTTCGCGATCGAGGTTGGCGCAAAAAGGGCCAAGAAAGCGCGAGAAAACAGCCTGAATCAAGGCCTTCTTCGAGCCAAAATGATAGTTTACCGCCGCCAGATTGACCCCGGCCTTGCTGGTAATCAACCGCAATGAAGTCTCGGCAAAACCTTTTTCCGCGAACAGTTGCTCTGCAGCATCAAGGATACGTTCAACGGTTTCCGACTGGGCCATGTCTACTCCGGCTGACCAAACATTTTAAACAGCTGTTTGAAACATACGTTTCAGTTTGTAAAAAGTCAAGATGACTCGTTCGATATGCGACTGGGCGGTCTCGCATTTAACCACAGCCCGGACCCGTAAGACCCGTTTGGTAAAACGCAGGTCACAACGTCGGTTGACGACCGTCCAGCGGACGGCTGAAAAACGATGATTGCCAATGCGCCTTCACTGTATATAATCCCAGTCACTGTATAAAAAGACAGAGCGATCAACATGCTAAAACTGACGCCACGCCAAGCTGAGATCCTGGCTTTCATCAAGCGATGCCTGGATGACAACGGATACCCGCCCACCCGTGCCGAGATCGCACAGGAACTGGGCTTCAAGTCGCCCAATGCGGCTGAAGAACATCTCAAGGCACTGGCCCGTAAAGGTGCCATCGAAATGACGCCCGGCGCTTCGCGCGGCATTCGCATCCCGGGGTTCGAGGCCAAGGCGGACGAATCCACGCTGCCCATCATCGGTCGAGTGGCTGCCGGAGCCCCGATTCTGGCGCAGGAACACGTAGAAGAGTCATGCAACATCAACCCGACCTTCTTCCATCCACGCGCTGACTACCTGCTGCGAGTGCAGGGCATGAGCATGAAAGACGTCGGTATTTTCGACGGAGACCTGCTGGCCGTTCACACCTGTCGGGAAGCCCGAAACGGGCAGATTGTGGTTGCGCGCATTGATGATGAAGTGACGGTAAAACGCTTTAAGCGAGAAGGCAGCAAAGTCTGGCTGATCGCAGAAAACCCGGATTTCGCGCCCATTGAAGTCAATCTCAAAGAGCAGGAACTGGTCATCGAAGGCCTGAGCGTAGGCGTTATTCGCCGCTAAAAGGAGGCGCCATGCAGTTCCCGCACACACCGCAGCCAGCACAACTCCCCCTGTTCGAGGCGTTCATGGCACAACCCATGGCACCCACGATCAAGGATGTGCTTGATTCGCCCTGGGGCACCGAACCGGAAGTTTTCAGTGAGTTGTCGTTACGCGGTGCTGCCGAGAACTGCCTGAGCCTGCTCGCGCCCATGCTGCGCGAGCTGAGCGAACAACAGCACGAACGCTGGCTAACCCTGATCGCCCCACCTGCAAGCCTGACACAAAGCTGGCTACGGGATGCCGGGCTGAACCGCGAACGCATCCTGTTGCTGCAACCCAATGGCAACAAGAACGCCTTGCAACTGACCTGTGAAGCACTTCGCTTGGGGCGCAGCCATACCGTTGTGAGCTGGATCAATCCGCTCAACACCAATGCACGCCAACACCTTATTGGGGCAGCACGCGCGGGCCACGGGCAAAGTTTGAATATTCGCCTGGGTTGAATCTCGGCCATCACATCAGGGGCTGCGCAAGGCAGAACCCCGTGATGCCAGATTTAAGCCGCTGCCGGGTTCAATGAAGTACGCGCGGCCCATCTTCTTTTTCAAACTCGCCTTCGGCAAGCCGACCAGCCATTTGCACGCCTACGCTCAGCATGGCTTTGGCCACTTCGACATGCTGGCCCTGAAGAAAAGCCTTGGCATCTTCAGAGAAGTTGAGCGTTACCAAAGAACCTTCGTCCTCAGCGCGGCGCAACTCGATACGGCCGTCTGGCAGCTCGACAATTTCTAGAAAGGACGTTGGCATAAAAATGTGTTCTCCACGAAAGCGCGGGATTATACCAGTCATCCTCTGCCAATTTTCCAGGTTGTGTGGTGGTTTAGTTACAGTCAGATGAATGACTGTACTGTTTTACGCGCGAGGCTTAACACTCACTGAGCCCATCACGAAAACGAATCGCCAGGCCTTTGAGGCTCTGGCGCCACGCTTCCAGTGTTTCACGCGGCAATGCTTCAGTCGCCTCATCTTCCAGGTTAACCGCCTCGATCAATGGCTGAAAAACATCCACTTTGATCTTCTTCGGAGCCTGCAAGGGCTGATAGAGCGCCGCATGCGCTGCGACCAACTGGGCCAGCCACGTCTGTGGCGCTTGCGCCAACTCAAACAGCTCGGCCAGTTCAGGAATGGCTTTGGCGTCCAGCACAGACTGAGTTAACAACAGTTCCACCCTCGCTGCATCGGCTTGCGGCAACCGATAAAAACCGGCGATTTCATGGCACAAACCCAGCAAGGCACCATACAAGTGGAACACGGCTGACTCGCGCTCTGCCTGAACCAGCGCTTGAGCATTCATGGCCCGCCCTTCCCCGGCCTTGTTCATGGCCTCAAGGGCCAAACCGGCGAAATATATTTTCTGATTGGTACGGGTATAGCGTTCATGAGCCATGTTCAGGCGCTCCACAGCGAATGGGTAAGGGCTGATGGGCAGTCTCAAGGATCAGGGTGTAAGGGTGCAACCCTCATGAACTCTGCAACGGGGTTTAATGGCACTTCCAGCATAAAAGATCGCGAGCAAGCTCGCTCCTACAGAGCATTGAAGTGCGCCCCCAGCTCTTTACGCAACATGTAGGAACGAGCTTGCTCGTGATCTGTTGATCTTTAAAAGAGCGTCAACAACCCCGCCCACCCCGCTCGCGGCACCGGCAACTCCGGCGCAGGTCGCGACATGGGTTGGCACGGACGGATGGGACGTCGTATCCATACTTATGGTCTCGCCCTTGCTGACGCTGGCTTCTAACAGAATGCCAACGTGGCGCACAGACGCCTCGGCTTGGGCGAACCCATGAATCACACAGGACCTGTAGTCGCTGGCATGGCACCCATAGCCGCCACGTTTAATGGCGCTTCCAGTATCAAAAAACCGCGCAAGGCCTACAGCCCTTGCGCGGTTTTTTTGTTAGCGGGTCAGTTCAGTTTCAAGCGTCTTTTTCTTTACGCTTGTCTTCAATTTTCCAGCTACCACCGTCGTAGAACGCGCGCCAGCCCGTTGGCTTGCCCTCCACCTCAGTCTGCACGTATTGCTCTTTGGTTTTGCGACTGTAGCGAATCACTGCCGGGCGACCCTCTGGGTCTTTCTTGGGCGCGTCGCACAAAAAGTGATACTTGGGATCGATCTCGTCCTTGTGCGGGATGATTTCAATCACCAAAGGCGCGCGCGTCTCGCGGTTTTTCGGGAACTGGCTCGCCGCCAGGAATAGCCCCGAAGCACCGTCACGCAAGATATAGGTGTCGTTGACCTTCTCGCACTTGAGCTCCGGCATTTTCACCGGGTCCATTTTCGGCGGTGCCGCCTCACCACTTTTCAGCAGCTTGCGGGTATTTTTACATTCCGCATTGGTGCACCCGAAGAACTTGCCGAAACGGCCGGTTTTGAGTTGCATTTCACTGCCGCACTTGTCGCACTCAAGGCTTGGGCCTTCGTAGCCCTTGATGCGATAACTACCCTCTTCGATTTCATAGCCTGTGCAATCCGGGTTGTTACCGCAGATATGCAGCTTGTGCTTTTCATCCAGAAGGTACGCATCCATCGCAGTGCTGCAAATCGGGCAGCGGTGCTTACCCAGTAACACCCGCGATTCGGATTCACCTTCATCGTCAGCGGCAATTTCATCGCCTGGCACCAGGTTGACCGTCGCTTTGCAGCGTTCTTTGGGCGGCAAGCTATAACCCGAGCAACCCAGGAAAACACCCGTTGAGGCGGTGCGGATCTGCATGGGGCGACCGCATTCCTTACACGCAATATCGGTCATGACAGGCTGATTGGCACGCATGCCGCCGTCAGGGTCAGCCGCTACTTCGAGCTTCTTCTTGAAGCTGCCGTAAAATTCGTCAAGTACGTTCTTCCAGTCGCGCTCGCCTTGGGCCACATCATCAAGGTTCTCTTCCATGCCGGCGGTGAAGCCGTAGTCCATCAAGTCAGAGAAACTTTCGGACAGGCGCTCGGTCACGATATCGCCCATTTTTTCGGAATAGAAACGGCGATTATGCAGCGCCACATAACCCCGATCCTGAATGGTCGAAATAATCGCCGCATAAGTCGAAGGACGACCAATGCCGCGTTTTTCCATCTCTTTCACCAAGCTGGCTTCGGAGTAGCGCGCGGGGGGCTTGGTGAAATGCTGGGTCGGATCGAGGCCGATCAACTTCAGCACTTCACCCTGCGCCATGTCCGGTAGCACATCGTCATCACCGGGCTTGGCAATTTGCGGCATGACACGGGTGTAACCATCAAATTTGAGGATGCGACCCTTGGCACGCAACTCGAAATCGCCGGCTGCAACACTGACAGTCGTGGACAGGTATTTGGCCGGAAGCATCTGGCACGCCACGAACTGACGCCAGATCAGCTCGTAAAGGCGCTCAGCGTCGCGCTCCATGCCTGACAGCTTGCTCGGGTGCATGTTGACATCCGACGGGCGGATCGCCTCGTGAGCCTCTTGTGCGCCTTCCTTGCTGCTGTACACATTAGGTGCCGGTGGCAGGTAAGACGCACCGAATTCACCTTCGATATACGTACGCGCCATCTCGACCGCATCGGCGGACAAGTTGGTGGAGTCGGTACGCATATACGTGATGTAGCCCGCCTCATACAGACGCTGAGCCATCATCATGGTTTTCTTCACGCCAAAGCCCAGGCGGTTACTGGCCGCCTGTTGCAAGGTTGACGTGATGAAGGGAGCCGATGGCTTGCTGCTGGTAGGCTTGTCTTCACGCTTGACGATGCTGTAGCTGGAAGCCTTCAGCTTCTCCAGGGCGGCCATGGCCTGCGCTTCATTCAGCGGTTTGAAGGCTTCGCCTTTTTCACGGGCCACATCAAAGCGCACTTTCGCACCCTTGGCGGTGCCGAGGTCTGCGTGGACTTCCCAGTACTCTTCGGGGTTGAAGGCGCGGATTTCGCGCTCACGCTCAACCACCAGCTTCACCGCAACCGACTGCACACGGCCCGCCGACAAGCCTCGTGCAATCTTGGCCCACAGCAGTGGCGAAACCATGTAACCCACCACGCGATCTAGAAAGCGTCGCGCTTGCTGGGCATTTACACGGTTGATGTCCAGTTCGCCCGGCTTGGAAAAGGCTTCCTGAATGGCTTTTTTGGTGATCTCGTTGAACACCACGCGCTTGTAACGGCTGTCATCCCCACCGATGGCTTCGCGCAGGTGCCAGGCAATGGCTTCCCCCTCGCGATCCAAGTCGGTTGCGAGGTAGATGGTGTCAGCATCCTTGGCGAGCCGACGCAGCTCCTCGATGACTTTTTCCTTGCCTGGAAGGATCTCGTACTTGGCTTTCCAGCCGTGCTCCGGATCAACCCCCATGCGCGAGATCAGCTGCTTTTGAGCCTTCTCTTTTGGCGACAGGGCCGGCGCTTCGCCCGCCGCAGCCTTGCCACGCTTGGCAGCCGGTTCTTTGCTGGCGCTAGCCGAACCGCTGGTGGGCAGGTCTCGGATATGGCCGATACTCGACTTCACCACGTACTCGTTACCCAAGTACTTGTTGATGGTCTTGGCCTTAGCCGGGGATTCCACAATGACCAGCGATTTGCCCATGGATC
>NZ_JASLGE010000046.1 GCF_030150285.1 Pseudomonas sp. | reverse complement strand
GTTAAAATGGGCAGCTCGACGGGGGCTGCGCCCTCGATGATCAACTGCGCTTTTTTGTCAGCCATGTGGCCTCCTATTTATGCTTGAAATCATCAGACAGACCCCCCACGCAGGGCCCGCACCACTATAGTGAGATAAATTTGAATGTCAATTTGCCTAAAGTCTTGCTGTACAAGGCTTTGGGAAGAGTTTTTACACGATTATCCCTGCCGTTTACGCCTTTTCTGTCGTGAGCGCAATGCGCTATTTGGGGAAGGTGTTTGCGTTGTCATTAGCGACCTAACTGTCTATACTCGGCAGCCGACCGCCAGGGGCTTTTGGGCCCGTTTAGATGGGGGTCGTCACTCCCCGGGTGGTGGGTACCTGACCAGTGCACATCCCAACAAACTTGCCCTGATTGTTAGGGGCTCTTCAGTGTGAAAAAAGCCGTGAATAGCCAACGACCTGTAAACCTAGACCTAAGGACCATCAAACTCCCCATCACCGGCGTTACGTCATTTCTGCACCGTGTATCGGGCATTATTCTTTTTCTCGGCCTGGGCATCATGCTTTATGCATTGAGCAAATCCCTGGGTTCGGAAGAAGGCTTTGCCGAGGTGAAGGCATGCTTGACCAGTCCGCTGGCCAAATTCGTTGCGTGGGGCCTGCTCTCTGCCTTGCTGTATCACCTGGTTGCCGGTGTGCGCCACTTGATCATGGACATGGGCATCGGTGAGACGCTTGAAGGCGGCCGACTGGGCTCGAAAATCGTAATCGTCATTTCCGTGGTGATGATTGTTCTGGCGGGAGTTTGGATATGGTAACCAGCGTTACGAACCTGTCGCGTTCGGGCCTCTATGACTGGATGGCACAACGTGTGTCTGCGGTTGTTCTAGCGGCTTATTTTATTTTCCTGATCGGGTACCTCGTTGCGAACCCTGGCATTGGCTACGCCCAATGGCATGAGCTGTTCGCAAGCAACTGGATGCGTATCTTCAGCCTGCTGGCCCTCGTTGCTCTGGGTGCTCACGCCTGGGTCGGCATGTGGACCATCGCGACCGACTACCTGACGCCAATGGCATTGGGCAAGTCCGCGACAGCAGTACGTTTCCTCTTCCAGGCAGTCTGCGGCGTTGCGATGTTCGCTTACTTCGTCTGGGGTGTGCAGATTCTTTGGGGTATCTGATTCATGTCTAACACAGTTAATACACTTTCGTTCGACGCCATCATTATTGGTGGCGGCGGTGCTGGCATGCGCGCTGCTCTGCAGCTGGCACAAGGCGGTCACAAGACTGCTGTAATCACCAAGGTCTTCCCGACCCGCTCGCACACCGTATCGGCCCAGGGTGGCATCACCTGCGCAATCGCTTCTGCGGATCCGAACGATGACTGGCGCTGGCACATGTACGATACCGTTAAAGGTTCCGACTATATCGGTGACCAGGACGCTATCGAATACATGTGTTCCGTAGGCCCGGAAGCCGTGTTCGAACTCGAGCACATGGGTTTGCCGTTCTCCCGTACCGAGCAAGGCCGTATCTACCAGCGTCCTTTCGGTGGTCAGTCCAAGGACTTCGGTAAGGGTGGTCAAGCCGCTCGTACCTGCGCTGCAGCTGACCGTACCGGTCACGCACTGCTGCACACCTTGTATCAGGCTAACTTGAAGGCTGGCACTGTATTCCTCAACGAATACTACGGTGTCGACCTGGTTAAGAACGAAGCTGGCGATTTCGTCGGCATGATCGTTATCTGCATCGAAACTGGCGAAACGTCCTATGTTCGCGCCAACGCGACCGTACTGGCGACTGGCGGTGCAGGCCGTATCTACTCGTCGACGACCAACGCCCTGATCAACACCGGCGACGGTATCGGCATGGCGCTGCGTGCTGGCGTACCGGTACAAGACATCGAGATGTGGCAGTTCCACCCGACCGGTATTGCCGGTGCTGGTGTACTGGTTACCGAAGGTTGCCGTGGTGAAGGTGGATACCTGATCAACAAGCACGGCGAGCGTTTCATGGAGCGTTATGCTCCGAACGCCAAAGACCTTGCCGGTCGTGACGTGGTTGCCCGCTCGATGGTTAAAGAAATCATCGCCGGCAACGGTTGCGGTCCGAATGGCGACCACGTAATGCTCAAACTCGACCACCTGGGCGAGGAAGTGCTGCACAGCCGTCTGCCAGGCATCTGCGAACTGTCGAAGACTTTCGCACACGTTGACCCGGTGGTTGCTCCGGTTCCGGTTGTTCCGACCTGCCACTACATGATGGGCGGCGTTGCCACCAACATTCACGGCCAGGCGATCACCCAGAACGCCGAAGGCGTGGATCAGATCATTCCTGGTCTGTTCGCCGTAGGTGAAGTGGCTTGCGTATCGGTTCACGGCGCCAACCGTCTGGGCGGCAACTCGCTGCTCGACCTGGTGGTCTTCGGTCGCGCTGCCGGCCTGCACCTCGAGAAAGCTCTGACTGACGGCATCGAATACGATGACGCCACCGAAGCCAACATCGAAGCTGCCCTGGCACGCCTGAGCGCGCTGAACAACCGTACCGACGGCGAAGACGTCGCTACCCTGCGTCGCGAGCTGCAAAGCTGCATGCAGAACTACTTCGGCGTGTTCCGTACCGGCGAATACATGCAGAAAGGCATCGCTCAGCTGGCCGATCTGCGCAAGCGTATCGCCAACGTGAAGATCAACGACAAGTCGCAGGCGTTCAACACTGCACGAATCGAAGCGCTGGAACTGCAAAACCTGCTGGAAGTGGCTGAAGCAACCGCTATCGCCGCTGAAGTTCGCAAAGAGTCCCGCGGTGCTCACGCCCGTGAAGACTTCGAAGACCGTGACGACGAAAACTGGCTGTGCCACACCCTGTACTTCCCGGGTGAGAAGCGCGTTGCCAAGCGTGCGGTCAACTTCTCGCCGAAGACTGTTCCGACTTTCGAACCAAAAGTCCGGACTTACTAAAGGGTGATCGATATGTTGCAAGTTGAAGTTTATCGTTACAACCCTGACACCGACTCGGCTCCGAAAACCCAGGTTTTCCAGGTTGATACCGGTGGCAAGGACTTGATGGTGCTGGACGTGCTGGCCCTGATCAAAGAGCAGGACGAAGGTTTTTCCTACCGTCGTTCCTGCCGTGAAGGCGTTTGCGGTTCCGATGGCATGAACATCAACGGCAAGAACGGTCTGGCGTGCATCACGCCACTGTCTGCCGTGGTCAAGAAGAACAAGCTGGTTATTCGTCCTCTGCCAGGTCTGCC
>NZ_JASLGE010000033.1 GCF_030150285.1 Pseudomonas sp. | reverse complement strand
ATGAAACGATCGGCCAGCGTCGACTTGCCATGGTCAATGTGGGCGATGATGGAGAAATTGCGGATATGACTCAAATCACTCACGGGTCAACACTCAAAAAAAGTCGCAGGCAGACTGCCCGCCGAAAAATAGCCGGGAATTGTACCTGATGATCTCGCCAAGCGTCACGTTCACAGGCCCATCGCCCCCTACAAAAAAGCCCCTATCACAGGATAGAGGCTTTGAACCGACTCAAAAGAACTGCATCAACCGGCCCGGCGCAACAATATGAAACCGGCCAGCGCGCAAATTGTTGCAGGTAACAACACCGCAAACAGCGGCGAGAACCCGAACACGAGACTCAGGGGGCCCAACAAATCCTGAGCAATACGGAACGAAAAGCCCACCAACACGCCGGTAAACACGCGCTGCCCCAAGGTTACAGAGCGCAACGGACCGAAGATGAACGAGATGGCCATAACCACCAGCGCAGCGGTCACCAGTGGTTGTAACACTTTGACCCAAAACGCCAGCCAGTAACGGCCATTGTTCAAGCCTTGATCTTTCAGGTAATGGATATAACCCCACAAGCCACTGATCGACAGCGATTCGGGTGCCATGACCACGGTGCTGAGCAGTTGCGGGCTCAGTGCCACGTCCCAGCGCTCTTCGGGCGTCTTGATGACTTCCGTGCTGCGATCGTGGAAAACCGTCGTACTCACATCGCTCAGCAACCAGCTATCTTGATCAAACTGCGCTTTCTTGGCGAAGCTCGACGACAACAAATGGCGCTCTTTATCAAACCGGTAACGGGTCACGCCATAAAGCACACCCCCCGGCTGGACGGCGTTGATATGGATAAATTCATCACCCTGACGGTGCCACATGCCATGCCCGGAGCTTTGCGAATCGCCCCCACCCTGAGCCAGCGCACGGTTGGCCTGGGCGACATTTTCAGTGGCCGGCACCACGTACTCACCCATGAGTACACCGGCGAGCATCAGCACCAGCATGGGTTTCATCACGGCCCAGACAATACGCCCCAAAGACACGCCTGCCGCACGCATGATGGTCAGCTCACTGTTGCTGGCGAGCCCACCCAAACCAATCAAACAGCCAATCAGCGCCGCCATCGGTAACATTTCATACACACGCCGCGGTGCCGTCAGCGCTACAAAACTGAATACATCCAGGATGGAATAACTGCTGCTGATACTGCGCATTTCGTCGACCAGCGCAAACAGCGAAGCCAGGCCCAAAATAATGCCCAGAACCGCCAGAATCGCCAGCAGTACACTTTTACCAATGTAGCGATCGAGCTTAACCACGGGCCATCTCCTGCTCACTGCGACGACGCGCCAGCTTCAGGCGTATCGGCTCCCAGTACATCAACCCCAGACCAATGCTCAAAAACAGGGCATGCACCCACCACAAGCCCACCACCGCTGGAACCTTGCCGCTTTCAAGCAGGCCTCGCCCCCACGTCAGCATCGCGACGTAGCTCATATAAAGGAGGATGGCGGGTAACAGCTTGAGGAAGCGCCCCTGGCGCGGGTTGACTCGAGACATGGGCACAGCGATCAATGTCACAATGAACACCAGCAACGGGAAGGAAAGACGCCACTGCAACTCGGCAACCGAACGCAAGGCCGGATCGCCTATCAGGGTCATGGTCGGGATCGCATCACGATCGGTCACTTCATCGCTGATTTCAGGCTTGGGCAACAGCACGCCGTAGGTGTCGTACTGAATGGCGCGATAATCGGCCAACCCCGGATTGCCATCGTAGCGATAACCATTGTCCAGAATCAGCCAACGGCTGCCGTCCGGGCGAACCTCCTGACGCCCTTTCTCTGCCACCAGCAAGGTAATGCCACGGTCCTTTTCATTCGGCCCGAGATTTTTTTGGGAAATAAACACACCCGACAGATTTGTGCGGTCATCGCTCAATTCTTCGGTGTAGGTGACTCGCAACCCATTGCTCAACGACTGAAAACGCCCCGACTCCAAGGTATCGAACTCGGTCAGTGCGTCCTGCTTGTTCAGCAGCAGTTGAAACTGGGTGGCCCCTTGTGGCGCGAGGCTCAGGCTCAGCCAGGCAACAATCAGCGCCACAATGGTGGCAGGCAGCATGGTCATGCCCAGCAGGCGTTGCTGGCTCATGCCGGTGGCCGACAACACCGTCATTTCACTTTCGAGGTACATACGCCCATAGGACAGTAAAATGCCCAGAAACAGCCCCAGCGGCAGAATCTGCTGCATGAAGCCCGGCAAACGGAAGCCCATGATCAGGAACAGAGAGCCCGGATCCATTGCGCCGGCGGCAGCTTGGGCCAGGAATTTAATGAAACGACCGCTCATGATGATGACCAGCAGCACAGCGCTGACAGCGCTCAATGTAAGCAGGACTTCGCGGGATAGGTAACGGAAGACGATCAAACCAGACACTCCAGGGGTCGTCAGGCTAAGGCGGCCAAACAAACGGCATAACGAGTCGACACAAACTCATGGAGATGAGCCTAGTCGTTCAAAAAAGATGGCGCATTATCCTGTGAATGACCGCGCCTGTCACTGCGCATGCTTGCTGCGCGCCTCAAAGCATCACGCCAACGGCACAGGAGGGTTGTCAGGCCCGACCGCCGGGGTTCAAACTGCCAGCCTTGACGCTCGCCCTCCCCTTCAAGCGAAGCGCCTCCTCTTTCACGCAAACAAACCGCGCGTTTGTGCGCACGTTGACCATTTGATTCAGGGACCCGGACATGGAACTGGTTGTAAAAAGCGTTAGCCCAGAAACGTTGAAAACGGCCACCCTGGTGGTTGCCATCGGCGAAGGCCGCAAGCTCGATCACACCGCCAAAGCCTTGGACGAACTGACCGGCGGTGCCATTAGCGCCCTGATCAAGCGCGGTGATATCACGGGTAAAACCGGTCAAACCCTGCTGTTGCATAACCTGCCAAACCTGAAAGCCGAGCGCGTGCTGTTGCTGGGCACCGGCAAGGACGACGAACTGGGTGATCGCCCGTTCCGCAAAATCATTAGTGCAGCCTTGAATGTTTTGAAAGGCCTGGGCGGCAGCGATGCCGTTTTCGCGTTGGACGACGTCGTGGTAAAGGGCCGTGACAGCTACGGCAAGACGCGCCTGCTGGCAGAAACCCTGGCTGATGGCGAATACACCTTCGACCGTTTCAAAAGCCAGAAAGCAGAACCCCGCGCCCTGAAAAAAATCACCCTGCTGACCATCAAGGCCGCCATGGCTGAAGTACAGCGGGCGGTGACTCATGCGCAGGCAATTGCAGCAGGCATGTCATTCACCCGCGACCTGGGCAACTTGCCACCCAACATTTGCCACCCGACCTTCCTCGCCGAACAGGCCAAGGACCTGGGCAAGGAACACAAAGGCCTGAAAGTCGAGATCCTTGACGAGAAGAAGATCAAGGAACTGGGCATGGGCGCGTTCTATGCCGTGGGCCAGGGCAGCGACCAGCCGCCACGCTTGATCGTGATGAACTACGCGGGCGGCAAGAAATCCGAGAAACCGTTTGTTCTGGTCGGCAAAGGCATCACCTTCGACACGGGTGGTATCAGCCTGAAACCGGGTGCCGGCATGGATGAAATGAAGTACGACATGGGCGGTGCTGCCAGCGTTTTCGGTACCCTGCGTGCCGTACTGGAGCTGAAACTGCCGATCAACCTGGTGTGCATCCTGGCCTGCGCCGAGAACATGCCGAGTGGCGGCGCTGCCCGCCCGGGCGACATCGTCACCACCATGAGCGGTCAAACGGTCGAGATCCTCAACACCGATGCCGAAGGCCGCCTGGTGCTGTGCGACGCACTGACCTACGCCGAACGCTTCAAGCCGCAAGCCGTCATCGACATCGCCACCCTGACCGGTGCCTGCATGGTTGCACTGGGTGCCCACACCTCGGGCCTGATGGGCAACAACGACGAACTGATCGGCCAGCTACTGGACGCCGGCAAGCAAGCCGACGACCGCGCCTGGCAGTTGCCACTGTTTGATGAGTACCAGGAGCAACTGGACAGCCCGTTTGCTGACATGGCCAACATCGGCGGCCCTAAAGCCGGCGCAATCACCGCTGGCTGCTTCCTCGCACGCTTTGCCAAGGCCTACCACTGGGCTCACCTGGACATCGCCGGCACCGCATGGGTCAGCGGCGGCAAGGACAAGGGGGCCAGCGGTCGCCCAGTGCCTCTGCTGACGCAATACCTGCTGGATCGCGCCAACGCTTGACGCTGACCATCGATGGCAGCGCCGCACTTGAAAGGCGGCGCTGCCCGATTCAGGAATCGCAATGAACCCAGAATTAAACACAGAGCTGACCAAGGTCGACTTTTATATCCTGCCCAGCGCAGACCCGTCGGCACGGCTGGACTTCGCCTGCAAACTCACCGATAAGGCCTGGCGCCTTGGGCACCGCGTATACCTGCAGTGCAGCGATGGCGCTCAACGTCAGGCGCTGGATGAGCGGCTGTGGCGTTTCAAGGGCGAAAGCTTCGTACCCCATAGCCACAGTGAAGATGAACCCGACGGTGTGATCGTCATGGGCCTCACTGCCGCCCCGGCCAGCCATCGCGACTTACTGATAAACCTGGACCTCAAGGTCCCCGCATGTTTCAACCGTTTCGCTCGCATCGCCGAAGTGGTGGTCGAAGACCCTGCCATTCGGCAGGCCGCACGGGAGAGTTTTCGTTTCTACCGCGAACAGGGCTATCCTCTGCAGGATCACAAGCTACAACGACTCTGAGCCCACGATGGACACTTCCAATTCGCCGCAAAAAGCCGCACACCTGCTTGATGATCTTGAATCCATTCGCAAGTTGCTCGACGACGAAGATCTGCAGCCGCCCCTGCTGACTGAAATGGTGGGCGACGAAGGCACTCAGATTCCGTTGTTGTCCGATGTGGTCGCCCCCGCCGTGGAAGCACCACCCCCCGAGCCCGCTGCCGACCCTGTCGCGAAAAGCCCGGATGCGCTGCTGGTTCACCTGGACAAGGAACTGCGTACGGCCGCCCAGGCCATCATGCAAGACGTGATCAACGACTTCGCGCCGCACATCGAAACCGAAATCAAACGCCGCCTTGATGCCCACATGGAGCGCCTGCTGGCGCAGCGGTAGAAAGAGCAGCAGCACGCTTGAAGCCTCAAGCGACCAATGGGGCTGCGAGCCCCGCAGCTCTTGCTTTTCCTTGAAGCTTGCCGCTAGAAACTTGCGGCTACCGAAGGCTATACTTGCCGGCTTTCCTGAATTAATGCCAATAGGGTCCCGCCGCGCATGGATAAGACCTACCAGCCGCACGCCATTGAAACTTCCTGGTACAACACTTGGGAAGAACAGAACTATTTCGCCCCGCAAGGCGCGGGTGAACCGTACACCATCATGATCCCGCCGCCGAACGTCACCGGCAGCCTGCACATGGGGCACGGTTTCAACAACGCGATCATGGACGCCCTGATCCGTTTCCGCCGCATGCAGGGCCGTAACACCCTGTGGCAGCCGGGTACCGACCACGCCGGTATCGCGACCCAAATGCTGGTAGAGCGCCAAATCGAAGCCCAAGGCCTGAACCGCCACGACCTGGGTCGTGAAAAGTTCATGGACAAAATCTGGGAATGGAAAGAGCAGTCCGGTGGCAACATCAGCCGCCAGATCCGTCGCCTGGGCTCGTCCGTAGACTGGAGCCGCGAGCGCTTCACCATGGACGACGGCTTGTCCGAGGCGGTCAAGGAAGCATTTGTGCGCCTGCACGAAGACGGCCTGATCTATCGCGGCAAACGTCTGGTCAACTGGGACACCAAGCTGCACACCGCCATTTCCGACCTTGAAGTGGAAAACCACGACGAGAAAGGCTTCCTGTGGAACCTGCGCTACCCGTTGGCTGACGGTGCCAAAACCGCTGAGGGCCTGGATTACCTGGTCGTGGCCACCACGCGCCCGGAAACCGCACTCGGTGATGCCGCCGTTGCGGTCAACCCGCACGACGAGCGCTACAAGGCCCTGATCGGCAAGTTCGTCGAACTGCCCTTGGTTGGTCGTCGCATCCCGATCATTGCGGACGACTACTGCGACCCCGAGTTCGGCACCGGCTGTGTGAAAATCACCCCGGCCCACGACTTCAACGACTACGAAGTCGGCAAGCGTCATAACCTGCCGCTCATCAATATCTTCGACAAGAACGCCAGCGTTCTGGCGACGGCCCAGGTCTTCAACCTCGACGGCACGCTCAACGAGCAGGTCGACGGTACCCTGCCAGCCAAGTACGCCGGCCTGGACCGTTTTGAAGCGCGCAAACAGATCGTTGCCGACTTTGACGAAGCAGGCCTGTTGGTCAGCGTCGACGACCACGCCCTGAAAGTACCGAAAGGCGACCGTTCGGGCACGATCATCGAGCCCTGGTTGACCGACCAATGGTATGTGTCGACCAAGCCTTTGGCCGAACCTGCCATTGCCGCCGTTGAAGACGGGCGCATTGCGTTCGTGCCCAAGCAGTACGAGAACATGTACTTCTCATGGATGCGTGACATCCAGGACTGGTGCATCAGCCGTCAACTGTGGTGGGGCCACCGCATTCCGGCCTGGTACGACGAGTCGGGCAAAGTTTATGTCGGCCGCGATGAAGCCGAAGTACGGGCCAAGAACAACCTGGGCCCGGACGTTGCGCTGCAACAGGACAACGACGTACTCGACACCTGGTTCAGTTCGGGCCTGTGGACCTTCTCGACCCTCGGCTGGCCGGAAAAAACCGACGCGCTGAAAACCTTCCACTCCACCGACGTACTGGTCACCGGCTTCGACATCATTTTCTTCTGGGTTGCCCGGATGATCATGCTCACCATGCACCTGGTGAAAAACGAAGACGGCACTCCGCAAGTCCCGTTCAAGACCGTGTATGTCCACGGGCTGGTACGTGACGGCCAGGGCCAGAAGATGTCCAAGTCCAAGGGCAACGTCCTCGACCCGCTGGACATCATCGACGGTATCGAGCTCGAAGACCTGGTGGCCAAACGCACCACCGGCCTGATGCAGCCAAAACTGCTGAAGAAAATCGAAAAACAGACCCGTGACGAGTTCGCAGAGGGCATCGCCAGCTACGGTACCGACGCCCTGCGCTTCACCTTCTGCTCGCTGGCGTCTACCGGTCGCGACATCAAGTTCGACATGGGCCGCGTTGAAGGCTACCGCAACTTCTGCAACAAGATCTGGAACGCCGCGCGCTACGTGCTGGACAAGGGCGAAGACTGCGGCCAGAACGGCGAAGCCTTTGAGCTGTCGCTGGCCGACCGCTGGATCATTTCGCAATTGCAGCGCACGGAAGCCGAAGTGACCCGTCACCTCGACCAGTTCCGCTTCGACCTGGCCGCACAAGCCCTGTACGAGTTCATCTGGAACCAGTACTGCGACTGGTACCTGGAGCTGTCCAAGCCGGTACTGTGGGACGAAAACGCCCCGGTTGAACGTCAACGTGGCACGCGTCGCACGCTGGTTCGCGTACTGGAAGTCGCCTTGCGTCTGGCGCACCCGTTCATGCCGTTCATCACCGAAGAAATCTGGCAGCGCATCGCGCCGCTGGCCGGCGTTGAAGGCAAGACCATCATGCTGCAACCGTGGCCGGTGGCGAACGAAGCGCGCATCGACCAAGCGGCCGAAGATGATATCGAATGGCTCAAGGGCCTGATGCTCGGCACGCGCAACATCCGTGGCGAAATGAACATCGGCCCGGGCAAGCCTTTGCAGCTGTATCTGAAAAACGTCAGCAGCGAAGACCAACGCCGCCTGACCGAAAACGATGCCTTGCTGAAAAAACTGGCTAAGCTCGAATCGATCACCGTGCTGCAAGACGGTGCCGAAGCCCCTCTGTCCGCGACCGCGTTGGTTGGCGAGATGGAAGTGCTGGTGCCCATGGCCGGCCTGATCGACAAAGATGCAGAGTTGGCGCGTCTGGACAAGGAAATCCAGCGTTTGCACGGCGAAGTGGCCCGCGTAGGCGGAAAACTGTCGAACGCCGCGTTCGTTGACAAGGCTCCGGCCGAAGTCATCGACAAGGAACGCGCCAAACTGGCCGAGGCCGAACAGGCACTGAGCAAGTTGGCAGACCAGCACGCGCGGATCTCCAGCCTGTAATTACGCTGCGCACCTGATCGCGGGCAAGCCCTGATGCCCTGCTGTTCTCTTAAGCGAAAGTTGACCCTGCAGGTCACACGACTCTTAAGGCAACAGCAGGCATTTCAGGGCTTGCCCGCGATTGCTTTTGTGGAATGAATTGAACATGACAACCCCACGCACTTCCAAAGCCACACGCCACAAGCCCAAGGCCGCCAGCGACGCCAAACCGG
Source organism: Pseudomonas sp. (assembly GCF_030150285.1). GTDB lineage: Bacteria > Pseudomonadota > Gammaproteobacteria > Pseudomonadales > Pseudomonadaceae > Aquipseudomonas. Next base: position 48,311 of record NZ_JASLGE010000033.1, on the reverse strand, counting down.
CCGAGCCGCGGGTTAAGCCGAGCCTGCACCCGCGCAACCGCCACCAGGGCCGTTACGACTTCCCGCAATTGATTTCGGTGTGCCCGGAGCTGGGCCAATTCGTAATCCTCAACCCGTATGGCAAAGAGAGCATCGACTTCGCCAACCCGGATGCCGTGCGCGTGTTCAACCGCGCCCTGCTCAAGGCCTTCTACGGTATCGCTCACTGGGATATCCCGGCCGACTACCTGTGCCCTCCCGTACCGGGCCGCGCCGACTATGTGCACTTTTTGGCCGACCTGCTGGCCAACATGAACGACGGCGTCATCCCGCGCGGCCCGGGCGTGCGCGTGATGGACATTGGCATGGGTGCCAACTGCGTCTACCCGCTGATCGGTCATAGCGAATACCGCTGGCAATTCCTGGGCACCGAAGTCGACCCGACCGCCGTGAAGGCAGCCAAAGCGATTGTGCAGTCCAACGGCTTGAACAAAGCTATCAGCTTGCGCCTGCAGCCCAATGCCCAGAAGATCCTGTTGGACATCCTGGACAGCAGCGAACGTTTTGACCTGACGATGTGCAACCCGCCGTTCCATGCCTCCCTGGAGGAAGCCACCCGCGGCAGCGAACGTAAATGGCGCGCGCTGGGCAAGGCCGACCCGAAACGCAAATTGCCGGTACTCAACTTTGGCGGGCAGGCGGCAGAACTGTGGTGCGAAGGCGGAGAGCAGCGCTTTGTGACCCAACTGATCCGCGAAAGCGTTCACGTGGCGCGTCAAGTGCTGTGGTTCAGTGTGCTGGTGTCCAAGGCCTCCAACCTGCCTGCGATCCAGACGGCGTTGAAAAAAGCCGGAGCCCGCGAGAGCCAGGTGGTGGACATGTCCCAAGGTAACAAGCAAAGCCGCTTTGTGGCCTGGACCTTCCATGACAAGGACCAGCAGCAGATGTGGCGCGAGAAAAACTGGAAGTAAGCGACACATAGCCCTGCCGTAGGCGCGAGCTTGCTCGCTCCTGCGGCATTAGGGTTTTCCAGGGTTTTCGCCCATAAAAAAGCCGTGCCCGGAGTGATCCGGGCACGGCTTTTTATACAACCGTCTTACTTGTTAACAGCGTCAGTCAGGCCTTTGGCCACAACGAGCTTGATAACTTTCTTGGCAGCGATTTCGATAGCAGCGCCAGTCGAAGGGTTACGGCCAGTACGGGCAGGACGCTCGGTCACTTTCAGTTTGCCAATACCTGGCAGAGTGATTTCGCCGCCATTTTCCAGTTGATCAGCAACGATCTGAGCCAGTTGGTCCAAAGCGTTACGTGCGGTGGTTTTTGGCACGTCGATAGCTTCAGCGATATCGGCGATCAGCTGGTCTTTAGTAATAGCCATTGAGATGTTCCTTCCCTATCAAATTCATTTGGTTTGCACAGTGCAGTATCAGCTATCGAGCCAGAATTAGAGGTCTGGCACACCCGTTTACGTTCATGACGAGTCGCGAATGTAGAGTGTTAAAACGGGGTTTGGTTCGACCTGACAGCTGCTGCATGCACGCTATACGCCGTTTATAAGCGCAAGACGGGGCAAAACTAGCACAGAGACGGCTAAATATCCGCTTCTACCTAGCCATTTGGTCAGCTTTATCACCTTAAAACCGTAAAAAACTACCGATGCAGGGCCCCAAGGGCCTTGAACCCCGTATGAAAGCCGCCCAAACGCTCAGGTGCGTTACACTTAACGCTTTTTCGGGGGGCTCGCTCTGCCCCCTCATTACTCGCCGAGAAGCCCATGCCGATCCGTCATTGCATCGTTCATTTGATTGAAAAAAAACCCGACGGTACGCCCGCTGTTCTCCACGCCCGCGACACTGAACTGGCCGAGTCGCAAGCCATCGAGAACATGCTTGCGGACCTCAACGAAAGCTATAACGCCAAGCAAGGCAAAGCGTGGGGGTTTTTCCATGCTGAATCCGGCGCACACCCACTCAGCGGCTGGCTGAAGGAATACCTGGACGGCGGTACCGATTTCACGGCTTTCAGCCGGGTCGCCGTTGAACACCTGCAAAAACTGATGGAAGAATCCAATCTGTCAGTAGGTGGCCACGTGCTATTTGCTCATTACCAACAAGGCATGACTGACTACTTGGCCATCGCCCTGCTGCACCACAGTGAAGGCGTAGCCGTGAACGCCGAGCTGGATGTAACACCCTCGCGCCATCTGGATCTCGGCCAGTTGCACCTGGCGGCACGGATCAACATGTCCGAGTGGAAAAACAACAAACAGTCCAAGCAGTACATATCGTTTATCAAAGGCAAGAACGGTAAAAAGGTCTCGGACTACTTCCGCGACTTTATCGGCTGCCAGGAAGGCGTCGATGGCCCGGGCGAAACCCGCACCCTGCTTAAAGCCTTCAGCGATTTCGTAGAAAGCGAAGACTTGCCGGAAGAGTCGGCCCGCGAAAAAACCAAGACGCTGGTGGATTACGCCAGCAGCCAGGCCAAAATCGGTGAGCCCATGGGCCTGGAAGAGCTGTCCGAATTGATCGACGAAGAGCGCCCTAAAGCGTTCTACGACCATATCCGCAACAAGGACTACGGCCTGTCCCCGGAGATCCCGGCCGACAAACGCACCCTCAACCAGTTCCGCCGCTTCACCGGGCGCGCTGAAGGCCTCTCTATCAGCTTTGAAGCGCACCTGCTGGGCTCCAAGGTGGAGTTCGACGAAGAGGCCGGCACGCTGGTGATCAAGGGCTTGCCGACCCAGTTGCTCGACCAGCTCAAGCGCAACAAATAATGCTGAACGGTATCTTCAAGAAAGTTCTGTTCATTCTGATCGTGGTGGTGATGTTTCAGAACTGGGGCAAGATCGAGCGGCTGTTCAACCCTTCGGGGGTTGTGTCCGAGCAAACCCGAGCCAGCGCCCGGGTGGTGCTTTACTCCACCGCGTGGTGCGGCTACTGCAAGGCCACGCGGCGCTTTCTGGACGAGAAAGGCATTCCGTACAGAGAGTTTGATATTGATAAGGACGCCACAGCCCGCATCGCCTACGAGGCCTTGGGCGGCCGCGGAATTCCGATACTGGACGTGAACGGCACGCTGATTCGCGACTTCAAACCCGACGCCATATTAGCCGCACTGAAATAACCTGTCGCCGGGTCACGTAGCCGCCTGGCTTTGCACCAAACACTCTTTGGCGCTTTTCTTGAGTTTTTTGATCAATCGCTCCTGGCGCAAGGCTTCGCCTTTGTTCGGCCAAGACTCGACATAGACCAAGGCCACTGCCGGGCTGGAGGCAAAAAAACGTGCCCCCTTGCCCGTTTGGTGCTGGTTAAAGCGCCGCCCAGGGTCATCGCTGATGCCGCAGTACAAAGCCCCATTGGCTGCCCGCACCAGATAAACAAACCAGGGTTTTGAACTCACCGCCCACGACTGCCTTGAAAGGCCTTGAGGCCTTTTTGCGCCTGCGCCCGAATGGCGTTCTGCACCAGCGGCGTCCAACCCAGCAACAGCCCTTTGGTACCCAGCGCCTGACGCGACCAGCGCCACAGATCAAACTGGTCGTGGTGCTCACAGATTTTGCCATCACGAAATACAAAGCGGGCCGTAATGTCGTTGATAACCGTGTTCCCGGTGGCACCAAACACATAGGTCGCAACCCAGTGCGCACTGCCGTGCCGTTCATCTGCCTGCACCTGATCGAAGGTGAGGCTGAAGTCTTGGGCCCGGGAGGTCAGCATGCGCCACATATCGCCAGCATCACGGCCTCTCAGTTGGCCAAACACAGGGTCGCTGAACAGCACATCGTCGGTATAACAGGCAGCCATTTCTTCAGCATCAAGCCGCTGAAAGGCCTGGTAAAAACGGGTAATCAAGGCGTGATGGGCTTGGCTCATGGCAGGCTCCGTGCAGGTCATAATGTGTGCACAATAATCTGCAATACGCGCAAACACTACGGCTTCAAATTTTCTCGCAGCGCACGTTGACATAACGGGCGCGCCCCGCACCCAGCCCGGCGATGATGGCTGCGAGGCCGACCACCGCAAAAATCCAGCCCACCGCGCTCCAGCCTCCGGTCATTTCATGCACCACGCCGACCGCCAGAGGCCCCAGCGAAGCCACGGTGTAGCCAATCCCTTGCGCCATGCCTGACAGATTCGACGCCACATGAGCGTCCCGCGAGCGCAACACAATCATGGTCAACGCCAAACTGAAAGAACCGCCCTGCCCTAGCCCCAGCACAATCGCCCACCCCCACAACCCTTCGATGGGCGCATACAGGCAGCCAAACAGGCCCGCCAGCGTCATGCTCATGACGACCACAATCGCCAGCCGCTGATCCTTGCCTCGTGTCGCGAGCCAGGGTGCCGTCAAGGCCGTAATCAACTGCACAATGACCGAGCCCGACATCACCAGGCCCGCTTGGGTGGGCGTCAGGCCGCGGCCGATCAAAATCGACGGCAACCAGCCAAATACGATATAGGACAATGACGACTGCAACCCCATGTACAGCGTGACTTGCCAGGCCAAAGGATCGCGCAACAGGCCACGCACACGGTACGCCACGCTGTGCACGCTCTGGCGTTTACGCACTTGCGGTAGCCAGAAAATCATGGCGATAACCGCCGGGAGCGCCCAAAACCCAAGGCCCAACGCCCAACGATTATCAAAGTAATCACTGAGTGGCACCGTGGCTCCGGCCGCCAGCGCCGCGCCAAGGCACAAGGCCATTGTGTAGACGCCTGTAATGGTGCCGGCATGCCCGGCAAAATCACGTTTGATAATGCCTGGTACCAACACACCGATTACACCGATGCTGGCCCCAGCCAGAATACTGCCGGCAAACAGTCCGACCTCACCCAGATAACTGCGCAACACGATGCCGCCGCCCAGCGTCAGCAAAATGCCCAACACCACGCGCTCCGTGCCGAAACGGCGCGCCAGGATCGGTGCCAGCGGCGCAAACACCCCCAGGCACAACACCGGCAACGTCGTCAGCAAACCGGCCTGCGCCGCCGACAGCCCCAGGCTATCCGACACGGTATTGAGTACTGGGGCCATGCTCGACAACGCGGGGCGTAAATTCAACGCCACCAACACCAGCCCCAGCAACAGCAACCAGGGACGGACCACGGCAGGGGCTGACGGCAGGGGCGCGTCATCCACCTCAGCGTCGATCAACAGTTCTTCCAGATCATCGAGATGGCGAACGGGCGACGTGTTGCCAGGCTCAGGCGGGTTGGAGGTCATGGCTTGCTCCGGGGTCAAGGTTCATTGATCAACGTCCGGCAAAGCGCCATGGCCCGTTGCGGATCTCGATGTTCGACCGCGTCGAGGATCTCGATATGCAGATCAAACACCGACTGGCGACGCGGCTCTATGGCCAATGTCTGACGTAACTGGTTGGACACAATGCTGGAGGTGTAGCGATACAACTCGCTCAACGCGGGGTTGTGCGCGGCATCAATGAGTCGCTGATGAAAAAGCAGATCACAACAAATATACGTGTCGAGTTCGCCATGGTAATGCTGACCGCTTTCCTCCAGAGCCTGATGCAACAACCGCAGATCCTCATCCGTACGGCGCAAAGCCGCCAGACCGATGGCTTCCACTTCGAGGATTTGTCGCGTCTCGCGAATCTGCGCCAACGAACAGGACGATAGCGCCCGCAGGGTATCCATCGGGTCGACGCGCCCACGCAAATAGCTGCCATCGCCCTGACGAATCTCGATCAACCCGGCAAACGCCAACACACGCATGGCTTCACGCACGGTATTTCGGCTGATGCCCAACTCGGCCGCCAGTTCAGGTTCGGTGGGCAAACGCTGCCCGACTTCCCAAGCACCGTTATTGATACGCGCGCGCAATTGCTCCAGGGCCTGATCGACCAGAGAGCGTTTGATCAATGGATATGAGTCTGTCATTGGAATCGCCACTTTCATCCAATCATTGGATGAATTTACCTACATGTTAATCAGACCTGCAACAAGAGGCAATCAACTAGAGGTTAAAGGGTCTGCACATTCAGACAATTTACCATTGAACCAACAACCCTTTAAGGGTAATTTAAATAGGATCGAGGCCACTTCTTATGGAAAAGAAAACACCTCATTACGACCTCGGGTGCTTTCAGGCCGACGTACGCCGGCTCGGCGCAGTGGCGTTTACCAAAAGTGCGCTGGATGGCGGCCGAAGCATGGGGCTCAAACTTGAGCAGATGCAGCGAGTGGTGGCGTCTCTGGAGCGCCGGGCGTTGTACAAGTCGATGACTACCCATGCCGACCACACCGTGTGGCAAGACGTCTATCACACACACGCCTACGGTTTGGTTATTTACATCAAGGTGACCTACCGACCCACTGGAGGGCCGCCCGTGATTGCTTTCAAGGAAAAACAGCTATGAGCCGACACGATTGCTACACCTGCGGTGCCTCCAGCGCCATGCAAGCGTTCAAGGAACGCCCCTTCACCGTGAGCTTCAAACAACTGACCCGCACCGTGCACAGCCTGGCCGGCCACGCGTGTGATGAGTGCGCAGAAATCGAGTTTGATGCGCCCAGTGCAGAGCGTTATGCCAAAGCCGGAGATGAGCTGATCGAAGATGCCAAGCAGGTCATGGCACACGAAATGAAGCGCATTCGCCGCAAACTGCACTTCACGCAAAAAAGCGCGGTGCAGTTGCTATCGGGGGGCGGCCACAATGCGTTCAGCCGCTATGAGCGGGCGGAGGTGGAGCCACCAAAACCCCTCTTTGTACTGATGCGCCTGCTGGACCGTCACCCGGAGTTGGTGGCAGAACTCCAATCGATCAATGAATGCGCAGACATCAATGCGTTACTGGAAAAACTTCAGCGCCAGCGCGAGGAATGAACATCACCCGCAGCAACCGCCAGCCAACATTCGACTTCTCCCGATGGTTTAAAGATCAAATGATCGCGAGCAGGCTCGCTACCGGATGGGGTGCCCATGCAAAAAATGGCTCAGGTACATCGCATGATCGTTAAAAACGAAGCGTTCACGTGAGCGGCTGAAATCCTTGTCTGACGTCATCGTCAGGCTTTTTGCTATCCCACCCTGGGCGGTTGCCTGTTAGTGTGACCGCCGAAGATGGGCGCATTAATGTTACTGGCACCTATAGACGACATCTTCTTCAATATTTTACCGAACGTGCACCGTTGCCGCGCACCCAAGCCGCACGCACGCCCAACGATGGAGCAGCCATGACCACACCGCTTATTCTTGAACCCCAAAAACCCGCAGACGCTTGTGTCATCTGGTTGCATGGCCTGGGGGCCGACCGTTATGACTTCATGCCCGTCGCTGAAATGCTGCAAGAAACGTTGCTCACTACCCGCTTTGTACTGCCGCAGGCACCTACGCGCGCCGTGACGATCAACGGCGGTTATGCCATGCCCAGTTGGTACGACATCAAAGCCATGAGCCCGGCGCGATCGATTAGCCTGGAAGAACTGGAGCAGTCCGCTGACACCGTGATTGAACTCATCGAAAACGCGCGCAGCAGCGGGATAGATGCCAGCCGGATCTTTCTGGCCGGCTTTTCCCAGGGCGGTGCCGTAGTGCTGCACACTGCTTATATCAAATGGCAAGGCCCGCTGGGCGGCGTAATGGCGCTGTCCACCTACGCCCCCACCTTCGACAATGACTTGCAATTGTCCGCCAGCCAACAGCGCACGCCCGCTCTGTGCCTGCATGGCCAATACGACGATGTGGTACAGAACGCAATGGGCCGTTCGGCCTATGAGCACTTGAAGCGCCTCGATGTCGCCGTGACATGGAAGGAGTACCCAATGGCGCACCAAGTCGCGCCAGAAGAAATACAAGACATTGGTGCCTGGCTGAAAGCCCGCCTGGGCTAACAGCGAAACATCCTGTCTTTACTACGCCGGGCACTCGACTTGCATTACACTGCCCGGCGTACACTCCTTAACCAACTAATGAGATGACCGTGCTCAAAGCACTCAAAAAAATATTCGGTAAAAGCGAGGCTGAGCCGCTCGCGCCCGCCTCTTCGGCACCTTCCAGCACTGCGCACGTGCCGACGCCTCACGACACCACTGCGGCTCAGACCTCGGTGATTACGCCCGACGTTCAGCCCGCTCCTGCGCACGTCACCGCGCGCAGCGAAAAACCCAAGGCGGCCAAGCCTCGCCGCGACACCGCGCCCAAGCCGCCCGTCATTCCCTGGAAACTCGAAGACTTCGTGGTTGAGCCTGAAGAAGGCAAAGTCCGCTTTCACGACTTCAAACTCGCCCCTGAGCTGATGCACGCCATCCAGGACCTGGGGTTTCCGTATTGCACGCCGATCCAGGCAGGCGTATTGGGCTACACCCTCAATGGGCGTGACGCCATTGGCCGTGCCCAGACCGGTACAGGTAAAACGGCTGCGTTCCTGGTGTCGATCATCAGCCAACTGACCCAAACCCCGCCGCCCAAAGAGCGTTATATGGGCGAGCCGCGTGCACTGATCATCGCGCCTACCCGCGAACTGGTGGTGCAAATCGCCAAGGACGCCGCTGACCTGACCAAATACACCGACCTCAACGTCATGACGTTTGTAGGCGGCATGGACTTCGACAAGCAACTCAAGCAACTCGAAGCTCGCCATTGCGACATTCTGGTGGCCACGCCGGGTCGCCTGCTGGACTTCAACCAGCGCGGCGAAGTGCACCTGGATATGGTCGAAGTGATGGTGCTCGACGAAGCCGATCGCATGCTGGACATGGGCTTTATTCCGCAGGTACGCCAGATCATCCGCCAGACTCCGCCGAAAGCCGAGCGCCAGACGCTGCTGTTCTCCGCGACATTTACCGAAGACGTGATGAACCTGGCCAAGCAATGGACCACCGACCCGGCCATTGTCGAGATCGAAGCACAGAACGTCGCCAGCGAACGCGTGGAGCAGCACGTGTATGCGGTGGCCGGTGCCGACAAGTACAAGCTATTGTTCAACCTGGTGAACGACAACGGCTGGGAACGCGTCATCGTGTTCGCCAACCGCAAAGACGAAGTACGCAGAATTGAAGAGCGCCTGGTGCGCGACGGCATCAACGCGGCGCAACTGTCGGGCGATGTCCCGCAGCACAAACGCATCAAGACCCTGGAAGGCTTCCGCGAGGGGAAAATCCGTGTGCTGGTGGCCACCGACGTAGCGGGCCGCGGGATCCATATCGACGGCATCAGCCACGTGATCAACTTCACCTTGCCCGAAGTGCCGGACGACTACGTACACCGCATTGGCCGTACCGGCCGCGCAGGTGCCAACGGAGTGTCGATCAGCTTTGCCGGTGAAGACGACTCCTACCAGTTGCCGTCCATCGAAGCACTGCTGGGCCGCAAAATCAGCTGCGAAACACCTCCGACAGAACTGCTGCGCCCCGTAGTACGCGCCGTGCGCAAGCCACTCGAACCCAGCGTCTGAGTCTCACTCGCCTGTAAATCGGCTTCTTGGGCAGGTTTACAGGGGCGATTATTGCTCCCAGCGCTGCGCAGCGGCGTCATCGCTGGTGCGGCTTTCGACCCAGCGTGGGCCATTAGCGGTCTGTTCCTTTTTCCAGAACGGCGCACGGGTCTTCAGGTAGTCCATGACAAACGCGCAGGCCTCAAACGCTGCCTGTCGATGGGCGCTAGCCACCCCGACATACACAATCGGTTCGCCCGGTTCCAGCGCACCTACCCGGTGCACTATTTCAAGATGAAGCAACGGCCAACGGTCCTGCGCCTCAGCCGCTATTTTACCCAAGGCTTTTTCCGTCATGCCGGGGTAATGCTCCAGAAACAGGCCCGCCACCTCATGGCCGTCATTGAAGTCGCGCACGTAGCCCACAAAATTCACCACCGCCCCCACACCCGTGTTCGCGGCGTGTAACGCATTGGTCTCGGCCCCCGGATCGAACGTTGCGGCCTGCACCCGAATCGCCATGGTCAGCCTCCCGTTACTGGGGGGAAAAACGCCACTTCATCGCCCTCGCACAGCCGTTCGTCAGGTTTGCACAGGTCCTGATTACGCGCGCACATCAGGTTGGCTTCTGCCAGTACCTGCCAAGCACCGCCCCGTTGTACCAGGTGCGAGCGCACGTGTTCGATGCTGGCAAAATCGCCGTCCAGCGCCTCGTCCTCGCACCCCAGAACTTCGCGATAACGGGCAAAAAAAACCACATTGAGCTTCATGACACTGACGCCTGGAAGTGCCCGCTCTTACCGCCGAGTTTTTCAAGCACGCGCACACTTTCGATGGTCATACCGCGATCGACCGCCTTGCACATGTCGTAAATCGTCAGGGCCGCGACGCTGGCCGCAGTCAGGGCCTCCATCTCGACCCCGGTCTGCCCGGCCAGTTTGCAACGCGCCACAATCAAAACGGCGTCGCTGCCTTGAGCGCTGAGTTCCACCTTGACGCTGGTGAGCATCAAGGGATGGCACAAAGGAATCAGGTCTGAGGTTTTTTTCGCGGCCTGGATGCCAGCGATGCGGGCCACGGCGAACACATCGCCCTTGGGGTGGCCCCCACTGACGATCATGTCCAGGGTTTCGGGGCGCATGCGCACCACGGCTTGTGCCGTTGCCTCACGGGATGTCACCGCTTTATCGGTGACATCCACCATGTTGGCACGGCCTTGAGAATCTAAATGAGTCAGCACAGGGTTACTCCAGACAGGAACAGGAAGTGTAAACCCCGTACCCCATGAAGGCCATCGACCCCGCGAATAGCGCCCATCAGAACAGCGAATTGGCCGTCCGCCAGTATTCACCGTACAACAGTGAAAACATTGGAGGACATACGTAATGCCACTATTTCTTGCTGTTGTCATGAGCCTGTTCGCAGGTTTTGCAGTGCCCTTGCAAGCCGCCAGCAACGCCCGGCTTGGGGCGGTGCTGGGCCATCCCTTTTGGGCCACTGTGTTTTCCTTGCTGATCAGCGGCCTGGCCATTGCACTGGTGATGCTGATCGTCAAAGTGCCACGCCCCGGTTTGGGTGCCCTGATGAGCGGCCCGTGGTGGATCTGGCTGGGTGGCCTGGCCGGGGTGTTCTACATCACCGTGGCGCTGATGACAGTACCGCGCCTGGGCGCATTGAATTTCATCCTGGCGGTCGTGGTGGGCCAATTGATCATCTCACTGGCCATTGATTACTTCGGCTTGCTCGGCTTGCCCAAACACACGCCAAGCCTGCAAAAACTGCTAGGGGTCGGCGTGGTACTGGCGGGGTTTGTGATCGCATCGCGGGGCTGATTGACGCCCGTGCTCGTGATCTCAACCCTACCCAAGATCGCGATCAGGCTCGTTCCTGCATCTTTTTAACTGACCTGCTTAATCAGTTCGCGCAACCAGCGATGGGCCGGGTCCTGCTCAAAGCGGTTATGCCAGACCTGCACATAGTTAAACGGCGCGACCGTAAGCGGCGGTGCCGAGGTCACCAGCGTGTCGCCCAGCACTACGTTGTCCAGTGTGCGGGTAGCCACCGTGAGAATAAGGTCGGTGCCCGCGATCATCCCCGGCGCAGCACTCCAGTGCGGGACATTGACCGCCACCCGGCGCTGTAACCCCCGGGCACGCAGGACAGTGTCAACTTCGCCCAAGGTACTGCCCTCCACCGACACCAACAGGTGCGGGCGAGCCAGGTAAGTGTCCAGATCCAACGTGCCACCTTCGGGCAATGACAGGCGATTGAGCAGGCAGGTAAAGGTTTCTTCAAACAGCACCTCACTGCAGAGGTCTGCTGGCAATGGCGCAAACACGCCCAACGCCAGGTCGATTTTGCCCTGTTCTATTTGCTCAAGCATGCCCAACCGGCTGTCCTGCACCACCACCAGCGACGTGTCCGGTGCCTGGGCCCGCATGTGCACCAACAGCTTGGGCAATACGATAGCGGCCCCATAATCGGACATCGCCACGCGAAACGTGCGCCCAGAGGTGGCCGGCACAAAGTCGATAGACCGACCGAGCAACGACTCGATCTGCCCCAGAATGTCCTTGAGCGGTGCCTGGAGGTTCTGTGCCAGCGCGCTGAGCACCACCTCGTTGCCCTGGCGAATCAACAGCGGATCGTCCAGCAACCCCCGGAGTTTATTCAGCGAATGGCTGATGGCCGGCTGGCTCAAATGCAGACGAATACCGGCGCGGGTCACGTGCTTCTCCGTCAGCAGCGCATCAAGCACCACCAACAGATTTAAATCGATATTACGCAGTAACACCCCGACCTCCTGTTATCCCCCGCAGATCATTGTGTCGTCTGCATCGAAAAAACAGCATGCACCTGCAAAGCCTCACTGTGGAACAAAAATAAGACCGGGACGCAGACCAAAGACTTCAACGCCATCCAGGGTCGACAGGCCGAGCGTCACCGGCATGGACTTGGCTTTGAGCTGCCGTGGGCGGGGGTGCCTGTTTATCAGCCATCATTGAGCGCAAATTCCCACCTTTCGAGCGTCATGTCTAAGGTCAAATCCACAGGGCCTGCAAAAGATTACGAAATTACCCAAACGAAACCGGGCGGCTCAAGGCCGCCCGGGTCAGGGTTGCAGAACAGGTCAGAGGTGCGATTCGGCGTATTCGGCCAGAATCGAGCGCGGTACGCCTTGCAGGGCGATGTGCACACCGTTGGGAAAGTCCTTGAAACGCTCCGTCAGGTAGGTCAGCCCCGAACTGGTGGCCGACAGGTAAGGCGTATCGATTTGCGCCAGGTTACCCAGGCAGACCACTTTAGAACCTGCCCCTGCACGGGTGATGATGGTTTTCATCTGGTGCGGCGTGAGGTTCTGGCACTCGTCGATCAGGATCAGGCTTTGCTGGAAGCTGCGGCCGCGAATGTAGTTCAGGGATTTGAACTGCAAAGGCACCTTGCTCAGGATGTAATCGACGCTGCCGTGGGTGTTCTCGTCATCCATGTGCAAGGCTTCGAGGTTGTCAGTGATAGCACCGAGCCAAGGCTCCATTTTTTCGGCTTCGGTCCCCGGTAAAAAGCCGATTTCCTGGTCCAGGCCCTGCACGCTGCGAGTACAGATAATGCGCCGGTAGCGCTTGCTGACCATGGTTTGTTCAATGGCCGCCGCCAGCGCCAGGATCGTTTTGCCCGAACCGGCCGCCCCTGACAGGTTCACCAGGTGAATGTCCGGGTCGAGCAAGGCGAACAGCGCCAGCCCCTGGTAAATATCCCGCGGTTTAAGCCCCCAGGCTTCTTGGTGCAGCAGAGGTTCCTGGTGCATGTCGAGGATCAGCAAATGATCCTTGCGCACTTCTTTGATCCACCCCACAAAGCCTTGCTCATCGAGAATGAATTCGTTGATATGCACTGCGGGCAGGTGCTCGTTCATGTGCACCTGATGCCAGGTGCGTCCATGCCCCTGGCGAGTCTCGACCTTGCTGACTCGGTCCCAGAACGAGCCCGTCATCATGTGGTAGCCGCGTGACAACATCGACACGTCATCCACCAACTGGTCGGTGCTGTAGTCCTCGGATTCGATCCCGCACGCTCGGGCCTTGAGGCGCATGTTGATGTCTTTGGTGACCAGCACCACATGCAACTGCGGCTCACGGGCATGCAAGTCAATCAACTGATTGATGATGATGTTGTCGTTGAGGGTTTCGGGCAGCAGCGCATTCGGCTCCCGACGCTTGTTCATCAGGATGGACAAAAAGCCTTTGGGGCCGCTTTTGCCGCGCTGAATTGGCACACCCCGTTCAACGTCTTGCGGGGAGGCCGCTCCCAGGGTCTGGTCAATAAGGCGAATCGCCTGACGGCATTCGGCGGCTACCAGCAGCTTGCCGGTTTTGAGTTTGTCGAGTTCTTCAAGCACCGTCATCGGAATGGCGACGTGGTGTTCCTCGAAGTTGAGCAATGCGTTTGGATCGTGAATCAAAACATTGGTATCGAGTACATAAAGGATTGGCTGGTTGGAGGAGTGCGTGCGTGCGTGATCATCCATACTCGGTCACCTTTGTGGGAGCCATTAGACGCAATACCACGACAGTGCTGCGCCTCGAAGTGACTGTCGAATTCATCTGTTTTCGTGTCAGATAAAGCCCTGCCCGATGGGTCCTTGAAGACGCCACCTGAGGTGCAGGTTTCGGCGGTCTGTCTTCGTAATACTCCTAAACGTGTGACAAAAAAAAGTTTTTTTAATGTTTCAGACCTATATTTTTCAAACAGACGAATGCCCTTGGCATCGGGCCAAACGCCGACTAGGCTAAGTAATCTACTCGTCAGCGTTTTCTACTCACAGCTAGAGAAATTGTGCTCAGGATGCCCGAAGGCAGCCTTTAAAGCCCCTTCCCAAATTCACTACACGCCTCCCAGCCCAACCCGCTTTGCGCCGTATTTTTGAGCAGCCACGGCAACGCCGTGTGCACCTTGTCCAAGGTGTCGTTAAACACAATCACCCCATGGCGCCACAGCAGCATCAACGTTAGCACCCGGTGCGCGGACTGTTCGGCGGTCAGGCCCGACGTCATGTCCTGTGAATCCATTGTCCACAACGCAACATTCAAGCCCTCAGCCTTGAAAAATTCGGCGCTGTCGCCCCGCCGTTGCCCGTAGGGCGGGCGAAACAGGGGCACATAACTGCCAGGTAAAACCTGACGCACCAAGCCAACACTGCGCACTATCGAGTCTTGCCACGCCTGCCAATGACTGTGCGAGCGGTACTCCCAGCCCTGCACGCCCACACACTGGTCCTTGTACAACGCCTTGAGCGCGGGCCCATCCGTTTTGTCGAGCCGTGCCTGCAGACGGTTGCCCAGCACAAAAAACGTCGCACTCATGGACTGTTTGCGCAGGTAATCCGTGAGCCAGTCGGTGGTGCCCGGTAACAGGGTCGGGCCGCTGTTAAAGGTCAGCATAAACAGCCTGTCGTGCAGTTGATCGCCGTTCAGTTCATGGTCACCGAGCAGTTCAATTTCATTGCGCGCGGAGGGAGACAACGCCGCCAGGCGCAGTTGCTCATCCAAGTAGCGACGATGAAACGTGGCACTGGGTTCAGCCCAGGCCGCATAAAACGAATCCGGGCCAACTTCAAACGTGCCGGCCAGCTCGCGCAGGCTGTCCAGGCCGTCGACGTAATAACAGAACGACGCATCCTGATCGCAGCTTTGCCCGGCACGGCTGTAATTGACCAACAGCCGTTGCCACATACTCTTGCGGACGCGATCAATCGCCTCGACGTTGATGACGTTGAGCCCCAAGCGCGCTTTAAGCGCACGTTCATCCAGCGCTTCACTGACCCGCAAGGCATGAGCAAAGGTGAGGATCTCGGCGCGTGAGGCCACATCGAACAACGCCGGGCTGGTCAATGCCTCGGGCCAGGTACTGCGGTCCAACGTCACCGGCGCGTTGGGGGCCGCCACGGCCCCCAGGCATACCAGCCAGGCCGACAAGAAAAGAACAACTCGCACAGGTCATCTCCCCACTCAATACTGGCCAGTACTATAACCTCACCGTTGCCACCATCGGCACGCGCGCACCGCCCCACCGATGGGCTATTGCGCTGATAGGTGGAGTCAAATCGCCCAAGCCCCTAGAATCCTTCCCACGCTTACAGGAGACGACCTCATGCTGATGGTGATTTCACCCGCCAAGACACTCGATTACGAAACCCCGCCTGCCACTGCGCGTTTCACTCAACCGCAGTACCTGGACCATTCTCAAGCGTTGATCGAGTGCCTGCGTGAGCTGAGCCCGCAACAAATTGGCGAATTGATGCACCTGTCCGACAAGCTTTCGGGGCTCAATGCCGCGCGCTTTGGCAGTTGGATCCCCACTTTTACCCCCGAGAACGCCAAACAGGCGCTGCTGGCCTTCAAGGGCGATGTGTACACCGGCCTGAATGCCGTCGATTTCAGTGAAGACGACTTTGATTACGCGCAAAACCATCTGCGCATGCTCTCCGGGCTGTATGGCTTGCTGCGCCCGCTCGACCTGATGATGCCGTACCGCTTGGAAATGGGCACCAAGCTGGCCAACGCTCGCGGTAAAGACTTGTACGCGTTCTGGGGTACGCGCATCAGCGAGTGGCTTAACCAAGCGCTGGCCGAGCAAGGTGATGATGTGCTGTTAAACCTGGCCTCCAACGAGTACTTTTCAGCCGTCAAGAAAACCGCCTTGAATGCGCGCATCATCAACACCGAATTCAAGGACCTGAAAAACGGCCAGCATAAAATCATCAGTTTTTACGCCAAGAAAGCACGCGGCATGATGAGCCGTTTTGTGATCAAGGAACGCATCAACACCCCAGAACACCTCAAGCAGTTCGACGCGCAGGGTTATCGCTACAGTGCCGAACAATCCAAGCCTGATCTGCTGGTTTTCCTGCGCGACCACGCCCCCGAGTAAATAGTCACCGAGGGTGCACGCCCGTGCGTCCTCGGCAAAGGCCCTTGTGCCGTGCCCTTCTTCTTACGCTACGCGATGCAATGACCTATCGATCATAGAGCAGGCTTCGCGTATCGCAGCCTACGGACCAGACGATACTGTCCACCCCGCCGATAACCTCTCTACCGCACCTGACCCAGACCATCGCGACTGTTTACGCCAGGCGATAGGGCTGAATGTTTCCCGTGCCGCCCTTGCGCGCCGGTTATCGTGCGCGCACCCTCTAAATACGGGCGCAGCGCTTGCAAGGCAGCTTTTCCACAAAGGATATTCTGATGCCTCGTGTTTTGATTACCGGTTGTTCCAGTGGCATTGGCCGCGCTCTGGCTAACACTTTCAGGGCGGCAGGCCATGACGTTTGGGCCAGTGCACGCAAACCTGAAGATGTGGCGCAATTGGCAATAGAAGGGTTTAACGCCGTACAACTGGATGTAAATGACCCGACGCAATTGATGCACCTTTTTGAGCGCCTGACACACGAAGGCGGTGGACTGGACGTACTGATTAATAATGCTGGTTATGGCGTCATGGGGCCGGTACTTGAAGCAGGAGCCGTGAACCTGCAACGTCAGTTTGAGACCAATGTTTCATCCGTGGTCGGGGTTACCCGCGCCCTGCTCTCGCACCTGCGCCGCAACAACGGGCTGGTGATCAACATCGGCAGTGTGTCCGGGGTGCTGGCCACCCCGTTTGCCGGTGCCTATTGCGCCTCGAAAGCGGCGGTTCATGCACTCAGCGACGTGCTACGCATGGAACTCGCGCCCTTTGGCATTCGTGTCATGGAGGTGCAGCCTGGAGCCATCGCCTCTTCATTTGCCAAAAATGCCATCGACCAGGTCGAACTGTTGATTAACGAGCAATCCCCTTGGTGGCCCATGCGTGAGGCCATTCGGCAAAGAACCAACTTCTCGCGCACGAATCCCACTGCGGCCAAACAACTGGCCGAAGCCGTACTCAGAGCTGCGCAAAAAACCAAGCCGCCGGCGCTGTTGCGTTATGGAAAAAGCAGCCGACTCATGCCGTTTCTGGCTTTTTGGCTGCCTACTGGCATGCGGCAGAAAATCCTGATGCGGCGTTTTGGCTTAAAGCCCACACACACGCTCTAAACCAACCCCATCAAGAGAATACTTGCGATGGATGCTGGCCGTTTATCGAGTAGGATGACTGCTCATTCTCTGTGAGGCCAACGTCATGATTATCGGCGCTTTACTGATCATCACCTGGCTCATCCTGTTGCTGCGCTACCCGGCCAAAGCCTTGCCGGTGTCGATGGCCGCCCTGATCGGGCTGGCTATCGTCACTGCGGTCGTGGTCTGGCAAGACCACCGTGAAGCGCAACAATTGGCGCGCCTGGAACTGCGCCTTGCGTATGCCCCCGACCAATGCCCGGCTGACCGGCCGCTGCA
The DNA here is from genome assembly GCF_030150285.1 of Pseudomonas sp. Classification (GTDB taxonomy): domain Bacteria; phylum Pseudomonadota; class Gammaproteobacteria; order Pseudomonadales; family Pseudomonadaceae; genus Aquipseudomonas. The sequence continues at coordinate 30,560 of NZ_JASLGE010000033.1, read as the reverse complement.
TTTGACGTTGCGCAATGGCAACGACGTACCGCTGACCGAACTCAGTTGGCGCGTGGCGGCCTACGCACCTGGCGATACCGTTAACCTCGCCGACACGGCCTACACCGCCCCGCATTATCGCGGCCCGGGAGAGCTGCAAAGCGCGGCCGAGTGGCAGGACTGCTTGCCATTACCTTCAATTCGCGCCGGTTACCGGCCACATAGCCTCGAATTCAGGGCCGAACGTCTACAAGGCCACTTCGCCAACTGACCCACGCAAGGATGACCTGATGCCATTTGTTTTGATTACCGGCTGTTCCAGTGGCATTGGCCGTGCATTGGCCGATACCTACCAGCAGGCCGGGTACGAAGTCTGGGCCACCGCCCGCAAACCCGCCGATGTAGCCGCGCTAAGGGCCGCGGGCTTTACGGCGGTGCAGTTGGACGTCAACGACAGCCTGGAAGTAGACCAACTCAGCGCCCGCATCAAGCAGCATGGCAAGGGGCTGGATGTATTGATCAACAACGCAGGCTATGGCGCGATGGGGCCAGTGCTTGATGGCGGTGTCGAAGGCCTGGAGCAGCAATTCAGGACCAATGTGTTCTCGGTGGTCGGCGTGACCCGGGCCGTGTTCGAGCCGCTGCGTCGCAACCGTGGCCTGGTCATCACTATCGGCAGCGTGTCCGGGGTGCTGGTTACACCGTTTGCCGGGGCCTACTGCGCCTCGAAGGCCGCCGTGCACGCCTTGAGCGAAGCGCTGCGCATGGAACTCGCGCCCTTCGGCGTTCGCGTGCTGGAAGTGCAGCCGGGTGCCATCGACACCCACTTCGCGCAGAACGCCAGCGCCCAGGCCGAGCAATTGATTGCACAGGACTCACCGTGGTGGCCGATGCGCGACGGTATTCGTGCCCGCGCCAAGGCCTCGCAAGACCACCCGACACCCGTGCGGGCTTTGGTTGACGCCATCTTCAAGGCCAGCCAAAAAAACCGCCCGCCGGCCTTGCTGCGCTATGGTAATGGCAGCCGCGCCCTGCCGCTGCTGGCGGCACTGGTGCCCCGCGCCTTGCTGCAAAAAATCCTGATGAAGCGTTTTGGGCTCAACACGCCAGCATAGTAACCATTCCCACACGTGCAGCACTTGCTGACGCACTGTTCGCCTAGTCCTCAATGATTACACCGACGGGCAAGGTGCTGGATCTCGACGGCCTGGAGGCCTTGTTTGAACCCTTGCGCGGTGGCCGCCCCGATCTGGTCATTACCCTCAGCGAATTTACCGGCATCGCCCACTCCGCAGGCCGTGCAGTCGTCAGTTACCGCGAACTGCAGGAGGAACACAACGGCAGCCGCACCGACCGACGCGCCACCGCCGTATTTGAAACCGACGCCAACGGCAAGATTCTGTGGCGGCATTTGCATGAGACGTTTTGCAACGCGTAAAGGGAGGGGTGACCGTTGCCCCCCGTTTCACTGCCGCCTCACTGCCTGATTAAAGCTGGCATAGCTTTGTTGGCTTCGCCCCGTACGCACATTGACCTCGGCTGGAATAACACCTGTGCAGTTGTAACACCCTACAAAATCCCATGAATCGCCATTAGGCGGGAGTCGATGTGTGTACAACTGAGTATCTGCCAGCATTCGCTCCGCGTTATTGGGGTACAACCCTACAATCGTGTTCAGCACTCTCACTTCTGCATGCGCACCCGGGCCGCCAGCGCGCACAGGAATCACGCCATCACTGCTCTCTATGTGTTTGCTCACCCATTCCTTTACGGGGCTTTGAAGTTCATCAGACTGAATAACCGACCTGGAAAAGAGCGGGTTATTCTCCAAGTCTTGAACTGTAAGAGCTCGTTTATGAACAGGATCACTGAGCGCGGCGCTGTAGTCAGCACTGAGATGTTGCAAATAGTCGCTGATGGAGGAAATTCTGTAGGAGCCAAAACCCAAATAGTGCTCTTCCTTAAACTCTACGCTCGTGTAGTCAGGGTCCACGCCACGATAATTAATCGGGCCTCCCTTTGGTGCCTCAAGATTGAAGTGGTTCATCACCATCGTCCCTACAGTAGGAATAATGGCGAACGCATGAGCATTTAGCGTAGCAACCGTTTTTTTGCTCAAACGATTGTCCGGGTTAATTTTGTAATCCTCTTCCTGGACTTTTTTCAGCTTGGCGACTGACATCTTTGGATAGTGCTTAAGCGCAGTGCCTGCGTTTACGATGTCTGCTGAACGACGCGTACCCGCCGCTTCAAACTCAGCGATGTCTACCGATTCTTCTGGATCTGTTTTAATCAAGCCCTGGGTGTCCACAAACTTGATCGGATTGTTTCCCACCATCGCAAAAAGGTTCAAACCGTCCACCCCCCCGGCCGGATCCGTATTCACCCATCGCTGTAACCACGGCATGTAATAACGCCGACCATAGTAATAAAGCCCCGTTGCATCCAGCTCCTTGCCCGAATACTGCAGGGTTCGAAAAGTCGTTTGACTAGCGTTACCCATATCGCTGAACGCCGTTGTGCCGAACGGGTGGTAGGTCTGGCGGCTAATTATCTGAGCATCACTGTCCAGCTCGACACTGCAGGAACCCAAATGGTCAGCCAAGGTGTAGCGGCAGAGGTCGTTGACCACCCCCTTGGACGGCCTGCTCGACCCATGCAGCACCTGCACGGTGTTGCGCCCGGCCTGGGCAGTGATGACCTGCACCGTTTCCCCCGTGGCGTTGGTCCGCAGCTCCAACCCTGGTAGGTAACGGGTTTCGCTGATCACAGTGCGGGCATTGGTTTGACTGATGCGAATTTTGCGCAGGCGCATGCCCTCCGCGCCGTAAACGTAATGCTCGCTATCATCTTCTGCCCCCTCACGCTGCACAGGCCGAACGTGTGTGAGCTGGTTGTGCAGGTCCCAGGTCAGTGATCGGCCGTTGTCCAGCGCCAGCAGGTTGCCGTTCTCATCAAATCCGTCAGCAACAGGCCGTCGACTGCCCTTGACCGGTAAACAGCGGTTGCTGCACTCATCCGCCACCAACAGGCGACTGTGGTTTTGCGGGCCCAGATGGGTCAGCTCAAGCAAATTACCGCCCGCGTCGTAGCGATAAGTCTGCTGGTAATTCGCGACGGCCTGCGGGTCCGGGAGGTGGGCCGGGCCTTGATTGGCGCTGCCCGACTCCCAGCCTGTGGCGTGTATTAGTTGGTACAGACTGTCGTAGGTGTAGCGGTTGATCGGGTCGATACGTTGGCCCGCAAAGTGGCGAGCGACCTGCGCCTTGTCCTCAAGGCTCACGATATTGCCTACCGGGTCATAGATATAATTCAGGTCTTGCAACGCGCCCGCGTGCAAACGCATCAGCCGACCGTCCCGAGGGCAATACTCGAACGCGCTGACCACGCCATTACCCGCCGTTTGCGCCGTGATCTGACCGTGGGCGTTGTGCTGAATCTGACTGACGAGCACCTTGGCGGTGGGTATATTGGCCTGCAACAAGCGCAATTCGTGCAATTGCCCATCAATAGTCTGGGTGAACCGTTGCACATTGCGCTGGGCATCGGCCTGCTCACTGGTTTCGCCCACTGCATTAAACGTCGAGCGGCTGCTGTACCCCTGCGGCTCAAGCAAATCATTGCGCTCGGGTATGTTCTCAGGCCAATTGACAGGGCCAAGCGCTTTCAGAAAGCACTGTTGCTGCTCAAGTACCCCGCCCAGTAAACCGAACGCCGGAAAATGCCGGGTACCCGCCAGATCATCGTGACGGATCAACCGGCCACACTGGTTGTTCAACGCTGAATCGGCGTCAACTGAACCGTAGCTATAACGGGAAATACAGGTCAATGTGTCGCTATTCAACGCCTTTGCAAACAACGCCGTGGGCCGCAGTAACGCGTCGTAGTGGTTTCGTTGCTCACTGCCCCGCCCGTCCCAGCTCTGCATCAAGTGCCCGGCATCGCCCAGCAAACTGATCCGCCACCCCGCATCGACACTGGCAGTGCTCAGCACCGCGCCAGACAAGGTATAGAGGTTCTGAAGGTTGGCCGGGGTCGCGGGATCATATTGCTTGCGCGCCCACAAGCGCGGGTCCCATTGCGCGACCTCATGGCCTGCCGCGTCAAAACGGGCGCGATGAACGCGTGCCTCTGCCGGGGCATCAGGCGCTGAACGGCACCAGGCAACAGAACGGACCTGCAAGCCGCGCGCGTCAAGCACACTCAAGGTAGGAGTATGACGGTGTAGGGAAGGCATCACCAAGACTCAGACAAGTGCTTGATGGGAGTAAAGGCGTAAAAAATTGGCGTGGCTACTGTCAGAAATGACAGGCGTCACGCCAGACCGAGGGGCGTCACCGTTCTGGGGGCTGCTCCACAATCACTGTGCAGGTGGTACCGGCCGCCAGCAGGAAACCGTCCGGGATTTCGTCAATGTGGATACGCACCGGTACGCGCTGGGCCAGGCGCACCCAGTTGAACGTGGGGTTGACGTCGGCCACCATCTCGCGGCTCTCGGGGTTATCACGGTCGTAGATACCGCGGGCGATACTTTCTACGTGTCCTTTGAGCACTTCGCCGCTCATCATTTGCAAGTCGGCTTTGTCGCCCACACGGATATGCGGCAGCTTGGTTTCTTCGAAGAAACCGTATACCCAGAACGAGTCTTTATCGACCACGGCCATTTTCGGCTCGCCGACCCGGGCATAGTCGCCTCGGTGCACGTTGAGGTTGGTCACGTAACCGTCGACAGTGGCCAGTACTTTAGTGCGTTTGAGGTTCAGCAAGGCCGCGTCCAACTGGGCCTGAGCATGCTGGTAATCAGCCAAGGCCGAGTCGGCAATGTTGCTGGCATCATCGCGGTTCTCACGGGAGATCACCAAGTTGTCCATATCGGCCCGGCGACGGGCATTCACCTTGCGCATCTCCCAGGTGGCCTTGCGGGAAGCCACCAGCGACTGCGCCTGTTTCACCGCAATGTCGTAGTGTTCAGGGTCGATTTCCAACAGCACATCGCCCTTTTTCACCAACTGGTTGTCCTTGACCGGCACATTGACCACGTACCCGTTAACGTCAGCGGCCACGTTGATGATATCGGCCCGTACCCGCCCATCACGGGTCCACGGGGTATTCATGTAATGCTCCCAAAGCGTGCGGCCAATCCCTATCGCAAGGGCCAGGACCAGCAAGGTGGCAAGCAAGCTGAAGAACTTTTTCATCGGTGTGCTCTCAACGGTAAACAGTCAGCGCCATGGCGCCAAAAAGACAGGCAAACAGGCTCAGGCGCAGCAGCGCCGGGTGCCAGAAGAAGCGGTACAGGTCGTAACCGGAAAACAGTCGGTCAAAGCCCCAAGCCAAGCCGGCCGCGATAAAAAACATCAGGGTCATGGTGGGCATGTAGACGCCGTGGAAAGCGATTTCACGAGGCATGTTCAGGTCCTTGCGGTTGGCCATAGGCCGACAGCGGCGATTGCGGGTCAAGCAGTGAGGTACGGATAAAGTGCAGGTAGCTTTGCACCCGGACCAGCGCCGAGGTGTCGAAGTTGCGGGCAAACGGTTCGTCGGTGGACTGAACCCGGCTGATGGCGTGGTCGACGGCAATCAGCGCACGCTCCAGGTTGCTTTCGCTGGGGGACAAGAACAGACGCACCAGTGCGCGGCCCATCACCCGGATGGCTTGGCGCCAAGGCTGAGACTCGGCATACGCCGGGTGAACCGGCAGCAGTTCCTGCTCTTTTCGCAATTCGATAATCGCGTGGCCCACTTCCAGCACCACAAACATCCAGCGCAGCAAGGTGCGCTGCACCTCTGGCTTGCCAGCCGCCAGGCCATACGCCTGATGCATCAGGTCACGGGTACGGCTTTCAAGGCTCGAGCTCAACCCCCGCAACTTGCCGCTGATGGCGTACACCACTTGCTCGCGCAGGTTTTGTTCCAGACGGCTCCACAACCAGCGGCTGTTGGGTGGCAAAATGATTGCCCCAGCAGCGGCACACACCAGCATGCCGATGACCATCGCGATGTAGTCGTTGATGAACTGGTAAGGGTTGTAGATCGTCAGGTTGTCGGGCACCGAGCCGGTGCTGAAAAAGATCAGCAAGCCCAGCCCTACCCCGGCGTAGTTAGCCCGAGAGGTGAGGAACGAGCCGAGCACAATCACAGGAGCCAGCACCAGGCACAGCAGTGGGAAGCCGTCGATGCGCGGCAGCACGAAGAACATTTCAACAAAGCCAATCAACGCGCCCAAGAACGTGCCGCAAGCCATCTGAAACGCCATGCGCTTGGGGTTTGGCGTGGCCGCTGACAACCCCACCGTGGCCGCCGCAATCAGGGTCATCATCGCGCCGCTGGGCCAGGCGGTCATCACCCAGTAAGTGCCGAGCACGGCCAGAATAAACGACGCCCGCAGGCCCGAAGCGGCTGCCGACCACCAACTGGTTTGCGAGATAAAGGGCTGGTCCCAGCGCTCGCGTTCATGGGTATGGTCGGCCAGTGAGGCGTGGGTCAGCGCGTAGCTGTGCATGTCATCAACAAAGCGATACAACAGTTCGTAGGCGGTGTTGAAGTCCAGGAAGTCCGAAGCGCTGGGCTGCGTTTCCAGGAACTTGACCCGCAAGGAGCGCACGTGTTCCGGCAAGCCGGCCCTGAACGCCAGCAGTTGGTCAGCCAATACGGCGGCGTCTTTGTCGGTCAACGAGCGGGCGGTGTAGGTGTCGAGCAGTTGCGCCAGCAGTTCCAGCTCCGGCTCAATGGCCGACACCACTTGCACCACGCCACGGCTGCGCAAGCGGGCGAGCAATTGGTGCAGGGCGTTAAAGCGCGTGGTGATGGCCATGAACTCGCTGTTAAGGCGGCTCAGGCGACCACTGCGCCGACGCATGTGCGGGTCTTCGAACACCGTCACACTGCGCATGCCTTCAAGCCCCACACTCTCGCCAATAAAGCGCACATTGCTGGCCTCGTAGGCTTCCTGGGTCGACTGACCGCGCAAGCCTTGGGCAACAAAGCCGGCAAACACCCCAAAGCGCTGATACAGGGCGTTGTGCATGGCGGCACCTGCGGTCTTGGGCAGAATGGCCGCGCTGACCACCGTGGCGCACAAAATGCCCAGCGAGATTTCCAGCACCCGCCACACGGCCGCCATAAAGGCACCATCCGGATGAGCCAGCGCGGGCAAGCCAACCATGGCGGCGGTATAACCGGCCAGCACAAAACCGTAGGCCCGGAAGTTACGGCAACGGGCAGCACCGGCCGAGCAAATGCCCACCCAGATCGCCATGGCCCCCAGGAACAGCACGGTGTTTTGCGCAAACAGCGCAATCAGCGCCACCATCACCGCCGAGCCGGTCAGCGTGCCCAAAAAGCGGTAGAAGCTTTTGGCGAACACCTGGCCGCTCTGCGGTTGCATCACGATAAACACGGTGATCATGGCGGTGCGCGGTTGCGGCAGTTCAAGGCGCATGGCCAGCCACAAGGTCAGAAACGCGGCCACCAGCACCTTGAAGATATGCACCCAGGTCACGCCATCGCTGCGTGCCCAGTCAAAAAAGCCCCGACGCCATTCCAGCGAATACAGCCAGCGTACCGGGGCGGACAAATGGTTCATCTACAGGCTCTCAAAATTAGCCATCAGGGGGTTGAACGTCATCAGAATCGGGCGCTGGTCAGTGATCAAACAGCGCCATCACCGCTGGCGGTTTATTCGGCTGGTAGCGGTCGTCCTTGGGCACGTCATCGCCAGCCCCCAGGCCACCGCCCAAAGCCGTCACCAGTTCGGCATGGGCACTCAGTCGAGCAGCCTGGACCTGCTGCTGAACCTGTTGTTGCTTGAACAGCAGGGTCTGGGCGTTGAGCACGTCGAGGTAATCGGTGAGGCCGCGTTGATAAGCGATCATGGCGATGTCGTAGGTCTTCTGCGCCGCGTCAACCGACTCAGCGGCGAACACTTGCTGCTTGTCCATGGATTCGCGCTTGATCAACTGGTCGGAAATGCCCTTGAGCGCCGTAATCAATGTCTGGTTGTACTTGGCCACCGCCAAGTCATAGCCACTGGAGGCCACGCCTAACTCGGAACGCAGACGGCCGCCATCAAAGATGGGCAGCGAAATGGCCGGGCCGACGTTGTAGTTCATTTTCTGGGCGGTCAAAAAACCCAACGCGGTGCCACCTGTGGCCATAAAGCCGATGCTGCCGACCAAGTCGACATTGGGGTAAAAATTGGCATGCGCGACATCAATGCCACGGGCCTGTGCGGCAACCTCCCAACGGCTGGCAACCACGTCAGGGCGTTGGCCCAACAGTTCGGCCGGCAAGCTGGACGGCAGCTTGAGCGCGGTGCTCAGCGCCAGCGTTGGCCGCTTAAGACGTGCGCCCTCACCCGGCCCTTTACCGGCCAGTGCCGCCAACTGGTTGCGGGTCAGCGCGATTTCTTCTTCCATCGCGTCGATCTGGCGGTGAATTTCCGGCAGCGGTGCCTGCGCCTGGCTGACTTCAAAGTGCGTACCGATACCACCGCCCAAACGCTTTTGCGCCAGGTCGAGGATTTGTTCCTGTTGGTGCAGGGTCGACTCGACAATATCGAGTTGGGCGTAGTGCAACGACAACTGGATATAGGTGCGAATCACGTTGTTCTGCAATTCGAGCAGGGCCTGGCGGCCTTCTGCAACGCTCATGTGCGCCCTGTCCACTGCCTGCTCGGTGGCATTGCTTTCGCGGCCCCACAGGTCGAGGGCAAAACTGAAGCCCAAGGCTGCGTTGTTGTCCCACGTGTTGGCACTGTCCAGCGCACCCGGCCCATAGAACTGATCGGACGGCCAGTTGTGGCGCTTAAGGCTTGAATTGCCATTGATGTGCAGCGACTCGGCCGACTCAGCCACACCCGCCATCGCTTTGGCCTGACGCACCCGTGCCGCGGCCATGGCCATTGTTGGGCTACCCTGTACGGCAAGGCTGACCCAGGCATCCAGTTGCGGGTCACCGTAAGCGTGCCACCATTGGGCCTTGGGCCAGTTTGCGTCGTGTGCGGCGCTTTGAATCGCCTCGTCGGTGACCAGCGTATTGGCAGCCAGCATCTGGCTTTGGGGGCCGATGCCACCGAAACCGATACAGCCATTTAATGCTAACGATAAAGCCAGAACACTGAGGGCTTTGAGCTCTCTGCTGATGCGACGCGACACTGCTGCAAATTCCCGTCAAAGATGGAGGAGGCTTGAAGCACAGAAGTCTATGACTTGGCAGGTGCAGCGATAAGCTGGCATAACTGTGAATCTTTATTACCGTTCTTGGGATAATCCCTTGGTCGAATGCATGACCGACCTGCAATACCTGAAACTTCGTGTCACAATTTGCTGCTGTTTTTATCTTGCTGTCCCCTACACCGCCCCTTGAGAGCACTTCATGGACACTTTGCAAAATATGCGCGCCTTCAGTTGCGTGGCCGAAGCCGGCAGTTTCACTGCAGCCGCCGCCCAACTGGACACCACCACGGCCAACGTCTCGCGCGCGGTCTCCAACCTGGAGGCCCATCTGCAAACCCGACTGCTAAACCGTACAACCCGCCGCATTGCCCTGACCGAAGCCGGCAAGCGCTATTTGCTGCGCTGTGAACAAATCCTGGCCTATGTCGAGGAAGCCGAAGCCGAAGCCAGCGACGCCCATTCGCGCCCGGCCGGCCAACTCAAAGTGCACACCATGACGGGCATCGGTCAGCACTTTGTGATCGACGCCATCGCCCACTACCGCAAAACTCACCCCGACGTGACCTTTGATCTGACCCTGGCCAACCGCGTACCGGACTTGCTCAACGAGGGGTACGACGTGTCCATAGTGCTGGCCAGCGAACTGCCGGACTCGGGTTTTGTGTCCCAACGCCTGGGCATTACATACAGCATCGTGTGCGCCTCGCCCGGTTACGTGAAAGCCAACGGCACCGCCACCACCCCCAACGACCTGCTCAACCATGCCTGCCTGCGCCTGGTAAGCCCGGTGATTGCCCTGGACAAGTGGGTATTCGAAGGCCCGCAAGGCCAGGAAATGGTACTTATCAACTCCTCGCCCTTTTTAGTGAACTCGGCCGACGCCATGAAAACCGCGATCACCAGCGGCATGGGCGTAGGCCTGTTGCCCGTGTACGCGGCCATTGACGGCCTGCGCAACGGCACGCTGGTGCGCATGCTGCCCCAGTACCGCTCGCAAGAACTGAACCTGTACGCCATCTACCCTTCGCGCCAGTACCTGGATGCGAAAATCAAGACTTGGGTCGAATACCTGCGCGGCTCGCTGCCGGGGTTATTGGCGGAGCACCAGGTCGAATTGGCGTCGTATAGCTGAAGAGCCTTCTGACTATCACCCTGCGGCTACAGCGTTAGCGCTTCGTAGCCGTTGGCGCAACGGTTGAGTGTGCAGTGATGCGGATAAAGTAAATGAGCATTGCGAGCCTGTGTTCAACGCCGCATCACCACGCGCAAATCCATTTCGTACCGAACCTAGGCGACTGAGGCTCTTCTGCCCGGCGTATGCCGAACCCAAGATGCGCTTGCATCAATGCCTTTTCGATAGCCTGAAAAGAATACTTCATTCATGCCGCGCTCCTTCGGAGTGCCTCCCCCCGAAGACCGGTAATTGCTATAGAACTTTTCAACAGGCACTGAGTATTCACCTCTTTTAGCGTGCGAAGAGTCCACATACTCCTCAATTAACCCGGGACCGCTCATAAAAATGGTCAAGTTTTTCCGGCTAAATATACCTTCTCCCGGAACACTGCGTTTATCGACCCAGCCTACATTCTTATTATTGATATTCTTTTTAGACTCTGGAGAGTACTCATGAATCAGACGATCCAGAAGGTCCTTGCCTTTGGCAGCGAGAGGAGTTCCCGCCAATACACCATTGGAAATACTGGAATACTCAATATGAGCAAGAAGCCCATGAGGGGCCTCTAACTGCCCAAGGCTTCCTGTGACGGCTACATCAACATCCATATAAAGCCCACCGAGATAGTTAGCCGCTAGCCTGAAAATATCGCTGGCCGCTGCATAATTCAGATACGGGCCAGATCGTTCACGCTCAAAAATAGCTTGAAGTTTTGAAGTCTGTCCATACACACCCCCCAGTTCAGCGAACAGTTCATCCGTATGGCGAATTGAAATATCATTCCTGTTGTTCCCAGACAGATACCGTTCCGCAAAATCAAGGCTGTCCTCCATCTTGATCAATGTATGCTGTACCTGCGTTGGCCTAGAAGCCCACAAAGTAACTTGCCACTCTGGATTCAACTCTTTAAACATCAGTACATTGAACATGAATTTTTCGGGAATGGCTCCACCGTCCCAAAAGAAGTTGGCATTGGCCGGTACCGTATCTCCCCCAAACAGATCCTTGTTGCACACCGGGTTGTTGCGCACAAACCGGTAAAGGTTCAGTCCATCGACAGCCCCCCCGGGATCAGGGTTAATCCAGCGATGCAACCACGGCGCGTAATAACGGATGCCGTAATAATAAAGCCCCGTGGCGTCGCGCTCCTTGGCACAGTAGCGAAGTGTCTTGTACGAGGCCTCTACCACATGACGCCCCGCCCACCAGGCAGTGCCGCCAAATGGGTAGTACCCCTCTTGGCTCATCACCGCTCCTGAGCCATCCAACTCCAGGGTGCAGGAGCCCAAGTGATCGGTCAGTGCATAGCGCACACCGCCATGAGGCGCATCAGGCGGCGGCACGCCCACCCAGAGAAACATGCTGAAGCCGTGCAGCCCGCCCTCTATGCGAATGACATGAAAGTCTTCGCCAGTGGCGCTATTGCTGTGTATTTCCAGGCCCGGCAAATACAGTGTCTGGGCCGTGTGTGTGAGATGACGCGCCGTACTGACGCGCCTTTTGCACACGCGCTGCCCCCCTCCGTCATACGCGTATGTTTCGCTGTCCGCAGGCGCGTCCTGGCGTTCAACCTGATTGACTTGCAGCAGTTGATTGCGCCTGTTCCATACCATCGACTGGCCGCGTTGTAGCTGTTTGAGATTGCCGTTGGCATCAAAACAATCGTTCAGCGCGACCTCTCCGGTAAGTGACTCATCCATGACCCATACACTTTTATTACTGCACGCCGAGACAGCCATACGCTGACGAAACGAACGACCTCCCAAGTGCTGCATCGTCAACAAATTACCAGCCGTATCGTACTCATAATGGCGGGTGTAATTGAGCCATTGATTCGGGTCAAGCGGCAGCGGCTGCAACGTGGGCAATTGCGGGCCTGCAGGGGCGGGAGCCACTTCACGCCCAGTGGCTTTGATCAGTTGGTAAAGGCTGTCGTAGGTATATCGACAGATTGGCTCCGTCCGCTGATTCTTGAAGTACCCTGCGGGTTGCGTGGAATCTTGAATTGAAAGGATATTGCCAGCCGGGTCGTAACAATAATGCAGGGCCAACAAAGAACCTGATGAGCGCTGGGTCAATCGACCATTACACGGGTCATAGGTTAATTGGCTGACAATACCGTTGCCCGCCGTTTCTTGTTGAATCTGACCCGTTGCGCTGTAAATGATTTCACTGACCACGGTATGGCTTGATAAATCGGCCATCACTAGCGTCACGCTTTTTAGCTCGCCCGCCACATTGAAATTGAAGTGGCGCACATTACCCATGGCGTCTTTGAGTTCAATAACTTCGTCCAAGGCATTGAAGGTGGTGCGTTGTATAAAACGCTCAGTGTGCAGCGAATGACCTCGCTGCCCGAGCGCTACAGACCCGTGCGGAGTCTGTAAGTCCGGCAAAAAAACGTGCGTTTCATTCCGTGGCAAACCCGAGACCGTGTAATGCGTGAACAACCGTGTGCCGGAGGGATGATCATGACGAATCAATTGCCCACACTGGTTATCGGCCGAGTTTGACTCTCCATAGGTCAATCGTTCAACAGCCACCGATTGCTCAGTCATTACAGTGGGGCGCAATTGCTCATCAAATACCGTTTCACGTCGCGTTCCGCGAGCATCCCACTGGCACAATACCTCTGCACCCTGCCCGTGAAGCACCAAGCGCCAGCCGGCATCGACACTGTCCGTCAGCAACGGTGCGCCTGAAAGTGAGTACACCGTGACGGTATTGGCCCCCTGCAATCTGGGGTCACGGCTGCTCTGCAGGTGCCCCGCCGCACTGAACACGTGGCGGGTAACACGTTCGTCTGCCACTTCATCGGGGACAGCGCGGCAATAGGCAACTTCACGAATGACCTCACCCCGCGGGTCTGAAACCCGCAGTGTTGGAGTTCGGCTATGCAGCACCCCCAAATCTGATGTCATCGCTAAGGCCGTCTACTGCAGGACATATCAAATAACATGAACTTTTCCATCACAAAAACCTACTGGCAGAAATGACAGTGCCTGCATCCACACACCTAATCGCTTACATCAGTTGGCGTGGGCAGGACGAGAATGTTAGCGTGCTTACATTCCCGACAGCCGATGAGCCTTGTTCCGATGAGCCTTCCCAGCATCAAGAAAACCGTCCTTGCTTTCAGCCGTGTCACCCCCGAAATGGTCGAGCGCCTGCAACAGGATTTCAATGTCATCGTGCCCAACCCCAAATTGGGTGATATCAATGCCCAGTTCGATGAGGCCTTGCCTCAGGCCCACGGTTTGATCGGTGTTGGCCGCAAGCTGGGGCGCAAGCAACTGGAAAACGCCCGCAACCTTGAGGTGGTGTCCAGCGTGTCGGTGGGTTACGACAACTACGATGTCGACTACTTCAACGAGCGCGGCATCATGCTCACCAACACCCCGGACGTGCTGACCGAAAGCACCGCCGACCTGGGCTTTACCCTGATCATGAGCAGCGCCCGCCGCGTCGCGGAGCTGGATGCCTGGACCAAGGCGGGCCAATGGCAAGCCAGCGTGCCGGCCACGCTATTTGGCAGTGATGTGCATGGCAAAACGCTGGGCATTGTCGGCATGGGCAATATCGGGGCCGCTGTGGCGCGTCGCGGTCGCTTGGGCTTCAACATGCCGATTCTGTACAGCGGCAACAGCCGCAAGACTGACCTGGAAAACGAACTGGGCGCGCAGTTTCGCAGCCTCGATGCGTTGCTGGCCGAAGCCGACTTCGTGTGCCTGGTGGTACCACTCAGCGAAAAAACCAAACACCTCATCAGCCATCGTGAGCTGGGCCTGATGAAGAAAAGCGCGATTCTGGTGAATATCTCGCGCGGCCCGGTCGTGGATGAACCGGCGCTGATTGAAGCCCTGAAAAACGGCACGATTCGCGGGGCCGGGCTGGATGTGTACGAAAAAGAGCCACTGGCAGAGTCGCCACTGTTTGCCCTGAAAAACGCCGTGACCCTGCCGCACATTGGCTCAGCCACCCATGAAACCCGCGAAGCGATGGCCAACCGTGCGCTGAGCAACCTGCGCAGTGCCTTGCTGGGTGAGCGGCCGCAAGACCTGGTTAACCCGCAGGTATTCAAGGGCTGACCCCTCTGTGCGATGGCAACCCCTGACCCAGGTGCGCTGCCATCGCACAGCAGGCCCGTCACACCGCCTTGGCGTGCAGCACAGCAGGCCGGGGTTTGCGAAACACCAGCACGTTACCCAGCATCACCAGCACCAGCCCGGCCAGCGCAGGCGCTGTCCACTGGTAGCCCTCGGCCACTGCCGACACGTTCAGCGCCACCAACGGAAACAACACCGTGCAATACGCGGCCCGCTCCGGCCCCATGCGCCCCACCAGGGTCAAGTAGGCGGTAAAGCCAATGACCGAACCCGGAATCACCAGGTACAGCAACGAACCGATATAGCGGGTGTTCCACTCCATATTGAACGGGATCCCGCTGAAAACGCAGTACACAGCCAGCATGCTGGCCCCGTAGAACATGCCCCAGGCATTGGTGGTCAACGGTTTGAGCCCGGCCTTTTGTTGCAAGCTGGACAACAGGTTGCCCGCCGAAAAACACAGCGTGCCCAGCAGCGCCAAACCCAACCCCAACAGGGTTTCGGGGGTCGCGGTGTGGCCACTTAACTCGGGCCAGAACAACAGCGCCAACCCCAGCAGGCCGAGCCCGCCGCCCATCACCACGTTGCGGGCAATTTTTTGTTTGAAGAAAACCCGTGCGTTCAGTGCATTCCACAGCGTGGCAGTGGAAAACACCACGGCAATCAGGCCGCTGGGCACCCATTGGCTGGCGGTGAGAAAGCACATAAAGTTCACACAAAACAGGCACAGCCCCTGGGCCAGACAAATCAGGTGCCCGCGTTTGTTCATCACTTGCAGCCGGCGGCTGAGCAACAGCACCGCGAACAGCACGAGTGCCGCAAGGCCAAAGCGGTACACGATGGAAACGGGAATGGCGACCTCGCCCAATTGCAGTTTGAGGGCAATCCAGGTGGTGCCCCAGATCAATACGGTCAGCAAGTACAAAGAAAGGTTCATGGCCCACTCCTGAAGATGGCCTTCAGTGTGTCTGCCACGATGTGCGCGGGCTTGCACATTCTTGCGCTTTTGTTTGCCCAGGGATGGCAGCCGCGAAACGACGGAGTAGGATGCAAGGCGTTGGAGATCAGAAAATGTCCGCGTTTGATACCTTGCAAGTGTTTCAATCCATGAGCCGCTCGCCCAATGCCCGCCTGGAGCATTGCGCCGAGCTCGGTGACGGTATGGCCGCAGCCTTGTGGACCAACAGCCATGATGCGCGCGACTACGAAGCGCCGACCCACCACACCTTGTCATGCTACATCTCAGGCGGCACCGGCACCTTTCGCCGCGAGCAACCGGGGGAAAAAGGTGCGCCGGGCAAACTCTGCGTACTGCCCGCAGAGCATCAATCGGCCTGGGTCATAAACGGTGAAATCCGTCTGGCCCATGTGTATGTCAGCCAGGCGCAATTCGCGCTGGGCTGCATCCGCCTGCTGGACCGCGAACCGCGCACGCTGCAATTACGTGAATTCACCTTTTTGGACGATGAACAGCAAACCCGGCGTTTTCAGCAATTATTGACGCTCAATTGGGCTGAACCGGGCGAGCGCCTGCTCACCAGCAGCCTGGCCAACGAGTTGCTGGACCACGCGGTGCTCAGCCAAGTTGGCCTGCGCGACGGGTTGCGGCTCAAGGGTGGATTGGCCGCGCATCAACAGCGCTTGCTGATCGAGACCATCGAACACCAATTGGCCGAGCCCTTGAGCATCGGCCAACTGGCGGCGCAGTGCGCGTTATCGCCCTATCACTTTGCCCGCATGTTTCGCGAAAGCTTCGGCGTGCCGCCCCACCAATACCTGTTGGCCCGCCGCCTGGAGCGGGCGCGAGCATGGCTGCGCAACAGCTCAATGAGCCTGAGCGACATCGCCCTGGCTTGCGGCTTCACCAGCGCCAGCCATTTTGCCAACCGGTTCCGGCAAGCCACTGGCGCAACGCCAGGGGCATACCGCGCGGCGTTCAAGTCTTGACCGAACACCTTGTAGGAGCGAGCTTGCTCGCGATCTTTAGCTGTTAATGCCAAGCCTATTATCGAGGTAATTTCGGCTTAAAACTCCACAGTGGTGGCGATGGAGACTTGTCGCGCATCGCCCATGGAGACAAACATCCGGCTGGCCGATGAGGTGTAGTACACGCGGTCAAAGAGGTTTTTGACGTTAAGCTGCACGTTGACTTTTTGCCCTTCAATCCGGGTGTCGTAGGTCGCAAAGGCATCGGCCACGGTGTAGGACGGCAGGTCGAAATCATTCAACGCATCACCCGCGCGCTTTCCGACATAACGCGCACCGCCGCCAACCCGTAATGTGTCCCCGCCCAACACCGCACCCACGTCATACACCGCCGACACCGAACCGCTATTTTTGGCCACGTTCTGCAAGCGCATCCCTTGGTAGGTAATGTCTTTGGTCACTTCGGCATCGGTGTAGGCGTAACTGCCGATCAGGCTCCAGTGGTCGGTCAATTGACCGCTGAGGTCCAGTTCCAGCCCGCGCGAACGCACCTGGCCCGCCGTCGAATACACCGTTTCAGCCCCCACGGTGGTGGACACCAACACGTTGCGCTTATGAATGTCATACAGCGCCACGGTACCGGTGATACGCCCCGGCATATCCAGCTTGGCCCCCAGCTCCCACGCCTTGGACTGTTCCGGTGCAATGGCCGAGTCCAGCACCACGCCTCCTTCGAGGGGCGCGATGCTGGAGTTGGGCTTGAACGATTCGGTGTAGCTGCCATAAAACGACAGTTCATCGGTGTAGCGGTACACCAGGCCGGCACGCGGGATCCACTTCACCCCGTTGGTGTCGGTGCTGGTCTTGAACGGAATGTTTTTACCCGCCAGTTGGTCGTACTTCTGAAACCGCGCACCTGCCACCAGAATCCATTGATCGGTGAGGTGAATCGAATCCTGGGCAAACACCGAATCACTGCGCAACAGGTCTGTCTGGTTGCTGTCTTTGGCGCTGACGGTGCTGCCCGCTTCTTCGCGGCCATAAATCGGGTCAAGGTAGCTGAACGGGTACTGGCTGTTCTGGCGGATCAGGTCGGCGCGGTAGATTTTGCGGTACTCATCATCCACCCCGAACACCACGTCATGTTGCAGGCCGGCGGCCTGGACCGTGCCCTGCAGGCTGACCGTAGCGAAACGGTCAGTGGTAATTGCGTTGCGGGTGCCGTCCATTTTGCGGGTCAAAGTACCCGTTTTGGGGTTCATGTCGGTCACTCGCACCTGGCTGGCGTCGTAGGTTTCACGGTTCCAGCTGTAGCCAAAGTGGGCTTTCCAGTCGTCGTTGAGGTCATGATCGACTTCAAGGCGATACAGGTCCGAGCGCCCTTCCATGTTGTTGAAAGGCTCATCAAGGCGGCGTGTGGCCGGGATATCCAGCGGGTGGTTGGTGGCTTTGTTGATGGCCGTGCCGCGATCGAACGGGGTCAGAAACTCGCGGTGTTCGTAAGCCAGCAACACCTGGGTGTTGTCACCGTACCAGGCCAGCGATGGCGCAATCAGCGTCTCGCGGCGCAGGCCAAAATTGCGCCAGTAATCTTCGTCTTCATGGTCGAGGATCATCCGGTACGCCAGCCCCGAGGCACCCAGCGCGCCGGTGCTGTCCAGGCGGCCACCGCTGCCGTTCTTGCCCGAGCCGTAGCTAGAGCCGCGCACGGTCAGTGCGTTGTACTGTTCAAGCTGCGGCTTTTTGCTGACCACGTTGACCACACCCCCCGGGTCCTGGATGCCGTAGAGCAGCGATGCCGGGCCCTTGAGCACTTCGACCCGTTCGGCCGTGGCGTTCAACGCCCGGCCCTGCACCAGCGGCATGCCGTCGCGCATGATCGAACCGTCGCGGTTGTCACCAAAGCCGCGCTTCATTACCGAGTCCTGAGTCCCCCCCAACGTGTTGCCTTGGGTGATGCCGCTGATATTGTTCAGCGCGTCGTCCAGGTTGCGCGGTGCCTGATCACGGAGCACTTGAGCGGCGACCACGTTGATGGTCTGCGGGACGTCCATGGACGAACCCGTGCCACGCATCACCGAAGCTGTGGCAGGCGGTTGGTAGCTGGTGGTGTTTTGTGCAAGGGACGTGATAGTGGTAGCCCCCAGGTTGAGGGCTCCGTCCGTGGGCCGGGGCTCGAGGGCAAAGGTGTTGGCATCGGTGCGCCGCGCCGTGAAGCCCGACTGCGCGAGTAACTGCTGCAAGGCTTGGTCGGCACTCATACGCCCCTGGATGGCGGGGGCCTGCAGGCCCAGAGGCGCTTCGTCGGTATAGACCACACTGAGGCCGGTGACGCGGCTGAAGTCGTTCAACGCTTGAGGCAAGGGCTTGGCGGGTTGATTAAAATCAAACTGGGCACGGGATTGCTGATGCGCCACCTCGGCCGCCATGACGGTGCCCAGGGGGGTTAACGCTACCCCGGCCATCAGTACGACGGACGCACCCAACCCCTGTGTAACTGCAATTGCCCTGGACTTCATGCTCATGACCTGTGTGTCGACCTGATACGTAATGCGAATTTTTCGCATTTTCAAGCACTACACGGATGGCCTAGGGGTTTACCTCACCCCCACCCGAAAATAAATGTTCCAGCGCGTTATAAAGATCAATGACGTCGCCCTGTCGTTCAGCAATCCTGGCCATTGCGGCGGTCACGGCCGCATAAGGTTGCGGCTTTACGCCGTGGGCCGCCGCGATTGGCCAGCGTGGTTTAAGGGGCCCTTTAGATCAAAAGATCACGAGCAAGCTCGTTCCTACAGTCTTGCTCCTTGGGCCCGCGGCGTAAAACCGGCGCGAAACCCGCGTGGCTCAAGGGGTAGCCGCTCACACGTAGGAGCAGCCGGTCGACGCTCGATTGCTCGCGATCTTTTAAAATGAAGATCATGCGTTTT
The DNA here is from genome assembly GCF_030150285.1 of Pseudomonas sp. GTDB lineage: Bacteria > Pseudomonadota > Gammaproteobacteria > Pseudomonadales > Pseudomonadaceae > Aquipseudomonas. The sequence continues at coordinate 11,269 of NZ_JASLGE010000033.1, read as the reverse complement.
TGTGATTCAGCGCAGCACAATCACGCGGCCGAAGAGGCTGTGCTGGTCAAACCCGAGTACACCTTGCAGGGAGTTGATGACCGCTTGCGGGTCCTGGCTAGGGAAGCTGGCACTCACGCGCCGCTCGCCCAATGAGCGGTTGAGCAGCAGGATTTGCCCAGGGTAATAACGCTTGAGGTCAGCCACGACGTCGGCCAGCGGTGTGTTGGTATACGTCAGCCAGCCCGTGCGCCAACTCAGCCGCGCCTGACTGTCCGCCCCATGCACCGCCTCACTCACACCCGCGTCATAGGCCACTTGCTGGTTGGCGCTAAGAATGTGCGGCGGTGCGTTTTTGTCCGCCTTGACCCCCACCCTCCCGGACAGCACCGTGACCTGAGCGCCGTCGGGCTGCAGGCGCACTTCGAACTCGGTGCCCAAGACCCGCGCCTCGCCACCCTTGGCTTCCACCACAAACGGCTCGCCCGTGTGGGTCACATGGAAAAACGCCACGCCCCGGCGTAGCTGTACATGGCGTTCACCGCCGCTAAAGTTCACCGCGATGGCGCTGTCAGCGTCCAGCGTGACTTGGGATTGATCGGCCAGCGTGACGGTGCGGACCTGCCCCGGCGCACTCACATAATCGGCCCCCAGATCGTCCAGCCAGCGCGTCGGTTGCCACCCCGCGAACACCCCGACCATCAGCAGCAGGCTCGCAGCAACGGCCAACCCGCCAGACCTGTATGCCACACGGCTGCGCCGGGGCGTGTCCATCGCCCGCAAATAGCGCTGCATCGCCAAGGCGTCTTCATTCGCCAGGGTCCGGCCCGCCACTTCGCTCAACTCCCAGACGACTTGCGCCTGGGCATAGGCCTCGGCATGGGCCGGGTCTGCCTGCAACCAATGGCTGAAGGTGGCTTGATCGCCGCTGTCGGGCTGGTCGTGCAGTACGCTCAGCCACGCCAGGGCCGTGCGTTCTTGCTCGGGGGTGATGGGGGTACTCGAACGATGGTTCACGACGCAGTCCCTGTCGGCGGTTCACGCAAGCTGGCCTTGCAGGCTTCCAGAGCCCGCATCATATGTTTTTCGACAGCACTTTGGGACACACCCATGGCCTTGGCGATGTCGGCATAGGTACGACCGTGAATGCGGTTAAGCAAAAAAATCTGTCGCGTGCGCTCGGGCAAACGGCGCAACGCTGCCTCAACCTGGCGCAAATCCTTGCCGGCTTCGAAAGCGGCCTGCGGCTCGCAGCTTTCGGTGTCCGGCTCGGGTTGCCAGTGCTGGCGGCTGCGCTCACGCGAGCCTTCGGTGCGTAAATGGTCGATGGCAATATTGCCCGCGCACCGCAGCAGGTACGTGCTGAGCTCTTCCACCTGCACCAATGGCCGGCGCCAAAACCTGAGAAACAGGTCCTGTACCAGATCAGCCGCCGTCGCTCGGCAGCCCACACGGCGACTGACCAGCGCTTCCATTTGCGGGCGCTGAGACAGAAACACCTGCAAAAAATGCGCACGCCCCTGGGGCGCGTCACTGCCAGGGCCGGGGGCGTTCTCAAGTTCGGGAGGCGTCATGGAGATCGAGGTGAGGGTCAAAGAAAAACAATACTAATGATAAATATTCTCATAAGCAAAAGCAGATGACGGGCTGCACTCTTCAAGACGGCTACCCGTAGCATTATGACAAAAATCCTTCAGAGGTCCGTACCACGGGCCTTTGCCCTCCCCCAAAGGCTGACCTTGATCATGCGCGTGTGATTATTCCTGAAATAGTGCTTGAAATATTTCTTCATCGGCTCAAACACTGTCATTGAGCGATGACGGTGAACCTTTGACCACCCAAGGCCGTCACACCTCACTCGAGCAAGCAGAAATAAGGGAAGCATTATGCAAATTAACGTCTTTTCCGATAACCGCATCAACAGCGACCAACGCACTCAAGAATGGGTAAAACAAACTGTTGAAGTTACGCTCGAACGCTATTTGGAGAACCTGAGCAGCGTGGAAGTCCATCTCCATGATGAGAATGGCGGCAAATCCGGTCCCAAAGATAAGCGTTGCAACATGGAGGCTCGGCCAAAAGGACACCAACCGATTTTTGTATCCCACGACGCTGACTCGCTGACACAAGCGGTCGAGGGGGCAACCGCAAAGCTGCACAACGCTCTGCAACACCTGTTCGGCAAGCTGCGTGGCAAACACGCCGATAAGCTCGCCGTTGAAGGGTTCGAAGAAAAAGAGCCTAAAGAAAGCATCGATGATTTGCTGGAAGAAGAATTTCTGGAGAAAGAAAAGCAACTCGATAAAATCAGTTGATTCAGCCCTGAGGGCTGCCCAGTCCTGAACCAGGTTTACACCTGCTTCAGTCTCAAAACGCCCGATGCATTGCCTCGGGCGTTTTGTATTTCAAGGCCAGATGGACCGACCCTCGGTGCCAACGCGTCGCCAAGCCTCTTTAAAGCACAACTCGCCTTTTTCATCCGCCGTCATTGACGGCCTGCTGACTTGATCAAGTTTGATCATCAAACTCATCACTTAACGTCAGTCCTGCCTGGCTCTGTGCCACCCATTCTCGTCCTGCGCCCCCGTAAATACAGCCTTTCCAACCGTTGGCACAGCCTGTGCAAACGGTCTCTGATGCCTGGCCGCGCTTGCGTACCAGCCCTATAAAAAAAATGATCAGAGGCCTCTCCATGTCCAATACCGTTAAGCCAAATGTTGTTCAACTGCCCCCTGAACCCCATGCCGCCATCGTTGACCAATACGCCCTGCACGGCGGTCACATTGGCATCGGCGAAAACGAGTCACCCTGGGTGCCATTCGGCGACAGTGCTGCCATCCGTCACCTCAGCTTTGATGTTCGCACCGGCAGTGTCTGCAACATTCTATGGGTCAAGGGTGGCGGTCGCATCGGCACCCATCGCCACCGCGCTGCCGTCTCAGCCGTCACGCTTGAAGGCAGTTGGGGCTATTACGAATATGACTGGATTTCACAACCCGGCAGTTTCGTCTACGAAACGCCAGGCACTGCGCACACGCTCTATTCCGACAACCCTGAGGGCATGAAAGCTCTTTTCTGGATTCACGGCCCCATCGAGTTTTTTGACGAACACGGCAATCACACCGAAACAACCGACGTTTTCTGGTTCATCAATCACTACGTCAGCCATTGCGAAAAACATGGCTTGCCAATCAACAAGGCGTTGTTTCTATAAAGGGTGATTCGCATGAAATTTTGGGAACGATTTTCCGTAGAAGGCCTGACCTGCGTGGTCACCGGGGCCGCCAGCGGCATTGGTCTGGCGTATGCCGAGGTCATGGCCGAAGCGGGTGCCCAAGTCACCCTGCTGGACATTGATGGTGCGTTGTTGCACGAACAAGTGACTCGCCTGAAGGCCCAAGGCCTGGTCGTACACGGCGAAGTCGTGGACGCCACCGATCGCTCGGCGATGTATGCCTGCTTCGAGCGCATCGGGGAGCGCTACGGCCGACTCGATGTGGTGTTCGCCAATGCTGGCATCGACTCCGGCCCAGGCTTTCTCGACAGCGACGGCCAGCGCTGTGAGCAAGGTGCCCTGGAAAATATTGAGGAAGCCCATTGGGACAAGGTGCTGGCAACCAATCTGACCTCCGTGTTCACCACCTTGCGGGCAGCCGTGCGGTTGATGAAACCCAAAGGCTCTGGACGCATCATCGTCACCACCTCAAACGCAGCAATGATTAACGAAGCGATCGTCGGCACGCCCTACATGCCCGCCAAGGCAGGGGCAGCCTCGCTGGTGCGCCAAGCCGCCATGGAGTTGGCTCGCTTCGGCATCAACGTCAACGCCATCGCCCCCGGCCCCTTTGTCACCAATATCGCCGGGGGACGGCTGCGCAATCCCGCAGACCGTGCCGCATTTGCACTGCGCGTCCCTCAACACCGAATTGCCAGCACCGAAGAGATCAAAGGCCTGGCGCTGTTCCTTGCCTCACCCGCCGCAAGCTACGTCACCGGCGCTCAAATCGTGATTGACGGCGGGCAAATGCTCGGAAGAGTTGATTGAGGAAACCAGGATGCAAGCAATTGTTTTCAAGGCTATACAGCAACCTTTACAGCTGGCCAACCTACCCACTCCGACACCTCGGCACGATGAGGTATTGATCGAAGTGTGTCGTTGCGGCATCTGTGGCAGTGACCTGCACATGACACATGACCCGGCGTTCGCCATTGCGCCGAATACTGTCCTGGGCCACGAATACACTGGCCGCGTGGTCGAATGCGGGTCACAGGTCAGTGGCCTGCGCGTTGGTGACCACGTCGCCGTGGCCCCGCTGCGCGGCTGCGGGCAGTGCGCCAGTTGCCGCCGGGGCGAGCCCGCCTGGTGTTCCGATTTCAGCCTGCAAGGGGGTGGTTTTGCCGAGTTTGCCACTGCCAAGGCTCACCAATGCGTGGTGCTCCCATCCAGTATCGGCTTGGCCGACAGCGCACTGGCTGAGCCACTGGCTGTGGCGCTGCACGGGGTTATGCGCGCGCGGCTGCGTCCAGGTGCCAAGGTTTTGATCCTGGGGGCAGGTGCCATTGGCTTGGCCGTCGCTTTTTGGGCTCGGCGCTTGGGGGCAGCCCAAGTCTGCATCACTGACCTGGGAGAATGGCAGCGCGAACGCGCTTTGCACCTTGGGGCCAGCGCCTTTCTGGTGAATGACAGCAGCCTTGATAGGCGTATGGCCGAAAGCCTGGGAGCCCCTCCCGATATTGTCTTTGAATGCGTCGGCCGCCCGGGGTTGATTGCCCAGGCCATCGAGTACGTGCGCCCTCGTGGCACGGTAGTCATCTTGGGACTGTGTACCGCGCCAGACAGTTTTGTGCCCTTTAAGGCGCTGTCCAAGGAGGTCAACCTGGTGACCTCAGCCTTCTTCAATCTCGACGAGTTTCGCGCGGCCATCGACGTACTCGATAGCCCTCATGCGCTGCCTTTGGCGATGGTTAGCAACACCGTTTCGCTTGCGCAAATGCCGCAGGCTTTTGAAGCGCTGAGGCAACGCACTGATCACTGCAAGGTCATGGTCGCCCCACAACTTTCCTGATGTTTTCAACCTGCTCGCCGCCTCTGGGCGGCGAGCACTCTAAACCTGTGCTGGAGAATCAACATGAGTGTTTACACCCACGTCACGGTCGGCAGTAACGACTTGACCAAAGCGCGCCAATTCTACGACATCGTGCTCGGCCAACTGGGCTTGACCAGGCTAATGGACTTGGAAGAAAACGGTTCGATCTGGGGCGATAAAGCCCCCGCCTTCTTCGTGCTTCGCCCCGCCAATGGTGCGCCAGCAACGGTTGGCAATGGCGTGACCGTAAGCTTCCAGGCACCCACTCGCGAAGCCGTGGCAAACTTTCACACCGCGGCCATCTCCGCTGGCGGCAGCTGCGAAGGCCTGCCTGGCCCACGCAGTTGGGCACCGCACGCCTACGCCGCCTATGCGCGCGACCCAGATGGCAACAAGCTGGCCGTCTATTGCTTTGAACCCGCCTGATTCTGCCTGGTCAATGGCCCACACCTGCGGCAACCGCCGCCGGTGTGGGCTCATGCGTTATAGCCCCAATGCCGTGCCCAAGTCGTACATGACCTCCAAAGCAATGACCGCACCGTTGCTGCTCACCCGTGCCTGTGGGTTGTAAAAGTTGTCCGGGTTGAAGACATATTGCACGCTGGGCTCCAACGCCAGGTCGCGAGTCACCTGCCAATGGGTATTGAGCTCAATGCGCGAGACACCGCGCCGCGTACGCTCATCCTCCCCCGTCGCCAGCAAGCGCGCTTGCTCCTGCCACTTCGCCTGACGCGCCCCAAGGAGCAAATAACTGGCCTTTAAATTGATACTGTTCTGAGGCCGATCAAAAACTCCCAGACGGGTGATGCCCACCTCGGCGAAATGCTCAAACGGCTGTATGTCATCGGCGCTCCACGACCAAGAGCCGAACCATTGCCACGCTTTCTCCGGCACGCGCGCATCGCCCTCGCGTGCCAGGGTTTGACGAAATTTGAAAAGCAACCCACTGCTGCCCCAACGAGACTTGCCATCTAGCGGGTCGGTCTGCTCGCCGCTGTTGTAAAAGCCATTGAGTTCATAGTGGTAGGCATAGGGCGTCTGGTCGAAACCCTGCTCAGCGCCCCATCCGGCCAATATCGACACACCGCTGGCATCGCCCGGGTCCCAATCAAATCCTTTGGTGTCCTTGAAATAATGCTGTGGGTTGGACTCGAACACGCCAGCATGCACATACCGTCCCTGGTCTGCTCGATAGCGCGAATACAAACTCCAACTGCCATAAGGGAACGGCAAAATACCCGTGGAGTTATCGATGACAGGATCGTTGCAGGTCACCACGTTATTGCAGTTGGACATGTAGAAGTGCTGCTTGGCATTGCTACGCCCCACCACCCACTCCAAACGGTCTTGCAACAGGCGTTGATTCCAAGTGAATCGCGCCAAATAACCGGAGTCGATGTCGTTGTGCATGGGCGCTCCGGCAAAAAAGCTACCGGCCTTGCCCTGCCAACTGTCCTGAGCCGGCTGACCTTCGCCACGCATCCACGGAAAGAACACGTACTGAAAAGACACTGAAGCCCCTTCGATACCTGCCAACTTGGCCATATCCGCCTCGGCCCCCGTGAACACGTTGCCGCTGTTGCCATACCGATAGGGCTGCGGGCCAGTGTTCAGGTTCTTGACCGAGAGGTTCCAGACCTGCAGGTTGAGTTTGATCGCATCCTCGGGTAGCAGGGGCTCAGCCATTAACGAGGTGCTGGCAAGGGACAGGAGTAATGCTGACAGCCGGGTAAGGCAAACCCCGGGCATAGGCATGCCGCGATGCTTAGCAATCATGATGCTCTCTCTATTGTTGTCATTATCAAGAGCGGCCATCCGGCCGCGAGAGCTACATCGCAAAGGCTATGCCAGCACTGCCGACCACCGGAAACACCCGTAAAACCGGGCGTTTGGTGGCCTTTGTGGCGAAAAACATTTGATCAATTCAATCGGTTTTGATCATCCTCAATGATCAAGCCAAACCATAGGTCTTGAGCCGATACGCCAGTTGCGGTCGTGTCACACCTAATTTGCGCGCAGCCGCCGAGAGGTTGCCCGCGCAGGCTTGCAGCACTTGCCGGTAATGCTCCACTTGCTGGCACTGGATCGATTGCTTGAGCTGCGTCACGGGTGATGCGTTTAGATCCAACTCGGTCCCGCTGGCCTGAGGCGATGACACGCCCAAGCTCCCGTCGCCTCCTATGCTCAATCCTGGGCGCGGTGCCTGTTCACCCTTGGGAAACAGGTGCTGCGTTCGAACTGAAGCATTGTTGGGGGCGGCAATCACCCCGCGCTCCACCAGATTTTGCAGCTCGCGTATGTTGCCGGGGTAATCGTGATTGAGCAGAGCCTCAACGGCTTGCGCGCTGAAACCGGTCACCTGCTTGCCATGCAGCGTTGTGAAGTGGTTAAAGAAATGCTCCATCAGCAACGGTATGTCATCACGACGCTCTCGCAACGGCGGGAGATGAATAGGAAAGACGTTGAGTCGGAAAAACAGATCCTCACGAAAGGTACCCTGAGCGATAGCGGCCCGCAGGTTGATGTTAGTGGCCGCCACCACCCGCAAATCAACTTTGATGGGCTTGCTGCCTCCCACTCGCTCGATCTCCCCCTCCTGCAAAGCCCGTAGCAGCTTACTTTGCGCACTCAAGCTCAAGGCCTGAATTTCATCGAGAAACAGCGTGCCACCCGAAGCGCGCTCAAAGCGCCCGGCCCGGCCTTGAGTTGCCCCTGTGTAAGCACCCTTTTCGGCACCGAACAATTCGGCCTCCAACAGGTTCTCCGGCAGAGAAGCACAGTTGACCGCCACCAACGGCTGATCAGCTCGCGGGCTGAGGCGGTGCAAGCATTTGGCAAAGACTTCCTTGCCGACACCTGACTCACCGCTAAAGAGCACCGTGGCACGCGTGGGGGCTACCTGCGCGATCTGATGGCGGGCCACGCTGAATGCCGCCGAGATGCCCACCATATCGTCCTGCACCGGCAGGCTGCTGATGGTGGTGGTCGCTGGGATGCTGGCAGGCTGCGCCGCGTCGTTCTCCGTTGAGGACCAGATCGAATTCATCCGGATGAAATGGGCCGGGTCCCAATAACGTTGGGCCTCACTGTGTTCATGGTGAGGCAAGCGGTCGGCGGTATCCCCAACAATTCGACAGATGTTGCCACCTGCCGCAACGCATTCCACTTCGCGGTACACCACCAGCTTGCCAATAAACGCGCTGGCATAACCGGCCGCGTAACCCAGGGTCATCCAGCAAACGGCCTCGTCACCAATACCGTAGTGCCCAATATGCTCATGGGCTTCGCGCGAGTCATGCCACAGGTATTCGCCATGAAAATGGCCTTTCTCGATGTTCAGGACCAGGTCGACCGTTTCGACTCGCACCATGCCTTGCAAGGCATGCAGACGGCCCCCGGCAATGAATGAACTGCGCTCGTCGCCGCTTGGCCAGCGCTTGCGCACCAAGGCGGCATCCTGGGTGCCCGCGGAGTAACCAATACGCATCAGTATGCGCTTGGCCCCCTCATGGCCAACGCTCTCGATCAATTCCTGGCGCAGCGCCCCCAGAGCCGTGGAGTGCAGCATGACCATGCTCTGATCATCCAGCCAGATACGCGCATCCTCATCGGAAAAGCGCAGAAACCGCCGAAGGTCTGCGGGTGTTGGGGCGCAGGTCTCATAGCCTTGCACGAGGCGAGCAGCCTGATCATGGGTAACCGTCTGGGGCGAGTGACTCATGCAATCTCCTAATTATTTTTGTTTTCCTCCGCGCACGTGGCCGCGAAGAAAATTGGAGGCATCGGATTTGATCATCAATTTTTCCCACCTTCATCAACAAAGATCAAGGCAGAGGTTCTGAAGAACCTTATAAAACTATTTAAATACAACAACTTAGATAATTAAATGAGTGCTGGCCTGCCCTTTGCTATGTCATTGCCGACTGAGGTGTGACCCGCATCAGTCAACCCATAACAATAATCATGCCGGAGATTCACCATGCGCCGCTGGTTCTCTCATTATGAAAACCGTCTGTTGTTCGTTCTTAGCCTGAGCTTTGGCTTTGTTTTCTTTGATCGAAATGCCATGAGTTTCCTGGCGCCCTTCGTGGCGCAAGACCTTAATTTGAGTAACACCCAGATCGGCCTGCTGGTCTCGGCACTTTCCCTGACTTGGGCCGTGTCGGGCTACCTGTTGGGTGCCCGGTCTGACCGCAGCGGTCGTCGTAAAGCGTACTTGCTGGTGGCCGTCATTGTCTTTTCAGCTTGCTCATTCATCTCCGGCCTGGCGGGTTCATTCTTCATGCTGCTGGCCGCACGCTTATTGATGGGCGTGGCCGAGGGGCCCATTCTGCCTATCTCGCAAACACTGATGGCCATGAACTCGACCCCGAAACGACGGGGCCAGAACATGGGCATCATGCAGAACTTCGGCAGCAACCTACTGGGCTCATGCCTTGCCCCGCTGGTGCTGGTGGCAATCGCCAGCTATTACGACTGGCGGATGGCTTTCTTTGTGGCCGGGATCCCCGGATTGATTGCGGCTTGGTTGATCTGGAAGTACGTTCAAGAGCCTAAAGCCATCATCGCCCCTGTTGCGACAGCGATAACTGCGCCTACCCATGAAACGTGGCGTGATCTGCTGCGCTATCGCAACGTCTCGCTGTGCATGCTGATTGCTTGTTTTTATGTGGCGTGGATGGTGCTGGGCTGGGCCTTTATGCCGATGTACTACATGAATGAACGCCATTTTAGTTCAACAGAAATGGGCATTCTGATGAGTGTACTGGGTGCCAGCGCAACGGTTTTCAGCTACATCGTGCCCGCACTCTCAGACCGCTTGGGACGTCGAACCGTGGTCGTCGTGTTTTCCTTGATCGGCGCGCTCACACCGTTGGCGGCCCTGTACTTCGACGGGCCTTTCTGGATGTTGTGCCTGATTCTATTTCTGACCTGGTCTGCCAGCGGAGTGGCACCTATTTTTATGGCCACCATCCCTTACGAAACAGTCCCCGCGCACCGCATCGCTGCTTGCGTTGGGTTGGTGATGGGCGTAGGGGAAATCGTCGGTGGTGTTCTGAGCCCGATCGCCGGCGGATGGTTGGCTGACATCGCCGGGTTGAGCGCGCCTCTCATGCTGCAGGCTGCTTGTGCAGTGGTCGTGGGCCTGATAGGCCTATGGCTGCTCGAAACCGCACCCTTGCGCGCCAAGCCTGCGCAACAGGACGGGCTAACGGTCAAAGATGCGACCCTTCCCTGAAGGCAACGTACTGAGAGGCGCGCTCCAACCCGTCACGGGGGCGTGCGGCTTGAGGCCTGCGCGAACAGCGTAGTACGTCGAAGGCGCAAGCCAAACAGTCAGCAGCAGATGAGCATAATCCGCTGCTGGCCCACCGCCGTTCACGGGTTAAATAACTCGGTGACAGCTCCGGCGAACAGGCGTCCAAGCTCAGGTCGCAGATGGGTATTGTTCATACCCATCAAACGCCCTGTCTCTTGAAGTTGTTCTATTTGGTCAGCCGTTAGCGCTCTGCACGCTCTCTGACGGATGGATATTTCGAGGAAGAGTATCTAACAACAAGAATTGAAAACGCCAACAACAAGACACCACCGCACACATAAATGATGCCCATATCAGGAGCATTATGATGTGAAACATCACTGATCAATAACCGAATCAATGCAGTGACGCCGATATACAACAAAAACCGCAGAGGCATGTGGTTAGTTTTAAAATAAATCCCGCTCATCGCCAAAAGTTCAAGGTAGATGAACAATAGTAAAATATCATCAACGCTTATTTTTTCTTGCCCAAGCATTCCAATAAATGCGCTTATCGCAGCCCAAACGGTGATGGCAGCAATGCCAAAAAGCGCAAGGTAATGAAATGACTCGACCACCAGATTTCCAATTGAATCAGCGCCATTGTGCAGGCTTTTGCGCAACCGTTCCGCCCATTGAATTTGACTCATGCCTTATACCCTCTCAAAGAAAAAATGCTTTCTAGCCGTCCTCGCGCCTGCCAAGCCACAGCAAAGCGAAGCGTTTCAGTACGTTTAAAACCAAAAAATAAAATCTTAGGGTCTGTACGAAATGTTTTCGAGCGAAGGTTAGGCAAGGCGAAAACAGGCGAGGAAGCGGAGTTTACGGGTTGTAAATGAGCATTCCGAGCCTGTTTTCAACGCCGCATAACCGAGCGCAGATACATTTCGTACAGAGCCTAG
>NZ_JASLGE010000015.1 GCF_030150285.1 Pseudomonas sp. | reverse complement strand
TGGTCATGGGCGCCATCGTACTGGTAGCGGTCTGATATGAACCTTCGACATTGCGAAAGGAATTGAGCCCGTCATGATTCTGCCTTGGCTAATCCTGATCCCCTTTATCGGCGGCCTGCTGTGCTGGCTGGGTGAGCGCTTCGGCCCTACCCTGCCACGCTGGATTGCGTTGCTGACCATGTCCCTTGAACTTGCCCTCGGCCTTTGGCTGTGGGGTAACGGGGACTACCAACTGGCCCCGAACCCGGGTGCCGATCCGACGTGGGCGCTTGAGTTCAAGCACGTCTGGATCGAGCGCTTTGGCATCAGCGTGCACTTGGCGCTAGACGGCCTGTCGCTGCTGATGATCCTGCTCACCGGCTTGCTGGGTGTGCTGTCGGTCTTGTGTTCCTGGAAAGAAATTCAGCGTCACGTGGGCTTCTTCCACTTGAACCTGATGTGGATCCTGGGCGGTGTTGTGGGCGTGTTCCTGGCCATCGACCTGTTCATGTTCTTCTTCTTCTGGGAAATGATGCTGGTGCCGATGTATTTCCTCATCGCGCTCTGGGGTCATAGCTCGTCGGACGGCAAGAAAACCCGTATTTACGCCGCGACCAAGTTCTTCATCTTCACTCAGGCTTCCGGCCTGATCATGCTGGTGGCGATCCTGGGTCTGGTGTTGGTCAACTACAACGACACCGGTGTGTTGACGTTCAACTACGCCGAGTTGCTAAAGACCAAGATGTCGCTCACCACCGAGTACATCCTGATGCTGGGCTTCTTCATTGCCTTTGCCGTGAAGCTGCCGGTGGTACCGTTCCACTCCTGGCTGCCTGATGCTCACGCTCAGGCACCTACTGCAGGTTCGGTTGACCTGGCCGGTATCCTGCTCAAGACCGCTGCTTATGGTCTGCTGCGTTTCGCCTTGCCGCTGTTCCCGAATGCTTCGGCCGAATTTGCGCCGATTGCCATGACCCTGGGTCTGATCGGGATTTTCTACGGTGCTTTCCTGGCCTTCGCCCAAACCGATATCAAGCGTCTGATCGCCTTCTCCAGCGTTTCGCACATGGGCTTCGTCCTCATCGGTATCTACTCCGGTAGTTTGCTGGCCTTGCAAGGTGCGGTGATCCAGATGCTGGCGCACGGTGTTTCAGCCGCTGCGCTATTTATCCTCAGCGGCCAACTGTACGAACGCCTGCACACCCGTGACATGCGTGAAATGGGCGGCTTGTGGTCGAAAATTGCTTACCTGCCGGCCATTAGCCTGTTCTTCGCTGCGGCGTCGCTGGGCTTACCGGGTACCGGCAACTTCGTCGGTGAGTTCCTGATTCTGATGGGCTCGTTCGCCAGTTTCCCTTGGGTCACGGCGATTGCAACAACCGGTCTGGTGTTTGGTTCGGTCTACTCGCTGATCATGATTCACCGCGCCTACTTCGGCCCGTCCAAGTCTGACGCGGTACTGGCCGGCATGGATGCACGTGAACTGATCATGGTGCTCGGTCTGGCGGTTCTGCTGATTTTCATCGGTGTGTACCCGCAACCGTTCCTCGACACCTCTGCTGCGACCATGAATGGCGTGCAGCAATGGCTCGGCACCGCCTTCACTCAACTCGCTTCGGCCCGGTAAGAGCGCTATGGAATTTACGATCCAACACTTTATCGCGCTTGCTCCACTGCTGATTACCAGCCTCACCGTTGTGGTGGTGATGCTGGCAATCGCGTGGCGCCGCAACCACTCACAGACCTTCCTGCTTTCAGTGGCGGGTCTTAACCTGGCGTTACTGTCGATTTTCCCGGCGTTGAAAGTGGCCCCGCTGGCTGTCACCCCGCTGTTGATGATGGACAACTTTGCTTTTCTGTACATCGGGCTGATTCTGGTGTCCACGCTGGCCTGCGTTACCTTGGCCCATGCGTACCTGGGTGAAGGCGGCACGGGTTATCCGGGCAACCGCGAAGAGCTGTACTTGCTGATTCTGCTGGCTGCGACCGGCGGTATCGTGCTGGTCAGCGCACAGCACCTGGCTGGTTTGTTTATCGGCCTGGAGCTGCTCTCAGTGCCGGTTTACGGTCTGGTGGCCTATGCCTTCTTCAACAAACGCTCCCTGGAAGCCGGTATCAAGTACATGGTGCTGTCGGCGGCCGGTTCTGCGTTCCTGTTGTTTGGTATGGCGCTGCTGTACGCCGAAGCCGGCAGCCTGAGCTTCAGCGGTATCGGGCAGGCACTGGCGTCTACTGGTGCTCCTAGCGCCATTGCTCAGTTGGGCCTTGGCATGATGCTGATCGGTCTGGCGTTCAAGCTGTCCCTCGTGCCTTTCCACCTCTGGACCCCAGACGTGTACGAAGGTGCTCCGGCGCCGGTGGCGGCCTTCCTCGCTACAGCCTCGAAAGTGGCTGTATTTGCAGTGATGGTTCGCCTGTTCCAGATCTCGCCTGCAGCGACCACCGGCGTGATGAGCGACGTACTGACCGTGATCGCGATTGCTTCGATCCTGTTCGGTAACTTGCTGGCCTTGACGCAAAACAACCTCAAGCGTCTGCTGGGTTACTCCTCGATTGCTCACTTCGGTTACCTGGTCATCGCGTTGGTGGCCAGCAAGGGCCTGGCGATGGAAGCCATCGGTGTCTACTTGATCACCTACGTGCTCACCAGCCTGGGTGCGTTTGGTGTGATTACCCTGATGTCCTCGCCGTACAAGGGGCGTGATGCTGATGCACTGTACGAATACCGGGGCCTGTTCTGGCGTCGTCCGTACCTCACCGCTGTACTGACCGTGATGATGCTGTCGCTGGCAGGTATCCCGCTGACAGCCGGCTTTATCGGCAAGTTCTACATCATTGCGACCGGCGTAGAAGCCCACCAATGGTGGCTGGTAGCGTCGCTGATCCTGGGTAGCGCCATTGGCGTGTTCTACTACCTGCGTGTGATGGTGACCCTGTACCTGGTAGAGCCGAAACTGCATCGCCACGACGCTCCGCTGAACTGGGAACAGAAAGCAGGCGGCGTGATGCTGCTGGCTGTATCGATCCTGGTCTTCGTGCTGGGTGTTTACCCGCAACCGATGCTGGAACTGGTGCAACACGCAACGCTGGGCCTGATGGGCTAAAGCGTAACGGTTGCACAAAAAACCCCGTAAAGGCCTTGGCCTTTACGGGGTTTTCTTTTGGCCTGCGCGCTTTTCGCCGTGTTATGAAAAGATCGCGAGCAATCGAGCGTCGACCGGCTGCGCCTACGGATGGCAGCGTTTGTAGGAACGAGCTTGCTCGTGATCTTTTGATCTGGCTTTTGATCTGGCGTTTGATCTAAAAGGGCCCCCTTAAACCACGCTGGCCGAACGCAGGTTTTGCGCAGTGGGTAACCCGGCAGGACGCCGGGTTAGCCGCGACACGGCCAAGGATGGCCGATCGCGGCCGCACATGTGTCAACCATGTGTCCGGTCTGTACAGCCCCATCAAAGTAACACGGCGTAAGGCCGCAACCTTATGTGGCCGTGACCGCAGCAATGGATCAGATTGCTGAACGACAGCGTGGCGTTATAAAGCTTTTAAAGATCAAAAGATCGCGAGCAAGCTCGCTCCTACGGATGGGGCAGATCGCCGACATGCTTTTGATCTAAAAGGGCCCCCTTAAACCACGCAGGCCGAACGCAGGCTTTGCGCAGCGGATAGGATTGCTGAACGACAGTGCGGCGTCGAAGACCGGGCGGCCCCTCCTACAATTGTGCGCACATCACAATATCGGCCTGTGTTTCACTTCGGTTTCAATGCCCTATCGGTACATGCAATAGTCAATGATGTCTTGGCGCAACTCATCGCTCAATCTGTCTATCTGCCGATAGTCACCTTCGTAAGCATGAACATCGACCCATCAGGGCTGGATAATCTCTGGCTTTGGCTTTGCCGTGGGATATTTCATCGTCTCTGCGTGAACTCGCTTCGCAGTTGCGAGGGATTCCCGGCTTGTATAGGCTGGCGCGCCGCCCGCCCATCGATCTGGAAGCCTCTGACCATGCGCCCTGCCCTGACATCCCTATTCCCTGTAGCGCTATTCTGCGCGGCACCCGCCCATGCCGGGGTTCTGGAACTGGACGATATACAGGTCAGCACGCAAGAAAACTCCGAGTTGGATGCAGCCAAAGCAGCACTGGAAGAAGTGCCCGGTGCCAGTAACTTGATCGATCTAAATCGCGTCGAAAACGGTCGCGTGTCCAGTAACAGCGATGTACTGGCTTACCAGCCTGGCGTGTATGCGCAATCATCCGGCAACGATGGCACCAAAGTCTCGGTGCGCGGCTCCGGTATTAACCGGGCACCCGGTGCGCACGGTTCGGGCCTGTATGTCATGTTTGACGGTTTGCCGCTCACCGGGCCGGGGGGGACGCCTTATGAACTGTTCGAACCTCTGTGGCTAAGCCGGGCCGACGTATTACGCGGTGCCAATGGCTTTGATACAGGGGCCCTGGCGCTGGGCGGGTCAATCAACTATGTGACTCACACCGGCTACGACGCTGCCCCTCTGCAGGTGCGGTACGAAACCGGTAGCTATGGCTATCAGAAACGTCAGATCAGTTCCGGGCAGGTTCTCGGGGATCTCGATTACTACGTGGCTCTCACCGACGCCAACACCCACGGCTATCAGGATCACACCCGTGGCAGCAGCAAGGGCATTGCCGCCAACGTGGGCTATCGCTTTAGCCCGCAGTTGGAAACGCGCTTTTACCTGCGGTATCGCGAGACTGATAACGAACTCGCCGGCCGGGTGACCAAAGATCAGATCAAGCACCACCCACGCGCGGCTAACCCGGCCTATGTGAGCCGCGACTACACGCGGCCGCAACCCGGCAGTACGTGGCTGGGTAACAAAACCACGATGTACCTGGACGACGACTCACAACTGGAGGTCGGGCTGGTCTATCACGACTACCCCATGGACCTGCGCGAGGGCGCGTATCGGCTCAAAGTGGCCTACACCGATGCAAGTGGCACATTGAATTACAAGCGCCGCGATACGCTGTTCGGCCTTCAAAGCAAAACGACGGTGGGCCTGCGCAGTACTAAGCACCTGCCTAATAGCGGTGCCTCCGAGTACGTCCGTTTTCCGACCCTCTACCCGGTCGGCACAAAGGCCCGCGACTTCAGCTATCAGGGTTCGGATACAGTGCTGCACGTCGGTAATGATCTGGAACTGACGCCCGACTTGTGGCTGACCACTGGCATGGCGATGATCTATACCCGCCGCGAGAGCGACGTCAGTTACCCGGACAACGGCGGCAAAGTCAGCCAGCACGATTGGGATTACGCACCCCGCGTGGGCCTGCGTTACGAGTTCAACCCGCACCTGCAGGTGTACACCAACCTGAGTCGCTCGGTTGAACCGCCCCACCCATGGTCATTGATCTGGAGTTCACCCTACCGCTTCACCGAGACCGGCAGTGCGGCTTACGACCGGCAAAGCCTGCCAATCGCCATGAGCAATCAGACCGCCACGACTCTCGAAGTGGGCAGCCGTGGCGACGCCTGGGTGGGGCAATGGGACGTGGCGGCTTACTATTCAGCGATCCGCCACGAGTTGCTGACGGTCGAGCTGCAAGCCGCTACCAGCAACGCTGGCGCAATCGTGGGTGAAACCAACGCCAGCCCGACTGTGCACCAGGGTATTGAAGCCGGGCTGAACAGTGTGCTTTGGGAAAATGCGGCAGTGGGCAAGGTCTCCCTGCGCCAAGCCTACACCTACAGCGACTTCCATTTCCGTGATGACCCGCGCTTCGGTGACAACAAGTTGCCAGGCATCCCGCAGCACTACTACCAGGCAGAAGTGCGCTATGACCACCCGCAAGGTTTCTACGCGGGGGTGAACACCCAAGTGGCCTCACGTATGGCGGTGGATTATGCCAACTCGTTTTACGCGTCTTCCTACCGACTGTTCGGTGCAACCCTTGGCTACACCTCACCCAAACAGGACTGGCAAACCTGGTTGGACCTGCGCAACCTCGGCGGCGAGCGCTACGCCGCCACCGTGACACCCGGCTATAACGACCTGGGCAAGGATTTGGCACGCTCCACCCCCGGCGAAGGCCGGGGAGCCTACGTAGGGGTGTCGTACAGCCTGCGATAAAGACGGCAGAGTGATCTAGCCTCGTTGCCCTTCGGCCTCTTCATGGGCATGGCGCAAGCGCTCGCGGCTGTTGGTCAAATGCAGGCGCATGGCAGCACGGGCTGCTTCAGGGTCCTGGCGAGCGATGGCGGCATAAATTTCTTCGTGCTCACGACTCAGCCGGCTCATGTACTGCTGTTGGTCATCATGGGCCAGGCGCGCCGAGTTAAGCCGTGTACGGGGGATAATACTGGTCCCCAGGTGATTCATGATGTCCGTGAAGTAGCGGTTGCCGGTAGACAGTGCAATCTGTAAATGAAACTGGAAATCAGACGACACTGCATCGCCATCACGGGCCGTATTTTCCTGTAGGGCATCGAGCGCCGTGCGCATCGCGCTCAATTGCTCGGCACTGCGGCGTTGAGCCGCCAACCCGGCTGATTCAACTTCCAGGCTGATACGCAGTTCAAGTACGGCCAGCACGTCACGCAGGGTAACAATGGTGGCGGGATCAACCCTAAAACCGCTGGGGCTGGGCGTATCCAGCACGAAGGTACCGATGCCATGCCGTGTCTCAACCTGGCCTGCCGCTTGCAATCGGGAAATCGCTTCACGCACTACCGTACGGCTGACACCATGCGCTTCCATGATCGCGGACTCGGTGGGCAACTTGTCACCGCGCTTGAGCAAACCATCGCGGATCTGCTCAGACAGCGCCGTCACCAACTCCTGCGCGAGGCTGCGGCGTTTGCGAGGAAGACGAGGCAGGTCGTTTGGGTTATCCATGGTGGACATTGTTCTCAGGTCAAAAATCGGGAGGTATGATCCCTCTTATCATAGCTCAAGGCGGTTGTACGATCACCTGTTGACTTACTATGCCGGCCCATCTCGACATTTCACAGTTTGAATTTATGACTGACACTGCGTTGACACGCCTCTTGCAAGACGCAAAAAACTGACAAGGTCATACGACGACACATAACAAATTCACATTCGCTGAAGCTCAGGGTTGTGCATTAATCGCCACAGCTCAAAGCATAGATCCAGGTCAACATCAGGACGCTTACGCTCCACTACCATCGCGCCCTTTTCTGAACGATCTCGCCATGGCCCTTGCAAAACCCGAACTCCTAGCCCCTGCAGGCACACTGAAAAACATGCGTTACGCCTTTGCCTATGGTGCCGACGCCGTGTACGCGGGCCAGCCGCGTTATAGCCTGCGGGTACGCAATAACGAATTTGACCATGACAACCTGGCTACCGGCATAGCGGAAGCGCAGGCCCAAGGCAAGCGTTTTTATGTCGTCGTAAACATTGCACCGCATAACGCCAAGCTGCGCACCTTCCTCAAAGATTTGGAGCCCGTGATCGCCATGGGACCAGATGCGCTGATCATGTCTGATCCGGGCCTGATCATGCTGGTACGCAAACACTTCCCACACATGCCCGTTCATTTATCCGTTCAAGCCAATACGGTGAACTGGGCCAGTGTCGAATTCTGGAAGGCGCAGGGATTAAGTCGCATCATTTTATCCCGCGAACTGTCTCTGGAAGAAATTGAAGAAATTCGCCAGCACGTACCTGACATGGAGCTGGAGATTTTCGTGCATGGCGCTCTGTGCATGGCCTACTCCGGCCGCTGCCTGCTATCGGGGTATATGAACAAGCGCGATGCCAATCAAGGCAGTTGCACCAACGCCTGCCGCTGGAAATACGAGGCTACGCCCGCTGCAGAGAATGAGCTGGGCAATATTGTGAATGTCGTTGAGCCAACGCTTGGCATGGGTACACCAACCGAAAAGGTGTTCGTGTTGCACGAGTCTCAACGCCCGGATGAACCCATGTCTGCGTTTGAAGATGAGCACGGCACCTACATCATGAACTCTAAAGACCTGCGCGCCGTGCAGCACGTGGCTCGCCTGGCTGAGATGGGGGTTCACTCGCTAAAAATCGAAGGCCGTACCAAATCTCACTTCTATTGCGCCCGGACCACCCAGGTGTATCGCAAGGCTATTGATGACGCTGTGGCCGGCCGTGAGTTTGACCGCAGCTTGATGACGGATCTAGAGTCGCTGGCACAACGAGGTTATACAGAAGGGTTTTTACGTCGCCATGTTCACGATGAGTACCAAAACTATCTACATGGCAGCTCACTGTCCCATCGCCAACAGTTTGTAGGGGAGTTGACGGGCGAACGCCGCAACGGTCTGGCAGAAGTCACCGTCAAAAATCGCTTTGCAGTGGGCGACCATCTTGAACTGATGACGCCTCACGGCAATTATCACTTTGACCTGAACCAGTTGCTAAACAGTGCGGGCTTGCCCGTGCTTGTCGCGCCAGGTGATGGCCATACGGTGTACCTGCCAATTCCCGAACAAGTAGACCTGAGGTACGCCCTGCTAATGCGGGACTTGACGGTGAGTGAAACGCTGGAGCGGTAAAACACCCTCCCCCGTCCTCTCCCGAGAGGGCGGGTGAAGGCTGCTGCAGCCCCTCAGTCTCTGAACACTTCATCCAGCAAGTTGTGCATGGCGGTAAACGCACGGTTAGCGGTTTTTTCGTCGTACATCATTTTGCCCGGCACATTGGCATGCGGGTCAGTGAAAGAATGCACTGCACCGCCATAACTGATCAGTTGCCAATCGATACCGGCCGCATTCATCTCGTCTTCAAACGCTGGTAACTGATCCTTGCCCACCAAGGGATCGGAAGCGCCGTGTAGCACCAGCACCGAGCCCTTGATGCTCTGAGCATCAACCGGGTTAGGTGTATCGAGCGTGCCGTGGAAAGACACCGCCGCTTTCAATGGCGCACCGCTGCGCGCCAACTCCAGCGAACAGCACCCGCCGAAACAAAAACCGAAGGTCGCCAGCTTATTGGGATCAACCTTGGCCTGCTCCTGATTTTTCAGCACGTCATAAGCTGCCCACATGCGCTTGCGCAACAAGGCCCGGTCATTTTTCAAGGGCATCATCGCCGCCCCCGCCTGGTCGGCATTGGTGGGACGACTGCCTTGCCCATACAAGTCAGCGATCAAGACCACATAGCCCTGTTCAGCCACTGACTTGGCGATCTCTTCAGCACCTGCACCAATGCCCATCCAGTTAGGTGCCATCAGCAAGCCCGGGAGCGGATCTTCACGGCTGGGGTCAAAGGCCAAGCGAGCTTCAAAAGGCTGGTCATCGATGCGATAGACCACAGACATGACGGTGATGGGTTCCATGTAAAACTCCTGAATTCGAAACGAAAAAAAACCCGCCGAAGCGGGTTTTTATAGCGCGGTTAGACCGACAACTCTACTAACAATTTGTTTAGACGACGGACATAGGCCGCTGGGTCTTTCAAGCTGTCACCGGCTGCCAGCGCAGCCTGATCAAAGAGGATGTGCGACAGGTCGTCAAAACGCTCTTCGCTTTGCTCCGCATCCAGTTTTTCGATCAGCGGGTGAGCCGGGTTGAATTCGAAGATTGGCTTGGAGTCCGGCACTTTTTGACCGCTGGCTTCCAGAATCTGGCGCATTTGCAGGCCCAGATCTTGTTCACCAATCGCCAGAATGGCTGGCGAGTCGGTCAGACGGTGCGAGACACGTACTTCGCTGACGCTTTCACCCAGCGCAGACTTGATACGTTCAACCAGACCTTCTTTGGCCTTGGCGACTTCTTCAGCAGCCTTCTTGTCTTCTTCCGAATCAAGGTTGCCCAGGTCGAGATCACCACGCGCCACATCAACAAAAGTTTTGCCATCGAACTCGCTGAGGTAGCTCATCAGCCACTCATCGATGCGGTCAGTCAGCAGCAGCACTTCGATGCCTTTCTTGCGGAAGACTTCCAGGTGCGGGCTGTTTTTAACCTGCGCATAGGTTTCGCCAGTGAGATAGTAGATCTTGTCCTGACCTTCCTTGGCGCGGGCCAGATACTCAGTCAGCGAAACATTTTGCTCGCCATCGTCGCCGTTGGTTGACGCAAAACGCAGCAGGCCAGCGATTTTTTCCTTGTTGGCAAAATCTTCAGCAGGCCCTTCTTTCATCACCTGGCCAAAGTTCTTCCAGAACCCCTGATATTTCTCAGGCTCGTTCTTCGCCAGTTTCTCTAGCATGTCCAACACACGCTTGGTCAGAGCCGACTTCATGGAGTCGATGATCGGATCTTTCTGCAGGATTTCCCGCGATACGTTCAGCGATAGGTCATTGGAGTCGATTACACCCTTGATAAAACGCAGGTACAACGGCAGGAACGACTCAGCCTGATCCATCACGAATACACGCTGCACGTACAGTTTCAGGCCTTTAGGCGCTTCACGCTGGTACAGATCAAACGGGGCACGAGCCGGTACATAAAGCAGTGAGCTGTATTCCAGCTTGCCTTCAACCTTGTTGTGGCTCCAGGCCAATGGATTTTCGTAGTCATGAGCGATGTGCTTATAGAACTCTTGGTATTCCTCGTCGCTCACTTCAGTGCGAGGACGGGTCCACAGAGCGCTGGCGCGGTTAACGGTTTCCCATTCCAGTGCCGGTGCTTCTTCACCTTCGGCTGCGGCCTGCTCTTTAGGCAGCTCAATCGGCAAGGCGATGTGGTCAGAGTACTTTTTAATGATATTGCGCAGACGCCAACCATCCGCAAACTCATCGTCGCCAGCTTTCAAGTGCAACACAATCTTGGTGCCGCGCTCCGCTTTCTCGACGTTTTCAACTTCAAACTCGCCTTCGCCTTTGGAAGACCAGTGCACACCTTCGCTTGCAGGCGTACCGGCACGACGACTGTAAACGTCCACTTTGTCGGCAACGATAAAGGCCGAGTAGAAACCCACGCCAAATTGACCGATCAGGTGTGAATCTTTTTTCTGATCGCCCGACAGGTTTTTCATGAAATCAGCGGTGCCCGATTTCGCGATCGTCCCCAAGTGGGTAATCACGTCATCACGGCTCATGCCGATGCCGTTGTCTTCAAGGGTGACGGTGTTAGCCGCCTTGTCGAAGCTCACACGGATTTTAAGCTCGGCACCGCCTTCCAGCAGTTCAGGCTTGGACAGTGCTTCAAAACGTAATTTGTCGACAGCGTCAGAGGCGTTCGAGATCAGTTCGCGAAGGAAGATTTCCTTGTTGGAGTACAGCGAATGGATCATGAGGTGCAGCAGTTGCTTGACCTCGGTCTGGAAGCCCAGGGTTTCTTTTTGAGTTTCCACGCTCATTGTTATCAAACTCCGATTGGATGGCATAAACCACGCCCGAGAGGGTTGGCGGCGAGATGTCATGAAAGTTGGGGGCTAAGGCCAGGATTTCAAGGCCTGATGAATTCACCCGTCTTTTTTAACAGGCTGAAGTCATGTGCCGGAGGTACTTATATATGTCAGGACATGGAACTTAAGCGAGCGGCCTGCGCTCAAACGCCCCGTAGAGACACTCATAAGGAGAAACACTTTCATGCGAAATACTATTGCTGTTGCCTTGATGTTGACTGCCTCGCTTGGCCTCGCTGCCTGCGACAAAAAATCCGAAGAAAAGGCCCAAGACGCTGCTCAGCACTCCGAGCAGGCCCAGGAAAAAATGTCTGAAGCACAAGACAAAGTAAACGAAGCCGCCAAAGAGAACACAGAAGCGGCAAAAGCCCAGGCTGAATCTGACGCTGCCGCCGCAAAAGAAGCGGCTGAAACAGCTCCTGAGCCAACACCGGAAAGCAAATAATCCGGTATTGGCAGCGCGTACAAAAAAAGCCCTGTATCTCATCGATACAGGGCTTTTTAATGGCTTCAACCTACGCTTTTGGCGAGTTGAACACTCAAGCAAGTGCTTCTTGGCGCTTACCCAGCAAACGGTCGCAAATCACAGCACCCAACAGGGTCACGAGGCAAGGCACCAACCACGCCAAGCCCTGGTCGCTAAACGGCATGTTCGCCAATTGAGCGGGAATCCAGTCCGCCAGACCAGCTCCCTTAAGTGCATCAATCGTACCGAAAATCAGCGATACCAGCATGACCGGGCCAACGATGCGCGTCTGGGCATGCCACAGGCCTTTGCAGAAGCTCAACGCGACCAACACGATGCACGGCGGGTAGATGGCCGTCAGCAGCGGAATTGAGAAGGCGATCAGCTTGGTCAAGCCGAGGTTGGACACAACCAACGAGAACACGGCAAGAATGACCACCAGCGCCCTGTAGGACAGTGGTAACACCTTGCTGAAATACTCGGCACATGCGCAGGTCAGGCCGACGGCCGTCACCAGACAAGCCAAGGCGATCAGCACGGCGAGAAAGCCACTTCCGAGCGAGCCAAAGGTATGCTGTACATAAGCGTGAAGTACCGCGGCACCATTGGTCGCGCCCGCCGCCACTTCATGGCTACCTGAGCCCAGACGGAACAGGCTGACGTAAACCAGCGCCAGGCCCACACCGGCTATCAACCCCGCAATAATGGCATAGCGGGTAATCAGTTTCGGCGACTCCACACCACGGGAGCGGATCGCGTTAACGATGACGATACCGAACACCAGCGCGCCCAGGGTATCCATCGTCAAGTAACCATTGATAAAACCCTGAGAGAACGGTGACGACACATACTCGGGGGTAGCGACACCAATATCACCGGCAGGCAAGGCAAATGCGGCAATGCCCAAAATGGCCAAAGCGATAATTTTCAACGGCGCTAAAAACCGGCCAACAGTGTCCAGCAAGCGGCCTGGGTACAACGACACGAAAAACACGATCAGGAAGTACACTGAGCTGTACAGAAAGAGCGCCAGCGGACTTTCACCGGTCAGCGGTGCCAAACCTACTTCGAACGATACGGTGGCTGTACGTGGGGTAGCGAACAATGGCCCCACCGCCAGGTAAGCAACCGCTGCAAGCAAGCCGCCCGCTATTTTGCCGATAGGGCTGCTAAGCGCATCCATACCACCGCCCACTTTGGCCAGTGCGACAACAGTGATGACCGGCAGGCCTACGGCAGTAATCAAGAAGCCCAGTGCGGCGACCCAAACATTCGGTCCAGCCTGCAAACCAACGATTGGCGGAAAAATGATGTTGCCGGCACCAACGAACAGAGCAAACGTCATAAAACCAAGTGCCAGGATGTCCTGGCCTTTCAATACTTTCATTACAGAATTACCACACTACTGAATCGGATTTTAGAAGGGAAATTTCCCGTGCGGATGTGGGAAATGCTGTTGGTCTGTATGAGTCCAACCCGTCTAGCGCGCGGCTTCCTTGTGGGACTCCAACGCAGAAACGCAGATTTGGCGGCAAGACTACCGATTTTTTTTCTGTGACGCACTGTTACAGAGCGGACTGTCCGATGAACGCATGCAGTTGTCGCTTTGTTGACATCGAAAAATGAATCAGTGTGATTTTCCTACATGAGTATTCCCGTATCACTGTAGGAGCGAGCTTGATCGCGATCTTTTAAAAGATCAAAAGATCGCGAGCAAGCTCGCTCCTACAGATATTCGGGTTGCCCAAAACGCACAAAGGCCACCCTAAGGTGGCCTTTGCCTGGTGTAGCAGTCAGCTAAGCGCGTAGCTTATTTGACAGCCCAGCCAGTCAGCTCGGAGAGAGCCTTGCCGATATCTGCCAGCGAACGCACGGTTTTAACACCTGCGTCTTCCAGAGCAGCAAACTTCTCGTCTGCAGTGCCCTTGCCGCCAGAGATGATTGCGCCAGCATGGCCCATGCGCTTGCCAGCAGGGGCAGTCACACCAGCGATGTAGGAAACAACTGGCTTGGTCACGTTTGCCTTGATGTAGGCAGCCGCTTCTTCTTCTGCCGAACCGCCGATCTCACCGATCATCACGATTGCTTCGGTCTTCGGGTCTTCCTGGAACAGCTTCAGGATGTCGATGAAGTTCGAGCCAGGGATCGGGTCACCACCGATACCAACGCACGTCGACTGACCAAAACCGGCATCAGTGGTTTGCTTCACAGCTTCGTAAGTCAGGGTGCCGGAACGCGACACGATGCCTACTTTGCCTGGCAAGTGAATGTGACCCGGCATGATGCCGATCTTGCACTCGCCCGGGGTGATCACGCCTGGGCAGTTAGGGCCGATCAGGGTAACACCCAGTTCGTCGCACTTAACTTTAGCATCCAGCATGTCCAGGGTAGGAATGCCTTCAGTAATGCAAACGATCAGCTTGATGCCGCCGAATGCTGCCTCCAGGATGGAGTCCTTGCAGAAAGGAGCCGGAACGTAGATCACGCTGGCAGTTGCGCCAGTGGCTGCTACAGCGTCTTTCACGGTGTTGAACACGGGCAGACCCAAGTGCTCGGTGCCGCCTTTGCCAGGGGTTACGCCGCCAACCATCTTGGTGCCGTATTCGATGGCTTGCTGGGTGTGGAAGCTACCTTGCGAACCAGTGATGCCCTGGCAGATAACTTTGGTGTCTTTATTGATCAGGACGCTCATTACTTGCCCTCCGCAGCTTTAACAACTTGTTGAGCAGCGTCGGTCAAGCTGGTAGCAGCGATGATGTTCAGGCCGCTGTCTGCCAGTACTTTAGCGCCCAGTTCAGCGTTGTTGCCTTCAAGGCGCACAACCACCGGGATTTTCACGCCGACTTCTTTCACTGCGCCGATGATGCCTTCAGCAATCATGTCGCAACGAACGATGCCGCCGAAAATGTTAACCAGTACTGCCGCGACATTGCTGTCGGACAGAATGATTTTGAACGCTTCAGTTACGCGTTCTTTAGTTGCGCCGCCACCTACGTCGAGGAAGTTGGCTGGCTTGCCGCCGTGCAGGTTAACGATGTCCATGGTACCCATGGCCAGACCGGCACCGTTTACCATGCAGCCGATGTTGCCTTCCAGCGCTACGTAGTTCAGTTCGAACTGGGCAGCGTGCGCTTCGCGCGGATCGTCTTGCGACGGATCGTGGAAAGTTTTCAGCTTGGGCTGACGGTACATGGCGTTTGCGTCGATGTTGATTTTTGCATCGAGGCAGTGCAGGTCGCCGTCAGTCTTGATAACCAGCGGGTTCACTTCCAGCAGGGCCAGATCGTGATCCTTGAACAGTTTGGCCAGACCTACGAAGATCTTGGCGAACTGAGCAACTTGCTTGCCTTCCAGACCCAGCTGG
>NZ_JASLGE010000010.1 GCF_030150285.1 Pseudomonas sp. | reverse complement strand
GGCATCATCAAGAAGCAGCTGACTTCACGCGTACCGCTGGTCTCAAAAATCGGCGACTACATCACTTCGGCCGGCGGAAAGCGCTTGCGTCCTTTACTAGTGCTGCTGTGTGGCAAGGCCCTTGGCCGCGAAGGCGACGATATTCGTCTGCTGGCTGCGACCATCGAGTTCCTGCACACCGCCACACTGCTTCACGACGACGTGGTTGATATGTCAGGCATGCGCCGTGGCCGCAAGACCGCCAATGCCACATGGGGCAACGCCCCCAGCGTGCTGGTCGGTGACTTTCTGTACTCGCGCTCATTCGAGATGATGGTCGAACTGGGGTCGATGCCGGTGATGAAAATCCTGTCGCAGGCCACCCGCATCATTGCTGAAGGCGAAGTGCTGCAACTGTCTAAAGTCCGTGATGCCAGCACCACCGAAGAAACGTATATGGAAGTCATTCGCGGTAAAACCGCGATGTTGTTCGAGGCGTCCACCCACAGTGCTGCGGCACTGGCCGGTGCAACGCCCGAACAAAGCGAAGCGCTGCGCACGTTTGGTGATCACTTGGGCGTGGCCTTCCAGTTGGTGGATGACCTGCTCGATTACCGTGGCGACGCCGAAAGCCTGGGCAAGAACGTGGGTGATGACCTGGCAGAAGGCAAGCCCACCTTGCCGCTGATCTACACCATGCGCGAAGGGACTGCCGAACAGGCCGCCTTGGTGCGCAAGGCCATTCAGAAAGGCGGCATTGAAGACCTCGAAAGCATTCGCGCCGCCGTTGAAGCCTCAGGCTCTCTGGAGTACACGGCCCAACTGGCTCGAGACTACGTTGCTCGCGCCATTGTTTGCCTTGAAGCCTTGCCGCCTAGCGAATACCGCGACGCTCTGGTCGAGCTCAGTGAGTTTGCAGTCGCGCGTACGCACTAATACCCAGGTTCGCGTTCACATTCTCAGCCCAACCTTTCCCTGCGGGGGAGCGTTGGGCTGAGGCGTTTTCGCCTTCGCGGTTAAAACCCTATACAATGCGCGCCTTTAGCCATCCTGACCTTTAAGGAGCGCAAGTGAGCCCTTTGCCACCCTGCCCGAAATGCAATTCCGAATACACCTACGAAGACGGCTCCCAGCTGATCTGCCCGGAATGCGCCCATGAGTGGTCCGCCAACGGTGAAACCGAAACCGACAGCGACGTGAAAGTCTACAAAGACTCGGCCGGCACTGTGCTGGTTGACGGCGACACCATCACGGTGATCAAAGACCTGAAAATCAAAGGCACCTCGCTGGTGGTCAAGGTCGGCACCAAGGTCAAGAACATCCGCCTGTGCGAGGGCGACCACGACATCGACTGTAAGATCGATGGTATTGGCCCGATGAAACTCAAGTCCGAGTTCGTACGTAAGGTCTGATTCTGCTGCACACCTTCCTGCCAACTGCGCAGGAAGGTGGCCTCGCCTCCTCCCCTGCAATCTCAGATTGCCAGCTCCCTTGAGCTACAGCAGCTCCGACGCACAAACATCAGAAATCTGCCAATAGGCACTTGCTATTAGTTGAATAAGAATTATTCTCATTGGTACCGACCAAGGAGAGACCCTCATGACTTATTTAATTGATGCCTGGCTGGACCGTCCGCATCCTTACCTGCGAATCCTGCATCGGGAAACCGGGGAAGTCTGCGCAGTACTGGAAGAAGAGGCCCTAAACGAGCTGCAAGATCAGGGTGATCTGGATTATTCCGGGCTCAACTCAAGCGAGCCGCTGGTGCTAAAGGAGTTGGTGCGCAATCTGTTTCTCTTCTGCTACGCCCGGGCATTGCGCCCTGCTGACACGACGCAGACCTACGAGCATCACGCCAAGATAGACATATGACCGTTCGAAGTCGCTGCGCAAGGCTGTTCAACCCAGTTTGTGCAGGAGCGAGCTTTTAAAGATCAAAAGCTCGCTCCTGCCGTGGGGCCTGCGCAGCTCTTCGCTAAAACGCTGGGTGCTTACAGAACGTCCAGCAGCTCAACGTCAAATACCAGTACGCTGTGCGGGGCAATGCTACCCACGCCTTGAGCGCCGTAAGCCATCTCGCTCGGCACGTAGATGCGCCATTTGCTGCCGGCATTCATCAGTTGCAGGGCTTCAGTCCAACCGGCGATCACGCCACCTACCGGGAATTCGGCCGGCTGGCCACGGTCGTAGGAGCTGTCAAAGACTGTGCCGTCAATCAGGGTGCCGTGGTAGTGAACACGCACGGTGTCTTCGCGCGATGGCTTGGCGCCTTCGCCCGCCGTCACCACTTCAAATTGCAGACCTGAAGCCAGGGTAGTGATGCCGTCTTTATTGGCATTTTCAGCCAGGAAAGCCTTGCCTTCACCTGCCGCAGCTTCTGCTTTGGCAGCCGCTTCAGCCTGCATGATCTCGCGGATCACTTTGAAGCTGGCCGACATTTCTTCCTGACCCACACGGCTTTCCTTACCGGCGAAAGCATCGGTCAGGCCAGCCAGGATTGCGTCCAGGCTAACGCCCGGTGGCGGGTTGTCGCGCAATTGGTCACCCAGTTGGCGGCCAATGCCGTAGCTCACGCGGGTTTCATCGGTCGACAAATTTACTTCGGACATAACACTGCTCCGCTGTAGGGCGATTCAGAAAGCGCTGCTTTCCCAACCGCCCAGAACCAAAAAAGGGCGAGCAGACTACCACAGCCCCCAAAGCCTTCGCAGCACGGGTTCGCAGGCTGCGCACCCGGGCAGCCATCAGTGCTTGGTCAGCTTGTCGAGATACCCCATCGCAAACGCCGACACCACGAACGTCATATGAATAATCACGTACCACATCAAGTACTCGGTCTCGATGTTGCGTGCGTCCATAAACACCCGCAGCAAGTGGATCGAAGAAATGGCCACAATCGAGGCGGCGACCTTCATTTTCAGCGAGGACGAATCCATCGTGCCCAGCCAGCTCAGCTTCTCTTTATCGCCACCAATGTCCAGTTGCGAGACAAAGTTCTCGTAACCCGAAATCATCACCATCACCAACAAACCGCCCACCAACGCCATGTCGATCAACGAAAGAATGACGAGGATCAAGTCCGACTCAGTCAGTGCAAACACGTTAGGCAGTACGTGAAACACTTCCTGAAAAAATTTTAATGCCAAAGCCAGCAGACCCAGAGAAAGGCCGAAGTAAATCGGCGCCAGAATCCAGCGTGAGGCGTACATTGCATTCTCGATAAAGCGTTCCATTGAATCTCACAGGCAGTAGAAAAATGGGCGCGAGTATATCAGTGAGAAATCAACAGAGATAAAGTCTTGGAAACAGCCTGTAAAAACATTTTCTGCTAGTGTCCACCCTCTCAGTCTCATTAGAGCCAGGAAAACTGAACAATGGATCTGCGACTCCCCTTGGGTTGTTTCGCGCTATCACTGGCACTGCTCGCCACCGGCGGTTGCTCGCCTGATGAAAAACACCAACAGGCGAACCTGGAAGAGCGAATCGCGCAGTTCGAAAAAACCCTCGACACGATCAAGGACCCGCAACTCAAAGATGCCGTGGCCGACCTCGGTGGCTCCTTGCTGCTGCTGGAGCGCGCTCGCATCAAGCTGCAGGACAAGCCGGTTGAAACCGAATACGGCGACGACGAACTGGCACTGCTCAAGCACTACCCCAGCAGCCAGGCACTGACTGACACCTACATCAACGGGCTGTTTGTGGTGCGCCGAAACGCCAGCTCCGATTACTTGACGGACCTGGAGCCTGTCTTTGCGTTCTCCCAGAACAACGCAGCCGGCTTTCCCTTCCCCCACGCGCTCGAATGGCAGTCCGTGACCTTGAGTAATCAACAGGTCGTGCCCTTTCAGGCCGAATGGTCGGAAACCGATCCCGGCATTCAGCTCAGCCCCTCAAGCGCCAACCTGAGCAACCCCGACGATCTCACCATCACTTACCCGTACATCGACGGCATTGAAGTCGAAAACACGCAACAACCCCAGCCCGTCATGTTGCACGGCAAGGTCGAGGTGATTGCTCCTGGCAACGTGGCGCACTTCGCTTTAACCGCCAAGGATGTCGGCCAGACACGCACCCAAGGCAGCATCAGCGTGACCCTGCTAGCGCTGAACAATAATGTGGCCGAAGTGGATATCAACAACAGTGCCCCGTTGGCTGAGGCCGTACGCGACACCCCGCTCAACCCGCTGATCATTCAGGCGCGAGACCACACCGGGCAGTGGTTGTCACGTGCCGGGGCCATCAACGAGAACAGCGAGCAACTGGCGTTTTACCAGCAGCAGTTGGCGCAAATGCTCAAGCAGACTGCATGGAGCGCCGAATTCGAACAACAACTGGACAGCGAACAGGCTATCTTCGACCGCACACACCCTCACCGCTACAGCAAGGTCTACTTCAACGGGGCCGTCGACCGCGTCGATATCAGCGTGCTCGACTTCTCCACCGCTCAAGTCACGCGCAAACAGCTCGACCTGCCCGTCCACCGGCTCGACAAAACAGTGGTCGGCAACACGGTTCAAACGCTTGCGCTGCCCGTCGTGGTGTATGACGACCAAGCAGCCAACTACCTGAAAAACGCGGTACTTGACCCCGAACAACTGAAAAAAAGTGTCGTGATTAACCAGTCAGTGGACGACGCCAGCGCCGCCACCCTGGAGTTCAGCCACCCACCGACCTTCAATGACGAACTGCTTGGGCCACTGCCGGAGATGGACAACGCTCCCGTGACGTTCTTTGCCGAAGACGAGAACGGCGACCGCAGCGAACCCCTGGAACTGCCCACCGAAGCCTTCGACGTAGACCCCCACACGGGTGTGATCACCTATGACCTCAACCTGTTCCCTGAAACCCCCGCTTACGCCATCGGCTCAATGCCCCTGTTTACCGCTGACATCGACAAACAGACCTTAAATACCGCCCAACTGCCAAAAGGCCTTCAGCTCAAGGGCAACACCCTGATCGTCGATCAGGCACTGTTTCCGTCAGACGCCTGGCGGTTTTATGCCAAGGACGACACCGGTCATTACCTCAAGGAAGTGCTGGCTGTGAGCCACACAGCTGAGCCCAATGGCCCGGCGCTTTTCGACGTGCATTACTTTTATGGCCAGCCCACTCAGCTCGAAAGCTATGCGCGCACCGGCCTGACACCTGTTGAGTACGGGTTCGAAGTGAAACTGGATAAAGCCCCTGAAGTGTCCCCGCCACGCTAAACACCAGGCTTAGCGCGGCGTGTGACAGCGCACACGGTTGATCTGGCGCAACTGGGCCTGCACGTGCAGGCACCAGATTTGCGGCCCCTCGGCCACCCGATAGCCATGCAACGTCAGGCTTTCAACAATCGAATCGAGCAGGGTTTCAGCCACAAGCGGGCCGGGGAAAGGGCCTTGAGCCTTGATGGTGGTCGGTTGCTCGCCCGCCAGGCCGGCGGCAAACAACAACGTCCACATCCCGGTATTGCCTGCCAGCGGTCGAACGCTGCATTCAATACGTGTCACCAGGCCCAAGCATTGGCGGGTAAGACAAAGGTTGCGCGACATGGCGGCGACCCTCGGTAGATCCTGTCATCAGCCGCTCACAACAGGCTGCTTCGTTCCAGTCACGACAGTGGAAGTCCTGCCATGAGCATAGAAGAATTACCCGGCAAGAAAAGTCGCCATGACCAACGGAAGGCTGCGCCCGTTGCAGGAGCGAGGTGGCTCGCTCCTGCACGCCAAGCTGACTTAAACGGACTGCTTGGCCGCCAGGGCTTCTGCCAGTAACTCCTTCTCGGCTTCTTTCAGGTCTTCATCGCTGATCATTTCGGAAATGACCCGCAACCGTTCAACCACACGGGCGTTGACGCTGCCTTCAGGGAATTGACCTTCAGCATCCGGCTCACCGGCCGGCTCGCCGACCAGCAGGCTCAAGGCCTCATCCGCCTGACGCACGGCGTATACGTGGAATTTGCCTGCACGCACGGCCTGCAGCACTTTCTCGTCCAGCATCAGGGTTGCGACGTTGGCCTGAGGAATAATGGCACCTTGCTCACCCGTCAGACCGCGCGCCTCGCAGAGCCGGAAGAAGCCTTCGATCTTCTCGTTGACCCCGCCCACCGCTTGCACTTCACCAAACTGGTTGATGGAGCCGGTGATTGCAAAACACTGCTTGAGCGGTGTCTTCGACAAGGCTGAAATCAACGTGCAGGCCTCACCCAACGAAGCGCTGTCGCCATCAACGTAGCCGTAGGATTGCTCCAGCGCGATGCTGGCTGAAATGGCCAGCGGGAACTCCTGCGCATAACGGCTGCCCAGATAACCGGTCAAGATCATCACGCCTTTGGAGTGAATCGGCTGCCCAAGGTTAACCTCACGCTCGATATCCACAATGCCACTGCCGCCGGGGTACACCGTGGCGGAAATTCGCGCCGGCATACCAAAGGCCGAGTCGCCCACTTCAAGCACGGTCAGACCATTGCACTTGCCCACGGCCGCGCCATCGGTGTCGATCAGGATGATGCCCGCCAGCATGTCGTCCAGAACCCGCGCCGACACGCGCCCGGTGCGGGTGGCCTTGGCTTTCAGGGCGCGTTCGATATGGCCGGCATCGGTCATCTCATCATTGGCCAGGTGACGAATGAAATCAGCCTCGCTGACCAATTGAAACAAATCACCAATACGCGCCGATAAACGCCCCTGATGTTCAGCCAGCCGTGCGCTGTAAGTCGCCAGACGCGCGACCGCGTCGGCGGTAAGCGGGGCCATGCCTTCTTCAGACGTGCGAGTGGTCAGCAACTGCGCAAACTGCTCAAGGCTCTCGTCAACCATTGGGATGTCTTCATCAAAATCCACCAGTACGCGGAACATTTCCTGGAAGTCCGGATCCAGGTCTTGCAGCGTGTAATACAACTGGCGCGCACCGATGATGATGACTTTGACCTGCAACGGAATCACTTGCGGGTTCAGCGTGATGGTCGCCAAGCGCCCCATCTCGCCCAGCGGCGACTCCATTTTCAGTTTGCGCGATTGCAGGGCGCGCTTGAGAGCGTCCCAGACATAAGGCTCGCTGAGCATTTTCTCAGCTTCAAGAATCAGGAAACCGCCATTGGCCCGGTGCAAGGCACCTGGGCGCAACTGCCGGTAAGTGGTGTACAGCGCGCCCTGATCGGTGCTGTATTCGATGCGGCCAAACAGGTTGTCGTAAGTAGGGTGCGGCTCAAAGACCACCGGGGCACCGCCACTCATGGGCTGGCCCACCACCAGGCTCGGCAAGTATTGCTCGTCCAGCAGCTTGCGCGCCTGGGCATCGGTCTTGCTGTCGTCGACCAGTTGCTCGACCACGGTTTTAAGCAAGTACACCTGCATGGCCTGCAGGTACCCACACACGGCACCATTTTCGGCGTACTTCTGCGACAACGGTGCCAGCAGCGGTTGCAGGGCCAGCGTGATGGTCTCTTCATTCAGATGACGCAACTGGTTGTTCGATTCGCGCTTCCACTGCGGCAGGCTGGCCAGCTCCTCGTTGAGGCGCTCTTCAAGCCCCGAGATGTCTTCGTGAAAGCGTTCGCGGTCTTCCTCGGGCAGTTGCGAGAACTCGGCCTCATCCAGCGCCTTGCCATCACTCATGGGGGTGAAGGCCACGTTACTGCTGTCACGGTACAGCGCCACGCCCTTTTCCAGCGCCAGGCGCTCAATCACATCCAGCGCGCGGTCATAACGCTGGTTGAAGCCGCGGTCGATTGCACTTTTGCGCTGCTGATACGTCGGGTGCTCAAACACGGCCGGAAAAGTCGCCAGCAGGTTATCGATCAAAGCGCTGATGTCGCTGATAAAAATTCCCGCCGTGCTTGCCGGCAGCTCCAGCGCTCGCGGCTCACGGGGGTCATCAAAGTTATTGACGTACACCCAGTCGCTGGGCGATGTCAGGCGTTTGCCTTCAGCCTTGAGATAGCGTTTGACGAACGAAAAACGCCCTGTGCCGGGCTCGCCCATCACAAACACGTTGTAACCCGGACGTGGCATGGCCACACCAAACTGCAAGGCTTCGACCGCACGCTCCTGGCCGAGAATGCCGCGAAAAGGTTCCAAGTCATTGGTGGTCGAGAAGCTGAACTGTTCAGCAGAAAAAGGACGGGTTAGCGCGTCAGGCGCTAGACGCAAGCTGGCAGCAACAGAATCAGGCATCGGACTTCCTTACATCAGGCGGGGCAGATGCCAGCATTCTGGCGCTGGCCATGCACCACTGCAAGGCACACAACACGGGAAATCTCGCGCCCCTGCGTTTACAGGCTAAAAATAACCTCAAACACTGAATGTTTTACAAAAAGTCACGGAACCACCAGATGCCGCTAGACTCCTACCTGTTACGCGGCTGGAGAACATAACTGGCCCGTACTGGCACGCAACGCCAGACCTTTTGTTCATTGACTGCACACAAAGAGAAAAGAACTATGAAACGGATTCTTCTTGGTACCCTCTTCACCGTTGTCTCCCTCAATGCAATGGCCCAGGCACCCGGCGGTCCGAACTGTGGTTGGGGTAACATGTTGTTTGAAGGCCAGCGCGGCACGCCTGCTCACTTCCTGGCCTCTACCACCAACGGCACTTCGGGTAACGCCACCTTTGGCATGACGTCCGGCACCAACGGCTGTACCACCAAAGATGCCCTGACCTACGGCGGCAAGTCGTGGATTGCCATGAATGGCATGATGAACGAACTGTCCGAAGACATGGCCAAAGGCAATGGCGAAGCACTGACCACCTACGCCGTCGTGCTGGGTGTGGCCCCTGAAGACCGCGACCATTTCGCAGCAGTCACCCACGAACACTTCCAGCAAATCTTCAGCAAAGCTGACGTCACCGCTGAAGATGTGCACAACAACACCCTGGCCATCCTGAAAAGTGATGCACGCCTGTCCAAGTACGCAACTGCCGCTTAAAAAATGAAACCTGCCCGCTCCTGTTGGAGCGGGTATGCTCAAGTTTCATTTCTATTTGTCTGACAACAGTTGCCGACCATGCTCAAACGCCTTGCCTACCTGGCGCTCTGTGCCTGCGCCCCGCTGTATGCCGCACCCCAGCTCGACACACACCGTTTGCAACAGTTGGCCAACGACCCGTTCTGGCTCTCCCTTGGACACTACGAAGCCGGCAAGTTCGGCGGCTGGCGTAGCCATGTCAGCGACACCCAATACTTTTTCGCCCCCGACGGCGCTCACCACCCGGACGCCGAATTACGCGCCACCGTCGAGGCTTTGTACGCCTCGCCCAACCTGGGCGACAAACACCCGCAATGCGTCTACCCGGCCCGCACGCGCTGGCTCAAGGCGCAGCTGAACCTGACCGACCTGCCCCAGGTTGAGTGCGCAGAGTTCAGCCAGTGGTTCACCGACGTAGCACCTCACAGCACGGTCATGATTTTTCCAGCGGCCTACCTCAACAGCCCATCGTCCATGTTCGGCCACACCTTATTGCGGGTCGACCAAGCAGACGTGCAAAGCAACAAGACCGCGCTGCTGAGCTATGCCATCAATTTCGGTGCTTACATTGAAGGCTCCGACAACAGCATTTTGTATGCTTGGAAAGGCCTGGCCGGCGGCTACCCCGGCCTGTTCGCCATGATGCCGTACCAGGAAAAGCTCTCCGAGTACCGCAGCCTTGAGAACCGTGACCTGTGGGAATACCGGCTCAATCTGACACCCGAAGAAACCCAGCGCATGGTCGAACATGTGTGGGAATTGAAACAAATCAAATTCGACTATTTCTTCTTCGATGAAAACTGCTCGTACCGCTTGCTGGAGCTGTTGCAAGTGGCGCGCCCCGGGCTGCAGTTGACTCCCCAGTTCCCCCTGACCGCGATCCCTACCGACACGGTAAAAGCGGTCAAAGAGGCAGGGCTGGTGGAGAGCATCGAATACCGCCCTTCCCGCGAGCGCGAGTTGCTGGACCGCGCCAAGGCGCTAGACCCCGAAGAACAGCAATGGGTGCTGCAGGTCAGTGCCGATCCGGTGCAGTTGCAAAACCCGACGTTCAAGGCGCTGCCCAAAGAGCGCCAAGCGCTGATAATCGATGCGGCTTATCGCCTGGAACGCTACCGCGCCAACGGCCTGGAGCGCGAGACCGGGCGCTCGCAGCGAAGCTTCGAATTGCTGCGGGCGATCAACCAGAACCCGGCACCTGACCTGCCGATAGTGCCACCCGAACTCCCGGAAAACGGCCACGAATCCCGCACCTGGCAACTGGGCGCGGGCAGCCGTGATGACAAAGCGTTTGCCGAATACGGCTTGCGCATGGCGTACCACGACCTGAACGACAACGCTCCGGGCTTTCCCCTGGGCGCACAAATCGAAATCCTGCAACTCAAGCTGCGCCAGTACGAAGGAAACAAGTGGCAGGTTCAACAACTGGACCTGGCCAATATCCGCTCATTAACGCCGCGAAACGACCTGCTAAAACCTTGGTCATGGCAAGTGGGCGGCGGGCTTGAGCGCGTGCTGGGCAAGCACGGCGACGAAACCCTGGTCACCCATGTCAGCGGGGGTGCCGGCGGTACCTGGCAGTTAAGCGACAACCTGCTGGGCTTCGCCTTGGGCACCGTGCGGGTCGAGCACAACAATGACTTCGCCGCGTTTGTGTCACCGGCGGCTGGTTACAACACCGGTGTGCTGTGGCGCAACCCGGTGGGCAACCTGAGCCTTGAAGCCAAAAGCGACTACTTCACCAACGGTGAGGTCCGTCGTAGCCTGAGCCTCAACCAGCAATGGGAGCTGTCGCGTAACCTAGGCCTGCGCCTGACAGCAGAGCGGGCGTTCAGTCACCTGACCGCGCCCGTCAATGAAGTGATGCTCGAACTGAAGTGGTATCACTACTGATAAGGAGTAAACAAGACATGGCTGTTCACTGTGATTCCCTTGAACGCGTGCGCGAAAACATCGATGGGCTGGACCGGCAAATCGTTGGCTTGATCGCCGAACGCGGGGCTTATGTGTCGCAAGCGGCGCGCTTCAAAAAAGACAGCGATGCGGTCAGGGCCCCGCAGCGGGTTGAACAGGTGATCGCCAAAGTCCGGGGCTTGGCCGATGAACTGGGTGCCAACCCGAATGTCACCGAGAACGTCTACCGCGCCATGATCGCGGCCTTTATCGAACAGGAGTTGACCGAGCATAAGGCGCTGGCTGACTGAGCAGCATCAGACGGTTAATGCCCCTGTAGGAGCAGCCGCTCGACGCTGCGCTGGCGCGCGGTAACCCGATCCATGGCTGCGGTCACGGCCACTTGAGGTTCCGGCTTTACGCCGTGCTACTTTGATGGATCAAAAGCCAGATCAAAAGATCACGAGCAAGCTCGTTCCCACAAACGCTGCCATCCGTAGGAGCTTGCTCGCGATTGAACCGGCTTACACCACGCCCTGTGCCAGCATCGCGTCAGCAACTTTGACGAAACCGGCGATATTAGCGCCTTTGACGTAGTTGATACGGCCGTTCTCTTCGCCGTAATGCACGCACGCGTGGTGGATGGATTGCATAATGTTGTGCAACTTGCTGTCCACTTCGCCCGCAGTCCACAACAGACGCATAGCGTTCTGCGACATCTCAAGCCCGCTCACTGCGACGCCACCGGCATTGGACGCTTTGCCCGGTGCGAACAAAATACCCGCGTCGATAAACAGGTCGACCGCTTCAAGGGTGGTTGGCATGTTCGCGCCTTCAGCCACGCACACGCAGCCATTGCTCAACAACGTACGCGCGGCGTCAGCATCCAGTTCGTTTTGCGTGGCGCATGGCAAGGCGATATCGCACGCCAGGTTCCACGGGTGTTGCCCGGCCAGGAACTCCAGACCGAACTGCTCAGCCAACTCGCTGATACGGCCGCGCTTGACGTTCTTCAGGTCCATCAGCGCCAACCATTGCTCTTCGTTCAGCCCGGCTTCGCAGTACAGCGTGCCTTCGGAGTCCGACAGCGAAATAACCTTGGCCCCCAGGTCCATGACCTTGCGCGCCGCGTATTGCGCCACGTTGCCGGAGCCTGAAATCGCCACGCGCTTGCCGTCAATGCGCTGACCAATGCGCTTAAGCATTTCCTGGGCGAAGTACACGCAACCGAAACCAGTGGCTTCAGGGCGAATCAAGCTGCCGCCGTAGCTCATGCTCTTGCCGGTCAACACTGACGTGAACTGGTTGCTAAGGCGCTTGTACTGGCCAAACATAAAGCCGATTTCCCGCGCCCCGACACCGATGTCGCCCGCCGGAACGTCAACGTCAGAACCGATATGGCGGTACAGCTCGCTCATGAATGCCTGGCAGAAACGCATCACTTCGGCGTCGCTTTTACCTTTAGGGTTAAAGTCCGAGCCGCCTTTACCGCCGCCCATGGGCAACGAGGTCAGGGAGTTTTTGAAGGTCTGCTCGAAGGCCAGGAACTTCAACACGCCCAGGTTCACCGACGGGTGGAAACGCAGGCCGCCTTTGTATGGGCCAATCGCGCTGTTCATCTGGATGCGGAAACCGCGGTTTACGCGGACTTTACCTTCGTCGTCGACCCAAGACACGCGGAACACAATGGCACGCTCCGGTTCGCAGATGCGTTCAAGAATGCCGGAAGTCAGATAATGCGGGTTGGCTTCAAGAAACGGCCACATACTGCGCAAGACTTCTTCCACCGCCTGGTGGAATTCTGGCTGGTCCGGGTCACGTTTTTTCAGGCGGGCAAGGAACTGGTCGACGGATTCGATCATGGGAAAGTCTCGGCAAATTTGTTGTCGTTAAACGGAGAATGGACCGGACTTTATCAATTCATGTCGCACCGCGACAGCGCAAAATGTCGCAGTTATGAAATTAAATGGTGCTTTTATATAAATAGGCTCGATTTTTAGTGTTTTTGCGCACCAAAACTGTGATTCCTGTAACCACTTTCTGCCCTAAAAAAACACTGTCTTTGTGTAGGAGCCGCCGGTCGACGCTCGATTATTCGTGATCTTTTGAGCTTTTGAGCTTTAAAAGATCGCGAGCGAGCTCGCGCCTACAGAGGGCTGCGCACACAAAAACGGAGCCCCGAGGGGCTCCGTTTGTTCAGCAAACCTGACCTTACTGGGCCAGCTTTTTGTGACGCACACGGTGCGGCTGGGTGGCCGCTTCGCCGAGGCGCTTTTTACGGTCCGCTTCGTACTCGGTGTAGTTGCCTTCAAAGAAGACCGCTTGCGAGTCGTCTTCGTACGCCAGGATGTGAGTCGCGACGCGGTCAAGGAACCACCGATCGTGAGAGATCACAATGGCAGCGCCCGGGAAGTCCAGCAGCGCTTCTTCGAGCGAACGCAAGGTCTCAACGTCAAGGTCGTTGGACGGTTCGTCGAGCAGCAGCACGTTGGCACCCTCTTTCAAGGTCAGGGCCAGGTGCAGGCGGCCACGCTCACCACCGGACAGGTCCTTGACGAACTTCTGCTGATCGCCACCCTTGAAGTTGAAACGGCCCACGTAGGTACGGGACGGAATCTCGTAGTTGCCGATGCGGATCTGGTCAGAACCGTCAGAAATGGCCTGGAACACCGTCTTGCTGCCGTCCAGGTCATCACGGCTCTGGTCAACACAGGCCAACTGCACGGTTTCACCGATTTCGATGCTGCCTGAATCCGGTTGTTCCTTGCCCATCAACATGCGGAACAGGGTCGACTTACCGGCACCGTTACCGCCGATCACGCCAACAATGGCCCCTTTGGGCATGGCAAACGACAGGTTGTCGATCAACACGCGATCGCCATAACCCTTGGACACGTTCTTGAACTCGATCACTTTGTCACCCAGGCGCGGGCCGGCCGGGATGTAGATCTCGTTGGTCTCGCTGCGTTTCTGGAATTCCTGCGATTGCAGTTCTTCGAAACGTTGCAGACGCGCCTTGGATTTGGACTGACGCGCCTTGGCCCCTTTACGCACCCATTCCAGCTCGTCTTTCATGGCCTTTTCATGGGCCGACTGCTGCTTGGATTCGGCAGCCAGACGGTCGGACTTGGCTTCCAGCCAACCCGAATAGTTGCCCTCGTAAGGAATGCCCGCGCCGCGGTCGAGTTCCAGGATCCAGCCTGCGACGTTGTCCAGGAAGTAACGGTCGTGCGTGATCGCAACCACGGTACCCGGGAAGTCGTGCAGGAAGTGCTCCAGCCAGGCCACGGAGTCAGCGTCCAGGTGGTTGGTCGGCTCATCGAGCAGCAGCATGTCCGGGGCCGACAGCAGCAGACGGCACAAGGCCACCCGACGCTTCTCACCCCCTGACAGGTGTTCAACCTTCGCGTCCCACGCCGGCAGGCGCAGCGCATCGGCGGCGACTTCCAACTGGCGCTCCAGGTTGTGGCCATCGCCGGCTTGCAGAATGGCTTCGAGCTTGGCCTGTTCCGCGGCCAGCTTGTCGAAGTCAGCATCCGGGTCGGCGTATTCGGCGTAAACCTGATCCAGACGCGCCTGGGCGTCCTTGATCACGCTAACGGCTTCTTCCACCACTTCGCGAACGGTTTTGCTCGGGTCCAACTGCGGCTCTTGCGGCAGATAACCGATGTTCAGTTCCGGCATCGGACGGGCTTCGCCGTCGAACTCGGTGTCGACGCCCGCCATGATTTTTAGCAGCGTGGATTTACCCGAACCGTTCAGGCCGAGCACGCCAATTTTGGCACCCGGGAAAAAAGACAGGGAGATGTTTTTCAAGATTTCCCGCTTCGGCGGAACAACTTTGCTCAGCCGATGCATGGTGAAAACGTATTGAGCCATGGAGAACCTAGCGTCAGTGACTGGTGAATAAACGCGAGCCATACACCGAGCAGGCCATAGCAGAAAGTCAGGCATTGATCGGGATCAATATCTGCTTACGAAAAAAGCCTGAGTGTAGGTACTCGAATAGCGGCAAAGCTACCTGAATGCGGTGCACAGGGCAAACCAGCGCAGACCAGAGGGCTGGCACTTTGCCACAGTCCAAGGCATGCTAGACCCCTTTAGGCGCCAAGCAGCTAGTGGCTATGCGCCAGAGCAGCCAACAGCAGGATCACCGCTTGCTCAATGTCACCCCATCCACCTCTCCCCGCACGCCAGGCCAACGCCTTGGCGCGCCCGTGCGTGGCACGTTAAGAAGCGCGCTGGCGGCGCTCGTGATGGTGCTGTTAGCGATGCTGCTCTGGCAATCGGTCGAACAGTTCCAGGAAACACTTCACCAGGAGCGTCAATCGAGCCTCGATTACAGCGCTGACTTGGCTGACCACATCAACCTGAGCATGGCCCTTCGGGCTGAAACCGCCCTCAGACTGCTAGCCTCCGACGAACGGCAGCCACCGAACGACCCACACACCGCACAGGTTGATCGACTGCGCCCATTCCTGCCGTCATTGCAAAGCCTCGCGTTGCTAAACCGTACCGGGGATGTGCTGTTCGACAGCGCGGGCATCAGCGCCGACGCCGCCTTTCTGGCCGACTGGATCAGAAACGCACCCGCACTCGGTACCGTCGACGACTACTATTACGCCAATAATCAAAACGCGAGCATCGTCTACCTGCTGCTGCGCCAACCCGGCAGTACGGCCAATGGCTATTGGCTGCTGCGCATGAACCCTGACCTGCTGCACAACCTGACCCGTCAAACGGTCAACCGTAATCGGCCCCAATGGCTGATCGAAAACACCGCCACTGGCAAAGTGCTTAGCCGCAGCCTCACCCCGACCACACCGGTGAGTACACTGACGCCCGCGGACCTGACCGACACCGTGCTGCTTACCCCCTTGCGCCACAGCGACTGGCAACTGCGCGGGCTGTTTAATAGCCGCAAGGCCGTGGAGGAATTGTTGCCCGCCCTGATCGGCAAATGTGTGCTGGGCGTACTGTTTTCAGTGCTGCCGATTATTACGTTGCTGAATATGCGCCGCCGCCAACGCCAGTTGCACGAAGGCCGCCGCCGTTATCACGACATTTTTGAAAGCACGGGCGTTGCCTTGTGCGTGCTGGACCTGTCCCATTTGCCGGGCTTTCTCGATCGCGAAAACATTCACAACAGCGAAGCGCTCACGCACTGGCTCGACAGTAATCCCGATCATCGGCGCCAACTCTTTGAGCAATTGCGCATCAGTGAAGTCAATCAAGTCGCCTTGCAACTGCTGGGGGTTGGCTCGGGAGAGGGGACATGGCTCAAGTTGATCAGTGGCTGCCCAAACAACAGCTCGGCCATTGGCTATCAACTGGTCAACGCCCTGCTTAATAAACAGCAACAGTTGGAGTTGGAAATCACACTGGTCGATGAACAAGGCCACGATCAGCACCTGTGGCTGGTGCTACGCCTGCCCGAGGCGCGTGAGGACTATCACGCCGTTATCCTGAGCCTTAGCGACATTACCAACCGCAAACTCATCGAATTGTCCCTGCAAGAGCGCGAAAGTTTTTGGTCTGATGTTGTACGCACCGTGCCCGACCACCTGTACGTGCAAGATGTCATCAGCCAACGGATCATTTTCAGTAACCATCACCTTGGCCAGACTCTGGGCTATAACGTTGCAGAACTGCAGCAAATGGGCGCTTATTTCTGGGAACTGCTGCTTCACCCCGAAGACGCCGAGCACTATCACCAACTGCGCCAGCAACAACGCAATGGCGGGTATCGTCAAGGCCTGCAATGCCAATTGCGGTTTCGCGATCGCAGTGGCGTGTGGCGCCATTTTGACATTCGTGAGCAGGCACTGGCCCGAGGAACCGGCGATCACACCTCACGGATTGTCGGTGTGGCCAAGGATATAACCGACCAGATCGAAGCCAGCGAATCGTTGCGCGATAGCGAACAACGCTACCGGATGCTGGCCGAAAGCATCAGCGATGTGATTTTCTCGACCAACAGCACGTTACGCCTGAACTATGTCAGCCCGTCGGTTCAGACCGTCCTGGGTTATGACGCGCAGTGGGTGCTCGACAACGGCTGGCAATCGACCATCGCCAACCCGCAGCAACTGGCCGGGATCTACAGCCTCGTGGAGCGGCTCAATGCGGCGCTGAACAACGCCGAACAACTGGCGATGCTGCGGATTCAGATGCAAAACCAACTGTTCCTGCTCGACTGCTTGAGGGCCGACGGCCGCAAGGTTCCCATCGAACTGCGCCTGGTGCTGGTGTGGGATGAAAACGACAGGTTCGAAGGCATCCTTGGCGTGGGCCGTGATATCAGCCAACAGCGCCGTGCCGAAAAAGACCTGCGTATGGCCGCCACCGTATTCGAACATTCCACCTCGGCCATTCTGATTACCGACCCGGCCGGTTATATCGTCCAGGCTAATGAAGCCTTCAGCCGGGTCAGCGGTTACGCCGTGTCGCAGGTATTGGACCAGTTGCCAAGCATGCTCACGGCCGACGCGCAGCAACAGGCGCACCTTCGCTACATCATCAAACAACTGAAC
Source organism: Pseudomonas sp. (assembly GCF_030150285.1). Classification (GTDB taxonomy): domain Bacteria; phylum Pseudomonadota; class Gammaproteobacteria; order Pseudomonadales; family Pseudomonadaceae; genus Aquipseudomonas. The sequence goes on along the minus strand of NZ_JASLGE010000010.1, from coordinate 4,258 downwards.
CAGCACAACTCCTGGGAAGGCGAAGTGTGGCTCAAGCGCCGCAGCGGCGAGCATTACCCGGCCTGGGTTGGAATTACCGCGGTGCAAGACGATGAAGGCGACCTGGCCAGTTACGTGTGTTTCTTCAGTGACATCAGTGAGCGCAAGGCCAGCGAGCAGCGCATCCACCGGTTGGCCTATTACGATGCCTTGACCCACTTGCCCAACCGCACCCTGTTCCAGGACCGGCTGCACACGGCGCTGCTGCAGGCCGAGCGTAACAAGTCGTGGGTGGTGCTGATGTTCCTCGACCTCGACCGCTTCAAACCGATCAATGACTCGTTGGGACATGCCGCAGGCGACCGCATGCTCAAAGACATGGCCATTCGGCTGCTGGCCTGCGTCGATGATGACGATACCGTGGCGCGTATGGGCGGCGACGAGTTCACCTTGTTATTGCAACCGGGGGCCAGTCGCCAAATTGCCTTGAACCGGGCCATCAGTGTGGCCGAGCACATTCTGGCCAGCCTGGTGCAACCGTTCGTGCTGGAAAGCCGCGAGTTTTTTGTCACGGCCAGCATTGGCATCGCCCTGAGCCCTCAGGACGGCAATGAACTCAGCCAACTGATGAAAAACGCCGACACCGCGATGTACCACGCCAAGGAGCGCGGTAAAAACAACTTCCAGTTCTATCAGGCCGACATGAACGCCAGCGCACTGGAGCGCCTGGAATTGGAAAGCGACCTGCGCCATGCGCTGGAACAGCAGGAATTCATCCTCTTTTATCAGCCGCAGTTCAGTGGCGACGGCAAGCGCCTGACCGGCGTAGAAGCCCTGCTGCGCTGGAACCACCCGCGTCGCGGGCTGGTGCCGCCCGGTGATTTTATTCCGGTACTCGAAGAGCTGGGGCTCGTGGTGGATGTCGGTGATTGGGTTCTGACCGAAGCCTGTCGCCAGCTCAAACACTGGCATCAGGCCAAAGTGCGGGTGCCAAAAGTGTCCGTGAACATCTCGGCGCGGCAATTTTCGGACGGCCAATTGGGCACGCGGATTGCCAACATCCTGAAGCTCACCGGGCTGTCCCCCGCCTGCCTGGAGCTGGAGCTGACCGAAAGCATTCTGATGCGCGAAGTCAGTGAAGCCCTACAAATTCTGGCCAGCCTGAAAAACCTGGGCCTGAGCATTGCCGTCGACGACTTCGGCACCGGCTACTCGTCGCTCAACTACCTCAAACAGTTCCCGATTGACGTGTTGAAAATCGACCGCACGTTTGTCGATGGCCTGCCGTGCGGTGAGCAAGATGCGCAAATTGCCCGTGCCATTATTGCCATGGCCCACAGCTTGAACCTGGCGGTGATCGCCGAAGGTGTCGAAACCTACGAACAGCTTGAGTTCCTGCGCGAGCACGGCTGTGACGAAGTGCAGGGCTACCTGTTCGGGCGCCCCATGCCGGCTCGGCAATTTGAAGCCCAGTTTAGCCAGGACGCCTTGCCCGCCTTCAATTGACCTGAACACCACTTGTCTGCGACATGATTGCCTTTCATATGCCAGATAAAAGCCATTGAGTTAGAATGCCCTCCTTTTCTGCCCCCCGATCCTTGAGGACCGCCATGTTCAGCCGTGATTTGACACTTGCCAAGTTCGACGCCGACCTTTTTGCCGCCATGGAGCAAGAAGCTCAGCGCCAGGAAGAACATATTGAGCTGATCGCTTCGGAAAACTACACCAGCCCAGCGGTGATGGAAGCTCAAGGCTCGGTACTGACCAACAAATACGCCGAAGGTTACCCGGGCAAGCGTTACTACGGCGGCTGCGAATACGTAGACGTGGTTGAACAACTGGCCATCGACCGTGCCAAAGAACTGTTCGGCGCTGATTACGCCAACGTTCAACCACACGCCGGCTCCCAGGCCAACAGCGCTGTCTACCTGGCCCTGCTGTCGGCTGGCGACACCATCCTGGGCATGAGCCTGGCCCATGGCGGTCACCTGACCCACGGTGCCAGCGTTTCGTCCTCGGGCAAGCTGTACAACGCCATCCAGTACGGCATCGACGCCAACGGCCTGATCGACTACGACGAAGTTGAGCGCCTGGCCGTTGAACACAAGCCAAAAATGATCGTGGCCGGTTTCTCTGCCTACTCGCAGATCCTCGACTTCCCGCGTTTCCGTGCCATCGCTGACAAAGTGGGCGCTTACCTGTTCGTCGACATGGCCCACGTAGCCGGCCTGGTCGCGGCTGGCGTGTACCCGAACCCGGTTCCATTTGCTGACGTGGTCACCACCACCACGCACAAAACTCTGCGCGGCCCGCGTGGCGGCCTGATCCTGGCCAAAGCCAACCCTGAGATCGAGAAAAAGCTGAACTCAGCTGTTTTCCCAGGCTCCCAAGGTGGCCCGCTGGAACACGTAATCGCCGGTAAAGCCGTGTGCTTCAAAGAAGCCCTGCAACCTGAGTTCAAGGTTTACCAGCAACAAGTGGTGAAAAACGCCCAGGCCATGGCGTCGGTGTTCATCGAGCGCGGTTTTGACGTGGTATCGGGTGGTACTGAAAACCACCTGTTCCTGCTGTCGCTGATCAAGCAAGACATCTCCGGTAAAGACGCTGACGCCGCACTGGGCAAAGCCTTCATCACCGTGAATAAAAACTCCGTGCCGAACGACCCACGCTCCCCGTTCGTTACATCGGGCCTGCGCTTCGGCACACCGGCTGTGACCACTCGCGGCTTCAAAGTTGAAGAGTGTAAAGAGCTGGCGGGCTGGATCTGCGACATCCTGGATGACATCAACAACGAAGCCGTGATTGATGCTGTTCGCGAAAAAGTAAAAGCCATCTGCAAAAAGCTGCCTGTTTACGGCAACTGAGTGTAACTGGCTGAACAAAAAGCCCGGCTCTTGAGCCGGGCTTTTTTGTGGGTGCAAGCACTACCGATGAACTGATGCGTGCCATCGTGTAGGAGCGAGCTTGCTCGCGATCTTTTGATTCTGAAGGTCAAAAGATCGCGAGCAAGCTCGCTCCTACAGTGAACGGGTCAGGTCGGCTGCAAACCGCCCACTTCGTCGCCAAACCCGGTCACCCATTTGGGCGAGCGCTGACCATAGGCGCGGTACTGCAGCCTCAGCAATTGGCAAAGCTGTGCGAAACATCCCGCAATTTCGTGGGCGTGCACACCCTCTGTATTAAAGGGTCAGTTGTGCAAACCCTTCGCGAATCTTGGCCTCGGGCAGGTCATCGGCAATAAACACCATCACGCTTTCACGGGCCTCGCCTTCGGCCCATTCGGTGTCCCAGTCAAAGCCGTACAATTTGAGCACGCCCTGGAACACCAACCGGCGCTCTTCGCCTGCGATGCTCAGCACGCCTTTGTAACGCAGCAGTTGTTTGCCGTGGTCCTCGAGCAGCTCGTTCATAAACGCGCTGAGGCTGTCGATATCCAGCGGTTTGTCGGTGCGCAACACCAGGCTGGAGATGCGGTCGACCGTTGCCGCCGGTTGCACCGGGCGCAAGCTCAAGCCGCCGCCCAGGTCGGCATTCAGGTTAAACCCGCGCACATCCAGCAGTTGCGCCAGGTCGATTTTGCCGTGTTCAACCACGCGAATCGGTGCACGGCGGTTGATGCGCGTCAGACGCTGGCTCAACGCCTCAAACGCTGCGTCATCCACCAGATCACGCTTACTCACCAGCAGGCGGTCGGCAAAGCCAATTTGCGCCTGGGCGATGGTTTGGCTCAGGTGCACGTCGGCGTGCGCCGCATCGACCAACGTGATGATGCCGTCCAGTAAATAGCGCTCACGCAACTCTTCATCAATAAAGAAGGTTTGTGCCACCGGGGCTGGGTCGGCCAGGCCAGTGCATTCGATCACTAAGCGATCAAAGGCGATTTCGCCGCTGTCCAGCCGCTCAAGCAGCAGGTACAGGGCTTTGGTCAGGTCGGTGTGAATGGTGCAACACACGCAGCCGTTGGCCAGGGTCATGACTTGCACCGGCTCGTCGCCCAGCAGTTGGGTGTCGATACCGGCATCGCTGAATTCATTTTCGATCACGGCAATTTTCAGCCCGTGTTCGGCTTTAAGCAGGTAACGCAACAAAGTGGTTTTACCGGCACCGAGAAAACCGCTGAGGATGGTGACGGGGATGGGAGATGACATGCACATGCCTCCTTGAAAATGGGAGCGCAAAAAAACAACGGTAGGCGCGGGCGTGCTCGCGCCTACCGTTGTTTTTTTGCGCTCCCATTTTCAAGGAGGCATGTGCATGTCATCTCCCATCCCCGTCACCA
>NZ_JASLGE010000088.1 GCF_030150285.1 Pseudomonas sp. | reverse complement strand
CAAGGCCTTTTTGGTTCCTTTTGTGGCTGTTTGACAAAAGGGACTCGCTGTAAAAGCGAAACCGATGCACCGGTTAAACCCCGAAAACGGATAGGTACCCGGTGCGCCAGCTGCCTTCAGCATTCACACTGAAACAACAGCAGCCCGGGGCATCTTCCCGATCGGCAGCGACTACCCCTGTAGCAGTTGACGAGTAGAACGAGGCTACGTCCGGCGACGCAGTCGTCGTAAAGCCAGGCCACGCGGTATACCTGCCTGACCCGGGATTCAGGGTTTACGATCGCGACCTTCAGCGCATCACCCCTCGGGCCGCAACACCAATACACCCAAGGGCGGCAGGTTCAGCGCAAGCGATGCCGGCTGGCCGTGGCTACTCAGGCCTTCCGCAATCACGCCACCGCCATTGCCATAATTGGACCCGGCATACAGGCCCGCGTCGCTGTTGAAGACCTCGTGCCAAGTACCTGGCAATGGCACGCCAATACGGTAGGCTTCGCGGGGCACCGGGGTGAAGTTGGCCACCACCAGCAGCGGCTCTTTGGCCTTGCTCCAGCGCAACCAGGCGTAAACGCTGTTGGTGGCATCGTCGCCAATCAGCCATTGAAAGCCTTGGGCAATATCGTCCTGCTCATGCAGCGCCGGAATTTCTCGGTACAGGCGGTTCAAATCCCCCACCAACTTCTGCACGCCCTGATGTTCGGGGTATTGCAGCAAGTACCAGTCCAATTGCTGGTCGTGATTCCACTCGCGCCATTGACCGAACTCGCACCCCATAAACAGGAGTTTCTTGCCCGGATGGGTCCACATAAAGCTCAGGTAGGCCCGCAGGTTGGCGAATTTCTGCCAGCGATCACCAGGCATTTTGTCGATCAGTGAATGCTTGCCGTGCACCACTTCATCGTGGGAGATCGGCAGGATAAAACGCTCGCTCCAGGCATATACCAGGCCAAAGCTGAGCTCGTGGTGATGGTGGGCGCGGTAAACCGGATCTTGCTGGATGTAATGCAGCGAGTCGTGCATCCAGCCCATGTTCCATTTCCAGGAAAAACCCAGCCCGCCCTCCGCGGTGCCTTGGGTCACGCCCGGCCAGGCAGTGGATTCTTCCGCGATCACCAGCGCACCGGGCACTTCCAGGGCCACTACGTCATTGAGGTGACGCAGAAAATCAATGGCTTCGAGGTTTTCCCGCCCGCCGTCACGGTTGGGGATCCATTCGCCAGGCTTGCGCGAATAATCGCGGTACAGCATGGAGGCGACCGCATCGACCCGCAGCCCGTCGACATGAAAATGCTTGAGCCAATGCAGCGCCGAGGCCAGCATAAAGCCATGTACCTCGGTGCGGCCCAGGTTGTAGATCAAGGTGTTCCAGTCTTGATGAAAACCTTCCAGCGGGTTGGCGTATTCATACAGCGCCGTGCCATCGAACTGGGCCAGGCCGTGCGTGTCGTTGGGGAAATGCGCGGGCACCCAATCCAGAATGACGCCAATGCCCGCCACATGGCAGGCGTTGACGAACGCGGCAAAATCATCGGGCGAACCGTAACGGGCGCTGGGGGCAAATTGCGAGAGCGGTTGGTAGCCCCAGGAGCCACCAAACGGGTGCTCCATTATCGGCATCAACTCAATGTGGGTGAACCCCAACTGCTGAACATAGGGGATCAGGCGGGTCGCCAGCTCGGCCCACGTGTACGGGCGCAACACCTCACTGTCATCCTGCTCTTCGCACTGCCACGACCCCACATGCAGTTCGTAAATGGACAGCGGGGCCTCTCTGCGCTGGAACTCGGCCCGTGCCTTTAGCCAGCCTTCATCCTGCCAGTCAATGCTCAGCGGCGCGGCAACCCGTGACGCGGTATCCGGCGGCAACTGCGTGGCCAGCGCCACCGGGTCTGCTTTCAGGGGCAATATGCCCTCTGCGCCCAGCACTTCGTACTTATAGGCTTCGCCCGCCGGCAGACGCGGCACAAACACTTCCCAGACCCCACTGGGATGGCGCAGGCGCATGGGGTGACGGCGGCCGTCCCAACCGTTGAAATCGCCTACCACGGACACCCGTCGAGCATTCGGTGCCCACACGGCAAAACGCACGCCAGGCACGCCCTCCACCGCCATCAATTGCGCGCCCAGGCAATGACTCAGATCACGGTGGTTGCCCTCGCCAAACAAATACAAATCCATCTCGCCCAACAGCGGCGCAAAACTGTAAGGGTCTTCGCTGATCTGCTCGACACCCCCCCAGTCAATCTGCAACGCATAAGGCTGCACAGCCGCAAAGTAGCCGGCAAACAAGCCCGGTGCCTGCAGGCACTCAAGGGTTCCCAGCAGGTCCCCGCCATTGCGCGCCAGCACCTTGACACTGACCGCGCCCGGCAAATAAACCCGGATCACCTGCCCGCCCTCAGCCTGCGCATGAGGCCCCAACACGGAAAAGGGGTCGGGGTGTTCTGCCTTGATCAAGGCGTTTACATCGTCAGTCGCGAGTCGCCGTGAGTCCTTGCTTGTTGCGGATGCTCTGCTTGCACTCATGCGGCTCTCCGTGCGGCGAAGGTTAGGTGACAAACAACGAAAACTCGGGGCTCAAAGCCAGGAACGTTCGCTCTTGGGTATCGCGCATCAACGCTGCACTGCTTTCGTGCATCAAGGCAACAATCTGTTGCTCCTCCGACACTCCGGCCAACCGCTCATACAGCTTAAGCAACAGCGGTTGCTGGTCTGCGCCCTCCCAGCGGTGCGCGGCGCAGAGCACTTGGTTGATCCCCGACTCAATCATCTCGTTGACCGGATCTCCCGCCCGATACTTGCGATTAAGCTCTAGGCACAGGCCTGCGTATTGATCCACCCAGGCATCAATGCAAAACACGTGCAAACCCGCACGTTCGACACAAAATTGCCCCTGCCACAGCCCGTCTGGCGCACTCGACAGGTACACACTGTTCCACTCGCCGCAGTCGACATGCCGCCAACGCGCAAGAACCGCCAAAGGTGCACCCTGGGCGAACACCGAACAACTGACCTGGACGACGTCACCCAGACGCGCCTGCGCAAAGGATGCGCCCCCGTTAATCACGGGCTCTATCTGATCAATCACAATACTCTGAGCCCCCCAACTGCTTTGCAGTTGCACAGCCTCCCCACTCGCTAATTGCCACAATTCAACCGTCATGGCAGCTCTCCCCACCTCAGTTAACCTTTCAAATATGACATTCTTCACACACTGCATTTGTTGGGCGCACATCCTCGAACCCGAATCCGAGCACGCCACGCGTGTGAAAGTTCAAACTTTTTATTTTTAAATTCCGATATTCATCCTGCATCGCGGCGTATTCACTGAGGCTTGAGCGAAACTATGACAATAATAGCTGACCGTTTATCACACCTCTTTAAATCAGCGAATTATGTGCCGCTGACGCCGCTGCACGGCGCTTGAATAGAGAATACCTGTTAATAATGAAAACGCCTGAAAACTCGAACAATTTTAAACTTTATAAAACCTTCTAAAACCATTTTAATCTGTCTTGAATACTTTAAAACTCCGCCTCTTTCAGACTTTCAATTGCCTCCCTGCGTCCGACCACGTCATAACGGATCCAACTTTCAACAACAATGAAACGGCGTGCTGTCTTACTCCAGCAGTGCCGCCCGGCATTATTGTTCACCACCCGGAAAACCTTGTGCCGCCTGCACCTTGTATGTCCGACTGTCCGCCGCCCGGCCCGCCCATGAGGCCGCGCAGCGTCTGGCGCGCCTGTCCCGCGTTTGAACAGAACCGCTTGCCAGTGCGTGATTCGGTTAATTGATTGACCTCGATCAATGCCAACACCGTGCCCCGGTGAGACTGGCAGCCATCACGCTAAATCCGCGGCCTGGCGAGGCTGCGACAGGCTGTCGCAGGCGAAGGCCAAAAAGCATCTGATCTGGTTTTTAATAAAATACCTGAGCCTGTTATGCAAACAGTTTGCACGCCATAGTGCCCTGACCTGATGGAAGTTGATGAGCGAAAGACCATGAGCGAGCAGATTCCCGTCCAGAGACTTGAATCCTTTGAAGCGCCTCGCCCGAGCGCTGCAAAAATCATAAACAAGTCCAGCGACAACGTGATCCACACCCGCAGCTACACCGGCCTGTACCGTACCCTTCGAATCGTGGGCACGGGTTTTCTGTTTCTACTGTTTTTTGGCACCGTCTGGCTCAATTGGGACGGCCGCCAGGCAGTCCTCTGGGACTTGTCTGAGAGCAAATTCCATATTTTCGGGGCCACCTTTTGGCCTCAGGACTTCATCCTGTTGTCCGCGCTGCTGATCATTGCCGCCTTTGGTCTGTTTGCAATCACGGTGTTTGCCGGCCGGGTGTGGTGTGGTTACACCTGCCCGCAAAGCACCTGGACCTGGCTGTTTATGTGGTGTGAAAAGGTCACGGAAGGTGATCGAAACCAGCGCATCAAATTGCAGGCGGCACCGTGGGGGGCCAACAAGCTCCTGCGCCGCACCGCCAAGCACACGCTGTGGTTGGCCATCAGCGTGATGACCGCCCTGACCTTCGTCGGCTATTTCACCCCTATCCGCTCGCTGGCCAGCGAGCTGCTGACCCTGGAAATCGCCGGTGTCAGCCTGTTCTGGATGTTGTTTTTCACCGGGGCCACGTACCTCAGTGCCGGCTGGCTACGCGAAGCGGTGTGCATGCATATGTGCCCGTATGCGCGATTCCAGAGCGTGATGTTCGACAAAGATACCCTCGCCATTTCCTATGACGTGGCCCGTGGCGAAAACCGTGGCCCGCGCAAGCGTGGCGTTGACCCGGCACAGACGGGTCTGGGTGACTGCATCGATTGCTATATGTGTGTGCAGGTCTGCCCTACCGGCATCGATATTCGCGACGGCTTGCAAATGGAATGCATCGGCTGCGCCGCCTGCGTGGATGCCTGTGATTCAGTGATGGACAAAATGGGTTATGCCCGTGGCCTGGTGCGCTACACCTCCGAACACGAATTGCAGGGCGGCAAGACGCACCTGCTGCGCCCACGCCTGATCGGCTACACCCTGGTGCTGGGGGTGATGATCGGCGCGTTGGTGCTTGCCCTGAATCAGCGCTCAATGGTGTCACTGGATGTGATCAAAGACCGCGGGTTGTTCCGTGAAAACAGCCAAGGGCAGATCGAGAACATCTATAGTCTCAAGATCATCAACAAAACCCAGGAACCTCAGCAGTACCGCGTGTCGCTGCGAGACGGCGAAGGCTATCAACTGCAGGGCAAAACCGAGCTGACCCTGGCCCCCGGCGAAATTGCCGATGTGCCGGTGTCCGTAGCACTGCTGGCAGACCGGCCTCAGAGCAGTTCGCAAACCATTGAGTTTGTCGTCACCGACACCGACGACCCTACCGTGCGCAGTGTGGCCAAGAGCCGTTTTGTGGCACCGTTGAATCGTTGACCTACACACCCGGAACGAGCTCGCGATCGCTTAAAAAGATCAAAAGATCGCGAGCAAGCTCGCTCCTACAGGGTCCTCCGAGAGCTTTTATGAAACGCTATGAAAAATTCGCTGACGACATTGCCGAACTGATCCGCAGCGGCGTACTCGGCCCCGGCCAGCGTGTGCCGTCAGTGCGTTACGCCAGCCAGACGTATGGCGTAAGCCCGTCCACCGTGTTCCAGGCGTATTACTTGCTGGAGCGTCGCGGCCTGATCCGCGCCAAACCGCGCTCGGGCTATTTTGTTAACGTGCATGCGCCCAGCCCGTTTCCCGAACCCGAGGTGGTCAGCCACACGACTGAATCCACCCAAGTGGACGTCAGCGCGCTGGTGTTCTCGGTGCTCAATTCGATCAAAGACCCGCACACCGTGCCATTCGGCTCGGCGTTCCCCAGCCCCATGCTGTTCCCGCTGCAACGGCTGGCCCGATCGATGGCCACCGCCAGCCGTGAAATGGACCCGCACATGGTGGTCACGGACATGTCCCCTGGCAATCCTCAACTACGCCGCCAGATCGCCTTGCGGTACATGGTGGGCGGGTTGATGCTGCCGATGGAAGAACTGCTGATCACCAACGGCGCGCTCGAAGCCCTGAACCTGTGCCTGCAAGCCGTCACCGAACCCGGCGACCTGGTGGCCATCGAAGCTCCGGCGTTTTATGCCTGCCTGCAAGTACTGGAGCGCCTGAAGCTCAAGGCGGTGGAAATTCCGGTACACCCCCGCGATGGCATTGACCTCGGCGTGCTGGCCCAAACCCTGGAGCGCTACCCGGTCAAAGCCGTGTGGTGCATGACCAGCTTCCAGAATCCCATTGGTGCCACCATGCCCGAGGCCAGAAAGCAGGCACTGGTGGAGCTGTTGCGTGAGCACCAGGTGCCCTTGATCGAGGACGATGTGTACGCCGAGTTGTACTTCGGCCAGCACGCGCCGAAACCGGCCAAGGCATTTGATACTGAAGGGTTGGTGATGCACTGCGGCTCATTCGCCAAAAGCCTTGCACCCGGCTACCGCATCGGTTGGGTGGCAGCGGGCCGTTACGCGCAAAAGGTCGAGCGCCTGAAGTTGATGACTTCGCTGTGTGCGTCGATGCCCGCCCAGGCCGCCATTGCTGACTACTTGCAGCACGGTGGCTATGACCGGCACCTGCGCAAATTACGCGATGCGCTGGAAGAACAGCAAAACGCCATGCTGGCGGCCATTGCCCGTTATTTCCCGGCCCAGACCCGCGTCAGTCAACCGGCGGGCGGTTACTTTCTATGGCTGGAACTGCCGGAACACACCGATTCGCTCAAACTGTTCCAGATGGCCCTGGCCCAGGGCATCAGCATTGCACCGGGGCCGATATTTTCCGCGACCCAGCGCTTTCGCAACTGCATCCGCCTGAACTATGGCAGCCCCTGGGATGCCGCCTGCGAAAAAGCCATGGAAACCCTGGGCAAGATCGTACGCTCGTTTTAGCCCCCCCTGTAGGAGGGGCCGCCCCGTCTTCGACGCCGCGCTGTCGTTCAGCGGTTCAAGGGGGCCCTTGGATCAAAAGCCAGATCAAAAGATCACGAGCAAGCTCGTTCCTACAGGCCTTGCTGCGTTCGGCCAGCGCGGTTTAAGGGGCCCCTTGGATCAAAAACACGCGCGTAGGAGCGAGCTTGCTCGCGATCTTTTGATCTTTAAAAGCGTTGTAACGCCGCACTGTCGTTCAGCAATCCTATCCATTGCTGCGGTCACGGCCACTTGAGGTTCCGGCTTTACGCCGTGCCACTTTGAAAAGCTGTACAGACCGGACACATGGTTGACACATGTGCGGGGACATAGTGGACACATTATGAACCGTAATCTGGCTTGTTCACGTCGATAGTTCGCAAAAAGTGATGGCAGAAGTAGACGTC
>NZ_JASLGE010000042.1 GCF_030150285.1 Pseudomonas sp. | reverse complement strand
CCCTACCACTCGGTGCCTCGCTGTGGCTCGGCATGCCCTCACCACAGGCCTTGCTCCGTGGGCACGCCGCGATCGGCCATCCTTGGCCGTGTCGCGGCTAACCCGGCGTCCTGCCGGGTTACCCACTGCGCAAAACCTGCGATCGGCCAGCATGGTTTAAGGGGGCCCTTGGATCAAAAGCCAGATCAAAAGCATGCCTTGTAGGAGCGAGCTTGCTCGCGATCTTTTCAGGCAGACCAGCCAAACACGTCGCAGGTATTGGCGGTTGTGATCTCGGCCAATTGCTCCGGGCTGCAGCTCAGCACTTGGGCCAGCGCCCGGCAAATATCCGGCAGGTGTTCCGGGCTGTTGCGCTGGTGGGGGTACATGACGGGGGCCATGTCCGGCGAGTCGGTCTCCAGCACGATGGCGTCCAGCGGCAGGTCGGCAATCACTTTGCGCAACCGCAACGCTTGCGGCCAGGTCGCGGCACCCCCCAACCCCAGTTTGAACCCCAGCTTGATGTATTCACGCGCTTCTTCGCGGCTGCCCGCAAAGGCGTGGATGATCCCGCCGCGTCTTACACGCACTCTTTTTAAGGTGGCAATGACCTGAGCATGGCTGCGTCGCACATGCAGCAAGGCCGGCAACTGAGCGTCGGCGGCGAGTTGCAGTTGGGCTTCGAACAGGTGTTGTTGCGCCTGGCGGTCCAGTTCGGGCAAGAAGTAGTCGAGGCCGATTTCGCCTACGGCGCACAGTTGCGGGTGGCCCGCGAGGCGGTCAAGCCAGCCCTTGAGTTCTGTCAGGTGTTCAGCGCGATGTTGTGCAAGGAACACCGGGTGCAGGCCAAAGGCGGCGTACAGGTGAGGGTCGCTTTGCACCAGCGCCCACAGCTGCGGCCAATGCGGCTGGTCAACCCCCGGCAGCACCATCCGCGTCACGCCCCGTGCCCGGCTGCGTGCCAGTACTTGCGCGCGGTCGGGGTCGAAGTCCGGGAAGTCGAGGTGCGTATGGCTGTCGATCAGTAACATGCTCAGGCCTGGTGGATACGCTGCTTGAAGGTGCGGGCAATCGCCTGGACACCGGGCACGTAACGCTGCTCTTCAATGGCGGCCAACGCCATCTCCAGGGCTTTTTGGGCGATCAATGGGTGTTGCTGGCCCATCGCATTGACCGGCAGCGGCAAAAAGTCGAGTAACTGCGTATCGCCAAAGGTGGCCAGGCGCAGTGGCGGCTTTTGCTCCGGGTGATCGAGCAAGGCATCGAACATGCCTTGCAGCAGCACGTAAGAGGTGGTGACCAGGGCTTCGGGGAAGTGCCCCAGGCGCGCCAGCAGGTCATCAATGAGCTTGCGACCACAGTCGCGGCTAAAGGCGGCACCGTGTTCGATCAGAATGTCACCTTCAAACCCGTGCAGGGCCTGTTCGAAGCCGGCCGCCCGGGCCTGGCTGATGCTCAATTCAGGGCGTGCGCCGATCAAGGCGATTTGCCGCGGCATTGGCTGCAACAGGCTGCGGGTCAATTGCAGGCTGGCTTCGCAGTCATCGCTGATCACGGAGCAGAAGCGCTCGGGGTCCATCATCCGGTCAATGGCGATGATGGGCATGCCGAGGTCTTGCAACTGGCGATAGCTGTCATCGTCGGGGGGCAGGCAACTGGCCACAAACAACGCATCGCAGCGGCGGGCGCGAAACAGTTTCAGCAGTTGGCGTTCACTGTCCGGTGCGTCATCGGAGCTGGCGATCAGCAATTGATAGCCGCGTGCCCGTGCACCTTGCTCCAACTGTTTGGCCAAGCGCGCATAGCTGGGGTTTTCGAGGTCAGGAAGGATAAACCCCAAGGTGCGCGTGTGCCGGCTACGCAGCCCGGCAGCTTGCGGGTTGGGGGTGAACCCGTGTGCCTCGACGACCGCGCGAACACGTTCGACCGTACTGCTGCTGATGCGCTGCTGCTCAGCCTTGCCATTAATGACATAGCTAGCGGTGGTGACTGAAACGCCTGCCAGATGAGCGATATCACTGAGCTTCACGCCGATAATTCCTTATTTTTTGTAGTACATGTCGACATTTTGGCCAATCCTAACCGATAAAGGCAGCCGATCATCGTCTGCCTTGCTTGCACTGTATTTTTTTGCAACATCTGCCGGATGACGTCGATCAAAGCGACAGGTTGGGCTTCAAGCGGGAGCGATTATGCAGTAACGTGCCATGCTTTCTGGATTAAACGATTCAGCACGCCCTATTTAAAGACATTCCCTCTGATCGCAATCTGCTTTTCACCCACCTGCTGCCACGCTTTGGGGGGAGCGATCTAAGCTGACTTAATACAAAACAATACCGGGTGCCACCAAGCACCGGAAAAGGAGAACGCATGCTCGAGCTCACCATAGAGCAGATATCCATGGGCCAAACGGCTGTGGATAAGTCTGCGGCATTGCAATTACTCGCTGATCAACTAGTCGCCGATGGTTTGGTGGCCGAAGGTTATCTGAACGGCTTGCAAGCGCGTGAGGCTCAGGGTTCAACCTTTTTGGGTCAAGGTATTGCGATCCCGCATGGCACCCCGCAAACCCGGGACCTGGTGTTTACCACGGGTGTGCGTTTGTTGCAGTTTCCCGACGGGGTGGATTGGGGCAATGGTCAGATCGTGTACCTGGCGATCGGTATTGCCGCCAAGTCGGATGAGCACCTGCGGTTGTTGCAGTTGTTGACCCGTGCGCTGGGCGAAACCGACCTGGGCGAAGCCCTGCGGCGGGCCAGTACCGCCGAAGCTCTGCTCAAATTGTTGCAAGGCGCACCGCAAGAGCTGGCGCTGGATGCGCAGATGATTGGCCTTGGCGTGTCAGCCGATGATTTTGAAGAACTGGTATGGCGGGGGGCGCGTTTGTTGCGCCAGGCCGATTGCGTCAGCAATGGTTTTGCGGCCGTGCTGCAACAAGTGGAGGCGTTGCCGCTGGGTGATGGCCTGTGGTGGCTGCACAGCGAGCAAACGGTCAAGCGCCCGGGGCTGGCTTTTGTCACGCCGGACAAACCGATTCGCTACCTGGGCCAGCCGCTTAGCGGCCTGTTTTGCCTGGCCAGCCTGGGTGAAGCGCATCAGGCCTTGCTTGAGCGCCTGTGTGCCTTATTGATTGAGGGTCGTGGCCATGAACTGGGGCGGGCGACCAGCCGCCGGGCCGTGCTCGAAGTACTGGGCGGCGAACTGCCAGCGGATTGGCCGAGCGCTCGCATTACCTTGGCCAACGCCCACGGTTTGCATGCGCGCCCCGCGAAAATACTGGCGCAATTGGCGAAAAGCTTTGAGGGTGAAATTCGCGTCAGTATTGTCGGCGGGCATGAGTCCGCCGTGTCCGCCAAGAGCCTGAGCAAGTTGCTGAGCCTGGGGGCGCGCCGTGGGCAGGTCTTGGAGTTCGTGGCTGAACCGGGTATTGCCGCCGACGCGCTGCCCGCGATTCTGGCCGCCATTGAAGCGGGCTTGGGCGAAGAGGTCGAGCCGCTGCCGACGGTCAGTGAGCCCGCTAGCACAGTCGCGGATGTCGAGGCCGTGCTCACCGCCCCGGCGGCGGGGAGTGTGATCGCGGCCATTGCGGCGTCGCCTGGCATTGCCATCGGCCCGGCGCATATTCAAGTGCTGCAAAAACTGGACTACCCGTTGCGCGGCGAGTCTTCGGGGCTGGAGCGCCAACGCCTGCAAAAGGCGCTGGCCGACGTGCGTGAGGACATCGAAGGCCTGATTCAGCGCAGCCCGTCCAAGGCCATTCGCGACATTTTCATCACCCACCAGGAAATGCTCGACGACCCTGAGTTGACCGATGAGGTTGATACCCGCCTCAAGCAGGGCGAAAGCGCCGAAGCCGCCTGGATGGCGGTGATCGAGGCGGCGGCGCGGCAGCAGGAATCGTTGCAGGATGCGTTGCTGGCCGAGCGTGCGGCCGATTTGCGCGACATTGGCCGCCGGGTGCTGGCGCAATTGTGCGGGGTCGAGACCCCGGCCGAGCCGGACCAACCGTATGTGCTGGTGATGGACGAAGTCGGTCCCTCGGATGTGGCGCGTCTGGACCCGGCCCGCGTGGCAGGTATTTTGACTGCGCGTGGCGGTGCCACGGCCCACAGCGCTATCGTCGCCCGTGCCCTGGGCATTCCGGCGTTGGTGGGCGCAGGCGAGTCAGTGTTGCTACTGGCCTCAGGCACTCAACTCTTGATCGATGCACAGCGCGGTCGTCTGCATGTTTCGCCAAATGCCGAGGCCTTGCAGCGCGCCACCCAGGAGCGTGACAGCCGTGAAGCGCGGCTGCAGGCAGCCTCGGCCCGGCGCCATGAGCCGGCGGTGACGCGTGATGGCCATGCCGTTGAAGTGTTCGCCAACATTGGCGAGAGCAAAGGCGTTGCCAGCGCGGTGGAGCAGGGGGCCGAAGGCATCGGCTTGCTGCGCACAGAGCTGATTTTCATGGCCCACTCGCAGGTGCCGGACGAAGCCACCCAAGAGGCCGAGTACCGCCGTGTACTGGAGGGCCTGAACGGACGGCCGCTGGTGGTGCGTACCCTGGACGTGGGGGGCGACAAACCGCTGCCGTATTGGCCCATCGAGAAAGAAGAAAACCCGTTCCTGGGCGTGCGCGGAATTCGCCTGACATTGCAACGCCCGCAGATCATGGAAAGCCAGTTGCGTGCGTTGTTGCGTGCGGCCGATGACCGCCCGCTACGCATCATGTTTCCGATGGTCGGGAGCGTGGCCGAATGGCGTGCGGCCCGTGACATGACTGAGCGCCTGCGTCTGGAGATTCCGGTGGCCGACTTGCAACTGGGGATCATGATTGAAGTGCCGTCGGCAGCGCTGCTGGCCCCGGTGCTGGCCAAGGAAGTCGATTTTTTCAGCGTGGGCACCAACGACCTGACCCAATACACCTTGGCCATTGACCGTGGCCATCCCACGTTGTCGGCCCAGGCCGATGGCTTGCACCCGGCGGTGTTGCAACTGATCGACATCACCGTGCGGGCTGCCCACGCCCATGGCAAGTGGGTGGGCGTTTGCGGTGAGCTGGCGGCGGACCCGCTGGCGGTGCCGGTGCTGGTCGGGCTGGGTGTGGATGAGCTGAGCGTTTCGGCGCGCAGCATTCCCGAGGTCAAGGCACGGGTTCGCGAGTTGAGCCTGGAACGCCTTAAAACCCTGGCCGCCGACGCCTTGAGCGTGGGCAGCCCGGATGAAGTTCGTGCCCTGGTGGAAGCGCTCTAATGGCCAAAATTCTGACCCTCACCCTGAACCCGGCGCTGGACTTGACCGTGCGTGTGGCGCACCTCAATCCGGGCGAGGTTCACCGCAGCCAGACCCTGCTGACCCATGCGGCCGGTAAAGGCGTCAATGTTGCCCAAGTATTGGCTGATTTAGGTCATAGCCTGACCGTCAGCGGTTTTCTGGGCGAAGACAACGCGCAGGCGTTCGACGCCCTGTTTGAGCGTCGGGGGTTTGCCGACGCGTTTATTCGCGTGCCTGGCGAAACCCGCAGCAATATCAAACTGGCCGAAGACAACGGTCGGGTCACCGACTTGAATGGTCCGGGCCCTGTGGTCAGCGAGCAGGCCCAGCAGGCGCTGCTGGACATGCTCGACCGGATTGCCGGCCAGCATGAGGCGGTCATCGTGGCCGGGAGCCTGCCCCAAGGCGTCAGCCCGCACTGGTTGCGCGCGTTGGTGCTGCGGTTGAAGGCGCTGGGCCTCAAGGTCGTTCTGGACACCAGCGGTGAAGCCCTGAAGCAGGGCCTGAGCGCGGGGCCGTGGCTGATCAAGCCCAACACCGATGAGTTGCGCGAGGTGCTCGGCCGCGATGTCAGCCACCCAAGCGACCAAATCGCTGCGGCGGCGCAGTTGCACGCGCAAGGGGTTGAGCATGTGGTGATTTCCCAAGGCGCTGACGGCGTGAACTGGTTTAGCGGGGCGT
Source organism: Pseudomonas sp. (assembly GCF_030150285.1). Lineage (GTDB taxonomy): Bacteria > Pseudomonadota > Gammaproteobacteria > Pseudomonadales > Pseudomonadaceae > Aquipseudomonas. The sequence goes on along the minus strand of NZ_JASLGE010000042.1, from coordinate 40,957 downwards.
TTGCCCTGCACGCGCAGCCGCCCAAGGTCAGTGTGGCCAGCACCGTGGGCGCGGGTGACTCGCTGCTGGCGGGCATGGTGCATGGCGTGCTCAGTGGCCATGGCCCGGAGCACACCTTGCGCACGGCGACCGCCATCGCGGCAATGGCGGTTACCCAGATTGGATTTGGCATCAGCGATACCGCGCACCTGACGACGCTTGAAAGCGGCGTCAACGTCCGCGCTCTGACAGAAGAATAAGAGGGATACACATGAAATTAGCCATTGTGACGGGCTGCCCTAACGGCATGGTGACCAGTGTGCTGTGCGCCCGCTTGCTCGATGCCGCCGCGCAGCGTCAGGGCTGGAGCACCAGCGTTGAAGTGCACGACCCCAAGCACCCCGAGCGCCAACTGTCGAGGGCGACACTGGATGAGGCTGAATGGGTGCTGGTGGTCAGCAGCACGCCCTTGGACATGCAACGCTTTATGGGCAAGCGGGTGTTTCAAAGCACCCCGGCCCAGGCCTTGCAGGATGTTGAAGCGGTGCTGCTGCGCGGGGTCAAGGAAGCTGAGGTCTACACGGCACCTGCACCGGCGGCTGACGCACAAAAGCCTGCGCACGCGCCTAAAATCGTCGCCATCACCGCGTGCCCTACCGGCGTGGCTCACACCTTTATGGCGGCTGAGGCGTTGCAACAGGCGGCCAAGCGTTTGGGTTATGACGTTCAGATCGAAACCCAAGGTTCTGTGGGGGCTCGCAACCCGCTCAGTGCCGAGGCTATCGCTGAGGCGGACGTGGTGTTGCTGGCGGCTGATATTGAAGTGCCGACGGAGCGCTTTGCGGGCAAAAAGATTTACCGTTGCGGCACCGGAGTTGCCCTAAAGCAAGCCGAAGCCACGCTCAACAAAGCGCTGAGCGAAGGCCGTCAGGAAGCCGCCGCTGCGAACGGCAGTGCCCCGGCCAAGCAGGAAAAAACCGGCGTTTACAAACACCTGCTGACGGGGGTGTCGTTCATGCTGCCGATGGTGGTGGCGGGCGGTTTGCTGATCGCGCTGTCGTTTGTCTTCGGCATCGAAGCCTATAAAGAGCCGGGCACACTGGCGGCGGCCTTGATGCAAATTGGCGGCGATGCAGCGTTCAAATTGATGGTGCCGCTGTTGGCCGGTTATATCGCCTATTCGATTGCCGACCGTCCGGGCCTGGCCCCGGGGATGATCGGGGGGTTGTTGGCGAGCACGCTGGGCGCAGGGTTTATCGGCGGGATCATTGCCGGTTTTATCGCCGGTTACTGCGCCAAGGCCATCAACCGCTACGCGCGCTTGCCGCAGAGCCTTGAGGCGCTGAAGCCGATTCTGATCATCCCGTTATTCGCCAGCTTGTTTACCGGCCTGGTGATGATCTACGTGGTCGGCAAGCCGGTGGCGGGCCTGCTCGAAGGCCTCACTCACTTCCTCGACAGCATGGGCACCACCAACGCCATTTTGTTGGGAGTGTTGCTGGGCGCCATGATGTGCGTGGATTTGGGTGGGCCGATCAACAAAGCCGCGTATGCGTTCTCGGTGGGGCTGTTGGCGTCGCAGAGTTATGCGCCGATGGCGGCGACCATGGCGGCGGGCATGGTGCCGCCGATTGGCCTGGGTATCGCGACCTTTATCGCGCGTCGCAAATTTGCTCAGACCGAGCGCGAAGCGGGTAAAGCGGCGCTGGTGCTGGGGCTGTGCTTTATCTCGGAAGGGGCGATCCCGTTTGCGGCCAAAGACCCGCTGCGGGTGATTCCGGCGAGCATCCTGGGCGGCGCATTGACGGGCGCGTTGTCGATGTACTTCGGCTGCAAGCTGATGGCCCCGCACGGTGGCCTGTTCGTGATGTTGATCCCGAATGCCATCAACCATGCGCTGCTGTATTTGCTGGCAATTGTGGCGGGTAGCCTGTTGACGGCGGTGGTGTATGCGGTGGTCAAACGGCCTGAGCCGGTGGACATGGCGCTGGAAACCGCCAAGGCATAACCCAACCCCTCAAGCCCGGCCCTCTCCCTGAGGGCTGGGTTGAGGGTTAGCCCTTAATACACATCCCGCCGATAACGCCCTTGCTCAATGAGCGAGGCCACGGCTTCGGCCCCCAGCAGGTCGTTGAGCGCTTGGTCCACACCTGCGGCCATGCCTTTTAAACTGCCGCAGATATAAATAGCCGCGCCGTCATCCAGCCAGCGTTTCACCTCGACAGCGGCCTCGCGCAAGCGGTCTTGCACATAGATTTTGTGCGCCTGGTCCCGCGAGAAGGCCAGGTCCAGCCGTTGTAGATCACCGCTGGCCAGCCACCCCTGCAATTCGTCGCGGCAATGGAAGTCGTGCTCGGCATTGCGCTCGCCAAAGAACAACCAGTTGCGGCACTCGCCTGTGGCGATACGGGCCTTGAGCAAGCTGCGCAGCCCTGCCAGCCCCGTGCCGTTGCCGAGCATGATCAAGGGGCGCGGTTCGGCCGGCAGATGGAAGCCGCTGTTGCGGCGCAGGCGCAGGCTGATGGCGGAACCGATGGCCGCATGCTCCGTCAACCAGCCCGAGCCCAGCCCCAGGCTGCCATCGGCATGGCGTTCCTGGCGCACGATCAGCTCCAGCAGGCCGTCTTCAGGGATAGAGGCGATGGAGTACTCACGCATATTCAGCGGGATCAAGGCATCGACCAACGCTTGAGCGTGCAGGCCAACCAAGTGTTCGCGGCTGTGCGGAAACTGGCGGCTGGCCAGCGCTTGTGCGAGGGTTTCTTGCAGACCGTCGAGTTGTACGCGGGTTTCGGGCTGCAAACCCAGGCCGTCAAGCAAATGCCCAACCGCAGCGGCCGATTGACGAGGCATCACCTCCACCAGGTCGCCTGCCTGCCAGGTCGCGTGAGCATCAGGCGCTCGCAACCCCAGCCGGTAAACCTCGGAGCCGCAGCTGTTGGGGTTGAGCAACACGCGCTGCTTCAGGGTCCAGTTGGCATAACTCGGCGCTTGCCAGTTGGCCGTTGGGGCTCCGCCGGTCAGGTGGCTGAGGTGCTGTTGCCACTGATGCAGGGCCTGGGCGTCAGCGCTGTCGACCTGCACCGGCGCGAATAACGACTGCGCGCCGCGCTCGCTCAGCCACTGTTGAACCCGGGTAGCGAAGCCGCAGAAGTGCGGGTATTGGCGGTCACCCAGCGCCAGCACCGAATACTTGAGCCCGCTGAGGCTCAACGGCTGGCCGAGAATCTTGCGTTCAAACCCGCGTGCGCTGTCGGGGGCTTCGCCATCGCCAAAGGTGCTGACCACAAACAGGGCATTGTCGGCTTTTTGCAAGTCGTCTGTGCTGACCGAGGCCAGCGGTTGGACCCGTACCGGCAAGCCGGCCGCCTGCAATTGCCCGGCGGTTTGCCAGGCCAGTTGCTCGGCAAAACCACTCTGGCTGGCAAAACCAATCAGCCAGGAAGAGCCACTGCGGTCGACGCTGGCAAGGCCTTGGCGCGCCTGTTTGATCTGGCGCTTTTTACGCCGGCGATCCAGGTACAGCAGCCAGCCCGTAATAAAGAACAGCGGCATGGTCAGGCTGGCGAGCATGACCAGAATGCGCCCTGGCAAGCCCCAATAGCTGCCGGTGTGCAGCGCGTAAATACTGGTCAGCAACTGCGCCTTGTAGGTCTTGTCGTCATAGCGCTCGACTTTCTTTACCGCGCCGGTCACCGGGTCGAGCACGATCTGGTTAAACGCGCGTTCGTGGGGCGAGGTTTTCAACAGGTAAAAAACGTTGGCAGGTTGGCCCGCGACGGGCGGCATGCGTACGTTGTACAGGCTCAGGTCAGGCCCGGCCGTTTTCTGGATGCTGGCCCAGATGGCCTCGTAATCAGCGACCGGTGCTGCTCCTGCCGGGCCTGGCTGGCCGCGACCGCCTTTGCGTTGCTCACCGCTGGGTGCATCCGAAAACAGTTTTTGCAGGCCTTTGTTGTACCACTCGTAAGACCATGACAGCCCGGTGAGCGCGGCCAACAGGTAAAAAATCAGGCACCAGGTACCGGCCACGGCGTGCAGGTCCCAGTTAAAGCTGCGACCTTTTTTGGCCCAGTCCAGGGTTAACCAGGCGCGCCAGTTCAGCGCCTTGCGCGGCCAGCGCAAATACAGGCCCGAGAGGCAGAAGAACACCAGCATCAGTGTGCAGGCCCCGGTGATTTGGCGGCCGCTCTGGCCCATGGCCAGAAAACGGTGCAATTGCAGCATCAGGTCAAAGAAGCCTTGCCCGCTGGCATCGCCTTGGTACGTGCCGGTGTACGGGTCAACCAAGCGCAATTGGCCACGGCGTTCACCGGGAGGCGGGGTAAAGAAAACCCGCGCCGCGCTGTCGCTGTCGACACCGACCCACAGCATGGCAACCTGTTTGCCCTCGGTGGCCTCGACCTTGCGCACCAACTCGGCCGGGGGCAACACACCGCCGTCGAGTTTCTCGACCTTGAGCACTGACGGGTTGAGCAGGTTCATCAGCTCGTCCTGAAAGGACACCGTCGCGCCAGTAATCCCCATGAGGGCCAGGATCAACCCTGCGGTTATCCCGAAAAACCAGTGCAGTTGAAACAGGGTTTTCTTAAACACGACGACCGCCTGGCTCGCTCAATTAAACACTTCACGGCGCAGTATGCCGTGTTTGATTACACACAAAAGCCCCGACCATGGGAGGGCCGGGGCTGGGGGCCACGCGCTGCGACTTAGAAGTGGAAGCTGGTGGTCAACAAGGCGGTACGGCCCGCTGCCTGGCTGGCGAAGTGCGAAGCGTAGGCTTTGTCGTAGTAGGTCTTGTCGGTCAGGTTTTGCACGTTCAGTTGCAGGTCGATGTTCTTGGTCAGCTTGTAGTTGGCCATGGCATCGAAGCGCGTGTAGGACGGCACGTAAACGGTGTTGGCGGTATCGCCGTACACTTCGTCAACGTAGAAGGCACCGCCACCGATGGTCAGCTTCGGCATGACTTCATAGGTTGTCCACAGGCTGAAGCTGTTTTTCGGCGTGTTTGGCATTTCGTTGCCTTTGTCCGATACGGCCCCCGTGTTCACCGCACCGGTACGGGTAGCTTTCAGGCCCGGGTCAACCAGCTCGCTTTTCAGGTAGCTGTAGCCGGCAAACACTTGCCATTTGTCCGTGATCTTGCCGCTTGCTGACAGCTCGATACCGTCAACACGGGACTTGCCGGCGTTCTCGTAAGTGAACGAATCGGTCAGAACACGGGTGTTCTTCTTCTCGGTACGGAACACGGCAGCGGTCAAGGACAGGCGGTCATGGAAGACGTCCCACTTGGTGCCCAACTCATAGTTGACGGTTTCTTCAGGTTTCAGGTCGCTGGTGATGTTGCTGCCGGGTGTGACCAGCGAGTTGCCTTCGGCACCTTCGCCTACCACGCCGCCCGGCGGGCTCGCGGAGGTGGCGTAAGACACATACACGCTGCCGTTATCCAGCGGCTTCCAGACCAGGCCTGTTTGCCAGTTGAAGAAGTTGCTGTTGTTCTCGGCTTTGGTACGCCCGGTCGTCGCGTTGGTGTTGGCGGTTGTATCGAATTGGTCGTAACGCAGGCCAGCATTGAGCAACCACTGCGGGTCCAGCTCAATGGTGTCAAACACGTAAGCCGCTTTGGTCACGCCAACGGTGTTGGTGCCGTTGTAGTTGCGGGTTTTGGTGCCGGTCCAGTCGTCATTCGGGTTCGGGTTGGACAGGGAGGTGCACTGGCCACCGCTGTTGCCAATTTTATCCACGGTGCAGTTGGGGTTGGCGTTGGGCGAAATAGTGTAACCACTGACACGGGTTTCTTCGCGGGTGAACTCAATACCGGTGGAGTAGGTGTTCTTGAAGCCCGCCAGGTCGAAACTGCCAAACAGATCGGTCTGGTTGGTGGTGGTTTCGGTTGTTGAAACGCGGGTGTTGGCCCGACGCCAGACGGTGCCGTATTTATTGACGTTGAACTTGCTGTCGTCCGGCTGAGTCAGGACGTAGTCCTGGCCCGTGTTGCCGTGGCGGAAGGTGTTCTTCACGGTCATCGAATCGTTCAGGTCGTGTTCGAACGAAATCGTGCTGATGTCCACACGGGTTTTGCGGAAGTCGCGGTCTTTCAGGCCGTAGAAGTTTTTGCTGTTGCCGCCGTCATCCGGTTTGTCATGCACGTGAGCGGTGGCTGTTGGGGAGCTATAGCCGTAAGGAATGCCCGAGTCCGGCAGGTCGTTGCTTTCCAGGTGGTAGTAGCTCACGTTCAGGCGAGTATCCGTGCCCAGCCCGAAGGTCAGCGACGGTGCCACGCCCCAGCGGTCGTAGTTAATCGACTCGCGGCCGGCCACGTTCTGTTCGTGGCTCATCAGGTTCAAACGGAACGCTGCGGTCTCCAGAAACTGACGGTTGACGTCCAGGGTGTAGCGGCGAGTCTGGTCGGAACCGTAGGTGAAGCCGCCGTTGAGGAAGTCGGCTTGCTTGGGCGTCTTGCTCACCAGGTTCAAGCTGCCACCCGCCGAACCACGGCCACCAAAGGAAGAGTTCGGCCCTTTGCTGACTTCAATGGATTCGATATCGAAAATTTCTCGGGTCTGGCCGCCTGCGTCGCGCACGCCATCGAGGTAAGTGTCGCCTTGAGCGTCAAAGCCGCGAATGAACGGACGGTCGCCCTGCGGGTTGCCGCCTTCGCCAGCGCCAAAGGTCACGCCTGGAACGGTACGCAGCGCGTCTTGCAATGAAAGGGCTGCGGTGTCTTGCAGCACTTGTTGAGGGATGACGGTGACGGAACGCGGGGTGTCGACCAGCGGTGCGGTGTATTTCTGCGAGCTGGCTTTTTCGACCTGGTATGACTGTTGGTTCTGCTCACCGGTCACCGTTGTCGCGCCCAGCGAAATACTCTTGCCTTGGGCTTTGCTGTCAGTGTTTTCAGCGGCCTGGGCCATATGGGCGGCGGAGGTGGCTGTGATCGCAACACCAATGGCTGAAGCCAGTAAACGCGGTGAGCTGACAGGTATTTTTAGTGGCTGGCGCGACATGAATTGATCCCTTCCCCGAGAATTTGAGCCGCGAAATATAGTGCAAACAATTATGGCTATCAATTGAGAGGCATTACTATTAGCGCTAAATTTACATTCTTTACACTCTGCCTTTACGGTTTTTTCACAGGTGTTCGTCTCTCGTTCGCAGAACGGTTTTACACAATCAATAAGAATCAATACCATTGCCATCCCCTTGCTATCAGGTACTGCCCCCATGCTCTTGCATATTCCCGGCTTGTTTTCCCGTGAAGAGGTGCAGCGCATCCGCGAAGCGCTTGAGCAAACCGAATGGGCAGACGGCAAAATCACGGCGGGGTTTCAGTCGGCCAAGGCCAAACACAACCTGCAATTGCCCGAAGGTCATCCGCTGGCCAAGGAAATTGGCGCAGCCATGATCGACCGGCTGTGGCAAACCCCGTCGTTCATGTCCGCCGCATTGCCGCACAAAGTCTTCCCGCCGCTGGTGAATTGCTACACCGCAGGGGGCAGTTTCGACTTTCATATCGACAACGCAGTGCGCCAGCCCAAAGGCAGTGCCGAACGGGTGCGCACGGATTTGTCGGCCACGCTGTTTTTCAGCGACCCCGAGGACTATGACGGCGGTGAGCTGGTGATTCAGGACACCTACGGCGTGCAGCAGGTCAAACTCCCGGCGGGCGACATGGTGTTGTACCCCGGCACCAGCTTGCACAAGGTCAATGCGGTCACGCGCGGCACACGGTTTGCGTCGTTCTTCTGGACCCAAAGCCTGGTGCGCGAAGACAGCCAGCGCACCTTATTGTTTGAAATGGACAACGCCATTCAGCAACTGACCCGTGACGTGCCGGATCACCCTTCGCTGATTCAGCTCACGGGCACTTATCACAACCTGTTACGTCGCTGGGTCGAGGTGTAGGCCATGAGTTTCCAGCTACGCCGTGAAGAACGGCTCGACGGTGCGCAATTGACGGCGATGTTGAGCGAAAACCCGGCGAAGGCCGCGCAAGCCATTTTGCTGGCGGCGTCACAAGGCATGGTCGATGCCCAAGCCCTGTTGGGCCAGATTCTGCTCGACGGCAAGGGCATTGAGCGCGACCCGGTACTGGCCAAGCGCTGGTTTCAGATTGCGGCAAATGCCGGTCACTTGATGGCCCGCAATATGCTGGGCCGTTGCTGGGAACAGGGATGGGGCGGGGCGGCGGATGCGACCCTGGCCAGCCTGGAATACCGCCAAGCGGCCGAAGCGGGGCTGGACTGGGCGATGTACAACTATGCCAACCTGTTGGCAACTGGCCGAGGCGTGACCGAGAACCCGAACACCGCGCTGTTGTTATACCGCCAGGCGGCCGAACTGGGGCATGCCAAGTCGATGAACTTGTTGGGGCGTTACCTGGAAGAGGGCCGTCATTGCCCACAGGACCTGAAGGCGGCCTACGCCTGGTACGAGCGTTCGGCTGAGGGTGGCGATTTTCGGGGGCAATTCAGCCATGCGGCGATACTGGCCGGAAACGGCCGTGTCGATGAAGCCCTGGTATGGCTGGAGCGTGCGCTGGAAGGCGGTAATCTGAATTTTTTGCGGGTCGCTCACGTGGCGCTGGAGCAATCCAGTGTGCCCGAGATCCGGCAGATGAGTGCGGCGTATCGGCGCCGAATGGAAGCCTTATCGGCACCTGAGTGACAACCGGCGACCGGTTGCCACTCGCGAGGGTGCTTACAGGTAGAACGATTTCAGCGGCGGGAAGCCGTTGAACTCAACAGCGCTGTAGCTGGTGGTGTAAGCACCGGTGGACAACCAGTACAGACGGTCACCGATGGCCAGGTTCAGTGGCAGGCCGTACTTGTAGTTTTCATACATGATGTCGGCGCTGTCGCAGGTCGGGCCGGCGATGACCACTTCTTCCATTTCGCCTTTCTTTTCTGTCCAGATCGGGAACTTGATGGCTTCGTCCATGGTTTCGATCAGGCCCGAGAACTTGCCCACGTCCGTGTACACCCAACGCTCCACCGCGGTACGCGACTTGCGGGCGACCAGAACCACTTCACTGACCAGCACCCCGGCGTTGGCAATCAACGAACGGCCCGGTTCCAGAATGATTTCTGGCAGGTCGTCACCGAAGTCTTCCTTAAGGAAGCGGATGATTTCTTGCGCGTAGGTTTCCAGGCTGTTGGTGCGGGTGATGTAGTTGGCCGGGAAGCCACCGCCCATGTTGATCAACTTGAGCACGATGCCGTCTTCTTCTTTCAGGCGCTCGAAGATCACTTTGACCTTGGCAATCGCCGCGTCCCACACGCTGATGTCGCGCTGCTGGGAACCCACGTGGAACGAAATGCCGTAAGGCACCAGGCCCAGGTCACGGGCCAGGATCAGCAGGTCCATGGCCATGTCGGTCTGGCAGCCGAACTTGCGCGACAACGGCCAGTCAGCGGTGGTCGAGCCTTCGGTCAGGATGCGCACGTACACTTTTGAGCCCGGGGCGGCCTTGGCGATGTTGCGCAGGTCGGCTTCGGAGTCGGTAGAGAACAGGCGCACGCCTTTCTCGTAGAAGTAACGGATGTCCTTGGACTTCTTGATGGTGTTGCCGTAGCTGATGCGGTCAGGGCCAACGCCTTGAGCCATCACTTTGTCCAGCTCGTAGATCGACGCGATGTCGAAGTTCGACCCTTTGTCGCGCAACAGGTCGATGATTTCGACGGCCGGGTTGGCTTTGACGGCGTAGTACACCTTGGCGAATTCGAAACCGGCGCGCAGGTCGTCGTAGGCCTGGCTGATCATGGCGGTGTCGATCACCACGAACGGGGTTTCCTGGGTGTCCGCGAACGCCTTGATTTTTTGAAAGGTTTCGCGCGCGTAATAGTCTTCGACCTTAATCGACATGCGTAGGGAACTCCTGATGGCAAACGTCATGAATAAATGGGTGCAGCTGAACATCCTCCGTATCCCCACTTTGGTTCGCCTACTTCCCAAGGCATGTCCGCCGAAAGCTTGCTCTCTCGTCGTCAGTACTTGAGCCGGATGGATCGTTTCCAGCATGGATGTTCGGCGCGAACTTTAGGGCGTGAGTGCGTTGAGATCAACAAAAAATGTCGCGTTTTTGCACGAGTTCGTCGGCGCGGCCGGCCCCGCTATTTAAGTAACCGACCTTGATGACAGGGTGATGTTCCCGTCATGGCGTTTTTGGCCGTTTGCAAATGGACGAAGCCCGCCATAAGGCGGGCTTCGGTAGTTGCACATTGACGCATGGCTTACCTTGGGGAAGGGATTGGCTCAGGCCTCAAAATGCAGTACTCAGGGTCAACGACAGGCTACGCGGATCACCGTAAATGGCCCCGGCATAGAAGCCGTAGCGGGTGTAGTAAGTCTTGTCGAATAGGTTGTTGGCATTCAGGGTGACGGTGGTGTCCTCGGTAAGGTCGTATTTGGCCATGGCATTCCACACGGCATAGCCTGCCCAGGTTACGTCGGTCGGGCCGCGGCTCACGCCGTTGGTGGGAATGCCCGCCGGGGTCGAGGTGGCGCGAATGCTGGTTTGCGCGGTGACACCAGTGCCAATCGTCAGGCGATCAAGAGGGCCGGACAGGCGATAGGTGGTCGAGGCCTTGAACAGGTGCGACGGGTCACTCTGGCCGTCGGCGTTCAGGCGCATGAAGTGCAAGTAGGTGTAGCCACCATAGACATTCCAGTTGGGGGTCAGTGCGCCGGACACTTCCAGGTCGATCCCTTCGGTTTCTACGCCAGTGCCTGCCTTATAGGCCTGGGCACCGGTAGGCGTCAGGTTGTCGCCATCCGTGACGGCCTTGTTTTCCTGACGGGTCTGAAAGTAAGCGATTTGCGCATTGGCCCGGCCTTCAAACCATTCACCTTTAATCCCGGTCTCATAGCTCTGACCGCGAATGGGTTCGACCTTGTTGCCGCTGGCGCTTTCCTGGCTCTGCGGGCTGAAGATGTCGGTGTAGCTGGCGTACAGCGAGTAGGTGTCATTGAGGTCATACACCGCGCCCAAGTAAGGCGTGACGATGCCGTTTTGTTGTTGACTGCCGCGCACACCGGTGTTCGACACCGTTGTGCTGCTGTAGTCGCTGACACGGGCGCCCAGGATGACCGACAACGGGTCGGTAATGCTCAGGCGGGTAGCGGCATACAGGCCTTTGAGGCGAGTGACGGTTTTGCTGTGCAGGCCGGTTTTGTAAGCGTCCATGCGGTAGTCACCATCGACCCCGTCTTGCCAGTTGGTAATCGGGAGCCCGTTGTTGGCCCGGTACTGGCAACCCAGCGAGCTGACGGTAGGGCGATGGGTGCCGAACATGTCGCAGGTGTACTGAGGCGACCAGGCGACGGTGCGGCTGTCGTTGTAGCCGAACATGGCCTGATGGGTGCGGCCGAACAGGCTGAACGGCCCGGTCACGTCGACTTGCGCCGATTGCTGAGTAGTGTCGGTCGAACTGTGCAAACCGTTGAGCACGGCACCGGTGCCATCCTGGTTCCAGTAGCCGCCGAATGCGCCCTTGCCCAGCGAGTTGACCTTGGCCAGACCGCGGTGATTCAGCGCGTCGGTGGTGCTTTGCGCCGCTTTCACGTTAAGGGTCCAGTCGTTATCGAAACGATGCTCCAGCGAGCCGAAAGCGGTGTGGGTGGTGTATTCGCCGAAACTCCAGCTCGGCACCACGTTGGTGCTGCGCGGCAGGCTGGTGGTGCTGCCGTCGCCGTACCAGATCGGGATGTTGGCCCCCCAGCCGCCACCCACGATTTTGTAGTACTCGTATTGATAGCCCGCACCGAGAGTGGTGGCGTCCGTCAGGTCGAACTCCAGGTTGGCCATCGCGGCCCGCGAGCGGTCAGACTGTTGATCGCGGAAGGAGTTGGCGTCTTCTTGGGTCATGACCAGGCGCGAGCGTAGGCGGCCATCTTCCGACAGCGGCAGATTCAGATCAGCGCCCAAGCGCCGCTTGTCCCAACTGCCATAGGTGACATAAGCACTGCCGCCAAACTCATAACCCGGGCGTTTGCGGATCAGGTTGACGGTAGCGGATGGATCGCCGGTGCCGCCCAACAGGCCGTTGGCACCGCGCACGATGTCGATGCGCTCATACAGGTCCATGTTCAGCGAACTGCCGCCGCCGCTGAAGTCCGAACCGCCTTGAAACTGCAGGCCGTCCATTTTCCAGTTGGTAATCGGATAGCCGCGCGCCCGGTACTCGGTGCGCCCGCCGACTTCCGACTTGCTCATGGTGACGCCGGGTGCGCTGTCCAGCGCTTGCTCGATGTTGGTGATCTGGCGGTCAGCCATTTGTGCCTGGGTGATGGTGGTGACCGATTGCGGCGTTTGGCGCGGGGTCAGCTTCATGCCTGTAGAACTGGTGGTGCTCTTGACGGTGTACCCCAGCTGGCCGGTGCTCTCATCGGCTGACGGCAGGGTGCCCTCTACATTCAAGGTGTCCAGTTCAAGCGCAGCGGCCGCCGCCTGCTGGCTGGCCATGCCCACCATGGCGCTAAGGCTGATGGCCACCATGAGTGCGGCCTGGCGGCGAGGGGCTCTTGGGTGGCCCAGAGGGTTCAACAGCAAACGTCGCGGTGATAAATCCGTCATCATGCCCTGCGTAGTCATTGGTAATAGTTCGTATTTGCAGATAATGTTTGGTAGCATTTTAGGTATCGCGCCGTTGCGCACTATTGTCGGTTTGTGTGGATCTGTAATGGAATGTAAGGAACGGCATGCGACACCCGCCCCAAAGCCTTTGCCAGTGACCAAAACGCTCTTGGTGGTGGATGACGACGATGAAATTCGCGAGCTGTTGTGCGATTACCTGAGCGAGAACGGGGACCACGTGCTGGCGGCTGCCGATGGCCTGGAGATGTGGGCGCTGCTGGAGCGTCACCCTGTCGACCTGGTGGTGCTGGACGTCATGCTGCCGGGTGAGGACGGCCTGAGCCTGTGCCGCCAGCTCCAGTCGCGGCCCGGCTTGAGCGTCATCATGTTGTCTGCCAAAGGGTCTGCCTTCGATCGCATCATCGGGCTTGAGGTGGGTGCCGACGATTACCTGACCAAGCCCTTCGAGCCGCGTGAACTGGTGGCCCGGATCAAGGCGGTGCTGCGTCGCCAGCAACGCCTCGAAGCCGTCGCACTGCCAGCCGCGGCCCCGCAGCAAGGGTTCTCGGGTTACCGGCTCGACTACACCAAGCGCCTGCTTCACACCCCCCAGGGGCAGGCGCTGACATTGCCGCGTTCCGACTTCAGGGTATTGCGTGACCTGCTGGAAGCGCGCGAGTGTGTGTTATCCCGCGATCAATTAACGCTCAGTGCCATGGGCCGCGAGTACGCGCCGGACGACCGTTCAATCGACATGTGCATCAGCCGTTTGCGCCAGCACTTTAAAGACGGCCCGGTTCAGATCGTGACGGTGCGCAACGAAGGCTACTTGCTGAGTGTGTCCAGCCCGGATGCTACGGTTTAACCCCGTGCGCGACAGGTTCGTGCGGGGCGTGAAGCGCCTGTGGCCCAAAACCCTGTTTGGCCAACTGACGCTGATTCTGGTCAGCGGTACATTGGCCATTCAGCTGTCATCGAGCAGCATCTGGTTCGATGTGCGCTATGCCCAAGTGCTGGAAGCCCCGGTGCGGCTGATGGCCAGTCGCACCGCGCAATTGATTGGTCAAGACCGTTGCACGCCGGGGCAGGCCATGGTGGCTCCCACCAACTACACGGTCACTTGCCTGGCCGTCAAACCGGACAACCACCCCGCCAACCGCCGCGCCGCACGCCGCACGACCTTGCTGTTGAATCAGGCGCTGGCGTATGAACTGGGGCAGAACGCCTTGGTCGATGTGTTAAAGGTTGAGTTGACCGACGCCCAGGGTCAACCGCTGGTCTGGCGCAGCCTGTTTGGCCTGCAAACGGCCACGGCTCACGTGGATTTCGTGGTACCTCTGGCAGATGGCCATTGGCTGAGCATCGAAGGGCACGAGTTGCAGGGCTGGAGCGGAGAGTCGGCTTGGGCGGTGATTGCCGATTATATTTTGCGGGTGTATGTGGTGCGGATTGTGGGCGTGTTCGGGATTTGCTGGTTGGCGGTACGGCTGTGCTTGCGCCCTTTGAAACGCCTGAGTGATGCCGCGCACGCGTTGGGCGATAACCTTGACCAGGCACCACTGGCCATTGAAGGCCCGCTGGAAGTGCGCCAGGCCGCGCGCACCTTTAATGCCATGCAGCAACAGATTGTCGCAATGCTCAACGACCAGAGTTTTTTCCTGGCGGCCGTGTCCCATGACCTGCGTACTCCGTTGACCCGCATGCGCCTGCGCATTGAGCGCCTGAGCGATGAGACCCAGCGTGAGCGCCTGAAACAGAACATTTACCAAATGGACAAGATGATTGCTCAGGTACTCGACTACCTGCAGAGCGCCCAGCAGCACACCTGCCAATTGGTCGACATCGACAGCCTGTTACGCACCCTGTGTGCCGAACTGGCGACGGCCGACGAGCGCCTTCCCATTAGCGGCCGCGGTGGTGTGATCTATGCCAACGGCGTGCTGCTGCACCGTTGCCTGCAAAACTTGCTGGAAAATGCGCTGCGCTATGCCCGGCAGATACAGATTGACGTTGAACGCACCGACTTGGGTGTACGCCTGTGTATCAGTGATCGCGGGCCCGGTATCGCGCCGCCCATTCTGCAATCGGTCACCGCCCCGTTCGTGCGCGCTGACACGTCGCGCAACGATCAGTCCGGCGGCTATGGGTTGGGGCTGAGTATCGCCAAGCGCATTGCTGTCAGCCACAAAGGCTGCCTGGAACTGACCCCCCGGGAAGGGGGCGGTTTGACCGCCTGTGTGTTTATTCCCCACAGCAGCGCCGAGGATATGCAGGCGCGCACCCGTCAGGCACCGGCCTGAAGGGTGCGCTGCGGTGTCAGGCGATGGCGATATCCGCTGGCGACACAATGCTGGTTTTAGCCCCGCGTGAGCGCCCCGAACTCAGATAGGCCGCAATCGACTCTTGGGTGACTTCGCCCAGGAACACGCGTTCGGCGTCCATCACTGGCAACCAGGAACGGTTGAACTCGTACATGCGCGACAGCAGGATGCGCAGGTTTTCGTCATAGGCTGCCGTGGCGTTGAATTCGCGCAGGAATTGGCCACACGTGCCCGTCTGGCGGTGCAGGTCACGACGGCGCACATAGCCCAGCGCTTTATTGTCGGCGCAGGTGACGGCGACATAACGGCGGTCCAGTTCGTCCATCAACTCCAGCGCTTCGCCCACCGGCGTCTGCGGGCTTACAGACGGCGCGTTGTCGGCCGCGTCTTCGGCCTTGACCAGTAGCAGGCGCTTGAGCGTGCTGTCCTGGCCTACAAAGTTGCTGACAAAGTCGTCGGTCGGGTGGGCAAGCAACGTGTCGGGGTGGTCCATTTGCAGCAACTTGCCGCCGCGGAAAATCGCAATTTTATCACCCAGCTTCAAGGCTTCATCGATGTCGTGGCTGACCATGATCACCGTCTTGTTCAACGCCCGCTGCATCTCGAAGAATTCGTTCTGGATCATCTCGCGGTTGATCGGGTCGACCGCACCGAACGGCTCATCCATTAATAGCAGCGGCGCATCAGCGGCCAGGGCGCGGATCACGCCGATACGCTGTTGCTGCCCCCCCGACAGTTCACGGGGGTAGCGGTGCAAGTATTGCTTGGGTTCAAGCTTGATCATGCTCATCAGTTCGCGGGCGCGGTCATGGCATTTTTGCTTGTCCCAGCCGAGCAGCTTCGGCACCACCACGATGTTTTCTTCGATGGTCATGTTGGGGAACAGGCCAATCTGCTGAATCACGTAGCCGATGTTGCGACGCAGGGTCACCGGGTCGAGGTCGGTGGTGTCTTCGCCGTTGATCAAAATCTTGCCGGAGGTCGGCTTGATCAGGCGGTTGATCATTTTCAGCGTGGTGCTTTTGCCGCAACCCGAAGGCCCGAGGAAGACGCAGATTTCACCTTCGTTGACGGTCAGGCTTACCGAGTCCACGGCTTTGACGTCTTTGCCGTTGCTTTGGAAAGTTTTGCTGAGGTTTTGAAGTTCGATCATTTGAGCAGTCCAGGTAGGGGGTGTTCGCCGCAAATGGCGGAGCGCGTTGGTGTTGTGATCGCCCCGGGCAAGGCGTGGGGCGCAGGGAATGTAATTCCCTTGCCAAGCCCCATAACGCAGCCCGGGGCGATCACAACGCCAACCCGTAGGGCCGTGCCCCACAAAGCGCAATACGTCGTTGCTCGTCGTTCATTTGAAAAAACCAAACATCTCTCCTCGCGCCTAGTCTTGCGCTTTGTGGGGCGACGGCGCGCCCGTCATTTGCGGCGAACACCCCCTACTCGTCAGCGAGCGTTGCAGCCATTGCAGAAGCAGGTCGGCGATGATGGCCAGCACACTGACCAATACCGCGCCGACGATCAGCATCGACATGTCGCTACGGCTGATTGCAGCCAGAATAAGTACACCCAGACCGCCGGCACCGATGGTGGCGGCGATGGTCATTACACCAATGTTCATCACGACGGCGGTGCGCACACCGGCCAGAATCACCGGCACGGCGATCGGCAGTTCAACCATGCGCAAACGCTGGCCGAAGGTCATGCCAATGCCGCGTGCGGCCTCGCGAATGCCTGGATCCACGCCGGTGAGGGCGAGGAAGGTGTTGCGCATGATGGGCAGCAGGGAATACAGAAACACTGCCGTAATGGCCGGCATTGGGCCCAGGCCCTGGCCGAATTTGGAATAAAACGGCAGCAGCAGGCCAAACAGGGCAATGCTTGGAATGGTCAGCAGCACGGTGGCGCTGGCTTGCAACGGCCCGGCAAACGTCGGAAATCGCGTCATCAGGACGCCCAGCGGCACACCGACAAAAATCGCCAGGGTGACGGCAATGCCGACCAGGCTGATGTGTTGCAAGGTCAGGTGCAGTACCAGCGACCAATCCATATGGGAAAAGGCGTTTAAAAAGTCCATGTCTTCTCCTCGGTCAGTTCAGGGGATGCTGGCGCAAAAAGTCAGCGGCCACGTTGGCGGGGCTTTCGTGGTCCACGTCGACCCGGGCGTTGAGCTGGCGCATGGTTTCGTCGTCGAACAGGTCCGCCAGCGGTTTGAGCAGCGCTTCGAGGTCAGGGTGCTTGTCCAGGTAAGCCTTGCTCACCACCGGCGCGGCCGTGTAGTCCGGGAAGTAGTGCAGGTCGTCGTCGAGCATCTTGAGATTAAAGGCGCTCAGGCGTCCGTCGGTGGTGTAGACCAACCCGGCAAAGACCTGGCCGTTTTTCAGCGCGGTATAGACCAGCCCCCCGTCCATCTGGCGGGTATTGCGGCGCGTCAGGTCCATGTCATACAGCTCGACCATGCCCTGCATACCGTCGGAGCGGTTAGCGAACTCGGTGTCCAGGGCCACCAGTGCACCGTTGTTTTGCGGGTCGGCCAGCGCGCGGTTCAGGTCGCTGATGGTGTTGATGTCAGGGAACGCTTGCGCCACCTTTTGCGGCAACGCCAGGGCGTAAGTGTTGCTGAACTTCGAGGGGTGCAGCCAGATCAACCCCTTTTTGGCGTCGAGCGCTTTGACGCGGTCGTAAGATTGCTGGCTGTCGAGTTTGTCGGTGACGTGGTTATAGGCCACCAGCGATACGCCGGTGTATTCCCAGACCATGTCCAGTTGCCCCGACTCATGGGCCGCACGCGCCAGGCTGCTGCCCAGCCCACCCGTAACACGCGCGTTGTAGCCCTTGCTGTTGAGGTACTGGGCGGTGATTTCGGCGAGCAGGGTTTGCTCGGTGAACACCCGCGCCCCAATGCGAATCAAGGGTTTTTCAGCGGCGTGGACAATTCCTGCGCACAGCAGGACGCAGCCTAATAAAAAGCTAATTTTTTTCATGACTATTCCTTTGCTCAGCCGGACCTTAAGCAGGCCGTAGACCGCGTTCCAGCCAGCGGCGGCTGATGAGTATCACCAGGCCATCAAGCAGCAAGGCCAGCAGCGCCGTACAGGCAGCGCCGAGGATCAGTTGCGGCTGATTATTAAGGGCAATGCCGGGGAAAATCAGGCTGCCCAGGCTGTTGGCTCCAATCAGGAACGCGAGGGGCGCGGTGCCGACGTTGATCGCCAGCGCTACCCGCACACCGCCCATGATGATGGGCACCGCGTTGGGCAACTCGACCTGCCAGAGCACCTGGCGCGGGGTCATGCCGATGCCGACAGCGGCCTCTTTGAGCGAGCCCTGTACGTTTTTCAGGCCTTCATAGGTGTTGCGCACAATGGGCAGCAACGAGGCCAGAAACAGGGCGAAGATGGCAGGGCCACTGCCGATACCGAGAAAGCCAAGCGCAATGGCCAGTACGGCGAGCGGTGGCACGGTGTTGCCAATGTTGAAGACTTGCATGAAGCGTTCCGCACGCCCGGCCATGCTTGGCCGGCTGAGGAAGATGCCCGCGGGAATCCCTACAAGGAGGGCGACGAGCATTGAAACGAGTACGAGGTACAGGTGGGCTTGCAGGTAGAACAACAAATCATCGTGATAGTGTTCGATAGTGCTGATGCCGATCCATTGGACCAACAGGGCCAGGAGCGCGATAACCATCACGCCTCCGATAAGCCCTTTTCCATAGCGATTAGCCACAGGCGGACTCCTTTTTTCAGTCGGCGGACACATTCTCGTGTGGCAAGGCCATTCCTGGCTGCCGACAATGTGTTCGCGAAGAGCAACAGGGAGTGGCGAAAAAAACGCCCTCATCACCTGTCATTAGCGCAGCCTCGTCAGGCTAACTTGCTGATATTTCAGCCCCTGACGCTTTGTCGAATCAGGAGAGTGGACGCCTCCACTGTTTAAAAGGTTCACATTTTTTACGGCATAATGCCACCCTTGTCCGACGAGCAAGGGTTCCAACGGTGGCTGTTTAGCCCTGATTTGAGCTATAATCCGCGCCCTTTTTTGAATCAACCGTCAGGCGATTTCCCATGACCCATCAGGCCGCCGAAGTCGCGAAACGCCGCACTTTCGCCATTATTTCCCACCCCGATGCGGGTAAAACCACCATCACCGAGAAGCTGTTGCTGATGGGTAAGGCGATTGCTGTCGCCGGTACGGTGAAATCGCGAAAGTCCGACCGCCATGCCACCTCCGACTGGATGGAAATGGAAAAGCAACGGGGTATCTCGATTACCACGTCGGTCATGCAGTTCCCGTATCGCGACCACATGATCAACCTGCTCGACACCCCGGGCCACGAAGACTTCTCGGAAGACACTTACCGCACACTGACGGCGGTCGACTCGGCGCTGATGGTCCTGGACGGTGGTAAAGGTGTTGAGCCGCGTACCATCGCCCTGATGGACGTGTGCCGTCTGCGTGACACACCAATCGTCAGCTTTATCAACAAACTCGACCGTGATATTCGCGACCCTATCGAGTTGCTGGACGAGATCGAAGCCGTCCTGAAAATCAAGGCCGCGCCGATCACCTGGCCGATTGGTTGCTACCGCGACTTCAAGGGCGTGTACCACCTGGCGGACGACTACATCATCGTGTACACCGCCGGTCACGGCCACGAACGCACCGATGTCAAAATCATCGAGAAGCTCGACTCCGATGAAGCCCGTGCCCACCTGGGCGACGAGTACGACCGCTTTGTCGACCAACTGGAACTGGTTCAAGGCGCGTGCCATGAATTCAACCAGCAGGAATTCCTGGATGGCCAACTGACGCCGGTGTTCTTCGGTACGGCGTTGGGCAACTTCGGTGTCGATCACGTACTCGATGCCGTGGTGAACTGGGCCCCGATGCCGCTGGCCCGTGTGGCCAACGAGCGCACCGTGGAGCCGGTTGAAGAGAAATTCACCGGTTTTGTGTTCAAGATCCAGGCGAACATGGACCCCAAGCACCGCGACCGTATTGCCTTCATGCGTATTTGCTCGGGCAAGTACGAGAAAGGCATGAAAATGCGCCACGTGCGTACTGGCAAGGACTTGCGCATTGGCGACGCCCTGACGTTCTTCTCCTCGGAGCGTGAGCAACTCGAAGAGGCCTACGCGGGCGACATTATCGGCTTGCACAACCACGGTACCATCCAGATCGGCGACACCTTCACCGAAGGCGAGAGCCTGAGCTTCACGGGCATCCCGCACTTCGCCCCGGAACTGTTCCGCCGCGTGCGCCTGCGCGACCCGCTCAAGTCCAAGCAATTGCGCCAGGGCCTGCAGCAACTGGCCGAAGAGGGGGCCACTCAGGTGTTCTTCCCGGAGCGCAGCAACGACATCATTCTGGGTGCCGTCGGTGTGCTGCAATTCGACGTGGTGGCCAGCCGCTTGAAAGAAGAATACAAAGTGGAATGCTCGTACGAGCCAATCACCGTGTACTCGGCGCGCTGGATTAACTGCGACGATAAGAAGAAGTTTGAAGAGTTCCAGATCAAGGCCGTGGAAAACCTGGCCGTGGACGGTGGTGGTCACCTGACCTACCTCGCGCCGACCCGCGTCAACCTGGCCCTGATGGAAGAGCGCTGGCCCGACGTGACCTTCCGCGCTACGCGTGAGCACCACTAAGCGTTTCAGCGTTGCGTGGCGAAAAAAGCGAAGCCTTCGGGCTTCGCTTTTTTTATGCGGCGCGAAAGAGCCAGAAATGCGGTGCCGCCCTGTCTACGACGCCGCGCTGTCGTGCAGCAATCCTATCCATTACGGCGGTCACGGCCACTTGAGGTTGCGGCTTTACGCCGTGTTAGTTTGATCAAAAGCCAGATCAAAAGATCACGAGCAAGCTCGTTCCTACAGGTCTTGCTTCGTGGTCCCGCTGCGTAAAACCTGCGCGAGATTCGCGTGGTTTAAGGGGGTAGGAGCGAGCTTGCTCGCGATCTTTTGATCTTTAAAAGCGGTACCGCCCCGTCTTCGGCTTATCCATTGCTGCGGTCACGGCCACTTGAGGTTCCGGTTTTACGCCGTTTTACCTTGATCAAAAGCTAGATCAAAAGATCACGAGCAAGCTCGTTCCTACGGGCCTGTTTGGTGGTCAGGTCCATCAAGCCTGTAAAAACAACTCCGCGTGATGGCAAGCCACTTGGCGGTTGTCGAGCAGGCGCAGTGACGGTTCGTCTGTGCTGCATACCTCGGTCGCGTAGGGGCAGCGTTTGTGGAAGGCGCAGCCCGAAGGCGGGTTCAGCGGGTTGGGCAGTTCGCCAACGATTTTGATTTTCGGTTTGAGCGGGTCCGGGTGGATAGTCGGGGTCGCTGACAGCAGCGCTTGGGTGTAGGGGTGCAGCGGGCGGGTGTAGATCGCTTCTTTGGGGCCCATTTCGACCGGGCGGCCGAGGTACATCACTAACACGGTGTCGGCCACATGCCGCACGACGGCGAGGTTGTGGGAGATAAACACGTAGGCCGTGTTGAACTCCTGTTGCAGGTCCATAAACAGGTTGAGCACTTGCGCCTGAATTGACACGTCGAGCGCTGAGGTCGGCTCATCCGCCACCAGCACTTTGGGTTGCAGCATCATGGCCCGGGCCAGGGCTATGCGCTGGCGCTGACCACCGGAAAACATGTGCGGGTAGCGCTGGTAATGCTCGGGGCGCAACCCGACCTGTTTCATCATGGCCTGGACTTTTTCACGACGCTCGCTGGCGCTCAGGGCGGTGTTGATGAGCAGCGGTTCGGCCAGTTGATCGCCGATCTTCTGCCGTGGGTTGAGTGACGCGTAAGGGCTTTGAAAGACCATTTGCACGTCTTTGCGCAGTTGCTTGCGCTCAGCCTTGTTGGCTCCGGCGACTTCCTGGCCGGCGATTTTCAGTGAACCCGAGGTGGGTTCTTCGATCAGCGTCAGGGCGCGGGCCAGGGTGGATTTGCCACAGCCCGATTCGCCCACCACGGCCAAGGTTTTGCCAGCCTCCAGTTCGAATGAGACCCCGTTGAGGGCGCGCACCCGTGCATGGCCTTTGAACAGGCCTCGGGACACTTCGTAGTGACGGGTAAGGTCACGGGCGGTCAGAACAACAGTCATTACGCCACCTCCTGATTCAAGGGGAAGAAGCAGCGCACCTGGCTGTAGGCCTTGGGCTCCAGCGCCGGGCGCTGTTGGCGGCAGGTGTCTTGTACGTAGGGGCAGCGCGGGGAAAGCAGGCAACCCTGCGGGCGGTCGAAGCGGCCAGGCACGATGCCGGGCAGTGTCGACAGGCGAGCGGCACCCAGGCTGTGTTCCGGGATTGCGGCGAGCAGGGCTTCGCTGTAAGGGTGGGCGGGGCGGTCAAACAGCCCCGGCACTTGACCGACTTCCACGGCCTGGCCTGCATACATCACGCAAACGCGCTGGGCGGTTTCAGCGACCACGGCCAGGTCGTGGGTGATTAACACCAGCCCCATGTTTTGTTCGCGCTGCAGCTTGAGCAGCAGGTCCATGATCTGGGCCTGAATGGTCACGTCCAGTGCGGTGGTCGGTTCGTCGGCAATCAGCAGTTTGGGCTCGCCGGCGATGGCCATGGCAATGGCCACGCGCTGGCTCATGCCGCCCGAGAGTTGGTGCGGGTAGGCGTTCATGCGGCTGGCGGCAGCGGGGATTTCGACGGTTTCCAGCAGTTCTATAGCGCGCTGACGCGCCTGTTTTTTGGACATGTTCAGGTGCAGGCGCAGCACTTCTTCTATCTGGAAACCCACGGTATAGCTGGGGTTCAGGGCGGTCATGGGGTCTTGAAACACCATCGCCATGTCTTTGCCGACAATTTGCCGCCGCTGGCGGGCGCTGAGGGTGAGCATGTTGTGGCCGTCGAAGGTCAGCGCGTCGGCGTTAACGCGGCCGGGGGCGTCGATCAGCCCCATCAGCGCCATCATGGTCACGGATTTGCCGGAGCCGGATTCACCGACGATGGCCAAAACTTGGCCTTTATCCACCGACAGGTTGAGGCCGTCGACCACGGGCACAGCGCTTGCGTCGCCGAAACGGACGTTGAGGTTCTTGATTTCGAGCAGTGACATGGGCGTCTCCTCAGGCGGCGTTCTTGAGTTTCGGGTCCAGCGCGTCGCGCAGTCCGTCGCCCATCAGGTTGATTGCCAGCACGCTGAGCAAAATGGTCAGGCCGGGCAGGGTCACGACCCACCACGCCCGTTCGATGTAGTCGCGGGCCGAGGCCAGCATGGTGCCCCACTCGGGCGTGGGCGGTTGCACGCCCAGGCCGAGGAAGCCCAGGGCGGCGGCATCAAGGATCGCCGAAGAGAAACTCAGGGTGGCCTGCACGATCAGCGGTGCCATGCAGTTGGGCAGCACGGTGATGAACATCAGGCGCGGCAGGCCCGCTCCAGCCAGACGGGCGGCCGTTACGTAATCGCGGCTCAGTTCACCCATGACCGCCGCGCGGGTCAGGCGTACGTAGGAAGGCAGGGACACCACGGCAATGGCAATCACGGTATTGATCAGGCCCGGGCCGAGGATGGCGACAATCGCCACTGCCAGCAGCAGCGACGGCAGCGCCAGCATGATGTCCATCAGGCGCATGATGCCGGGGCCCAGCAGGCGCGGGAAGAACCCGGCAAACAGCCCCAGAATCACACCCGGTATCAGCGAAATCACCACCGACGACAAGCCGATCAGCAGCGACAGGCGTGAGCCTTCGATCAGGCGTGACAGCAGGTCTCGGCCCAGTTCATCGGTGCCGAGCAAAAACTGCCAGTTGCCGCCTTCCAGCCAGACCGGCGGGGTCAGCAGGAAGTCGCGGTATTGCTCGCTCGGGTTGTGCGGGGCGACCCACGGCGCGAAAATCGCGCAGAACACGATAAGGCTCATGAAAATCAGCCCCGCCACCGCGCCTTTGTTTTGCGCGAAGGCGTGCCAGAACTCTTTGTAGGGCGAGGGGTACAGCAGGCTTTGATCCACTTCAGTGGCCGTGTTGGAGGTGTTCATGGTCGGGTTCTCAGCGCTGGTGGCGAATGCGTGGGTTGGCGAAGCCGTAGAGGATGTCCACCACGAAATTGACCATGATCACCAGGCAGGCGATTAACAGGATGCCGTTTTGCACCACGGGGTAGTCCCGGGCACCAATGGCTTCGATCAGCCATTTGCCAATGCCGGGCCACGAGAAAATGGTTTCGGTCAGCACCGCGCCGGCGAGCAATGTCCCGACTTGCAGGCCAACCACGGTCAGCACCGGGATCAGCGCGTTGCGCAGGCCGTGGACAAACACCACGCGTGCCGGCGACAGGCCTTTGGCGCGGGCGGTGCGGATGTAGTCTTCGCGCAGCACTTCGAGCATCGAAGAGCGGGTCATGCGCGCGATCACTGCCAAGGGGATGGTGCCCAGCACAATGGCGGGCAAAATCAGGTGGTGCAGGGCATCGAGAAAGGCACCGTCTTCATCGCTGAACAGGGTGTCGATCAGCATGAAGCCGGTTTTGGGCTCAATGTCGAACAGCAGGTCGATGCGCCCGGAGACCGGGGTCCAACCCAGCCCCACCGAGAAGAACATGATCAGGATCAGGCCCCACCAGAAGATCGGCATGGAATAGCCTGCCAGCGAAATGCCCATCACCCCGTGATCAAACCACGAGCCCCGCTTGAGGGCCGCGATTACCCCCGCCAGTAGCCCGAGCACGCCTGCAAACATGAGGGCGGCGATGGACAGTTCGAGGGTAGCCGGGAACAGCGCCGAAAATTCGCCCCACACGCTTTCACGCGAGCGCAACGATTCGCCCAGGTCGCCGTGGGCGAGCTTGCCGATATAGTCAAAATACTGCTCATAGAGTGGCTTGTTCAGGCCCAGGCGCTCCATGGCCTGGGCGTGCATTTCGGGGTCGAGCCGGCGCTCACCCATCATGACCTCGACCGGGTCGCCGGGGATCATGCGAATCAGGGCGAACGTCAGCAAGGTGACGCCGAAAAAAGTTGGAATCAACAGCCCGACGCGGCGGGCAATAAAACTAAACATCGTGCGGTGTTCCTCATCAGCCGGTTAGGCAGGCCGCCAGCGCTTAAAGGGCCGCTGGCGGGGAGTTCGTTGTTCTACTTCACCTGGGTGGTGGCGAAGTTGTTATTGGTCAGCGGGCTTAAGGTGTAGCCCTCGACGTTTTTGCGCATCGCAGTGAAGAGCTTAGGGTGTACCACGTTAATCCAGGGTGAGTCCTGATGAAAAATGACCTGCGCTTGCTCATAGAGTGCCGCCCTTTCGGCGGGTTCAGTGAGGGTACGGGCCTTGGTGATCAGGGCGTCGAAGTCTTTGTTGCACCAGCGGGCGTAGTTCTCGCCATTCTGCGCGGCCGGGCAGCCGAGCAGCGGGGTCATGAAGTTGTCGGGGTCGCCGTTGTCGCCCGCCCAGCCCACGGACACCATGTCGTGTTCGCCCTTTTTGGTGCGTTTAAGCATTTCACCCCATTCCATGACGCGTATATCCAGGGTGAGGCCGATCTTGGCCAGGTCAGCCTGAAGCAGTTGTGCGGCCAGCAGCGGGTTGGGATTTGAGGCCCCGCCGCCATTACGGGTGAACAGGGTGAACACGTGGCCTTCGGGCACACCGGCCTCCTTGAGCAGCGCGCGCGCCTTGGCCAGGTCACGGGGCGGGTTTTCAAGGCGGGTATTAAACCCCAGCAGCGTGGGAGGGTACGGGTTGACGGCCTCCACCGCATTGCCTTCGCCGTGCACGCTGTTGAGGTAGGTGCGCCGGTCGAAGGCCAGGTTGAGGGCTTTGCGTACCCGCACATCGTCCAGATACGGGTGCAGGGTATTAATGGCGATGTAACTGGTGATCAGGGCGGCGCGTTCATCCACCTTAAGGTTGGGGTCGGTGCGCAGGTGTTTGACGTCATCGGGTTTGGGGGCCACCGCGATCTGGCATTCGTTGGCCTTGAGTTTTTGCAGGCGCACGTTGCTGTCAGTGGTGATGGCAAAAATCAGTGAGTCGCTGGGTGGCTCGCCGCGAAAGTAGTCGGGGTTGGCCTTGAAGCGTACCTGTGCATCCTTGCTGTAACGCATGAAGCTAAACGGGCCGGTGCCGATCGGTTTGCTGTTCAGGTCTTCGGTTTTGCCGGCCTTGAGCAACTGGTCGGCATATTCCGCCGAGTAGATGGAGGTAAACGCCATGGCCACGTCACGTAAAAAGGGGGCCTCGGCGTTATTGAGGGTGATTTTTACCGTGAGGTCGTCCACTTTTTCAATGCGCTTGAGCAGTGTTTTAAACCCCATGCTTTCAAAGTACGGGTACCCGATCAGTGAGGAACTATGCCACGGATGGTTGGGGTCCAGTTGGCGTTGAAAGCTCCAGACTACATCGTCTGCATTCAGGGTACGGGTCGGCTTGAAGTAGCGGGTGGTATGAAACTTCACACCGGGGCGCAGGTAGAAGGTGTACTCCAGGCCGTCCGGGCTGATGTCCCAGCGTTCGGCCAATGCCGGCACGACATCGGTTGTGCCGGGGGCGAAGTCGGCCAGGCGGTTGAACAACGTCTCGGCTGCCGCATCGGCCGTGACGGCGGTGGTGTATCGGGCGATATCGAACCCGTCAGGGCTGGCCTCGGTACAGACCACCAGGTTTTTGGCCGAAACGCCGGCCGCTGTGCCGAACAGCGTGATGACGAGCGCGACGTGCAGTGGAAGCCTTTTCATGGCAATCCCCTTCAATGAGTTAAGTCTGCGAAATGACGACGGCTGAGCCGTTGACTCAGCCATCGCCTTATCGTGTGTGCAAGGCCGGTTTACAGCAGGTTGAACGGAATGGTCGTCACCACGCGGAACTCATTGAGGTTGCCGTCGGACTGATTTTTGCTGGCGCGGTGCGTGGAATACGTGACGCGAATAGCGGTGTCTTTCAAGGGCCCACTCTGAACAGCGTAGGAGGTGCCAATGCTGTACTCGGAGTGCTTTTCACCGTGCATGTTGCGTACATCATAGGCCGTGCCTTTGTAGCCGGTGCCGTCAATGTCCCAGCCCCGGGCGTGGTAGGCGTTGAACTTCAGGCCCGGTAGGCCGTACGGCGCCATGTCGATGATGTAGGCCAGTTGCAGCGATTTCTCGTTCGGGCCGTTGAAGTCCGAAAGCAAGGAGTTGGCCAGGTAGATACCGCCACTTTCATGCAGGTAGTCGAAGTACTCATCGCCGCTGACCTGCTGGTACGACAAGGCCACGGTATGGGCCTGGTGGGTCAGGGCGAAGGCCAGGCTGAAGGTGTTGTTATCGATGTCCCCCATCGCTTTGCGGCCGGTATCGAGGGTTTTGTAGTAATTGAAACTGGTGTTCAAGCCCAGCGTGGCCTTGTCCCCCATGTCGTGTACGGCACCGACGTAATACTGGTTCCAGAAGTCCTCGACATGGCTGGCGTAGAGCGTGGTCTTGAGGCTTTTAAAAGGTTGGTAGTTGAGCCCGGCGACCGTGGCTCGGTCGGTTTCGACACCGGTGGCCCCGTATTCGCTGCGAAACTTGCTCAAGCTTTGCTCGGTACGCGGGGATACGCGGTCGAAGGTGCCCGCGTCGAAAGACAGGTTGTTGAACGCTTCGCTGTGCAACGCAAACCCTTCAAAGCTTGAGGGCAGTGCACGATTGCCGACCACATCAATGATGGGGCTGCTGAAGTTCTGTCGGCCGACGGTCAGTGTGGTGTTGGCCAGGCGCGCGCTGACGTTGGCCAGGCCCAGTTTGCTCCATTGGCCGACGGCATCGCCGTTGCGGCGGCTCAGGGTACGGTTGTTATTGCCGGCAATATGATTGATGTCGCGGTCCAGGGCGATGGCGTTGTACGCCGCCACTTGGGTGCTGAAGCCCAAGGTCCCTTGGGTGAAGCCCGAGGTGTAATCCAGGATCGTGCCCTGTACCCAGTTGATTCGGCGCGGCGAGGACTTAGGCTTGCCATGGTCGTTGTAGTTGAAACGATCGTCACGGCGCTTGAGTTCATTGGCGTACCAGTTGCGGGTACTGCCGCCCAACGTTTGTTCTTCCACGAAGCCTCGGGCCTGGCTCTGAGCGCTGGGCCCCGTTTTCAACTCGGTCGGTATGAAGGCGTCGGCACTGGCCAGGGCCGTGAAGCTGCTGATGGACAAGGCCAACAACGTGCTGTGGGTCGTTTTCATGGTTGAGGCTCCTCTTCTTTCTTTTTGTTGTTGTTGAACGCTTTAGCGCTGGGCAAACCGTGGGCAGGCCTGCAATCGGCAACACGGGGCCGGACCACCTCAACGGTGGCCTGGCGTGGCGAGGTGAATCAGGGGGTTAGTCGTTGAGGCTGACGCCTGAAAAAATGCTGCGCCCGAAAGGGCTGACCTTAAAACCGTCAACCTTGGCACTGAGCGGCTGGTTGACGGTGGAGTGCGCAATGGGGGTCATCGGCACTTGCTGTTTGATGAGTTGTTGGGCTTGCTTGTAGAGCACGGTGCGCTGCGCGCGGTCGGTGATGGTTTTGGCCTTTTTGACCAATGTGTCGTAAGCCTTGTCGCACCACATGGAGTAGTTGTTGCTACCCACGGCGTCGCAGCTGTAGAGCGTGCCGAGCCAGTTATCCGGGTCGCCGTTGTCGCCGGTCCAGCCAATCAGCGTGATGTCGTGCTCACCATTTTTGGTGCGCTTGATGAACTCGCCCCATTCATAACTGACAATCTTGACCTTGAGC
The DNA here is from genome assembly GCF_030150285.1 of Pseudomonas sp. Taxonomy (GTDB): domain Bacteria; phylum Pseudomonadota; class Gammaproteobacteria; order Pseudomonadales; family Pseudomonadaceae; genus Aquipseudomonas. The sequence continues at coordinate 12,429 of NZ_JASLGE010000042.1, read as the reverse complement.
CCGACCTTGCCCCAGTCCGATTGCAGCATTTCGGCCATCAGCCTGGCGTTGGGGTTGTAGGGGCGTTGCACGGGCATGGCCCACAGCGTGATTTCTGTGCCTTCCTTAACCCCTGCGGCGGCGAGTAATGCCTTGGCTTTTTCAGGGTTGTACGGGGCATCGACGAGGGTGTCGTCGTAGGACCACTGAGTGGGTGGCATGGCATTGACGGCTTTCTGGCCCTGGCCCTGATACACGGCCTTGAGGATTTCATCCTTGTTGATGGCCATGTCCAACGCCTGGCGCACGGGCAATTGGTCGAAAGGAGGGTGCTGCACGTTGTAGGCGATGTAGCCGAGGTTGAAGCCGGGTTTCTCAATGACCTGCAGGCTGGCGTCTGCCTTCAGCCCCTCGATATCGGCCGGGCGCGGGCTGAGTGAAACCTGGCACTCGTTTTTGCGCAGCTTTTGCATGCGGGCCGATGCGTCTACGTTGATGGAGAAAATCAGGTTGTCGAGTTTGACCTGGCTGGGGTCCCAGTAGGTTTTGTTGGCGGCATAGCGGATGTTCGAGTCTTTTTGATAACGCTGGAAGACAAACGGCCCGGTGCCCACAGGCTTTTGATTGATCTCGCCGGGCTTGCCGGCCTTGAGCAACTGCCCGGCATATTCCGCTGACAGGATTGAGGCAAAGCTCATGGCCAGGTTTTGGGTAAAGGCAGCATCCACCGCGTTGAGCTGCATGACCACCGTCATCGGTCCGGTTTTTTCAACACGGGCGATGTTCGTGTCCAGGCTCATGGCGGTGAAGTACGGGAACTCGGTGGGGTAGGCCTTACGAAACGGATGTTGGGGATCGAGCATGCGATTGAAGGTGAAGAGCACGTCGTCCGCGTTGAAGTCGCGGGTAGGGGTGAACCATTGTGTGGTGTGAAACTTGACCCCCTCGCGCAGGTGAAAAGTCCAGGTCAACCCGTCTTCGGAAACCTCCCAGCGCGTTGCCAGCGCCGGGATGGCCGCGGTGCCGCCTCTTTCAAACTCGGCGAGGCGGTTGTAGATCGGTTCGGCGGCATCGTTGTCGATGGACGTGGTGTATTGCGCGGTATCAAAACCGGCAGGGCTGCCTTCGGAGCAGAACACCAGGCTGTTGGCAGCATAGGCAAGAGGGCTGCCGGCGAGGAGGCCGGCGCTGAGCAGTGCAGTTAACAGCAGAGAGTGGCGCATGGCATCCCGGTCCTTTTCTTGTTGTTGTGGTGTGAGCCTTGGGCCCGCGACGTTTTTCAGACGAGGTGTGGCGACCCTCAGCGGGCGTTTGGGCCTCAAGGCTGATGAGCGTCGAAGTTAGGGAGTCGGCGGGTTGCCGTAAATGCGTCATTGCTGACAGTTCTGTAGGAAACGTCTCTTAGTCCTATCAGTACTGGTGTAGTCCGCAGTGGCTTTGGGATGAGGGTTTTTTCTGAATCTTTGGAAGGCCAATGAATGCGGCGCTGTCGCCGCATTCACCCGGCAGCTTAGTCAGCGAGACCAACCCCGTGGAAGGAGGTCAGCCCCAGCGGGCTGATCTTGAAGTCCTCGACATTTTTACGCATTGGCAGATACACCGTTGAGTGGGCAATCGGCGTCATGGGCAACTGGCTCTTGAGGCGCTGTTGCGCCAGTTTGTACAGGCGGGTGCGCTCGGCCACGTCAGTGGTGGCTTTGGCGGCTTTTACCAGGTCGTCAAAGGGCTTGTCGCACCACTTGGCGAAGTTGTTGCCATTGATCGAGTCGCAACCGAAGAGCGTGCCGAGCCAGTTGTCCGGGTCGCCGTTGTCACCGCTCCAGCCGATGATCATGGCACCGTTTTCACCGCCCCTGGAGCGCTTGATGTACTCGCCCCATTCGTAGGTCACGATCTTGGCCTTGATGCCGATGTTGGCCCAATCTGACTGCAGCATTTCAGCCATCAGCTTGGCATTGGGGTTGTACGGGCGTTGGACCGGCATGGCCCACAGGGTGATCTCGGTGCCTTCCGGGATGCCCGCCTCTTTGAGTAGCTCCCTGGCCTTCTCGGGGTTGTAGGGGGCGTCCTGAAGGGTGTCGTCGTAGGACCACTGCGTTGGCGGCATGACATTGACGGCCAACTGGCCAGCACCCTGGTACACCGAGGCAATGATTTGCGGCTTGTTCACCGCCATGTCCAGGGCCTGGCGCACCTTGAGTTGGGCCATCGGGTTCGGCTCGTCACTGCCCTTGATTTTGTCCATGACGTTGTAGGCCACGTAGCCGACGTTAAAGCCCGCCTGATCTGGCATCTTCAGGTTCGGGTCTTCTTTGAGGGCTTTCAGGTCGGCCGGGCGCGGGTAGATCGTGACCTGGCATTCGTTCTTTTTGAGTTTTTGCACGCGAACGGACGCGTCGGTGGTGATGGCAAATATCAGGTTGTCGAGCCTGACGTCTTCAGGTTTCCAGTACGCTTTGTTGCCGGTGTAGCGAATGTTCGAGTCTTTCTGGTAGCTCTTGAACACAAACGGCCCCGTACCAATGGGCTTTTGGTTGATTTGCGAAGGCTTGCCGGCCTTGAGCAGGGTATCGGCGTATTCGGCCGACAGGATGGAGGCAAAGTGCATCGCCATGTTTTGAATAAACGCGTCATCCACGGTGTTCAGCGTGAACTTGACCGTCTTGTCATCGATTCTTTCGACGGACTTGATGTTGTTGTCCATACCCATGTCGACGAAGTAAGGAAATTCGGAGGGGTAGGCCTTACGGAAGGCCATGTCCTTGTCGAGCATGCGGTTGAAGGTGAACAGTACATCGTCGGCGTTGAAGTCGCGGGTGGGCTTGAAGTACGGCGTGGCGTGGAACTTGACCCCTTCGCGCAGATGAAAGGTGTAGGTCAGGTTGTCCGGGGCAATGTCCCAGTGCGTCGCGAGGCCTGGAATCACCGTGGTGCTGCCGCGCTCAAACTCGCTGAGCCGGTTGTAGAGTGTCTCGGCGGAGGCGTCGAAATCGGTGCCCGTGGTGTATTGGCCCGGGTCAAAGCCGGCCGGGCTGCCTTCAGAGCAATACACCAGGCTGGTGGCGGCGTGTGCGCCCGGTGCGCTGGCCAGCAGGCTGGCACTGACTAGAAACGGAAGGACCGCGTGTTTGAACATGGAGACCTCATGATTATTGTCATTATGGGTGTGAGGGCGACCTTGTGAGCCAACCCAGCGCTACGTCTGCCCCCTGCCTTGTGCAAGCCGTGCCGGATGCCGATTCAGTCACTCAGGTGTGGCGAGCGGAAACGAATGCCTCCTGTGTGAAATGGATCGAAAATTGAGTTGTTTGCGTCGGCAGCGTCGGTGCCGCGGCGAACATTCGCGCATGCTTTGACGACGTGTGCGTATTGCTATCGGGGGAGCGGCTACTTAACTCGACTTTTGATTGGTATAGATGTCAGGCAGATTCGCTTTAAGTTGTAGTCTTCTTCTCTTATTTAGCTGTTTTCGCTGCGTTCTGCGTTTGATGTCCACAAAAAAGCCCTTGAAGCGGTGGCGCGACAAGGGCTTTTGGACAAGGCTTGAGCTTATGGCATGAGGACTTCAATCACGCCGTCAGCGCTCATGCTGACTTCGCTGGTGCCGGCCTCGACTTCCGGGGTGGGCGCGGCGTCCATTTCGGCGGATGCGGCTTTCATCATCATGACATTGCGCATGTACGGTTGCGGGTAACCGTTGCTGTTGAGGTTCAGGTTGACGATCTTGTAGCCCTTGCCGCCCAGGGCGTCGGTCGCCAGTTGGGCGCGTGCCTTGAATGCGGCCACGGCGTCTTTGAGCAGGGCGTCTTCGCTGGTCTTGCGAGCCTCGTTACCGACGGTAAATTGCATGTTGCCCATTTTCAGGGTTTGCATCAGGTCGCCCGTGAGCTTGGACAGCGCGGCAAAGTCGGCGCTTTCCAGGCGCAGTTCGGCGCGCTCACGCCAGCCGGTGATTTTTTGGGTTTTGTTGTCGTAGATCGGGTAGCTGTTACGGTTGCCCTGGCGCAAGGTCACGTCCTTGACTTGCTTGGCCTGGCCAATCGCCTTGTTCATGGCGTTGGTGACTTCAGCGGCCAGTTTGGCGGCATCGGTATTTTGCGCCTCGGTGTAGAGCGTCACGATCATCAGGTCACGCGGGACTTCCTGGCTGGCTTCGGCGCGCAAGGAGATCTGGTTGTAGTGAATGCCATCGGCCAGTGCGGGCAGGCTGGCAAGTGCACCGATGCTCAAGGTCAGAAGGGCGGCGGTGCGCTGGAAAGTTGACATAAAAGCTCCTTGGGATGAGGTCAGCAAGACGTGTAAGACTGCATAAAGTGGCCATCAGTTCGCCCAGTTACATTTTTCATACAACTGGCCTTCACCGGGTGCGTCGGCGCGAGCGTCCAATTGTTTCAAAGCGCGCGCGCAATCGAGCGTCGACCGGCTGTGCCGGCACAGGCAAGGGGCAGCCGCCTGAATCGCGTAAAAAACACTGTGGCTCATTGCCGCAGTTTAGCCTGTGAGGCTATTCGGGTGGTTATACTCCCTGCGATTCACCTGGAGCGCTCATCAGGAGGGCTCATGCTCGCCCCCGCACCTTTAATGTCTGCTACTCGCCAAAACCTTTGGCGGCTTACGTTTATTCGCACCTTGGTACTGGCCGCGCAGGCGGGCTCGGTGGGCATTGCCTACCTGTTCGATCTGTTGCCCCTGCCCTGGTTTCAGTTGTGTGCGACCCTGGGTTTCTCCATGTTGTTGTGCGCCTTTACGGCCATCCGGTTGCGCACCACCTGGCCGGTGACCGAACTGGAATACGCATTGCAACTGGCTTGCGACATTTTTATCCACAGTGCATTGCTGTATTTCTCGGGGGGCTCGACCAACCCGTTTGTGTCGTATTACCTGGTACCGCTGACGATAGCTGCCGTGACGTTGCCGTGGCGTTTTTCCGTGGTGCTGTCGGGCATCGCATTAACGCTGTACACCTTGCTGCTGGTGCAATCCTACCCCTTGGATACGGCGGCGTTTTTCCGCGAAAAGCTGCAGATCTACGGCATGTGGCTGAGCTTTGCGCTGTCGGCGGCGGTTATTACCTTTTTCGCCGCCAAAATGGCCCATGAGTTGCGTCGCCAGGAAGAATTACGCGCCTTGCGCCGTGAAGAAGGCCTGCGCGACCAGCAGCTCTTGGCCGTCGCCACGCAAGCAGCGGGCGCGGCCCATGAACTGGGCACGCCTTTGTCGACCATGAGTGTGTTACTTAAAGAGATGCGTCGCGACCATCCCAACCCCGAACTGCAGGACGACCTGAGCGTGCTGCAGGACCAGGTCAAGCTGTGCAAGGAGACGTTGCAGCAACTGGTGCGCGCGGCGGAGGCCAACCGTCGTTTGGCCATTGAGGAGCAGGACGTCACCGAGTGGCTGAATGAAGCGTTGAACCGTTGGCACTTGATGCGCCCTGAAGCCACTTACCGTTTTCAATGCCTGGGCCACACCCCTGTGCCCCGTCTGGCCCCCCCGCCCGATTTGACGCAGGCGCTGCTCAATCTGCTGAACAATGCAGCCGATGCCTGCCCGGAAGGGCTGGAAGTCAATGTCGACTGGGATGCCGTAGACTTGACCATCAGCATTCGCGACCACGGCCCGGGTGTGCCGCTGGTGATCGCCGAACAAATCGGTAAACCCTTTTTTACCACCAAGGGCAAAGGTTTCGGCCTGGGCCTGTTTTTGAGCAAAGCCAGCGTGACACGCGCCGGCGGCTCGGTAAAACTCTACAGTCACGAGGATGGCGGCACGCTGACCGAGCTGCGCCTGCCGCGTGTCGCCCGAGGAAACGAAAATGAGTGAAGAAATTCAAGTCGAAGGCGAAGGCGAAGAGCTGCCGCATTTGTTGCTGGTCGACGATGACGCGACGTTTACCCGCGTGATGGCCCGTGCAATGGCGCGCAGAGGGTTTCGCGTCAGCACCGCGGGCTCAGCTGAAGAAGGCCTGGAGCTGGCCCGAAAGGACTTGCCCGAATTTGCCGTGCTGGACCTGAAAATGGACGGCGACTCGGGCCTGGTTTTGTTGCCCAAGTTGCTGGAACTCGACGCCGACATGCGTGTGGTGATTCTCACCGGTTATTCGAGCATCGCTACCGCTGTTGAGGCAATCAAGCGCGGGGCCTGCAACTACCTGTGCAAACCGGCCGATGCAGACGATGTGCTGGCGGCGTTGCTGACCCAACACACGGACCTCGATGCGCTGGTGCCCGAGAACCCCATGTCGGTCGACCGCTTGCAGTGGGAGCACATTCAGCGCGTGCTGACCGAGCATGAAGGTAATATCTCCGCGACAGCCCGCGCCCTGGGCATGCACCGCCGCACTTTGCAGCGCAAATTGCAGAAGCGCCCCGTGCGACGCTGAATGGGAGCTGTAGCAATCGCGTTGCGGCTTGCAACGCGATAGAGACACCCCCTAATCTGTATCAAGACGTTTCCAAGCGTTGATGGCCGGTCGCCCTGACCGGCCAGCGGGTTGTTCTTTTTTCCACTTGAGCCTGAACGATGAATCAGAACGCTGAGTCTTCTGTCGTGAACGATGCTGTGCGTGGCGATTTTATACCGAAGGTTTGGGGGCTCATCACGCCCTACTGGCGCAGTGAAGAACGGGGCCGGGCATGGATACTGCTTATTGCAGTGATCGCGTTGTCGCTGGTCAGCGTCGGTATATCGGTGTGGATCAACCATTGGTACAAAGACTTCTACAACGCACTGGAACAGAAGGACGGCGCGGCATTCTGGTGCCTGATCGGTTACTTCGGGCTGATTGCGGCAGCGGGTATTGTCGGCGCGGTGTACCGGCTCTACCTGACTCAGATGCTGACGATTCGCTGGCGCCGGTGGCTGACCGAACAGCACTTTGCGCGCTGGCTGGCGCATAAAAACTATTACCACCTGGAGCAGGGCGGTTACACCGACAACCCCGACCAGCGCATCAGCGAAGACCTCAATTCGTTTACCGATAACACGCTCACCCTGGGCCTGGGTTTGATCCGCAACGTGGTCAGCCTGGTGTCTTTTTCGATTATTTTGTGGGGCGTGTCGGGCAGCATTGAAGTCTTTGGCTTCACCATTCCCGGCTACATGTTCTGGTGCGCGTTGGTGTATGCCGCTGTTGGCAGTTGGTTGGCGCACCTGATCGGTCGCCGCTTGATCGGCCTGAGCAATCAGCAACAACGTTACGAAGCGGACATGCGTTTCGCGATGGTTCGCGTGCGCGAAAACGCCGAGAGCATTGCGTTGTACAGCGGCGAAGCCAACGAACACGAGCGCCTGAGCACGCGCTTCAACAAGGTCTGGAACAACTTCTGGACACAAATGAACGTGACGAAACGCCTGACGTTCTTTACGGCCGGGTACTCACAGATCGCCATTATTTTCCCGTTTATCGTCGCCGCACCGCGTTACTTCGCGGGCAAGATCGAGTTGGGTGAGCTGATGCAAATCAACTCGGCATTCGGCAACGTGCAAGAGAACTTCAGCTGGTTTATCGACGCCTACGTGACGCTGGCCGCATGGCGCGCCACCTGTGATCGGTTGCTGAGTTTTCGTCAGGCCATGACTGACAACGAGCAGCGCCCGCCTGCGATCGACGTGCAGACCCAAGGTGATGCTGTGCAGGTTGAGAACCTGGACCTGAACCTGGCGGACGGCCGCGCGTTGCTGCAGCACGCCAACCTGCACGTGGTCGCGGGGGAGCGCCTGATGCTCAGCGGCCGTTCCGGCAGCGGTAAAAGCACGCTGTTACGTGCGATGGGCGGGCTTTGGCCGCAAGGTGGCGGGTCGATTCGCGTGCCGGCTGAACGCGGGTTGTTCTTGCCGCAAAAGCCGTACGTGCCGATAGGGGCGCTGCGTGACGCGTTGAGTTATCCACAGGGCGGTGAGGCTTACGACACCGGGCGCTATGAAGCGGTGTTGCGTGCCTGTCGGCTGGAGCACCTGATCCCCAGGCTTGATGAGGTCAATCACTGGCAACGCCAGTTGTCGGGAGGTGAACAGCAACGCCTGAGTGTTGCCCGTGCGTTGTTGTATCGCCCGCAGTGGCTGTATATGGATGAGTCCACCTCGGCGATGGATGAAGAGGACGAGGCCCTGTTGTACCAGGCGTTGATCGATCAATTGCCAGGCGTGAGCCTCATCAGCGTGGGGCACCGCAGCAGCCTGGCGCGGTTCCACCCCAGGCATGTGCGCATTGAACACCGGCAGATGGTTGAGCAGCCGATTAACGAACCGTCGGTGCGCCCATGCTAGAGTGCTGCTCCCCGCGTTCTGGACCCTGACATGAGCCTTTTACTTCGCAGTGCTGCACTGAGCATGATGCTCGCCAGCCTGCCCTTGGCCGCCGCGCCAGGGGCAACCGCGCCTTTGCATGCGCAGTTTTTACCGGCGGATGACTTGCAACTGCGTGCCGAAAAACCCGAGCAGCAACAGTTGATGCACATCACGTCGTACTCGGTGGTGGTCGGCAGCCAGCGCCCGTCCAATCAGCAACCGATCCCGGTAACGTCCCCCGTGTTTATCCGGCTCAAGGGTAACCCGCTGAGCCAGGGGGCTACGGTTCGTGAGGTGCTGATTGCATTTGATGGCGAAAGCAAGAGCTTGAAAAAGCCCGCGTTCGACAGCAAGACCCGCACGCTGAGCTTGTCTTACCCGCTGTCCCAATACCCGCTGGTGATGGACCTGTTGCGCAACGACACGGTGTACTGCCAGTTTTTGACCTATGCCAATGGCCATATCTGGGCCGACTTGCACACCGGCAGCGTGCGCGCGCGTTGAGCCTTGGGTAAACTGCGGGCCCCGTGAAGTATCAGCAGGCTGGAGCCGGATATGCGTAAAGACAAGAAGCAGTTGATTGGTGATGAAATCGGCGACGAGCAGGTCAAGTTGTTCCTGGACTTCGAACCCGTGGATGCCACGTCGCCGTCGCTGCACAAACTGATCAAAGCCTACCGTGGCCTGCGTATCGACGATTTCGAGCGCTTTTTGGGCTTCTTCAAAGAGGCCGGCTATGACGTTGATGGCAAGGACGAACACGGTCAGACCTTTGTCGACATCATCAAAGATCAGCGCAACGCCGACGAGTACATTGAACTCATCGTTAAAGCCCGCGGTTGATCATGAGTATTGCCATGCAGTTTCAGACCTTTCCCTGACTTCACTGGGATCAGGCTTGCGAGTGCATGTAGACAATTCGTAGGAGCGAGCTTGCTCGCGATCTTTTAACCTTCAAAGGTAAAGATCGCGAGCCATCGCGCGTCGACCGGCGGCTCCTGCACAGTACCGTGGCGGTTCCTGCAAGCGTATAAATCCCCCTTGATTAAAGAATGATCCCACACCCCGCATCTGCTTGGCGGTGGTGGGCTTTTGCGTGGGCCCACAATACTCAACAGGGTGTCACGCAGGCCGGGCGTTACAGCGCTGCCGGGCGGGGTTCAACTTAAAGGGAGTGGGGCAATGAACAAAACAGGACGTTTTGCGGTGTGCTTGCTGGTGGGTCTGGGCGTTAGCGCGACCGCCATGGCGATGGATGAGGTGCTGGAGGTCGAAGTGTTCAATGCTTCGGCTTATGCGATTACTCCGGGGGATGATTTCTCATTGCTGGAAGACCCTGATAATGCGGGCCATGACTATATTGTCGAGCCGCACGCGAGTCAGGAACTGGTGTTTTACTTGCCTGAGTCCCGAGGTACTCAAACGTTTACCTATCACCAGGGTGAGCAGGCGTGCCTGTTTGGCTTTGGTCACACAAACACCGCCCCCGATCGCCTGCAGCGTTGGGTCGATGCGACATCCACTGGGGCGGTTGATATTGCGTGTGCTAGCGAATTGATTGTCGTGCCGGACGATGATGAGTTTGTGCGCAATGGCGGCACGCGGGTGCTGTTTACCATGGGGTAGCGGGCGGCGTGCAGACGAAAAAAAGCCCCTGGCCCGGAAGGGGCAGGGGCTTTTCATCTCGCGTCAGTACGCGAGCGCGTGACTACGCGATAGCCGTTTTGGGCTCAACCAGCTCCAGCAACTCGGCATTGCGGGTGCTGATTTCACGGTACAGCTGCGCGTCGGTCTCAAGCACTTTCTCCCGGGCCGGGAAAATTTCCTTGAGTTTGGCTGCCCACTCGCCTGTAGCTTTTTGCGCGAAGCAGCGCTCAATCAGGTCCAGCATGATCGAAACCGTTACCGAAGCACCTGGCGAGGCACCCAGCAGCGCGGCCAGGGAACCGTCCTTCGCTGCGACCAGCTCCGTGCCGAACTGCAGCACGCCGCCTTTTTTCGGGTCCTTCTTGATGATCTGAACCCGTTGCCCGGCAATTTCCAGGCGCCAGTCTTGCGCTTTCGCCTGCGGGTAGAAGCGACGCAGGGAGTCCAGGCGCTGTTCCATCGACTGACGCACTTCGCTGACCAGGTACTTGGTCAGGTCCATGTTGTCACGGGCCACGGCGAGCATCGGGCCAATGTTGCCCAAGCGAATCGACATTGGCAGGTCCAGGAACGAGCCGTGCTTGAGGAACTTGGTGGTGAAGCCGGCATAAGGCCCGAACAGCAGCGATTTTTTGCCGTCAACCACACGGGTGTCCAAGTGCGGAACCGACATCGGCGGCGAGCCCACGGCGGCCTGGCTGTAAACCTTGGCCTGGTGTTGCTTGACCACTTCCGGGTTGTCGCAGCGCAGCCATTGGCCGCTTACCGGGAAACCGCCGTAGCCTTTGCTTTCTTCAATGCCCGAGGCTTGCAGCAGTGGCAGAGCCGCACCACCAGCACCCAGGAACACAAATTTGGCATCCACATGGCGAGTATTGCCGCTGTTGATGTCCTTGATGCTCACCGTCCAGCCACTGCCGTTACGCTTGAGGCCGGTGACTTTTTTGCTGTACTTGATTTGCGTGTCCGGGGCGCTGGCCAGGTGCTTGAGCAACTGCTGGGTCAGGGCACCGAAGTTGACGTCTGTACCGTGTTCAACGCGGGTTGCCGAGATCACCTGGTCCGCAGGGCGGCCCGGCATCATCAGGGGCATCCACTCGGCCATCTTGGCTTTGTCTTCGGTGTATTCCATGTCGGCAAACGCATGGTGCTGGCTCAGCACGTCAAAACGTTTCTTCAGGAAGGACACGCCTTTTTCACCTTCTACATAGCTCAGGTGGGGGATCGGGCTAATGAAGGACTTGCAGGAACCGAAGGTGCCTTGTTGCGCCAGGTAGGCCCAAAACTGTTTGGACACCTCGAACTGGGCATTGATATGCACAGCCTTTTTGATGTCGATCGAACCGTCAGCCGCTTGCGGCGTGTAGTTCAACTCGCACAACCCGGCGTGGCCTGTGCCTGCGTTGTTCCACGGGTTGGAACTTTCCGCGGCACCGGAATCCATTTGCTCTACTACTTCCAGCGAAATGCCGGGGTCGAGCTCTTTGAGCAGCACGGCCAGGGTGGCACTCATGATGCCTGCTCCTACCAGTACTACGTCGACTGCTTCGTTATGCGCCATTAACGCGTCTCCAAAATCTACGGCACCAAATTGACGGCATAGCTGCCAGGCGGTCCGCGGCATGCATCAGGTAAGCCTGCGGTCTCACGTGGCCTGTATCGCCATGTCCGATTCTTCGCAATTTCTTGCAACTTCAGCGGGCGCCACCAACCGGGCCTTCAAGGTTCATATGAACGCATTTCAGTCCCCGGGAGGCAATTCGACTTAAGGTCAAGAGCGTCCGTTCGTGCAACCAAATCCGTAAGCGGACAGGCTTTCAGTCTTGTGCTGTGGAGCCGACTTGTATCCTGCTTGGTGGGGCTGTTTCAGACGCTAATGGTGCATGTTCAGACGCAAAACTTTTCATTTGCTCGCCACACTCTTGTGAAGTTGTGAAACCCGTTTTTTTTTCACGCTCTTTTGGATACGTGAACCTCAAAAAAGGGCTGTCGCAAGCCAGGCACCGAACCAGGGGCCGAGCGTGATGACAGCTCTGGCAGATCATGCAAAAAGTGGGGGTTACGCCATGAAATTCAAGCGCACCAGCTTCACATGATCTGTGTGGGCGGCTCTCTGTGGGCGGTTTTGGGGTGCCAATACAAGCGCATTAGCGATGCTGCGGGGCCCGATCAGGAGACGTCCTTATAATCGGGGGGAGATTGTAGCGAAGAAACGTGGGCAATTGATCCTGTTAAATGAGTTTTATTGGTGCGTCGGTCAGAGGCCCAGCAGCGGTTGCACCGCCGAACGCCGTGCGGGCGAGGCAATACGGGCGTTGGCGGGTAGCACCTGGTGCAACCAGATAAGGCGGATTTCTTCGATTTCGACCCAGCTGTCGCCGACCGGCGGCTGTTTGCATTGCTTGAAGGCCTGGCAGCGGCCTGCCGGATCAAGGCGGGCGAAGCAGCGGTTGGGGCGGTTGAGGCCGAGCAGAGTCAAGAGCATGTTCATGGCGGCACCTGTTGAGTCAGTCG
>NZ_JASLGE010000040.1 GCF_030150285.1 Pseudomonas sp. | reverse complement strand
GAATCCATTTGTGTAGAAGATTGGCGTTAATCCCGTGGCGCTGGGCCACACCGGCTATCGAAGCATCCGGCTGGGCGGATTCTTGTATGAGTTGGGCTTTGAAAATCTTGGTGTAAGAGCGTCGTTTTGGCTGCATGGGGGGATCCGCTTTAAAAGGCCAGAAAAGGTGTCCACTTAAAAAGGTGTCCACCATGTCGGGGCTTAGCGGGGATGAACAGATGGGTTTACCGTGCCCTTACCTTCAAGGGAATCTATGATCCGCCAATATGAATCTATTGGAGCCCGATCTGATAGGCAGGAAACGGCCAATTCTGTTGAAAAAAACGGAATTTCAGGCTGGAAGAAATAGACGTCGGCCCTCATTTCAGAACCTATTCACCACATTGCGTGGCTTTTTGGTTTTGCGTTAATCGTTTCAGCTTGGTCAGTGGGTTGATTTGAGGGTTTTTGCTGAATCAGGGTGTACCTATCCCGTGGTCGGTGGCCCTTGTGAGGTTAGTTTCACCAATCGTCTTACATTCTGTACCGCAGCCACCAAGGTGAATTCGTCGAGGCATGTTGCCCTGCTCCCTTCCACCCATGGAACACCAATCGTCCAAGCTGGTAGGTAACGAGACCATCCGGTACTCGTTTGGCGCAAGAGTGACCTTGAAGACAGGTATATCGATGTCTCTGCAGATCTTCAAGATCTCGAGCGCATCAGCATCTGAGATTTTTGCCCCGAGATGAACAGCCTTGAGGGGAGCGGGAAAGTTGGAGCCTTTCACCTCTCTATCGCTATATGGAACTACCCAGCGCCACTCACGCTCGTACTGCCAGTCGACAGCCTTGCACAACGATGCAGCAATACCAAAAAGAGCGTTGTAGTCTTTGCCCAAGTTGTGGGCTCTGAGGATCGAGGTCACGTCGAACAGCTTGTCGGTATAGGCAACCGGCCATAGCGTGAGGGTGGGAAGTTCATTCCGATGGAGCCTTGTGAAGTCGTACTCCATGGCAAAACCGGTGTGATTGTGGCCATAGTGGCTCCACATCAGCACCGAATCCACACGCGCACTTAGGCTGCAGATTTTGTAGCTGCTTTTGAGCTGATCAATAAGGGTCGGGAGCTGCCCCGCCTGGTGATTCGGCGCCAAAACATCTACTTCATGAAGCCATTGATCCACGTTCAGGCGGTGTGGCTCCTGAGCCGATGCCAGTGCAACTACCGCTGCAATGGCGTCATCGGACGCCAGAGCAGTGACGACCTGATCATCGCTGAAGCCCAGCTCATCGAGTTTTTTCCAAGCAGCTAGCTTCCGGTAATCAATCCAGAACGCCGTATCGTATGGGTCGTTGAACTCATTGGCGACGCCCAGATAGAGGGTTTTCTCAGCCAAATTTTTGAATGCGTAATCCCCGCATTTTCTGATTTTGAAAAGCCGATTGGGCGTGTGCAGGATTTTCTCCTTGACTAGCTTCGGGATGTCCATATCACAGATAGTGGCCGATGAAATGTTCTCAATGAAATCTCTTACCCATTCCCTATCCACATGAATTCCTTTGGCTAAGTGCTGTGCTGATGCCGTAGAAATTACCACACATAGAATTCCAGCTTACCTACGCTGCCAGCATCCTTAACCGCTTGCCACAATCATCAAAACTTAATGATGAATGTCTTTCCCGCCTTGGTGTCAGGTCTTCGGACCTCAAGGCCTACAGATTGGCGACCCCGCCATCAACCAGCAATTCCGTTCCAACGACAAAACGTGATTCATCGGACGCGAGAAAAACAGCCGCCTTGGCCAGTTCCCAAGGGGTTCCCATGCGACCGACAGGTACCAGTTCACGTATCTGTGCTCGTAAAGCATCCTGCTGCTCTGGGGCCAAACCCAATTTGTTCAGGGCAGGTGTTTCAGTCGGGCCGGGGCTCAGGCCGTTGACCCGGATCCCGCGCCCCAGCAACTCTCCCGACAACGTGCGTGCCAGTGATAGCAAACCCGCCTTGCTCGCGGCATAGGCACTGCTTTGCGGCAAGCCAATGTGGGCGCTGGTTGAGCCACACAAGATCACCGACGCCGGATTGGCCAGCAGCGGCAACAACGACTGGATCAGGAAAAACGGCCCCTTCAAATTGACAGCCATGAGTCGATCCCACATTTCCTCGCTCCACTCCTGCAAAGGCAAATGGGTCACGTCGCCCGCGTTGGCGTAGACCACATCGAGTCGCGGCCAGTGCTGCGCCAATGTTTGTGCCAGGCGGCGCTGATCATCTATGTCACCGGCATCACACTTTATCGCCAAAACGGCATCACCCAGCTCATACCTTGCGCTCGCGAGTCCCTGTTCGTTTCGTCCCGTAATGGCAACCGTCGCACCTTCAGCCAAAAACTGGCGTGCCGTTTCCAGGCCAATTCCACTGGTACCACCTGTGACCAAGGCGAACTTATCTTGCAATCGCTTCATGCTTGCTTCCCCATGGTTCTGTTGAGAAACCAGCAGTATTTCCCCTACAGTATCCTTTGGATAGTAGGCACCAATTGGATACTAACGAGGCCAATGGAAAGTCATGTCGTTTGAAAACACTCCAGAAAGTACGCAGCTGCCAGCGCCTGTGACCCAGGGTGAACCTTGTCCAATGGTGCAATTCGTCAATCTTATTTCCGGCAAGTGGGCCATTCCGATCCTGTATCGGCTGATTGTGTTCGACGCACCTGTGCGTTTTAGCAACCTGCAACGCGCCGTTGCACCGATCACGCAGAAGGAATTGACCCGCCAATTGCGTCTGTTCGAACACCGCAACCTTGTTCAGCGAACGGTGTATGCCGAAGTACCACCCCGCGTGGAATACCAAATCACCGAACTGGGCAAGTCATTGCGTCCGACGCTGGATTCTCTGGCAAGCTGGATGCGGGAGAACGCCGGGCAATGGGTTGATGATTGAAAACGGAAATTAACCCCAGTCCCCGAACTGCTCCAGGCGCTGGTAATCGGGCTTCCCTGGCAGCGACTTGGATCTACCGGAGCAGTCCGTATGCTTTAGAGGACATGGCTGACAGACATCGAGATGAAGGTCAGTCAAAGTCAGCGCCATGACGCCTACCACTTCCCTCGATCAACTCAATACTGAACAACTGCGCAGTTGCTCCAAAATATCGAACGACTCGACAAAGAAGTCCTGCACCACAAAACCCGCAACCAGCAACTCATTCACGAAATAGCCCAGCTCAAATGTCACCGCTTCGCCAAACGCTCCGAGTCGTTCAGTCCTGATCAGGCCAGCTTGCTCGACGACTTGATTGAGACCGATCTGGCCGCCATCGAAGCAGAGCTTGAAATCCTGGCACCAAAGCCAGCGCAAGCAGCAGTCCGCCAGCACCCCAAGCGCACTGCATTGCCTGCCGAGTTTCCTCGCACACTAATTTATCACGATCCTGAAAACACCCAGTGTCAATGCGGCTGCGCCCTCAAGCGCATCGGCGAAGACATCAGCGAGAAGCTTGATTACACGCCTGGCGTGTTCAGCGTCGAGCGGCATATTCGTGGCAAATGGGTCTGCAATAACTGCGAAACCTTGATTCAAGAGCCAGTACCGGCGCAAGTTATCGACAAAGGCATCCCGACTGCCGGGTTGCTGGCTCAGGTGATGATCGCGAAATACGCCGATCATTTGCCGCTGTACCGCCAGGAGCAAATCTTCGGGCGGGCTGGTCTCGCAATTCCTCGATCAACACTGGCCAGCTGGGTCGGCGCTTGTGGTGTGCAATTGCAGCCGCTGGTCGATGCCCTGCGCGAAGTCGTGCTTGAGCAAAACGTGGTGCATGTCGATGAAACACCGGTACAGATGCTCGCACCGGGTGAGAAGAAGACACATCGTGCTTATGTTTGGGGCTATGCCACGACGGCGTTCGCTGAGATCAGTGCGGTGGTGTACGACTTCAGCCCCGGTCGCTCTGGCGAATATGCCCGCAACTTTCTGGGCGACTGGAAAGGCAAGTTGGTCTGCGACGATTACGGTGGTTACAAAGCCAGTTTTGCACTTGGGGTCACTGAAATCGGCTGCATGACCCACGCTCGTCGCAAGTTCTACGACCTGCACATCACCAATAAAAGCGTGCTTGCCGAGCAAGCATTGCGGTACATCGGCGCGTTATATGACGTTGAACGTGAGATTCGCGATTTGGAACCGGATGTCCGGCGACGAATACGTCAGGAAAAAGCAGCGCCCCTGATGGACGCGTTTCATGCCTGGATGATCGCCCAGCGCGAGCTTGTGCATGAAGGTTTGGGGATTACCAAAGCCTTGGATTACAGCCTAAAACGCTGGGCTGCGTTGAGCCGTTACCTGAACGACGGCACGGTGCCCATAGACAATAACCACCTCGAAAATCAGATAAGGCCATGGGCGCTTGGGCGCAAAAATTGGCTGTTCGCCGGCTCCCTACGCAGCGGTCAACGTGCGGCGGCGCTGATGAGTTTGATCCAGTCGGCCAAGCTCAACGGGCATGATGCGTATGCTTATCTGAAGGACGTCCTTACTCGCCTGCCGACGCAACGGGCGAGTGAAATCGGGGAGTTGTTGCCGCATCGTTGGCAACCGGCATAGCTGCGCAAGACGGGATGCCCGTCCGCTTACACAAACTCAACAATCTGGATGAGCTTGAAGCAGGCATAGCTGGCTACATACACTACTACAATCATTCACGAATCAGGCTGAAGCTAAGTGGCCTGAGCCCTGTGGAATACAGGACTCAAGCACGGCGGGCATAGACGGCGTCCAACATTTCGGGGTCAGATCAAAAATGGTGGGCACTATCTTGGCGAGTTTTGCGGGGTTTCAGGAGTGGGGCCTGGGCGGACGGTTACTCTAAACCTGCATCGGTGACTAAAAGCACATTACGACAGCCAGTAAATCCGCCCTCCTCCATTGGTATTGGCTGCCCGCTTAGCCTCCTCTAACTGCCTGAGCCGGGAACTGTGCACGCTGAGTAAGTAGGAGCAGCCCCAGAAGACTGGAAGCTTCGCCTTTACGCTGCTCGATAGCCTCCTCGAGTAGTGCCCGCGTGTCCTCCTGCGTGAGCTTCAGCGAGCCAGTGGCCAGCGCCGCAGCGAACTCCAGGGCGGCATCGCCGTAAGTTCTCTCCCACCGGGCAAATAACTTGGCGATGAACTCCTTCATCAGCTTGCTCAGCTCCGGACTCGCTGAGTAATCAAGCTCCGAAGGGAGACACGCCCGAAGGAATGAAGCTTGGAGGACATTGTCGTTAAACCGGAGGAAGCACTCCGGCGACAGCACCACTGACTCATACCCCGTCGGCTGAAGGCGTAGCTCATGATCGTCGTGTTCGCGAGCGAATTGCAGGACTGCAGCAATCGTGAAGAACACTGTGCTTTGGGGTACGTTTGGACAGTCCCGACCCACATTGCTTGAGGGGTCGAAGAACAGAAACCCATCGGACAAGGCGAGCGCGCTGCCATCATGTTTTGGCAGGAAGTTGTGCTTGTGCTCCTCAACAAGCTCAGTGGCCTCATCAATAGCCTCATGACGAACCTTTTCCGCGACTTTGGGCGTGAAGCCGACATCATCGACCTGCCCGGCAGACGCAACCGTGAGCAAGCGACTCCAGGCGTTCTGCTTCCCGTCATCACCAATGGGTAAGCACAGCCAGTTGGAGAAGCCGTATTCCCGAGGCGTGGGGTTCTTCATCAGGAAAGTCTTGAGGAGCGCCCAGGCTCTGGCGCTCTGTGGAATCCCGATCGGTGCAAGGAACCTGCGTGGCACGGTCGCGTCCATGTAGGCCCGCAGATCACGACTGATCTCCCTTAGAATACCCCCGTCGCGCGCCACCACTGTCGCGACAAGCACCCCGGAGACGGTCTCAAAATCGACTTGATCAAGTTCGCTGTAAGGCACGCATCGGATTGACTTGGTAGCTCCCCATTTCTGACTGAGCATCTCATTGGCCACCTCGCCGAGTTTTTTCGACCCGTCATCGTCGGCGTACACAATTAGGTTTGTCGCCATAGAGACCGACCAGTCGATTTCAGCGGTCAGCCATTTCCTGAAGTCAGCGTCCGCTAGCAGCAGATCAGGATTGAGCGTCAACAGCTTGCTCGACCGGTTGAATCCAATGATTCCCCCCATACCGAAATACTTGTGGAATTTGGCCAGCCGCTTAGGGTCATGCTTCAGGGATATTGTGATCGATTTGGGAGGCTTTGATTTCGCCGAGAAGTTCTCCCCTATGATCTCGATCAGCGTGCAGCCTTCCTCTGCCTTGACCGGCAGTGGATAGTCAATGTCGTCCAGGGCGACCAGGACGCCCCCGTATCGGCCATCCGCCGTGCGATCGATCAGCGTGGCAACGCAATCCCCTGTGAAACCCTGCTCCCCCATCTGCTTGGCCATGCCGCCGGACGTGGAGGCCGATACGACGCAGAAATAGTCATTTGCTGGAGGGTACATTGTCTTGAGTCGCTCATAGGAGTGGAAACTCATGACTTCGGCCTTACTGTCCAAGCGACCAAGCGCATTCTTCACGAAGGCGTAAATGCCCATGGTGTCGATGTACACCTTGTCCGCCTGGCGCAGCCTGGCCCCGTATTCGAGTGCGATCGCATACCCCACCACGCAAACTTCGGCCTCATCACTCGCCAGTTCTCGGGCCTGGATAAACACGTTGTTGAGCGTGCCGGACGGGTGCTTGAAAGAATGCGCGGACGGTGCAGAATGAATGACGTTGTTCTTCTCGATCAGCGTTCTCAAACCATCTCGCAAGAGAGTGCTCGGATCATAGCGGTAGACAAGTTGCTGGCCGCCCAGCACATGAACGTTGAAGCTCGCGCCATTCCACTGTAAGAACACGTATTCATGGACGCACACACGCGCGTTTTTTACGCCACGCTTCAGGAGGTTGGCCAGGCGGTCTTGATCGTCAGCCCAACTGCTGTTGTACACCGACAACTGATCAGACGTTCCCACGATGTAGACGCAGTCAGGCAGATGTCGTTGGGCCTTCAGCGCGTCTTCGATATCAGTGAAGACGTGCTGTACCGAGAGCTCCGAATCGTTGTAGCAGATGACCAACGCTTCATGACTGCCGCTGGGGTCGCTGACAGCGGACATCCATTGATAGAAACGCTCCATTACATGCCCCTCAATGGAATCATAATGGTGACAACGGCCCCGGCAACAGGTGCCAAGTTGGTGCTGTCCCAATCCCTGAAGTCGTCAGGGTCACGCTGCCGATCGTTTTCTTCGAACTGGTTGTAGATGCACAGCCGGCCAGAACGAATACGGATTAACCCGCCCACCTTGCGAAGCTCATTCAGGATGGCAGGCAGACCTATCCCCGCGGCGTCCAGAATCTTGCTGGACTGACGCGGCTGCAAGCATTTGAGCAGGTACCCCCGCTCATCCTGGAGCGACATCTCTTGCACCGCCTTTCCGCTCATTCTGGAGGCAAATCCGGGGCCCGAGTCGAAGAAGCTGATGTGCAACGCCCGCAAGCTGGTCTTGTTATTGTCGGTGGTAGAAGATTCTCTCTGCCAGTAACGGCGCAAGTCCTCACTGCCGTCAAAGTCTTCGGCAAAGATGTCGTCCTCAAGACGCCTCCAGCCGACCATGACGCCTTCAACATGGGCAAAATACGCGTGGCCAAGATGATCTGAGGTCGCATGTTCCTGTGTGTTGGATACAAGCTCAGAACAGAACAGACCCAAGCTTTCGATCAATGATTCCGGAACACTGGTGCGCCCGCTTTGCTTGTTGACAAAGTCAATGAGCCTGCGCATCTCGGTGGTCATTTCAGATGGAGGCTTTACCTGACCTGCAGCGCTAAACAGCGGTCGCAGGTGCTGAACCTTCGATCCCGCTACACAAATCAAATCGACGGCCCGGCCGTTGACGACGTCCTCGTACCGACCTGCATCCATGGCCTGCATTCGTTCTACCGACTCTTGGAAGACCTCTCGGCGATTGAATGTCAGTTCGCCTAGCCGGATACCCTTGGAAAGACGTAAAGCTGCGATACCTGGCGAACAGTTAGCGAGGTTGTGTAGGAGCGTTTTAACATCGGCCTGCGGGTTAAAATCCAGGTAGTCGCTCTGCAGCTGCTGTCGGGCCAGGGTGACGATCAGTTGGAGGCGTGCGGCATCATGCATGGCGCCACGCCGGGCGCTGAGCATGTCTGCCTGAATGAGGAATTTCTCCCCCGGACGATCGCAGATCTTGCGAATGGCCGCCTCGATGTCTTTGAGCGTACGCGTCTTGCCAAGGTTGATGGATTTCAAGCCTGTTTCTCCGATCAAGTGTCCGCTTTGTCGTTAGCGCCAAGAAGCAAGTTTTTGATCTTGGGCTCTGGTTTCCAGTAATTCGGGCCTTTGAGAAACTTGCCATTTTCATCGTAGATTGGCTTTCCATCTGCCCCGAGCTTGCTCTCGTTGCTGTCCATGATGATGTCCAGCACCTCCTCGAGCGGTAAGCCGTACTTCAGGCCCTCAGACCTGCAGTAAACAATCACGTCGCCCAACAAGTCGGCAATGGCGACCTTTATATCGATTTCAGCATCGCCTTTTTCGATCTTTTCGACGATTTCATCGATCTCATGAACTTCAGCCATCAGCGTGGCTTTGAACTTCTTGAGCTTGTCAGCAGGATCGGTCAGTAGCGTGGGCGTGCCGTTGATCGGCAGCTTGTACATCTGATTCATGGCATGGATTCGGTCTTTAAAAGGCTTACCCATGAATGTTCCCTTATCGATTAGTCAAAAATTGTAAGTGTGGGCTGCGGGATGCTAAGCGCAAAAAATCAAGGCTATGCTCTGAGCCACGTGACCACTGGTTCAGGGTTGGTTGCTCTGGCTGCATACGGCCTGTCTCCGGTTAGCCGTGAGGCCTTAAGCATACACGGAGGGGGCCTAGGAACGGTTCATAGGCAGGAGATCTCAGTTGAAAACTCATCGTCTCACCCTACTGATTTAGATCAAAAGGCCAAGTTGACGAAAGCATTCCCTAGAAGTTTTGCACAGCGCGCCCAGCATGAGTGAACGACCTAAATGGTGATTAGATTTAACGAGTGGAACGCAAATGTGCTCGTTTAGGGACGGTTATCGGGGGGGGCGGTACTTCAAACCCCAATTGCGCCAGTACAGGTCGATCCTCTTCTTTGAGCTTTTTTACCGCCCAAATCAGCATATGCTGGGGCCTGGAACTCGCCACATAAGCGAACCTTGCGGCTTCCGATCCGCGATCTCGCAACCAGTCTTGCCAATGAGACTGGTGCGGCCCGGGCTGTTGGGACGAAACCACCACAGTGACATCGTGAGTTTCGCCTTTCACCTGGTGAATAGTTTCGTAGCGCAACGTGTCTGGTGGCCCCTCCAGTACCTCTTGGCTCAACACTCGCACGGAGACTGGCTTATCACCCTGCCCTTTGCGAGCCACAAGGTTCAAGTCTTTCAGGACATCCAGCTCCTCCAGTAACTCCACAGGTACGAAAGGTTGATTCGGGAGCCGTCTGATCGCCAGCTTTGCAGTGCGCACCCAAGCAGACCAGGTCTGATCGGACTTGCCTGCACCATTGGCGACCATGAATTGCAGGCTTTCATGGAGGAACTTCCGCCAAACAAGCTTGGACTCCATGACAATGGGGCAATAGGGGCCGACCTTGGTGACCTGCAGCTCGAGTTTGTCGGCCAGCCACTTTGCAAACGTCCTCAGGCTTTGCTTGATGTCCTTGAGGTTACCTGTGCTGGCGCTGATGCACGCGACTGCCAATAGTTCGATGCCTTCGAAGGTCTCACCATTACGCAAACGCTGCAGGGTCGTATGACCCCGGGCCACCAGTACCACTTTGGTGTATCCCTGTGTCATGGTGCGAATTATAGGCAGCAGCTCAGAGGGGCACACTTCATATTCGAGTATCCGTGGTTGCAGGGAAGCAATATCTGCATTGCCCCTGATCCGTTCGCCGCCAAGGATGTTGGTACACAGATCGACTATGACCTGTCCACTCCGCCAGTTCGCCTTGAGCTCATACGGGTCGAATTTCAGCTTGACCATGAGGTCGGTGACATTCTCTGGGTTCGACTTGCGAAAGCCATAGATTGACTGGTTCAGATCACCCACGAAATGGAACGCCATACCGAACCGTGCGAGATGCTCCACGATTCGTAGTTGCTCTGCAGAGAGATCCTGGCATTCGTCCACGATGACCAGAGGAAACCGGCGCGCGATCCGCGAAAAATAGGGGTCGAATTTCCTATCCTTGAATGCCTTCAGGGCAAGCATGTCGATGTCACCAAAGGTGGCAAAACCTCCTCGCCACAGCCGCTTCTTAGTGGCAATGAGATCTTTGAAGGTATCCTGATTAAGGGTTTCGGCGTTCAGTTGCTTATCGAGGCCGCGTTCGCCAGTGGAAAATACGAACTTGGTCGTTCCAAGGTCGTAGTCGTATTTGCACGCAGAGATCCAACGATCGCAAATGCTATTTCGCGTGCGATAGATGTTCGCTGCTTTGTCCAGAATCCGAATGCGAAAGTCACCTTCCCTGCCGGTATATCCCGTCATCTCACTGGCAATGCTCGCCACCAGCCGGTTCAGCACAAAGCTGTCGAACGTAGCGATTAGATGAGGTTTGCCGATCGGCTCCCCCAGGTACCTATGAACCCTGTTCCTGAGTTCGTCCGTGGCACTGTTGGAGAACGTCAGCACTGCGATGCCTGATGGTGAACGAGACCATTCTTGGACGATTCTGGCCACCATCGCGGCAACCACTTCCGTCTTTCCGCTGCCCGGGCAGGCCTTGAGGTAAACGTGCCTGTCGAGCGGTGAGGCGAGATAATCCAACTGCTCCTGGGTGAAGTTCATTGGGGGAGCACCCTGCGTGGGATTACTTCAGCAACTCGAGCGATCATGCCTGTCCCTCTTCCAGTCCACAGGCCCAAAGGATGGCCAGTCGTATGTACTCCGGCACGACGAAATCAGCTGGGCGCGCCAAGAGCGCGTCCGCGAGCGCTTGGGCGTACAACCCCTTGCCAATCTCTTCGGAGTCGAGCCTGGCGAGCAAAGCGCCAGCAAAAGGGGCTTTATCAGCAGAGGACATGGATGCGAAATCCCGTTTTGCATCTTCCCTCAAATTCCCGGCCACCTTGCCATCCTGAACGGGCCAGAGATCTGCTGCCACATTCAGCATGGTCGTGAGGTTGCCGCCCTCCAGCGCAATGTCGTACTCGAATGTCTTGTACTTGCCGGCGAACAACCGAGCGAATTGAGACTGATTGATCGGCCCCTGAAGCTCCAATGCCGGATTGTTTCCCAGCCGGTGATCTTCGGCATGCGGGAGGAATGGAACTGGTTTTTCCCTGCCTTCGCCATCGTCAATGGTCGAGAAAGATTTGGGAGGGTCATTATCCGTGAGTCCGGCGCACCTGATAGGCACATTACCACCAGGCTGGGCGCCCGTGACATCGCAGAACAGCTGCATGAAATGCTTGAAATAGATACCGCCAAGGTTGATGACGGACACGCCGTAATCGTCCAAAGAGTCCCTGCCCTTCCCTTGAGCATGCAAGACGATCCTAGCCAGCTCGGGGACAACGATTGCCTCGGCAATTCCTTCGACGAGGATCGCGCCTTTTGAGAAAAGAAGATTTGACTTGGTGACGTCGAGCCAGCGATCTACAAAACGCCGGCTCTGCTCAGGAAGCCCTGTTTTTCTCAGAGGAACGGCTGTTGGCATGCCTTCATTGGAGAGGTGAATCAGGTGCTCCACAGACACCGCAGCCGAAATCACAGTTGAGTGGGTTGTGATGATGACCTGGATACCTCGAGCTTCTGCCTCCGTTTTGAGGTGTCGTAGCAACCGTAGTTGGAGCTGCGGGTGTAGGTGCGCCTCCGGTTCCTCGATGAGCAGCAGCCGCAGGTAGGTCTCTTCACCACGCCCCTCCTCTACCTCAAGGACGAGCTCCGCTAGGATGGATGCGATGTACAATAGGTTGTTGTACCCCAGGCTGTTCTCCCCCAGAGATCGGAACTGGGTGGGGTCGGCATTTGTGAGGTCGGGGAAATAAAGCAGTCTCAATCCTTCAACGATACGGGAGAAGCTCACCTCGGAGAATTGGATCAACGTGCTTTGGGACAGATGCATTCCGAGCGCGGCCTTCAGGCTTTCACCGATGCGTTGGTTGGCCAGTTTGATGGCAAAGTCGTCGCTCTGAGAAAGCTCGCGGTTGAAGTCGCCAACGCGCTGCTCCAGCGCAGTTAGAGTACCGGCCTTTCTGGCAGCATCCAGCTCTTTCCGACATAGGGCCTTCAACAGTCTGGCCAAACGTGATTGGCGCCCCTCTCGGAGCTTGCTCTCTGCGTCGCGGAGTGGCGGCAGATAAACACAGTGAATCAAGTCAAGTGTTTCAGGATCTAAGGGCTGGGTGAATTCGTGACCACCATAAGTGTGATACTTGAAGCGTCCACGTGACTCTTGGTTTTTGGCAATGAAGGTGAGCTTCGCTTCATCATAGTTCCCGCACCACTCATCAAAGGCAGTGGCATCCTTATCATCCAAGTCGGAAAACGTGGCCTGGATCTGGAGCTCCTCCGAGGCGAAAGCACCTGCCTCAAAACCCTTGTAGAAATCGTGCTCACCGATGATTCGTTTGCCCGACTCCGAGTCATTGAAGAGCTGACGCACCGCGCTGATTACACCGGTCTTGCCCGCGCCGTTTTCGCCCACCAACACGTTCAGCCCATCGTGAAATTCGATAGTGAAGGGTTCGCCAAAGCACTTGAAACCTCTAACGTCCAACGCGCGTAGATACATGAGAATCCCTTCTATCTGGAGTCATCCCGTGGCGAGCAGAGGCCGCGCCTAGATGGCGCTAGGTCTCGATGAACGACGCCTAGCTGAATAGTGGCAATACGTTACACCGGTTGACTATCAGGGCCTACCTGTAGATGGGGCTTTAGCTTCCGGTTGAAGCGGACAAAAGCGCACGCAAGCCTGCCAATCCACAGAATCTCTGGGGCACATTAGCGCCGCTCTACGCGTGATGCCGGCAGATCGGTATCATTTAACATCCTCAAATGGTGCGGCTCAGGTGCGGCCGAACCTCCAAAGAACGACCCTCACCAGGGTGCTGCTCAATTTTTAGTGGAGCCACGCGGCGTGATCGAAAAATTCATTGAGTTCAACGAAAAGCGAGGCAGAGCGCTGACTGAGCGCTACGTTCTCCATGTGTTCAACGTGTTCTCTCCCACTCAGCTGAAACGCAGGCTGGGGCACAAGCAACCGAAGGTGTGTCGGTATTGTGGGAAAGACGAGAGATCCACGACCTTCCGCGAAGAGTCGCATGCCATACCCATTTTTCTGGGGAACAAGACGATTATCGATGAGCTGGAGTGTGATCAGTGCAATCACCACTTCGGGGATCATCTTGAAAACAGCTTCGCAGCCTACACCCACCCTCACCGTCCATTTCAGCGAATCCGGGGGCGCAATGGCATCCCCAAGTACAAAGCCCCAGACTTAGAGGTCTCGGCTGTCGACCAATCTAACCTAGTCATCTGTGTCGGTGATAAAGGTGGAGTCGATGCATTGGAGGTCAAGGGCAAGAATCAACTCCGTTTCCAGGTTGTGCGCCAACCCTACTACCCGACCGCCATTCACAAGATGCTCATCAAAATGGCATTGGCCATGATGCCAGACGATGATCACCGCCAATTCGATTACCTGAAACCATGGCTTCTAAGTAAAAACCATAAGCCTGGCTTGAGTGGCTCCGTGCCGGTTATCGAGTGGGGGATAAGCGGAGGCGTCAATCCTAACAAAATCACCTGCATCGTTGCCAAGGTGAGAGAGGCGTTTCAAGAATCGACATATAGGTATCAGTTCATATTTCAGTACGGGAATTTCCAGTACCAGTTTGTGATTCCCCTGCCTGACGAGTGTGGCCATCGTAAGGATTTCGTCTACGCTCCCGTGTTCCTGCCTGATGAACATTTCCGAGTATTCGGTCCATCCGACTACCAGGAGAAGCACTTCAACTCACCTGACCGGGTGCGTGGAGAAAAACTCAGCATCCTGCTTCAGTACAGCGACAAATCCTCTGGAGGGTCTGGGCAGGAGAACACTGCTGATTAGATTCTCAGTTTTCAGGCGGCGAGTTTCGCGCGTCGAAGCGCAACTCCTCGGAGTGAAGACCGGGTCGTAGTAAAACGAGCTCGTAGACCTGGACGCTGCCTGGCAAGGCATTCAAACCTGATACTAGGTGCGTACTAGATCTCGCAGATTACTAATGATTTGGGCTGCAGCTTGCTCTGGCGATTGCTCTCGAAGCAGCGCCAGCGCCTGTACCGTTTTTGGGATATCGGTAGCAGGCCTGGTTGGTCGTCCCTCGCTTTGCACGAACGGGCCATCGGTCTCGGTGAGAAGCCGGTCAGACGGTAGCAAGGCGACGAGGTTGCGGTGCTTGGCAGAGGTCAGCATCTGCGAGTTGATCGAAAAATAGCATCCAAGTTCCACAGCCCTCCTAGCTTCACTGGGGGAGCCGGTAAACCAGTGGAGCACCACCGTCCCCCGGTCAGTCGGAAGCAGGCGCTCGATATGGGATAGCACCTTTCCAACACTCCGTACGCTGTGGACGGTGAGAATCTTCCCGCCCTGCTCCGAGCAAGCCTCGAGCACCCTCTTGAAGACCCGTTCCTGCGCCTCAAAGCTCCGATAGAATTGGGGCCCGGCATCAAGCCCTATCTCTCCAACGTATCGAGTCTCCTCAAGCAGGCGCTCCAATAGCGGCAGCTCCGATTCACGCTCGGCCACCAGTTGGGGATGTAGCCCCAATGCCACCCGGACATGCCGAGACGATGCAGCAAGCTCACGATTGCGCCGCCATGCTTTCGGTGTAGTGGTCACGGCCAAGGTAGCGACCCCTGCCTGATCGCACTCCACGATGAGACGCTCGTGATCGGGATAGAGGTCAAGGTGGCAGTGGAAATCCACCCACTTTGGAATCGAGCTCTTCTGCGGTTTCATAGTGGTATGGCTGTCACACCCTCGAGGTAATCGTCGACTTCCAGCAGTCCATCTCGATAAACCTGTTCGAAGTCATCCAAGCTGTCAGGATGGTCGATCAAAGGTCCGGGCTCATGAATTGCGAACTTGGCGCGGTGTGGAGCACGTTTGAGGCGCGCGATGGCCAGCTGGAAAGAGCGCACATGTTCGCCATCAGATTTGTTCGTGTCCAGCGCTTGCGCATGTAGATCCGGGATGACATATCGGGTTTGATCCGGCCCGCACCCACGATGAATTGCTGCCCGCCTGATAATGCAGGGGACGCAGAACCCGCAGTGCTTGGGTGATCGATTCGAGGGGTCAGGATGGTACCTTGCCTTTCCTGGCGAGGAGCACGACATTGTGAGATGCACATGATCCGCTAGGAACTCAGGGTCAGAGCACTGCTCTGCCATTTGGCCCTTGGTGAGATGGCTGAACATGTTGAATAGCCTCGTGCTTAGGCCCAAACGCCCGAAGAGCTCATTCACCCGCGCCATGTAGTATGGATGAGTCGTGCGCGTGCTACATGCACCCAGGCGGCGCGGATCCAAGGGAACATTCAGAGAGATCAGGCCATTTTCAGGCACATGGATGGTGATCGAGTCGCCGATCGCTTCCGCGGCCATGGCCGCCAGCGTGAAGAACAGGAATGAGCGCGCTCGAAGCGTATCTTCACTACCTCCACCCTCCACGAGATCGTGCGGGAACCCCACACGGGCCTGGACGTGGTTGATCGACGTATCGGAAAACCTCTCCTGCAGCGCTGCCCGGCAGTCGTTCTGATAGGTACTGGTGCTGTTGGTGTCCCAGTAATGGCTCACAAGCAATGGTTTGCCGCCGCCACTGAATAGATCGATCGCCCCAATGAAGCTGTCCATCCCCCCTGAGAACAGGCAGACGCTGTCCGACTCATCTGTTCTCAAGCTCTCCGGAGCGGGAGATAGCTCATCGATATCTGTGGGCCGCTGGCGGAAGACCAGGCGCCAGCGATCACCAGTGAGGAATTTCAAGGTCGAGGCCAGCAAGTCGGACGTTGCTGTCCATACTGCGGGTTCTGCAACGGGGACGTAGAGGTCGATCTCCCTCGTCCAGGAATTCTCCGATTCGGTGTCTCGTGAGATTCTCGTGTCCGCCGCAGTAAGGGTCGCCGCCAACAGTGCCAGGTCGACAGCAGTCTCTCCTGGGCTAAGTCCCAGGTCAGCTAATTGCTCGATGGCTTGGCCGATACCGAACTGCAGCCGTCCGTGTCCGTCGATGAATTGGATATTGGTGATGACACTACCTGGCTCCAGCACCGCTAGATCCTGGTCATCCGTTTCGCCGAGCCGGCAGATAATGCTGTGGTGCCTCATTCCAGCCCCTCCGCTGCACTCGCGATAAGATCGAATGCCGCCTCATAGATCGCAGATGTAACCTGATTGACCTCTTGGTCTGTGGGCGCCGGCCATTGCTCCAGCCGGTTGGCGAGCTGACCCCGCGTACAACCCGTAATGAACGAACTCAGCTGAGACTGGATGCGTTCAACCGCTTCCACATCATCTGGCATGGTGATGCCCCTACCACCCAAGTCCGCCATGATCATGCTCTCAATCGAATTCGCTACGAAGTCGAGGAAGAAGTTCTGCCGATCAGCTTGAGTCATGTCCTCGAAGCTACCGCTGCCTGCCTCGTCCAGTTCGGCGATCGTATTCAGTGCAGCCTGGCGAGCAACACCTTCGTCAATCGCGCCGCCAGGCGGGCAGATAAACTCAAGCAGTGTGAGCAGCACCTGGGAAGCCGGTTGCCCTGGCGCCACGGTGAGCTGCAACCGCCGCAGTGTTTCTGCTGCCCCGTTGCGCTGAACATCTCCGAAGATGCTGAGCAGCTTTGCCGCAGTAGCGCGAGATGTCCCCATGCGGCGCGCGCCTCTCGATGATCCCCCTACGCCTTTACGCACATAGGAAGACAGGGCATTCCCCAAATCGCTGGGGCTTCCAGTGCGGGCGAACCGGGTGAAGCTGCTGCGAGCTCCCCGAAGTGAGCCAGTGCCGTCATTGTTCACCGGTCCTGACGGAGCTGAGCCAGGCTGAGATGGCGTAGAACCGGACTGAGATGGATTTGCTTGGCTTGGCCCGTTCGGTTGAGCGGCCGGGGCGGCTGGCTGCGCTACATCATCAATCCAAGAGGGCACCAAGCCGGAGCTCGGGCCTCCATATCCTTTGGAGGTACCCATATCAATCCTTATGATTTCCCGCTAAGCGTAAGTACGCGCTTAGCTGCATTCTGAAGATTCTCGTTCTCGATCTGCTGACTCCAACCTCTCAGAATTGCATCGAGACCCTGTATAGCATTTGTATCCTTGAGGCACTCATGCCATGGGGCGGGAGCCCACATCCCGAGTTTTGGCGTGGGCAGAGACCGGATAAATTCGACCAGGCGTTTCTGCAACACGGGGCGTTGTTTGACAAGCTCGATCAACCCCGCGACACCTTTGGGTTGATCCGAAAAATCGTCCGCCTGGATTATCTGATCGCGGAGTGCGTCAAAAACATTCTCGGCATCAACCTCAGCCAACCCCACAATTTCTTTCTTCGTGGACGCTTGCCGGATCAGTAATGGTGGGCCCATTAGCTTGTCGACGAGCGCCTCGAGATGACTCACTACGACCTGCCCCATCAAGGAGCTGCGCTTATCGCGAGTCACGAAGATGTAGGGGCGCAGATCAACTCCGGTTAGCGCGGGATCGATAGCCGCCCAGTTGCTGATCCAATCGCTCTTCTCCCAATCGTTCACATCGCCAGAATTGGCCACTGCCTTGAGCTTGCCAGAACTTTTCCCCTCCTCCGGCTCTGAGGCGGCTCCCTTGGACTTCTTGGCCCGCTTTTCCAGTTCAGCGATGGCCGGTACCGCGCCGTCCGCATCCAGGCTCGCGATTCGAGCAAGTTGCTCGTAAAAATCAGGGTGGAAACGCTCAGCCAGCATGATTTTCGCAAGTATTGGACGCCGGATATCCTCAACAAATCCACGAGCCTCGGCGATGGCGTAGCGCAGCATCATGGAGTTGAGGAAGCGTTTGATCTGCCGGGGGTTGCCGCGGCTACCCTCACTCAAGATCCGGGCCAGCAAGGCACTGGTATCCAACGCTTCCTGGGCAAATTCGGGAAGCGGGTTACCGAACGCACCAGCTACAGCCTTGCGGTCGAGGCCTGTGCTCTTCCAGGGCCGGAGCATGTCCTGCTGGGCGGTGTTCAAGAGCGTCTTGAATCGATCGTCATTCGTTTTGACGAAGCTCTCGAGCTGGAGCAACGTGATGTAACTACGGGTTTCTGCCAGCCCCAGGGCCGGGATGCGGAACGGTACCTGAATGAGTTTTTCGAGGTAGTTACGTGCATAGGTCACTGGCCCGGTGCCCTGAGGTAGGTCTGGGAAGTGCTCGCGCACCGCGTACTCGATCATGGCCTCATCAGCACCGACCACGAATGCTGTCCGATTGACGAAGAGGAAGAGGCGGATGGCCTCAAGCGTGGCAATGGCTGTCTTGGGCAGGCATCGATCCAGGTCATCCACGATGACCACCAACTGGTCAATGTCAGCGGCTGTTAAAAGCTCTTCGAACTCGGCCCGGAACTGATGCATGTGCTCGGGAAGTTGCTCAGACTCGGTTTCAGCATCCTTTATGAAGCCCCCAGCCTTCTCAGCAAGGCCCGTGAGGCTTTCAATGCTCAGATGGTCACCCGGGTTCTGCACGAAGGCGGAAATCGACTCCACGACCCCTTTGAGCTTGTCAATGCTTGGGATGCCGGTCAATGCGGTAAGCCCTAGCCCTCCTGCTTGCTTGGCTAGCTTGAACCAATCAACGCGCCGCAACACTTTTTTCGCAGCATCAGCGACCTTTGTGGAGTTAGGGCGAGCGCGGCGCAGTTCATCGACAATCGTCTGGATGACGACAGTCTTTGCATCCTCGAAACCTTCGAATGTCCACCCGTTGAACCAGATACAGCAGACGCGTTCATCAGCATTGAGGAGTTGCTGGGTCATTTTCAAAACGCTGGACTTACCTGCTCCCCAATCACCGTGAACGCCAATGGTGAGCGGGGCGCCCCGTGATTCGCGCAGCAAGCGCTCCACCGTTTTGGCAATAGGGGCGTAATACAGCAGGTCAGTGGCTGTTTCCTGGTCATTCAGGAACATGCAGCGAACTCCTTTTCTAGCATTTGAGATCCAACACACAAGTGTGGCCAGCGGAAAGCCGCCGCTCTCACATCAGGTTATGGGCATCAATAGATGTCCGGGAGTAGGCCAAAGTCGGCGCATTGATGTCAATACGCCATTTGGCAGGGTGATGGACTGCCCCGACTCAAGCGCGAGTTGGCTGGAGCCAACAAAGGGCGCGTTTTTCAAAAACGGTGGCAGCGCGCCTTGCCAGCGAAGCATCGGCAAGTGGACATCGCGCCATACACTGACGTAACGAGTGATGGGCTGAGGTAAAACTTGATTTCGAACGGCAATCTCCGAGGATCAACTCGACAGCCAAGCTAGAGTCTGTCCAAGTCAATACAGGTGTGTGATTCATAGACATCGTTTCAATATAATCACCAGTAATGAACAGAGAAATTCAGCAGCGGTTACAGTGGATTAATCTTTATCAAACGTCTGGAGACGCCGGCTTGGTGTACCGCCGTTGCGGTATTTCTCACCCTACGCTTCGCAAGTGGTGGCGTAGGTATCAACAGCAGGGAGTAGAAGGGCTGGAGAGCCATAGTCGTCGTCCCAAACATTCTCCCGCGACAAAAGTAGGTGCTTTTGAAACAAAACTGATTTTAGAGCTGCGTACCAACCGAAATCTTGGGGCTAGACGCATTCAAAGTGAACTGAAACGGCTGTATTTAATCTCGTTAGCTATCGCAATAATTCATAAAGTGCTTCATCAGAATCAAGTTGCTTCTGTGGTTAAATTTCGGCGAAAAACTGAGTTCGTCCGCTACGAACGCCCCATTCCAATGAATAGCCCCTTGTTTGATAGACACCATTCAGTGGCAGCTTCTGGCCGATTCTGTTGAAAAAGTCGGAATTTCAGTCTGTAAGAAGGCGACGTTGGCCCTCGTTTCAGAACCTGGTCACCACGTTGCGTGGTTTCCAGGTTCTGCATTGATCGTTGCAGCTTGGTTAATGGTTAATTTGAGGGTTTTTGCTGATTCCGGGCGTACCTATCCCGTGGCCGGCGGCCCTTGTGAGGTCAGTTTCGCCAGTCTTCTTAAATTCTGTACCGCGGAGGCCAAGGTAAATTCGTCGTTTGCACCGGTCATTCCTCGTAGCCTTAATCGATCCAGTTTCAGGATTCGTTTGAGATGAGCGAACAACATTTCGACCTTTTTGCGCTCATGGCGAGAGCACACGTATTGCGGTGTTGCGGCAATTCGCCGAGCAACATTGCGTGCTGCCTCATGGACGCTACGGGCGATTTTTCGGAACGAGGTGTTTGGGCAGCAGCGCTCTTTCATCGAGCATTTAGAGCAGTCTGTTTGCCGGGATCGAAAGATGATGGTGTCGGCTTTCGTGACATGTGAGCGCTGGTTCTTGAAGGCCCGCCATTCGCTACGCAGGGCATGCCCCGTGGGGCAACGATATTCCTGCGCTTCTTCACTCCATTGAAAATCACTGATCGAGAGGCTCTCGTTCTTACGCTCGGTTTTGTCCCAAACCGGCACATGTGGCTCGATATCTTTTTCGTCCACCATCCAGGCCAAAATCGGTGCGACTCCGTAAGCGGTATCGCCGATGAGCCGATCCGGCTTGATGTCGAACTGTTCTTCGACCCGCTCGATCATGGTCTTGGTGCTCTCGACCTCGGCGGTTCGATGAGCTGGGGTCAGCTCCACATCCATTATCACGGCATGCTCGACATCAATCAGATAGTTCGTCGAGTAAGCGAAAAACGCCGGGCCTCCTGGCGCTGCGGTCCAACGAGAAAGTGGATCAGTCAGTGACAGGCGCTTGGGGAGTGCTTCAGCCAAAGCTTCTTTATCCAGCGCTTCAAGGTACTCACGCACGGCGCGAGTACTCAGCGACGGATCGCGCCAGTTGACCTCTTCGTTGCCGGGTACGCCACGTTGCCGACTGGCATCTGCTTTGATAATGCTGGCGTCGACAGCAAACCCTTCGCCCTTGACCAGACCTGCGTCCACGCAACGACGCAGCACCTCATTAAACAGCCAGCGAAACAGCGAGCTGTCACGAAAACGACCGTGCCGATTCTTGGAAAACGTAGAGTGATTGGGGGCTTCGTCTTCGAGGCTTTAGCGGCAGAACCAGCGATACGCCAGGTTCAAATGAGCCTCTTCGCACAACCGACGTTCGGAGCGAATGCCGTAGCAGTAGCCCACCACCAACAGGCGAATCATCAGTTCGGGATCAATCGACGGGCGCCCGATTGGCCTATAAAAATCGGCGAGATAATGGCGCAGATCGCTGAGATCAAGGCATCGATCAATGCTGCGCAGGAGGTGATTGGCCGGGATGTGATCTTCAATGTTGAACGAGTAAAACAGTCTCTCTTGTCCGCTCGTCAATTGTCCCATCATGCTGCGAATCCTCCCGCTGGCCGATGACCTGATTTTGCCGCAGGCCAAGCAGGAGATCCACTTTTTCAACAGAATCGGCCGATTGCTACCATCCACCATTTGCAGTAGCTATCCGTTTTCAGCCCATGCACGTTGTCTAACACGAAACCCGCCACAACTGATCCAACCTCGTCGTATAGCTTTGACTCATCATCTCTCGCCGCATGCCCCAATCGGGTTTACTCGGCACACTGGCAGCACGCAGCGTGCCCCTGCCCCAGCGCCCGTTGATCTGATCCAGAACCGCCATCACCCTGGACGCTTCTGCGGGTTGATTGACCGCAAACAGGTCATCAGAAAACTCCCCCGGCTGACGAAGATCCAGCAGCAACACTTCGGCCTTGCTGTACTTGAACCCGGGCTGAAAAACATGCTCCAGCGCATCCACCGCCGCCCTGGTCAGCAGTCGCACATCATCCGTCGGGTATGGCAGGGTCACGATCACCCCTTTGGCGTATTTCGCTTCGTCCGGATTGAACATGCCGGTACGGATGCTGACTCTGACTTTCTTGCAGTAGGATTTTTGCGCGCGCAGCTTTTCCGAGGCACGCATCATGTAGGTGGCCACGGCCTCTTTGATCGGTGCCAGTTCGGTCAGCCGTTTGCCAAACATCCGGCTGCAGCAGATCTCCTGCTTTGGCGGGTCAGGTTCGTCCAGTTCCAGGCAGGCCGTACCCGACAATTCACGAGCGGTTTTCTCGATCACCACGCTGAATTTCTTACGCAGGGACCACGGATCAGATTTGGCCAGGTCCATCGCGGTCTTGATGCCCATGCCTTCCAGGTGAGCGGTCATGCGACGCCCTACCCCCCAGACTTCAGACACGGCCGTATTGCGCAGCACCCAGTCGCGCTCATGGTTACCACACAAGTTCACCACGCCACCGGTGTGCGCCTGGAGGCGTTTGGCAGTGTGGTTGGCGAGTTTAGCCAGGGTTTTGGTATGGCCAATGCCGACGCCCACGGGGATGCCGGTACATTTGAGGATTCTGGCGCGCAACTCCCTGCCCATGGCGCTGGCACCCACAATGCCGGTCAGGTCGGCAAAGGATTCATCGATGCTGTACACCTCTACTGCCGGCACCATGGACTCGATCAGGCTCATGACGCGCTCGCTCATGTCGCCATACAGCGCATAGTTCAATGAGAACGCGACGATGCCCTGCTGCTGGAGGCGTTGTTTGATCTGGAAATAGGGCTCGCCCATTTTCACAAAGGGCTTGGCGTCGTAACTGCGGGCGATGACGCAGCCGTCATTGTTGCTCAGCACCACGATAGGGACTTTGGCCAGGTCAGGTCGGAATACTCGCTCGCAGCTGGCATAGAAGCTGTTGCAGTCAATCAGGGCGAAAACCGGTTTGGGCTTAGTGACCATGGCTGCGCACGCTGTGAGTAATCACCCCCCAGATCGACAGATCGTCCCCCTCTATGACATGCCGGTCCGGGTATTTGCTGTTTTCAGACTTGAGGATGACATCCTTCCCACGGATACACAGACGTTTGCAGATCGGGTCATTGTTCAACAGTGCCACCACGATATGCCCATGAACGGGTTCGATCGAGCGATCGATGGCCGCCAGATCCCCTGAAAAAATGCCGATGCCCTGCATGCTGTCGCCATCGATAGTCGCGAGGTAAACGTGGGGCGCACGTACGTTGAGCACTTGGTCCAGCGAGATGACTTTCTCGATATGGTCCGCAGCCGGTGACGGAAACCCGGCTGGAATCTTGAACGAGCACAGCGGTAAACGAACCCCGCCTTCAGCAAGAGGACCCAAGAGTGTGAAGCTCATGACGCACGCCTTTAATAAACTGTATATATATACAGTTAACGTTGTAGGACGCATCCGGTCAATATTTCCGACAGATGTTTCTGACAGGAGGAGCGCCCGGCACGATGAAGCTACGCTCAGAGCAGCACTGTCTTTGTCAGAGGTGATCACCATGTGTGGAAGGTTTGTGCAGTCCCAGGGCATCGATGATTACCTGGAAGTGTTGGCATCAGACCGTAAGCTTGTCAGCGGGTATGACAACCAGCCCATTGGCCGCTACAACATCGCACCCAGCACTCGCGTGAACATCCTGCACGGGGTGCCAGACGGATTACGAATAGATCTGGTGCGCTGGGGCTGGGCGCCCTTTTGGGCCAAGGGCAAGCGCCATGATCCCATCAACGCCCGGGTAGAAACTGTCACCACGGGCAAGTTTTTCAAGCAACTGTGGCCCAACGGACGGGCTCTGGTGATGGCGGATGGATGGTATGAGTGGGTTAAAGATGCGGACGATCCCAAGAAGAAACAGCCCTATTTCATTCGACTTAAAAGCCAGGCCCCCATGTTCTTTGCCGCGCTGGCCAAGGTTCATCCTGGGCTGGAGCCAAATGAAGATGACGGCTTCGTGATTATCACCGCTGCCAGCGATCAGGGGATGGTGGATATTCACGATCGCCGCCCGTTGGTGCTTGCCCCTGAACTTGCCCGGGAATGGGTGGAGAGCGATCTGGATGCACGAAGAGCTGAAGAGTTGGCTCTGGAATGCTGCCAACCGACGAAGGAATTTGAGTGGTATCCGGTGAGCACAGCGGTAGGCAATGTAAGAAACCAAGGGACTGAGCTGATCAAGCCGCTTTGAGGGAGCGCAGTTGCACTTTTGAGATCTGGACGTTAATTTTTCGATCTCGATGCAAATTCAGCAACCGGACGTCGCGGTGTCAGCATGCTGCAAGGAGTTTCGCGCATGAGCAAAGGCATCAAAATGCTGTCGGCGGTGGATGCGCACGGCATGCTACATACGGTTGATGGATTACAGCGTCGCTACGACAACGAGCAGGCCATTCCCGGCCTGTTCTGCGACAGTCCCAACTGCGGGCGCGACCTACACCACCACCTACTAGAACTGCGAATCGCAGTACAACCGCACTGTGTTGTGGCTCAATGTTTTTGGACCATGATGTAGGAGTATCAACCTAAGGATTCATCATGGGATTTCGGGTCGTAACTGCGGAAGAAAAAGCCGAAGCCATTCGCTTGGTCGTAGAAATGAATTACACCGTGCCAAAGGCATGCACACAGACGGGTGTGGGGCCCACCGCCCTGCGCCGATGGGTGGCGCGATGGCGCAAGCAGTACGAAGGAGCCTCGCAAACGACTCGTCCGCAGGACCAAGAAGTTATCGATTCGCTTCAGGCCAGACTGGCGCTTCTGGAAGCAGAGAATGAAGTCCTAAAAAAGCAGTTGCCCTCTCATCTAAAGGTTCTGTTCGGCCGAATAAAATGATCGAGGGCATCCAGGGCAAGCTGTCCGTGCGGCATCTGTGCCGGCTTTTGGGCCTGCCTCGCAGCAGTTACTACGCCAAACCCCAGCCCAAACCGGGGCGCGGTATTGAGCGTCAACTGGAGAGGCAGATTCGCCAGTTGCATAAGGAACATCGTGGTGCGCTGGGTAGCCGTGTTTTAGCAAGGCATTAAAAGTAGAGGGTTTTTTGGTAGGGCGTCACCGTATGAGCAGCCTGATGAAGCGTCTTGGACTGAAGCGACGCCGCGCACGATATGCGCATTATCGTCGGGCCACCAAGCCCGCTAATATGGCACCCAATGTACTTGCTCGGCGTTTTAATCCTGTAGCACCCAATACCTTTTGGGCTGGCGACATCACTTACATACGTGTCGGCGGAAGTTGGTTATATCTGGCGGTTGTGATGGATCTTTTCTCACGCAGAATCGTTGGTTGGGCGTTTTCAAGAACGGCTGACACAGAGCTTTCACTCAAGGCATTGCAGCTGGCGGTCGGTATACGCCGCCCTTCATCGGAGTTGATTTTTCACTCCGACCAGGGCTGCCAATACACTGCCGAGCGCTTTGTGAGCTATCTGGCTGAAAAGCAGATTGTGCAGAGTATGAGTCGGCGCGGAAACTGTTGGGACAATGCTGTCGTAGAACGTTACTTCAAATCACAGAAGCATGACTGGTCACCGGAAAACGGCTACCAGACTCACTTCGAAGCAGAGCGGGACGTAATGGACTTCATTGCCCATTACAACCATCGACGCTGTCACTCTGCCTCGAAAAACCTGCCACCAGCCGCTTTTGAAAAGCTGGCGGCCTAATACTCCTACAAAATGGTCCAAAAAAACTGGACCACTACACTGATGATCCTAACCGCATGCCCGCGATGCAACCCGCATGATGACCTACGTCACCCACAAGCTGAGTTTGGCGCCGGTGTGCAAGGGTCAGCTCACCGCCGTTAGCTGAGATCGCAGCGGCCGGGACAACGGGGATTACTCCACGAGCCAAGGCCATTGGCGCCCCGTATGCACGACGCCCAAGACCATGGCGGCAGGAAACCCCCTGCACCAACGATACTGCCGCGCCTCCCCCTTTAGCCCCGATCAGTAAGTGTGTTGGCCGCGCTCTTACGACTCGAAGAAAAATACGCCTCTCAGATGGCAGCGCCGCCAAGATCCAAGATATCCGTGGGAGTAAATGTGGGAGTAATTTCTCCAGACATGAAAAAGCCCAACGTATTAGGTTGGGCTAAGTCATTGAAAAATATGGTCGGGACGGAGTGATTCGAACACTCGACCCCTAGCACCCCATGCTAGTGCGCTACCGGACTGCGCTACGCCCCGACTAGGCGTGTTACTGGGTTTGCTTCGCAACGAAGCGATTAGGAATATACCGCAAGCTTTTGAAATGTGGAAGTATTTTTAAGAATCTGGTTCATTTCTTCAATACCACCAGCACATCTTCGAGTTCGCAGATCATCTGGCGAATCAGTTGCTTGTATTGGGTGGTGTCGTCTTTGGCTTCGTTACCGGACATACGCTGGCGCGCACCGCTGATGGTAAACCCCTGGTCGTAAAGCAACGCTCGGATCTGCCGGATCATCAGCACGTCTTGTCGCTGATAATACCGGCGGTTTCCGGTGCGTTTGACAGGATTGAGTT
This sequence comes from Pseudomonas sp., assembly GCF_030150285.1. Classification (GTDB taxonomy): domain Bacteria; phylum Pseudomonadota; class Gammaproteobacteria; order Pseudomonadales; family Pseudomonadaceae; genus Aquipseudomonas. The sequence continues at coordinate 4,217 of NZ_JASLGE010000040.1, read as the reverse complement.
GAGGAAACTCTTGCTCCCAATAGCGCAGCACGTGTGGCTTCACGGCACACAGGTCGCTAACTTCGCCAATGGCGAAGTAGCGTTTGCCTGGGATCGGTGGGAGCTCGTCGTTATGACTTGGTTCCAGCATAAGCCTCTACTCGGGCCTTCAACTTCTGCCCTGGACGAAAGGTGACCACACGGCGGGCCGTGATCGGGATTTCTTCTCCCGTTTTCGGATTGCGGCCAGGCCGCTGTCGCTTGTCACGCAGGTCAAAATTGCCAAAACCGGACAATTTGACTTGTTCGTTGTCTTCTAGAGCGTGCCTGATTTCTTCAAAAAACAGCTCAACCAATTCTTTGGCTTCGCGTTTGTTCAGGCCCAACTCTTCATAAAGACGTTCCGCCATTTCAGCTTTCGTCAGAGCCCCCATACGTCACTTCCTTAACGTGGCGTTCAACCTTTTTTCGAGCGAGGTGAGGATGTTTTGCGTCGTGGTATTCACCTCATCGTCATTAAGAGTGCGCGATGGATGCTGCCAGGTCAAGCCAACGGCAAGGCTTTTTCTATGCGGATCAATGCCTTTACCCTGGTATACGTCAAATAGCCTCAAGTCTGTGAGCCACTCACCAGCATTTTCACGAATGACTTCCAGTACATCACTGGCCGCCACATCGCGATCCGCAAGCAAGGCAAGGTCGCGACGCACTTCTGGAAAGCGCGACAGCTCATGAAATTGAGGCATTTTGCCCAATGCCACTTCAGCCAGCACCAACTCGAACACGAATACCGGGCGATCCAGGCCAAGATGCTTAGACAGTTCAGGATGGATTGCGCCAACGTACCCGACTTCGCGCCCGTCACGTTCAATACGCGCAGTTTGGCCTGGGTGCAACGCAGGGTGTTGACCCGGGGCAAAAGTGAACGCATCCAAAGCGCCTGCAAAACCCAGCACTGCTTCAACATCAGCCTTTACGTCGAAGAAGTCTACGACTTCACGCCCTTGGGCCCAGCCCTCAGGAAGACGCGTGCCACACACAACACCTGCCAACATAGGTTCTTGCTTAAGGCTTTCCAGTTGACCTACAAAACGTAGGCCACTTTCAAACAGTCGAACGCGATCCTGTTGTCGATTCAGGTTGTGCTGCAAGGATTTGATCAAACCTGGCCACAACGACGCGCGCATGGCCGCCATGTCATTTGAGATTGGGTTTGCCAACAGCAGTGGCTCTACACCCGGGCTGAACAATTCGAATTGCTTTGGGTCGATAAAGCTATAGGTAATCGCTTCCTGATAACCACGAGCTACCAGCAAACGGCGCAGTTCAGGCAGGTCGCTGCGTGCTTCAGCCTTTGCCTTCGGTGCCAGGCGTGCCTGCGGATAGCGAACCGGAAGGCGGTTGTAACCATAAAGACGCGCCAGTTCTTCGATCAAATCAACTTCAAGGCTGATATCGAAACGATGGCTAGGCACCTCTACACGCCATTGACCAACACCTTCAGCAGTGATGGTCAACCCCAACGCGCTTAGCAGGCGTTCAATTTCAGCCGACTCCATCTCCATGCCAAGCATCTGAGTGATACGTGCAGCACGCAGGCTTATCGGGGCAATAGAAGGCAAATACTGCTCGTTAACGGTTTCGATGATTGGTCCAGCTTCACCGCCCGTAATCTCCAGCAACAAGCCAGTCGCTCGTTCCATGGCCTCCCGGGCCAGTTTCCAGTCGACACCACGCTCATAGCGGTGCGAGGCATCGGTGTGCAGACCATAAGAACGCGCCTTGCCCGCAACAGCAATTTGATCGAAGAAAGCGCTTTCCAGGAAAATATCGCGAGTACTGGCTGAGACGCCGCTGTGCTCGCCGCCCATGACACCCGCAATCGCCAATGCTCGAGTGTGGTCGGCAATGACGAGTGTATCGCTGCGCAGGGACACTTCCTGACCGTCAAGCAATACCAATTTCTCGCCTTCTTCAGCCATGCGAACGCGAATACCGCCATTGATCTCGGCAAGGTCAAAAGCATGCAACGGCTGGCCCAGTTCAAGCATCACGTAGTTGGTGATATCGACAGCCGCATCAATGCTGCGCACATCTGCGCGACGCAGGCGCTCAACCATCCAGAGCGGTGTTGGCTTGGACAGGTCGACATGACGGATAACCCGCCCCAAGTAACGCGGGCATGCAGCGGGTGCCAAGACCTCAACAGGGCGCACGTCATCATGTACAGGTGTCACAACAGCAACCACCGGGCGCACGACAGAAGTGGCGTACAAAGCGCCGACTTCACGCGCCAGGCCTGCCAGGGACAAGCAATCGCCGCGATTCGGTGTGAGATCAACCTCAATACTGGCGTCTTCAAGGTTCAAATAGGCACGAATGTCCTGGCCTACCGGCGCATCCGCCGGCAACTCCATCAAGCCATCATTGCCTTCGCCCACTTGCAGTTCCGCTTGCGAGCAGAGCATGCCATTGGATTCGACACCCCGCAGCTTGGCCTTCTTGATTTTGAAATCACCAGGCAGCTCGGCACCGATCATGGCGAATGGCACTTTCAGGCCCGGGCGCACATTAGGCGCTCCACAAACAACCTGAAACACCTCAGAACCATTGCTGACCTGACAGACACGCAGCTTATCGGCATCGGGATGTTGCTCAGTGCTCAGCACCTCACCGACAACCACACCGCTGAACGTACCCGCTACCGGGGTGACGCTATCCACTTCAAGGCCAGCCATCGACAGACGGGCCACCAGCTCATCACGAGCGACCTGCGGGTTTACCCAACCACGCAGCCATTGTTCACTGAATTTCATCCTGCTCTCCTAAGAATTCGTTACGACTAGCGAAATTGCGCGAGGAACCGCAAGTCGTTATCGAAGAACAGACGCAAGTCGTTCACGCCGTAACGGAGCATGGCCAGACGTTCAACACCCATGCCAAAAGCAAAGCCTGAGAACTCTTCCGGGTCGATACCGGACATACGCAGCACATTCGGGTGAACCATGCCGCAGCCCATCACTTCGAGCCAGCCAGTCTGTTTGCAGACACGGCAACCTTTACCGCTACACATCACACATTCCATGTCGACTTCAGCGGACGGCTCGGTAAACGGGAAGTAAGAAGGGCGGAAACGTACAGCCAGTTCCTTCTCGAAAAAGACGCGCAAGAATTCTTCGATTGTCCCCTTCAAATCCGCAAAGTTGATGTCGCGATCGACCAGCAAACCTTCAACTTGGTGAAACATCGGGGAATGGGTGATATCTGAGTCGCTGCGATACACGCGGCCTGGGCAGACGATGCGGATCGGCGGCTGTTGCGATTCCATGGTGCGGACCTGTACCGGTGAGGTATGGGTGCGCAACAGCATGTTCGCATTGAAATAGAAAGTGTCGTGCATCGACCGGGCCGGGTGGTGGCCTGGGATGTTCAGCGCTTCGAAGTTATGGTAATCGTCTTCGACCTCAGGGCCTTCGGCAATGCCATAGCCGATATGGGTGAAGAACTGTTCAACACGCTCCAGAGTGCGCGTAACCGGGTGCAGGCCACCCGAGGTCTGACCGCGACCAGGCAGGGTTACGTCAATAGACTCGGCAGACAGTTTGGCGGCCAGATCAGCCTCTTCAAACAACGCCTTGCGCGTATTGAGAACCTCTGTAACACGTTCCTTGGCAACGTTGATCAAGGCACCGACTTGCGGACGCTCTTCAGCGGGCAAATTCCCCAGGGTCTTCATCACCTGAGTCAACTCGCCCTTTTTGCCAAGGTATTGAACCCGGATTTGCTCCAGGGCATTGATATCTTCAGCGCTTTTTACAGCCTCTAGTGCTTGAGAGACGAGCGCATCCAGGTTTTCCATGTACAGACTCCAGATACAAAATAGGGGAAGAGCTTGAAGGCTCTTCCCCTATTTAAGACGTTTAGCACCTGGCCCCACGTCGGCGGGCCCAGGTAACTGTCGGGGGTACTTAAGCCAAGGTGGCTTTAGCTTTCTCGACAATCGCAGCAAACGCCGCTTTTTCGTTCACTGCCAGATCAGACAGAACCTTACGGTCGATCTCGATAGACGCTTTTTTCAGGCCGGCGATGAAACGGCTGTAGGACAGACCGTTGATACGAGCACCAGCGTTGATACGAGCGATCCACAGAGCGCGGAACTGACGTTTTTTCTGACGACGGTCACGGTAGGCGTATTGGCCTGCCTTGATTACCGCTTGCTTGGCAACACGGAATACGCG
>NZ_JASLGE010000105.1 GCF_030150285.1 Pseudomonas sp. | reverse complement strand
CTGAGCTGTCTCAACTGTTTATTCACGGTTGCGAACTCGCCATTCATCTCTTGATAAGCATCAAAGAGCTTTATCTCTTTCTGCCCTCTAATTCCCTCTTCTAAAATATGGTTGAATTCACCCATATGTCCCTGCATTCTTCTGGCAATGCCACGCAATCTTTTAGATACATAACGTAAAACAACATAGAGTACCGGAGCCATCGTAAAGACGAGTAAGGTGATTTTCCAGTTATTAGAAAACATCACTAATATCAACCCAATGATCATCGCACTATCTTTAATAATAGAGACCAATGTCATGGAGCTAATCGCCATGAGCTGTGCAATATCGAATGTTAACTTCGACATAAAATAACCGGTTGAATGCTGATCAAACTTCGATTGTGGGAAATGCAATATTTTGTCATACATCTGCAAACGCAAAGAGACAATTACACGCTGTGAAATCCATTGCATTCCAAAGCTACCCGCAAAAGTTAATGCACTCATCGCAATAAATGCGCCGATGACAAGCCACGGCATTACGCGAATAAACTGCGTATTTTTTTCGACAAACCCCTCATCTAAAAGAGGCTTTAATAACCAAAACAATCCCGCCTCAGCAAAACCGCCTAAAATCACACACACTAATGCCGCAATCAAAATGAGCGGATATTTGAAAGAGTAGGATAATATTCGCTTATATAACTTTAAACTCTCTTGCTTAATCACAATTGGTTCCTATTTAAAAGAGGAAAAGCACCTATACAGTCGCTGCATAGGTGCTAATATCAAAATGGATGCTACGAGAAATGATTAATAAACAATCTCTACACGACGATTTTGTGCCCACGCACTATCATCATATCCTGAAACTGCAGGCATCTCTTTACCATAACTACGAACTTTAATTTGGTTGGCATTTGCACCAGACTGGAGTAATAAGTCACGAACACTGGTTGCACGACGCTCGCCAAGACCCATGTTATATTCATGAGATCCACGATCATCCGTATGCCCTTCCAACCAAACGCCACGACTTGAGTTGCGTTTCAACTCTTCACCGTGAGCACGCACAACATCATAAGACTCCGTACGAAGTCGATCCGAGTCAAAGTCAAAGTAGATAATACGATCAGCTGTTCCACGCTTACCATAGTCAGCATCATAGTAAGTGCTCGCAGGACCGTTACCATAACCTGTACCGTTACCAAAACCATCAGCACCATTACCCGTGCCATTTGCGCCACCTGTTGAACTACAAGCCGCAACGACAAAGCCAATGAGTGTCACTGCAACACCTTTCATCATTAATTTACGCATATCTATCCTCTTAAAAATCATTATTTAAAAACTATATTACGTTGTTTTATCGTTGGTTAGGAGACCAGCTTGGTTTACGAACGTCTGATCCTATACCATAGAATCTCTGTTCCACATTACCATCTGTTGAAATGATTTTCAGTCCACCTTTCCCATCTGAATAGAGGATCATATGACTATTTCCCGAGAAGCTCGGAGCTTCATCTTTACCACCATTCGTTAAGCGTTTTACATTCCCTGTAGTGAGATCCATCAGCGCGATACCAAAACCCTGCCCAGGATATCGTTGCATCATTGCTAATTGTTTTCCATCTGCAGAAATTGTTGCGTTTGCATTGTAGTTACCACCTGCTGATACGCGCGTTACAGATCCACCATTTTCCGGCATTTTATAAAGTTGTGGTGTACCTGCACGATCTGAAGTGAAGTAAATCATTCCATCACGACCCCATGCCGGCTCTGTATCAATGCTAGGTGCGTTTGTTAAGCGTCTTAAATCACTACCATCAATATTTGCGGTATAAATTTCTGGATTACCATCTCTTGAGAGTGTGAACGCAAGTTTACGACCATCCGGTGACCATGTCGGTGCAGAGTTGATGCCGGGCTCACTAATCACAATGTGACGATTACCACTGTAAAGATCTTGTACCATAATTTGGTTACGCTTTTTCTCAAATGATGCATAAGCAAGCTTACGACCATCTGGTGACCATGTTGGCGATAAAATCGGCTCATTGGATTCCAAGATCACTTGTGGATACGCACCATCGGCATCCGCAATCACTAAAGAAAAATGACGATTTGTTCTCGAAACATAGGCAACTTTCGAACTAAATGATCCAGGCACCCCAATAATCGCTTCATAGATAAAGTCAGCAATCTTATGTGCTACTGCACGCTGCCCTTTCTCATCAGAAAGATATTGGAACTGACGTGTTGCACGAACCGTGCGGCTAAACGTATCGCCGACATCAATTTGTAACATATTGCCTTTAGGCGTCATGATTACAATAAAGTTGATGCCTGCTGCACGCCAAATACCACTATCTGCTTGTGCCACAGAATTGAGTTGCTCTGGTACGGATAATCCCACTTTTGGAATAAAACGTCCTGAACGCTGAAGATCATTCGTAACCACTTCTAAAAACTGCTGATTATTGGTTGCATGATCGACTATTGCAATCGGATAAGCCTCACTAGAGGCTTTAACGATCTCTAGTTTGACCTGTGCATGTACCGGCATCAACGCAACTAATGAGAAAATCATTAGTAAGAATGATCGATGCAGATTTTTAATAATGTTGTTACTCATTGATTCACCTCGTTTCATAAAGCTTGCTTATTCTTTTAAGGCCGAGATTACTGGCAAGTTGAGCCAGTACTCATTATAGTCCATTCCTCATACAAAGATATATCGGTCTGGAACA
>NZ_JASLGE010000079.1 GCF_030150285.1 Pseudomonas sp. | reverse complement strand
AAATCGACAAGTTGAATGTTGAGCGCGCAAAGGCATAGGGGCGGGAGCCATTGTGCCCAGTAGCCAGGGGGAGTTGGCGGGGGAAAGAGTCTTAAAAAGGAGGACTACAATAATTAGAGAAAGAGCCTACGAAAACTTGTCGGTGCATGATGTAACAAGCTCTTTGACGCTCGATGCCAGGTTATCAGGGTAATTTTAAGGTTCATCCAGGTGTCGCTCGGCGACCACTGCATTTTAAGTTAAATAGACCGTCATCAACGATGGGTTAGCGGCCAGCAGGTTCTGACGGACACGATCAATCAGGCATAGAACGCCAGTTGGTTGGATGTGTGTGCTCGCGCGAACATCATTAACTAAATCGGCGTTTTTGTTTATGTGTTTCCCGGGGCTGCGTGATGAACCCATTTTTTGCTTGGTATTCAGTGGGCTAAGCACTAGTGACGCCCCACGGGCCGCCAGTAAGCGGCACCGCCAGGCTAATGCCTACACCCCGATGATGGGGGCCTCGCCCAGTTCGTCACGTTGCATGACCTGGGTAATGATCGGCACGGGGGTCATCAAATGCTGGCGCATCAGGGTGGTCGCGCGCTCCGGGTCGCGGGCGAGGATCGCCTCGACCAGCGCGGCATGTTCATTGCGCTTCAGTTCCAGGGCCTCTTCGGAGAACACCGTTTGCGTCAACCACAAATGACGGTAGCGCTCAGCCTGGTCGAACAGGTAGGTGCGCGCCTGCAATAAATGCTTGGAACCGCAACCGGCCGCAATCGCACTGTGGAAGGCTTTGTGCCGCTCATCCCAGACGTCCAGCACCTTTTCGCGCGTGGTCACGTCCATGACCTTGGACAAGGTATGAGCATTGGCCAGGATATTGGCTTCCCAGAGGTCATCCCCGCGCTCAATGGCCAATGCCACGATCATGGCTTCCAGGTTGGCCCGCGCGTCATAGATGTCTTGCATCTCTTTGACGGACATGGAAGCCACCCGGTAGCCCTTCTGGCTGATGGCCACAACCAAGTGCTCGGCCACCAACTGCGACAGGGCTTCACGCAAGGGCCCGACCCCCAGGTCATAGCGCTGCTTGAGACCGCTCATGAGGAGTTTTTCTCCGGGCTTGAAGACGCCACGGATGATGTCCAGTTTCAGCCGCTCATACCCGCTGACTGCAGAATTGTGCCTGAGGGGGGGACTCTCCAAGGTGCTACTCCAGACTCGTCAAACCACGATGATACCCAAACATCCATCAGACGAAAAACATTCGACGAAAGCATCTGTCTACTTTAAATAAAAATGTAGACATTTTTAATGTATGGCGATATTTTCACCTCATCGCAGATCCAGCCCAACGCCGGAACGCCCTCACCCCCGTCTTCTGCCAAGGAATCGCCATGAACGCAGCACTTCAGATTCAGGACCCCGTGATGCCATTACTGCCGCAGAGCAAGGGTTTCACGTTGACCCCTTCTCGCCAGTCGCCCCGCATGTTGGAACTGACCTTCGCCCAGGACACCGTCGAGGCGTTCGTCAAGGCTGTCGCCGAATGGCCGGTCCAGGCCCTGGAGTACAAATCGTTCCTGCGTTTCCGTATCGGTCAGATCCTTGACGATCTCTGTGAAGGCACACTGCGCCCGGTGCTGATCAACACCATCCTGGACCGCGCCACAGGCGGCATGCTGATCACGCCGCAAGGCCTGAACGATGTGTCCCGGGCCGATGACATGGTCAAGTTTTCCTCGGCGGTCGCGCACCTGATCGGCCGTTCCAACTTCGATGCCATGAGCGGCCAGTTCTATGCGCGGTTTGTGGTGGTCAACACCGACAACTCCGACAGCTACCTGCGCCAGCCGCACCGGGTCATGGAACTGCACAACGACGGGACCTTCGTTGAAGAACGCACCGACTACGTGTTGATGATGAAAATCGACGAGCAGAACATGGAAGGCGGTAACTCCCTGTTGCTGCACCTGGACGACTGGGCCGACCTGAACCCGTTCTACACGCACCCGCTGGCCCGCCGCGAAATGCGCTTCACCGCGCCACCGAGCAAAAACGTGCGCGAAGACGTGTTCCACGCGGTGTTCGACAACGACGCCGAAGGCCGTCCGACCATGCGCTACATCGACCAATTCGTGCAGCCCAAGGATTACGAGGAAGGCATCTGGTTGAACGCCCTGAGCGAATCCCTGGAAAACAGCCCGCACAAGCTGTCCGTGCCGGTGCCGATCGGCAGCTTCGTGCTGATCAACAACATGTTCTGGCTGCACGGCCGTGACCGTTTCACTGCCCATGCGGGTCTGCGCCGCGAACTGATGCGCCAGCGTGGCTATATCAGCTACCCGAAAGCCCTGTACCAGCGCGGCCAATAAAGCGTGCCATGATCATGAACCTGGGCCACCCGATGTGGCCCTTGTCGTGCTTCCAATAAAAAATTTCAGGTGAGTAAACGCGCATGGCGATGTACGACTTCATCATCATCGGAGGTGGCATCGTAGGCATGTCGACTGCGATGCAATTGAGCCGGGCTTACCCGGACGCAAGCATTCTGCTACTGGAAAAAGAGTCTGGCCCGGCCAGGCACCAGACCGGCCACAACAGTGGCGTGATCCACGCGGGCGTTTATTACACGCCGGGCAGCCTGAAGGCGCGGTTCTGCCTGGAAGGCAATAAAGCCACCAAAGCGTTTTGCGACAAACACGCGATCCCCTACGACGAATGCGGCAAGTTGCTGGTCGCCACCAATGAGCTGGAAATGCAGCGCATGCGCGCGCTGTGGGACCGCACCGAGGCCAATGGTCTGGAGCGCGAGTGGTTGTCTGCCGACGCGTTGCACGAGCGCGAGCCGAACATCGTCGGCTTGGGCGGGATCTTTGTGCCCTCGAGCGGCATCGTCAATTACGCCCAGGTCACGGCGGCCATGGGCCGCGAATTTGAAAGCGCCGGTGGGCAGATCCGCTACGACAGCGAAGTGGTCTCTATTGACGAACGCCCCGATGAAATCGTGGTGAACACCCGCAACGAAGAACACCACGGCCGTTTCCTGGTCACCTGCTCGGGCCTGATGGCTGACCGCGTGGTACGCATGCTGGGGATCAAACCCAACTTCATCATTTGCCCGTTCCGCGGCGAGTACTACCTGCTGCCCAAGCAGCACAACCAGATCGTCAATCACCTGATCTACCCGATCCCGGACCCGGGCATGCCGTTCCTCGGGGTGCACCTGACGCGCATGATCGACGGCACCGTCACCGTCGGCCCCAACGCCGTACTGGCGATGAAGCGCGAAGGCTATCGCAAGACCGATATCTCACTGCCCGATCTGTTCGAAACCCTGACCAGCCCCGGCATTCTCAAGGTGCTGATGAAGAACCTGCGCCCCGGGCTGATCGAGATGAAAAACTCGCTGTTCAAGGGCGGCTACCTCAAGGAAGTGCAGAAGTACTGCCCAAGCATCGTCAAGAGCGACCTGACCGCCTACCCGGCCGGTGTACGGGCCCAGGCCGTCTCGCTGGACGGCAAACTGATTGACGACTTCCTGTTCGTCAATACCGCCCGCAGCGTCAGCGTCTGCAATGCCCCCTCGCCCGCTGCAACATCGGCCATCCCGATCGGCGCGTACATCGTCGACAAGGTTCGCGAGCAGTTGGCCAGCCAGGGCACCCGTTTTGTAAAACCCGTCAACGCCAGCCACTCGCCGGCTTAGCAGCGTCTGCCGCCACTCTATAAGAAGGAATTTCGCGTGCAACTCAACGACCCGCAACTGTTTCGCCAACACGCCTATATCGACGGAGCCTGGGTAGAGGCCGACAGCGGCCAGACGCTCAAAGTGAACAACCCGGCCACCGGTGAAATCATTGGCACCGTGCCCAAAATGGGTGCCGGCGAAACCCGCCGTGCCATTGAAGCCGCCGACAAGGCGCTGCCGGCCTGGCGGGCGCTGACAGCAAAAGAGCGTGCCAACAAGCTGCGCAAATGGTTCGAGCTGATGATCGCCAACCAGGAAGACCTGGCGCGCCTGATGACGCTGGAGCAAGGCAAGCCACTGACCGAATCGCGGGGCGAAATCACTTACGCGGCCTCCTTCCTGGAGTGGTTCGCGGAAGAAGCCAAGCGCGTGTATGGCGACATGATCCCGGGCCACCAGGCCGACAAACGCCTGATGGTGCTCAAACAGCCCATCGGTGTGACTGCCGCCATCACCCCGTGGAACTTCCCGTCGGCGATGATCACCCGCAAGGCAGGCCCGGCACTGGCCGCCGGTTGCACCATGGTGCTCAAACCGGCGTCGCAAACCCCTTACTCAGCCCTGGCCCTGGCCGAACTGGCCGAGCGTGCGGGCATCCCCAAAGGCGTGTTCAACGTGGTCACCGGCAGTGCCGGCGAAGTGGGCGGCGAACTGACCGGCAACCCGATTGTGCGCAAGCTGACGTTTACCGGCTCTACTGATATTGGCCGGTTGCTGATGGCCGAGTGCGCCAAGGACATCAAAAAGGTATCGCTGGAACTGGGCGGCAATGCTCCGTTTATCGTGTTCGATGATGCCGATATCGACGCCGCCGTCGACGGTGCGCTGGTGTCCAAATACCGCAACAACGGGCAGACCTGCGTGTGTGCCAACCGCCTGTATATCCAGGACGGTGTCTACGATATTTTCGTCGAAAAACTCACCGCCGCCGTCGCCAAACTGAGCCTGGGCAACGGCCTGGAAGCCGGCGTCACCACCGGCCCGCTGATCGACGCCAAGGCCATGGCCAAGGTTCAGGAACACATCGACGATGCCGTGAGCAAAGGCGCGCGCGTGGTGCTGGGCGGCAAGCCGCACACCTTGGGTGGCACCTTCTTCGAACCGACCGTGCTGGTGGATGTACCGCGCAACGCCGCCGTCGCCAAGGAAGAAACCTTCGGCCCGTTGGCACCGCTGTTTCGCTTCAAGGATGAAGCTGATGTGATCGCCATGGCCAACGACACTGAATTCGGCCTGGCGTCGTATTTCTATGCCCGCGACCTGAGCCGCGTGTTCCGTGTGGGCGAGGCGCTGGAGTACGGCATCGTCGGCGTCAACACCGGGATCATCTCCAACGAAGTCGCCCCGTTTGGCGGCATCAAGGCTTCGGGCCTGGGCCGTGAAGGCTCCAAATACGGCATCGAAGACTACCTGGAAATCAAATACCTGTGCATTGGCATTTAACCGCCCGCGCCTTTACTAAGGAGTACCTTGCGATGAACACCCCTAACGCGTCACTCGCCGAAAAAGACGTAAAAAGCCAACTGCACCCCTACACCGATGCACGCGCCCACGAAGAAGTCGGGCCACTGATCATCGAGCGCGGTGAAGGGATCTATGTTTACGATGACCAGGGCAAGCCCTACATCGAGGCGATGTCCGGCCTCTGGAGCGCGGCGCTGGGCTTTAGCAATGAGCGCCTGATCAAGGCGGCCGAACACCAGTTGCGCACGCTGCCGTTCTACCACCTGTTCAGCCACAAAGCGCACGCGCCCAGCATCGAGCTGGCCGAAAAGCTGCTGCAAATCGCCCCCGTGCCAATGAGCAAGGTGCTGTTCACCAACTCCGGCTCCGAAGCCAACGACACCGTGGTCAAGTTGATCTGGTATCGCAACAACGCCATCGGTAAACCGGCCAAAAAGAAGTTCATCAGCCGCTTCAATGCCTACCACGGCATCACCATTGTCAGCGCCAGCCTGACCGGCCTGCCGGCCAACCAGCGCGGCTTTGACGTGCCATTGCCAGGCTTTTTCCATGTCGGCAACCCGCACCACTATCGCCAGGCGCTGGCAGGTGAAAGCGAGGAGCAGTTCGCTGACCGCCTCGCCGCCGAGCTGGAAGCGATGATCCTGCGTGAAGGGGCTGAAACCGTCGCCGCGTTCTACGCCGAGCCGTTGATGGGCGCTGGCGGCGTGATCGTGCCACCGCGCACCTACTGGGAAAAAATCCAGGCGGTGTGCCGCAAGCACGACGTGCTGATCGTGGCCGACGAAGTGATCTGCGGCTTTGGCCGTACCGGCAAGATGTTCGGTTGCGAAACCTTTGGCATCAAACCGGATGTCATGGTGCTGTCCAAGCAACTGTCGTCTTCGTACCAGCCGATCTCGGCGATTCTGATTAACGACGCGTTGTATCAGGACATCGCCGACCAGAGCCACGCCCTGGGCACCTTCGGCCACGGTTTCACCGCCAGCGGCCACCCGGTCGCGGCCGCCGTGGCACTGGAAAACATCAAGATCATCGAAGAAGACCACCTGGTTCAGCATGCGGCCGAAATGGGCATCCTGCTTCAAAACGGCCTGCGCCAGTTCGCCGACCACCCGTTGGTGGGCGAAGTGCGAGGCGTAGGCTTGATCGCGGCGGTGGAACTGGTCGCAGATCGCACCAGCAAAGCGCCGTTCGACACCGTTGGCAAGTTGGGCCGCTACCTGGCGGGCCGGGCCCAGGCGCACGGGATGATCACGCGCAACATGGGCGATGCCATTGCGTTCTGCCCACCACTGATCACCAGCGAAGCTGAGATTCGCCTGATCGTTGAGCGTTTCGACCGTTCACTCGACGAAACCCAACAGTGGTTCAACGCCAGCCGCTAAACCGGCGCGGTGACTGAACGACCCCAACGCCGCGTGCTATGCACGCGGCGTTTTTGCGTCAATAAGGCCGTGATTAACCCCTGAGCCCCATGCACTGAATGACAAAAAATAGGGCCGCCTGATGCAATCATCGCCCTCGGCGACTCTCCTACCCTCATGACTCTTCAACGACAAAAATAAAGAGAAGAGCCATGGCCTCAACCCCCAAGAAGCAAGGCGACAGCGTCGACTATTCGGTCGTTGCCGTCCCGGATTCACACCGCATGAGTAAAGTGTCGCTGACGATGGCCTGGTGGGGCATTTGCAGCGCCATGTTCTGGCTGGTGGTCTCGGCCACCCTGGCGATGAGCTTCGGCACCGCCAACGCCATCATCGGCCTGGTGCTGTCGGTCATCACCTACGCCGTTATCAACGGCTTCATCTCCCGCTACGCCATCAAAACCGGCCTTTCCGTGGCGCTGTTTTCGCGCGTGTTATTCGGCCGTACCGGCTCGGCCCTGGCCACCCTGATCTTCTTCGCCACCGCCACCTACTACAGCGTGTTCGAAGGCTCGGTGATCGCCATCGCGATTCATCAATACGTCTCGCAGTTGAGCTTGAACCAGGCGTACCTGCTCGTGGTGCTGTACAGCGTGCCGCTGATTTTCGGCCGCGTGCAAAGCTGGATGGACAAGCTCAACGGCGCGCTGCTGCCCTTCTACCTGATCGGCCTGGTGGCGCTCGTCGTAATGATCGTCGTCGAGTACGGTTACAGCTCGGCGTGGTTGGAAATGGGCCCGGCGCAAGGCCCGGTAGAAAACGGCTGGTGGAACTGCTTCACGTACTTTATGGGCGTGTGGATTTTGATGATGTACACCTGGGACTACGCCCGTTACGGCCGCAAGGAAGACGCGCAGTACCACAGCCGTTTCAACTTCGGCCTGCCGTTTTACACCTTCACCTTTTTGATCAATGGCGTGATCGGGATTTTTGTCGCCGGGACCATCCCCACGCCCGGCGGCGTCACGGAAGTGTCGGTGGTCATGGCGATCATTGAGTTGATGGGCATCTGGGGCCTGATCTTCGTCTGGGTCAGCCAGACCCGCATCAACTCAGCCAACTTCTTTATGGCGGCGACCAATATGCAGGCGTTCTTCGCCCGCCTGGGGCTGGCCAACGTGCCCTACCTGGTCTGGGCCATCGCCGTCGGCGCGCTGGTGTACACCTTGATGCGCCTGAACGTGTTCGACTACATCCTGCAGGCGTTGGCGTACCAGAGCATTTTCGTGGTGGCCTGGGTCGCGATTGCCCTGGCACATATTTTCTCGCCACGGTACACCCAGCTGTTTGAAGGCAAGATCGAGTACGAACTGGATCGGGTCAGCGCGTTCAACCCGTGCGGGCTGGGCGCGTGGTTCTTCGCAGCCGGGCTGGGCATTGCGCTGCTCAACAGCAACAACCCCACACTGGCGACCTTCTCGGCACCCATCGCCTTCTTCAGCGCGTTCTGCGCCTATTGGCTGCTGCTCAACAGCGCCAAACGCAGTTGGTTCCTGCGCGCCAATTGCACCTGAGCCTCATGGCTTGAGCGGACCCGGGCCGGGCCTGCATGGGCCCGTTCGAACGCCTTGGCCTGTGCACTGAAGAACAATAAACAGTGCACTTTACGCCAATCCAGCTTCCGTCTCTGCGCGTAATTATGTGTGCGGGCCAGACATCCGTCCTGGCCCCTGGATAACAATAAGATGTGTGGTGACCCATGAGTACAGTAGATCCGATCACCCTTGCTGTTGTGCGAGGCGCACTTGAAACCGCGCAGCGTGAAATGACGTTGACGCTGGAAAAAACGAGCCGTTCGAGCGTTTTCAACCTGGCTCACGACTATTCCAACGCGCTTTTCGACCACTTCCCCGAAATGATTCTGCAGGGCCAGGACATTCCCATCCACCTGGGTTCGTTGATCCCGGCAATGAAGTGCGTGGCTGGCTTCTTCGGCGACGACGTGGTCGAAGGCGACGTGATTTATCACAACGACCCCGCCTACGCGGGCAGCCATATCCTCGACTGCTGCATGTACAAGCCCGTGTTCTACAAGGGCGAACTGGTGTTCTGGACCGTCTGTAAAGGCCACTTGACCGACATCGGCGGCCCGGTTCCCGCCGGCTACAACCCGGACGCCAAGGAAATCTACGCCGAAGGCCTGCGCATCCCGCCGGTGAAACTGTGGTCGCAAGGCAAACGTCGCGAAGACGTGATCAACCTGCTGCTGACCAACATGCGCGCCCGGGCTTACCAGGAAGGCGACCTGAACGCGCAATACGGAGCCTGCAGCGTCGGTGAACGTCACCTGCTGGAACTGCTCGACCGCTATGGCGTAGAGCAGGTACGGGCCTGTATCGCTGAATTGAAAGACATGGCCGACCGTCATATGCGTTCGCTGCTGCGCGACGTGCCAGACGGTATCTACACCGGCACCGCCGTGCTGGAAGACTCGGGTCACGGCCTGGGCGAACTGGCGATCACCGCTCAGGTAGAAATTCGCGGCGACGAAGTGCATGTGATCATCGACAGCCCGCCGCAAGTGCCTTACTTCATCAACTCTTACGCGGGCAACTCCGTGTCCGGGGTCTACCTGGGCATGATGATGTTCGCCCAGGTGCCGCCGCCCTATAACGAGGGGCTGTACCGCTGCGTCACCGTCGACCTGGGGCCGCACGGCACACTGTGCAACGCCAAAGAACCCGCGCCACACGTCAACAGCACCACGACCCCCATGGAAACCCTAGCGGACGCCGTGCGCCTTGCGCTGGAGCAAGCCGCACCCGACCGCGTCACGGCCTCGTGGGGCCATGCCAGCGGGATCAACATTGCCGGCCATGACCCGCGCAGCAACAACGACGAATACGTGACCATGGTGCTGGCGTCGATCATTTCCGGGGCCGGTGCGAACAAGGAAATGGACGGCTGGTCGGCCTGCGGCCCGCTGTGCTGCTTCGGCGCGCTGATGTCCGGCGATATCGAGTTGCTGGAGTACTCCTACCCGATCCTGATCCACCGCTACAGCCTGATGACCGACAGCGGCGGGGCCGGTGAGCATCGGGGCGGCTCGGGCACGCGCCTCGAAATCGAACCGTTGAACCACGCCATGACCGTCATCGGCTTCGGTGAAGGTCGACAATTACCGACCGCCGGCGCGGCCGGGGCCACCAACCTGTTGCTCGAACCCAAGCTGGGTCGCCTGATCCATCGTAAAGAAAACGGCGAAGAAGACCATTTCACCTACAACGCTCAACTGACCGCGCAACCGGGCGAACGTGTGATCAACGTCAACCCGGGCGGTGGCGGCTACGGCAACCCCTTCCAGCGCCCGGTCGCACGCGTGCTGAACGACGTTCTCAACGGCCTGGTTTCACCGCAAGGCGCGCGCCTGGAATACGGCGTCGTGCTCGACAGTAACGGTCAGCTGGATGAAGCCGCGACCCACGCCACCCGCGCCGAGCAGTAATCGCCCCGGCCCCCCTTGAGCAACGTAGAGACGTACATCATGAACAAGCAACAATATCGTCTGGGCATCGATGCCGGCGGCACGTTTACCGACTTCATCATCGCTGACCGCAGCGGCAACGTGCAGCTATTCAAGGCACCTTCGACGCCCCATGACGGCACCCTGGCCATCCGCAACGGCCTCGCGCAAATCGCTGATGCGCTGGGCCGCACCCCGGCCGAGATCATCGCCGACTGCGACCTGTGCATTAACGGCACCACCGTGGCCCTGAACGCCCTGATCGAAAAAACCGGGGTCAAGGTCGGCCTGTTGTGTACCGACGGCCATGAAGACAGCCTGGAAATCCGCCTGGGCCACAAGGAAGACGGCTACCGCTACGACGCCACCTACCCGCCGGCCCACATGCTGGTGCCCCGCCACCTGCGCCGGCCGATTCGCGGCCGGATCATCAGTGACGGCCGCGAACACACCGCGCTGGACGAAGACGCCATTCGCGCAGCCATCGAGTACTTCCGCGAGCAGGACGTCAAAGCCGTGGCGATCTCCTTCGTCTGGTCGGTGCGCAACCCGAGCCACGAACAACGTGCCGCCGAGATGGTACGGGCGGCGCTGCCCGACGTGTTTGTCTGCACCGGCAATGAAGTGTTCCCACAGATCCGTGAATACACACGCACTTCGACCACCGTGGTCAACGCCTACCTGAGCCCGATCATGGGCCGCTACATCGAGCGCATTGACACGCTGTTCGAGGAACTCGGCGCGCAGCAACCGACGCGCTACTTCCAGTCCAACGGCGGCCTGGCACCGGGCGTGATCATGCGCGAGCGTGCGGTCAATGCGATCAACTCCGGCCCGGCTTCCGCGCCGCAAGCGGGCCTGTGCGTGGCCGAACCGTTTGGCATCGACAACATCATCACCGTGGACATGGGCGGAACGTCGTTCGACATCACCCTGAGCAAGGGGGGCCGCACCAACTTCAGCAAAGACACGGACTTCCTGCGCTACCGCATCGGCGTGCCGATGATTCAGGTGGAAACCCTCGGGGCCGGCGGCGGGTCGATTGCCCACCTGGACGACTTTGGCATGCTGCAAGTGGGCCCGCGCAGTGCGGGTGCCAACCCGGGGCCTGTGTGCTACGGCAAAGGCGGTGTCGAGCCTACCGTCACCGACGCTAACCTCGCCCTGGGCTACCTGGCCGACGGTGCCTTGCTGGGCGGCAGCATTCGCTTGAATCGCCAGGCGGCAATTGACGCCATTCGCACCAAAATCGCCGAGCCCCTGGGCATCAGCGTGGAACGGGCCGCCATCGGCATCATCACCCTGGTCAACCTGAACATGGTCAGCGGTATTCGCCGGGTCTCGGTAGAGCGCGGTTACGACCCACGCGACTTCGCCCTGATTGGCGCGGGCGGTGCGGCGGGGATGCACGTCATGCGCCTGGCTGAAGAGATTGGCAGCAAGGTCGTACTGATCCCGAAAGTGGCTTCGGGGCTGTGTGCCTTCGGCCAGATTCTGTCGGACATCCGCTACGACCAGTTGACCACGATGCCGATGCGCCTGGACGACGACCTGGTCAACTTGCCCTTGCTCAACCAGACCCTGCGCGACCTGCGCGAGCGCGGCATGAACAACCTGCGCGAGGACGGTTTCAGCGCGGGCAATAACGTGGACTGCTTGTACACCCTGGAGATTCGCTACCCGGGCCAGGTGCACGAATGCAATGTCGAGCTCGAATGCGACCAGCTTGATCTGCAAGGGCT
Source organism: Pseudomonas sp. (assembly GCF_030150285.1). Lineage (GTDB taxonomy): Bacteria > Pseudomonadota > Gammaproteobacteria > Pseudomonadales > Pseudomonadaceae > Aquipseudomonas. The sequence goes on along the minus strand of NZ_JASLGE010000079.1, from coordinate 171,996 downwards.
GGCTGCGCTGCGCACAGCGTTCCATGAGCGGCACAAAGCGCTGTTCTCCTATAACGAACCGGATAGCCCGGCCGAGTTGGTGAACCTGGAATGCTCGGTGATTGCGCGCTTGAAACGTCCGCCTTTGCCGGAACTGCCGGTGCCCGATGCCGCCACCCTGGCCGCTGCGGCCAGCCCGGTCGACCATCGCCAGATGCTATTCGATGCCCAGGCCCCGTGGCAGCAAACACCGGTCTACGACGGTGACCGCCTGCACGCCGGGCAAGTCATCCAGGGGCCGTGTGTGATTGAGGAAGCGACCACCAACATTGTCGTGCCGCCGGGCTGGCAAGCCGAGTTGGCACCTAGCGCCACGTACCGCCTGACACCCAATGGTTGACCCCCTGTAAGCAATAGCAAAGGATGGCAGGTAAACGGGCCGACGACTGATGTCGTCGGCACCGTCCTCACAATAAAAAATACAAGAGGAACGGCAATGGCAAGCAAGCTGTCCACCCGTTATTGGCCTGACAGTGAACGTCAACCTCGTTGGGCAGAAGCCATCGGCAGTGCTTACTTCCCGCTTTCCCTGGAATTCAGCGCCAGCAGCACCTTCAGCGGCAGCCTGCAAATCTGGGAAACCCACAGCACCTCCCTGACACTGTCCCGGCTGCGTTCCAGCCAGTTGGGGTACTCGCGTAGCAAGGCCCAGGTCAGTGAAGACCGTGAAGCCTGTTACCTGGTGACCGTGCCCCGGCGCAGCGAAGTGCATTTTGAGCAGGACGGACGTGCGCTGCGGTGCAAGCCCGGGGGCTTTATTTTCGAGCGCGGCGATGCGCCTTATCGCTTTCACTACGCAAACGATAACGACCTTTGGGTGTTCAAGCTCCCCGCCCATGCACTGCAAGGTCAACTGCGCGGGGCTGAACGCTATACCCGCTTCTGCTTCGAAGCGAAGCGCGGCGTGGGCCGGGTTTTTGTTGATCTGTTGGCCATGTGCGCGGCGCGCTTCGACGAATGTGACACCCCCACCCGCCATATGCTGCTGGAACACGCACTGTCCACCTTGTTAATGGCGCTGCGTGACGATGACCGGGTACTCAACAGCGAAAGCTCAAACCTGACGGCCCTGCACCTGCAGCGAATCGAGCACCATATTGAACAGCAGTTGGGCAACCCCGACCTGAACCCGCAGATGATCGCTCAAGCCAGCGGCCTGTCGGTGCGCTACCTGCATAAGCTCTTCACCAACACGCCGTACAGCCTGGGCGAGTGGATTCGCTTGCGCCGCCTGGAGGCGGTCAATAGAGGCTTGCTCGACCCCAATTGCCATTTGGCCATTGGCGAACTGGCCATGCGGTGGGGGTTTAGCGACCAAGCGCAATTTACCCGCAATTTCCGTCAGCATTTCGGTCGCACGGCCCGAGAGGTCCGTTCCAGCGCCTCGCAGGCGGCACGGCCTTGAACCCGCAGCGCCGGGTGGCGTGACCCAGCCCTCTCCTGAAACTCAACGCGCCTTTGGCAGTTAAGGCGTTGGGGAGGTTTTTTATGCACGACCGCAGCGGTGAAATCCCGCTACTGCACACACCCTTTCTGATAGGTGAATCTTCTTTTGCCTCGCCAAGTCAAGGCTAGGTCCGACATAACACCTGTTGGCATATCCGTAGGCTGATCCCTCCCTTTTTTACAGGACGGTCTTCCCCAATGATGCCAAAACTATGCTTTGCCTCACTCATCTGCGTGTCACTGATAGGCTGCACCACCTCCTCGACCCCCATGGATACCACGGCCCCGACCAGCATCGAAAAAACGCTGCTGCTGCAAAGCAGCTCGTCCTGGGACGGCACGCCGTATACAGCCTACCCAGGCGCAAAGCCCGAGTTGTCGGTACTCAAAATCAAGATACCCGCCAACAGCGCACTGGGCTGGCATACCCACCCCATCCCGAACGCGGCGTATGTGGCCCAAGGCGAAATCACCATTGAAATTCAAGACGGCAAGAGCAAAACCTTTAAACAGGGCGAGGTGCTGCCTGAGGTCGTTGACACCGTTCATCGCGGCAAGACGGGCAACCAGCCGACTGAACTGGTGATTTTCTATGCCGGCAGCCCTGGCATCCCTCTGCAGCACTGACCTGAACGCCTTGGGCGAACACACACTCAGCGGCCATATTTTCTTGAACGCCTGATACTTTTCGCCCGCTCAGCAACCCGCACAGGTTGACCGATCCTTCGCGATCAATGGCCAGCCTGACGGGCAACCCACGGCACAGCACCGCCCGCCCCTCATCCCGTCACGCCGCAGGGGGCTGCTGCTGTGTGCCCACTTGAGGGAAGGCAACATGATGGTGCAGCAAACGCTTGCGAGCCGCTTTTATCCGCCGCGCCTGGGCCGCCCGTGATGCCAACACGCGTCGCTCGCCAGTGATTGAGCCGCACTGAATCTATTCAGCCAAAATGCACTATATTGGTGCGATAAGTATTCAGCGAGGCACTCGACAGCCCAGTTTGGTTCAAAACACGCCACGGGCCGAGCCCGCACAGCCCCTGAACCGGTGCAAAACCGCTATTTCAGGTCATTCGCGCTTCTTTTCGGAGCCTTGGTTTGTTTTTTGCATTTTCCTTGCACCCGCGCCTCACTCGCGCAAGCAATTCGGGATCGCCCCATGACCATCAGTGATGCCCTGCACCGACTGTTACTCGATAACCTGACCACCGCTACGCTGTTGCTCAATGCCGACCTTCGCCTTGAGTACATGAACCCGGCGGCTGAAATGCTATTGGCCATCAGCGGCCAGCGCAGTCATGGGCAATTCATCAGTGAGTTGTTTACAGAGTCCACCGAGGCCCTGCATTCGTTGCGTCAGGCCGTTGAGCATGCGCACCCGTTCACCAAGCGCGAAGCGTTGCTGACCTCCCTCTCCGGCCAGACCCTGACCGTTGATTACGCGGTGACGCCCATCCTGAGCCAGGACGACACCTTGTTGTTGCTTGAGGTTCATCCACGCGACCGGCTGCTGCGCATCACCAAGGAAGAGGCGCAACTGTCCAAACAGGAGACCAGCAAGATGCTGGTGCGCGGCCTGGCCCATGAAATAAAAAACCCGCTGGGGGGCATACGCGGTGCCGCGCAACTGCTGGCCCGCCAACTCCCTGATGAGAGCCTGCGCGACTACACCAATGTGATCATTGAAGAGGCCGACCGCCTGCGTAACCTGGTCGACCGCATGCTGGGCTCCAACAAACTGCCGTCGCTGGCCATGACCAATGTTCATGAAGTGCTGGAGCGCGTGTGCAGCTTGGTGGATGCCGAAACCCAAGGCAGCATCACGCTGGTGCGCGACTACGACCCAAGCCTGCCCGACCTGTTGATCGACCGCGAACAAATGATCCAGGCCGTGCTCAACATCGTGCGCAACGCCATGCAGGCCATTGGCAGCCAGAATGAGCTGCGCCTGGGCCGCATCAGCCTGCGCACCCGCGCCATGCGACAGTTCACCATTGGCCACGTGCGGCATCGGCTGGTCACCAAAATCGAAATCATCGACAACGGCCCAGGCATCCCGGCCGAGTTGCAAGACACCCTGTTTTTCCCGATGGTCAGCGGCCGTCCGGATGGCACCGGGCTGGGCCTTGCCATCACCCAGAACATCATTAGTCAGCACCAGGGATTGATCGAGTGTGAAAACCACCCCGGCCACACACTCTTCTCGATCTTTCTACCACTGGAACAAGGAGCCGCATCGACATGAGCCGAAGTGAAACCGTGTGGATCGTCGACGACGACCGTTCTATCCGTTGGGTCCTGGAAAAAGCCTTGCAACAGGAAGGCATGACCACGCAGAGCTTCGACAGCGCCGATGGTGTGATGAGCCGCCTCGCACGCCAGCAGCCTGACGTCATCATTTCCGACATCCGCATGCCCGGCGCAAGCGGCCTCGACTTGCTGGCTAAAATCCGCGAACAGCACCCGCGCTTGCCCGTCATCATCATGACCGCGCATTCCGACCTGGACAGCGCGGTAGCGTCGTATCAAGGCGGTGCTTTCGAGTACCTGCCCAAGCCGTTTGACGTCGACGAGGCGGTGTCGCTGGTCAAGCGCGCCAACCAGCACGCTCAGGAGCAACAAGGCCTGGCCGTGGCACCCGCTCTGGCCCGTACCCCGGAGATCATCGGTGAAGCCCCGGCGATGCAAGAAGTGTTTCGCGCCATCGGCCGCCTGAGCCATTCCAATATCACCGTATTGATCAACGGCGAGTCGGGCACCGGCAAAGAACTGGTCGCCCACGCCTTGCACCGCCATAGCCCCCGGGCGGCCTCACCGTTTATTGCCTTGAACATGGCTGCCATCCCCAAGGACTTGATGGAGTCCGAACTGTTCGGTCACGAGAAAGGTGCGTTCACGGGCGCTGCCAACCTGCGGCGCGGGCGTTTTGAGCAAGCCGATGGCGGTACGCTGTTTCTCGATGAAATTGGCGATATGCCGGCCGACACCCAGACCCGGCTGTTGCGAGTGCTGGCTGACGGTGAGTTCTACCGTGTGGGCGGGCACACGCCAGTCAAGGTCGATGTGCGGATCATTGCCGCCACCCACCAAAACCTCGAAACGCTGGTGCAGGCAGGCAAATTCCGAGAAGACTTGTTCCACCGTCTGAACGTAATTCGCATTCATATCCCACGCTTATCCGACCGCCGTGAAGACATCCCGACCCTGGCGCGGCACTTTCTGAGCAGTGCGGCGCAAGAGTTGTCGGTCGAACCCAAGCTGCTCAAAGCCGAAACCGAGCAATACCTGAAAAACCTGCCGTGGCCGGGCAACGTGCGTCAGTTGGAAAACACCTGCCGCTGGATCACGGTCATGGCCTCTGGCCGCGAAGTGCATGTCAGCGACCTGCCGCCCGAGCTGTTGAGCCTGCAACAAGACGCGGCCCCGGTCACCAACTGGGAGCAAGCCCTGCGCCAATGGGCCGACCAGGCGCTGAGCCGTGGCCAGTCCAACCTGCTGGACAGCGCCGTGCCGACGTTTGAGCGAATCATGATCGAAACCGCGCTCAAACACACCGCCGGCCGCCGCCGCGATGCCGCCTTACTGCTGGGCTGGGGCCGCAACACCCTAACCCGCAAGATCAAAGAGCTGGGCATGAAAATCGACGGCGACGAGGACGACAACGACGAGACGTAAGACCTGTAGGAACGAGCTTGCTCGTGATCTTTTGATCTGGCTTTTGATCCAAGGCCCCCCATAAACCACGCTGGCCGAACGCACCACCCTCAAACACCACGCACTATTAGCGTGCACCTCTCTAACTCAAGGCTTACAGCGCCACACGGTTGCATTTGACGCCCCCAAACAAAAGCCCCGAATTCCGGGGCTTTTGCGTATCAAAAATAAAAAAACACTGAAAAACAAAAACTGGCACGCACCCTGCAATACCTATAACAAGCAACACCGGTTTAGGGGACCTTGATACAGGCAGGTCAAGACTCCCCACTTTTACACCCGCAGCCTTGATGCCATCAGCATCTTCGCGCACACCGCTTTGGGGAACCCGGTACAGGCAGGCCGGCCTTCCCTCTTTTATTACTCACGCAGGTTCACCTGCAACCGCCAGCGCCCATCCTGTGGCGCGCCGGCCCAGTCGCCCTGCAGGGCACGGGCCGCTACCACGGTCAGCACCAGCCCCCCCTCCGCACGTCGCACACGCCAGTTCACGGCCTTGCCATTGAACTTGAACTGGCCGCCCTGCGCCTTGCCTTGCGCCTCAAAAACAATAGCCACGGTGCCATCAACCTGCTCGCCATGCAGCCTGGGTTCGTCGTTGAACCACAGCACCAATTCCCCTGGCTGCACCTCAACCTGCTGCAGTTCTACAGGCTCAGGGGCGGTCAAACGCCCGATCATCAGGCCGACCATCATCCCCACAATTGCCAAAGAACCTAAAACCCGGGGCCAGAGTTTCGGTCTTGGGTCTTCTTCAGGCGTAGAATGCTGCCCATCTTTATATTCGGAGCCGTGCATGTTTCACGTCATCCTTTTTCAACCAGAAATTCCGCCGAACACCGGCAACATTATCAGGCTGTGCGCCAATAGCGGCTGCCACCTGCATTTGATCGAGCCTATCGGCTTTGAACTGGACGACAAGCGCTTGCGCCGTGCCGGGCTCGACTACCACGAGTACGCCCCGCTCAAGCGCCATGCTGACCTGGCCAGTTGCCTGGAAAGCCTGGGCCACCCGCGCCTGTTCGCCTTCACCACCAAAGGCTCCAAGCCGTTTCACGACGTGCAGTATGCCGAAGGCGATGCGTTTATCTTCGGCCCTGAAAGCCGCGGCTTGCCACCCGAAGTGCTGGACGCGCTGGACGGCGACCACCGCCTGCGCCTGCCCATGCGCGAAGGTTGCCGCAGCCTGAACCTGTCCAACACCGTAGCGGTAGCCGTGTACGAAGCCTGGCGGCAACTGGGCTTCAAATAGTACGAAAACCCGTAGGAGCGAGCTTGCTCGCGATCTTTTAATCTGTTTAAAAGACCGCGAGTTCGCTTTCGCCTACACAAAGCCCATAAAAAAAGCGCCTGTGCAGGCGCTTTTTTATGAGCTTGGCGCTGTTTATTGAACAGTCACGGAGCCTTCTTCCTGCATGCGCTGCAGTTCTTGCGCGTACAAGGCATCGAAGTTCACCGGAGCCAGCATCAGTGCCGGGAACGAGCCACGGGTCACCAGGCTGTCCAGTGTTTCACGGGCATACGGGAACAGAATATTCGGGCAGAACGCACCCAAGGTGTGGTTCATCGACGCTGGATCAAGGTTCTTGATCAGGAAGATGCCCGCTTGCTGAACTTCAGCAATGAACGCTACTTCGTCGCCGTTTTTCACGGTGACCGACAAGGTCAAAACCACTTCGTAGAAGTCACCTTCCAACGGCTTTTGACGAGTGTTCAGGTCCAGGCCAACACTAGGTTCCCACTGCTGACGGAAGATCGCCGGGCTTTTTGGCGCTTCAAACGACAAGTCACGCACGTAGATGCGTTGCAGGGAGAATTGTGGAGCGGTGTCTTCATCGCTAACAGCAGCGGTGTTCTGTTGGTCAGTCATCACAGATCCTTGTTGATCTTCGGGGCTTATAGAGAAAGTGAAAGTCAGACGTTCAGCAGCGCATTTAATTTACCAGCACGCTCCAGGGCAAACAGGTCATCGCAACCCCCCACGTGCAATTCGCCGATCCAGATTTGCGGGACCGAGGTACGGCCCGCCTTCTGGGCCATGTCGGCACGCACTTGAGGTTTACCGTCGACCTTGATTTCTTCAAAGGCGACGCCTTTGCTCTCAAGCAGGTACTTGGCACGTGAGCAATAGGGGCAATAGTCGCTGGAGTACACGATGACCTTGGGCATGATTACTTCACCACTGGCAGGTTGTCTGCGCGCCAGCTGGAAATGCCGCCGGACAGTTTCGCGGCCGTGTAGCCAGCCTTCAACAGCTCACGGGCGTGGCCGCCAGCATGCTGGCCCTGGGCATCAACCAGAATAATGGTTTTACCCTTGTGCTTGTCCAGCTCGGCAATACGCGCCATCAGCTTGTCTTGCGGGATGTTCAGCGCACCCACGATATGGCCGGCGGCGAAGTCCTTGGCCGGACGAATATCAATCACCACGCCTTCGTCGCGGTTAACCAGGCCGGTCAACTCGCCGGTGCTGATGCTACGACCGCCACGGCTCAATTCGTGGGCGATCAACAACGCCAACAAGATGACAAACGCGCCAACGAGCAGGTAGTGAGAAGTGGCAAATGCAATCAGGTGATCAACCATCAGAAAGTTCCAGGGCGGTAAAATGTGGGCCAGTATACACAGCCACCTTGGTCGGCCAAACCCCGCCCGGCGGTGACGCCACCTGAACTTCGCTTTAAACTCCCCGTCCTCTTCAACCCTTCTTTTAAACCAGCCACGAGTGGGATCTATGACTACCACGCCTAAACCTTTGGTCCTGATCATCCTGGATGGCTTCGGTCACAGTGAAAGCCACGAATACAACGCCGTTTTTTCGGCCAAAAAACCGGTGCTCGATCGCCTGTGCGCGAACCAGCCAAACGGCCTGATCTCAGGCTCTGGCATGGATGTGGGGCTGCCTGACGGGCAGATGGGTAACTCCGAAGTCGGCCACATGAACCTGGGGGCAGGCCGCGTGGTGTATCAGGATTTCACCCGTGTCACCAAGTCGATCCGTGACGGCGAGTTCTTCGAAAACCCGACGATTTGTGCCGCTGTCGACAAAGCCGTTGCTGCCGGCAAGGCCGTCCATATTCTGGGGCTGCTGTCGGACGGCGGCGTTCACAGCCATCAAGACCACCTCGTGGCGATGGCCGAGCTGGCCTTCAAGCGCGGTGCCGAAAAAATCTACCTGCACGCCTTCCTCGATGGCCGTGACACTCCGCCAAAGAGCGCCGCGTCCTCTATTGAGCTGCTGGATACGGCGTTCCAGACACTGGGCAAGGGCCGCATTGCCAGCCTGATCGGCCGTTACTTTGCCATGGACCGCGACAACCGCTGGGACCGTGTGGCCCAGGCCTACAACCTGATTGTCGATGGCAAAGGCGAATTCAACGCCGCCACCGCCCAGGAAGGCCTTGAGGCCGCTTACGCCCGTGGCGAAAGCGACGAGTTCGTCAAAGCCACCACCCTGGGCGAGCCCGTCAAGGTGGAAGACGGCGACGCCGTGGTGTTCATGAACTTCCGCGCCGACCGCGCCCGCGAGTTGAGCCGCGTCTTCGTTGAAGACCACTTCAGTGAGTTCGAACGGGCCCGCCAGCCAAAACTCGCCGGCTTCGTGATGCTCACCCAATACGCGGCCAGCATCCCGGCCCCCAGCGCCTTCGCGCCCGGCAGCCTGGAAAACGTGCTCGGCGATTACCTGGCCAAAAACGGCAAAACCCAGCTGCGCATTGCCGAAACCGAAAAGTACGCCCACGTGACGTTCTTCTTTTCGGGTGGCCGTGAAGAACCGTTTCCGGGTGAAACCCGCATTCTGGTGCCCTCCCCCAAAGTCGCGACCTACGACCTGCAGCCCGAAATGAGCGCGCCCGAAGTCACCGACAACATCGTCGACGCCATCGAAAACCAGCGCTATGACGTGATCGTGGTCAACTACGCCAACGGTGACATGGTCGGTCACAGCGGCGTATTTGATGCCGCAGTCAAGGCCGTGGAATGCCTGGACGCCTGCGTAGGCCGCATTGTCGAAGCCCTGGAAAAGGTCGGCGGCGAAGCCCTGATCACTGCCGACCACGGCAATGTCGAGCAAATGGAAGACGAGTCCACAGGCCAGGCGCACACCGCCCACACCTGCGAGCCCGTGCCGTTCATCTACGTTGGCAAACGCAACCTGAAGGTGCGCGAAGGTGGCGTGTTGGCTGACGTGGCACCGACCATGCTCAAGCTGCTGGGCCTGCCACAGCCTGAAGAAATGACCGGCACCAGCATCCTGATCGACGCGTAAGCTCCTCGCCCTGCACACGCAGCCGGTCGACGCTTGATTGCTCGCGATTTTTTAACACTCAAAAAATCGCGAGCACGCTCGTTCCCACAGGGCAGCTACAATTTCACCTTCACACATTTCTCATCCTCAACGATGGCGGGCATACTAGGCCGTCCCATTCCCCAGGTGTCGCCCGCCCCATGCTCCGCGCCCTTATAGCCCTTGCCCTCACGTGCCTGCTGCAACCGGCGTTTGCCGATGAGCGCGCGCAAACTCAACAACAACTGGAAGCCACCCGCCAGGATATCGGCGAGCTGAAAAAGCTCTTGGGCAAGCTCCAGGAAGAAAAATCGGGGGTGCAGAAAGACCTGCGCAGCACCGAAACCGAAATCGGCAAACTGGAGAAGCAGGTCGACACCCTGCAAAAAGAACTAAAAAAGAGTGAAGGCGAGCTGCTGCGCCTTGATAGCGAGAAAAAAAAACTCCACAGCGCAAAAATTGAACAGCAACGCCTGATCGCCATTCAGGCCCGTGCCGCGTATCAGGGCGGCCGTCAGGAATACCTGAAATTGCTGCTCAACCAACAAAACCCTGAAAAATTCGCCCGTACCCTCACCTACTATGACTACCTGAGCCAGGCCCGCCTGGATCAGCTCAAGGGCTTCAACGAAACCCTGCGCCAATTGGCCAACGTCGAAACCGAGATAAACCAGCAGCAGGCTCAATTGCTGAGCCAAAAAAGCAGCCTGGACAGCCAGCGCGCCGAACTCGATAAAGTACGCGCCGAACGTCAGCAAGTACTCGCCAAACTCAACACCGACGTCAAAAACCGCGATCAAAAGTTACAAGCTCGCGAGCAGGATCAAGCCGATCTGGCTAAAGTCCTCAAGACCATTGAGGAAACCCTCGCCCGTCAGGCCCGCGAAGCCGAGGAGGCGCGCCAGAAAGCATTGATTGCCCAGCAGGAAGCCGAGAGAAAACGCCAGCGCGAGGCTGAAACGGTCACCACCGACGCCCCGCGCAAACCCGTCAGGTCTACCCCGGGCGCACTGGTGTCCAGCGCCGGTGAAAGCTTTGGCGGACCTTTTTCTCAGGCCCGGGGCAAACTTCCATGGCCTGTTGATGGTCGACTGCTTGCGCGCTTCGGTGAAAGCCGGGGCGACGATTCCCGCGCCAAGTGGGACGGCGTGATGATCAGCGCGGGGGCAGGCACCCAGGTGCATGCCGTGCATGGCGGGCGCGTGGTGTTTGCCGACTGGCTGCGCGGCGCTGGCCAACTGGTCATTCTGGATCACGGTAATGGTTTCTTAAGCTTGTATGGCCACAATCAGACACTCCTCAAGTCGGCAGGTGACATCGTAAAAGCCGGGGACGTGATTTCTACCGTGGGCAACAGCGGTGGCCAGGCCACACCTGCGCTGTATTTTGCTATTCGTCAGCAGGGCCGCCCCAGCGACCCTGCACAATGGTGCCGTGCTCAAGGATGAGCCCATCACATTTAATACGTAGGAGTTCGTTCAACATGCCGCACTTGTCCCGCCTCAATTCGCTGGCCCTGACGATCGCCCTGGTGATTGGCTCGCCGCTGGCACTGGCTGCCGAGCCGACCGTGCCTTCGGCGGCCACCAGCAACGCCAGAGCGCCGTTGCCTCTGGAAGAGCTGCGTACCTTTGCCGAGGTCATGGACCGCATCAAGGCCGCGTATGTTGAACCCGTGGATGACAAGACCCTGCTGGAGAACGCCATCAAAGGCATGCTCAGCAACCTCGACCCGCACTCCGCGTACCTTGGCCCAGAAGACTTCGCCGAGTTGCAGGAGAGCACCAGCGGCGAGTTCGGCGGGCTAGGCATCGAAGTCGGCTCCGAAGACGGCAACATCAAAATCGTCTCGCCCATCGACGACACCCCGGCGAGCAAGGCCGGTATTCAGGCGGGCGACTTTATCGTCAAGATCAATGGCCAACCCACCCGCGGCCTGAGCATGACCGAAGCCGTGGACAAGATGCGTGGCAAGGTCGGCCAGAAAATCACCCTGACCCTGGTGCGCAATGGCGGCACGCCCTTCGACGTCACCCTGACGCGGGCCAATATCCAGGTCAAGAGCGTCAAGGCCCAGTTGCTTGAGGACGGCTACGGCTACATCCGCATCACCCAATTCCAGGTCAAGACCGGCGATGAAGTCGCTGCCGCGCTGGCCAAATTGCGCCGCGAGAACGGCAACAAGCGGCTCAAGGGCATCATCCTCGACCTGCGTAACAACCCCGGCGGCGTGCTGCAATCGGCGGTCGAAGTGGTCGACCACTTCATCAACAAAGGCTTGATCGTTTACACCAAGGGCCGTATCGCCAACTCGGAACTGCGCTTCTCAGCAACTGGCAAGGACCTGAGCGAAGGCGTGCCGCTGGTGGTGCTGATCAACGGCGGCAGTGCCTCAGCCTCGGAAATTGTCGCCGGTGCCTTGCAGGACCAAAAACGCGGCGTGGTGATGGGCACCACCAGCTTCGGCAAAGGTTCGGTGCAAACCGTACTGCCACTGAACAACGACCGTGCGCTGAAAATCACCACCGCGCTGTACTTCACGCCCAACGGCCGCTCGATCCAGGCCCAGGGTATCGTGCCGGACATCGAGGTCAGCCGCGCCAAGATCACTCGCGAGCAAGACACCGAGTACTACAAGGAAGCCGACCTGCAGGGCCATCTTGGCAATGGCAACGGTGGCGAAGACAAACCGACCGGTTCCACCCCCAAGGCCAAGCCCATGCCGCAGGATGATGACTTCCAGTTGAGCCAGGCTTTGAGCCTGCTCAAGGGTTTGAGCATCACACGCGGCAATTAACTGTGCGCCTCTGGTCTGTCATTGCCCTGCTCTGCTGCCTGAGCGGTGCCGCCCACGCGGCACCGGCCAGCCCTACCGAAACACCGCGCAAGGCGTACCTGAGCCTGATCATCGATGACCTGGGGCAGAACCTGCCACGTGACCGCCGCGTGCTGGCCCTGCCCGGCCCGGTCACCACCGCCGTCATGCCTGACACCCCGCACGCCGCCGAATTTGCCCGCGAAGCACACAAAGCCGGCAAAATCGTCATCCTGCACATGCCAATGGACCCGGCCACGGGGCCGTTCGCCTGGCACCCTGACCTGCCTCTGAATGAACTCGCCAAGCGCCTGGACGCCGCGTTCAAGGCCGTGCCCTACACCAGTGGCATCAACAACCACGAAGGCAGCCGCATGACCGCTCAGCCTCAGGCAATGGCCTGGTTGATGGCCGAACTGCAACAGCGACATAAATTCTTCGTCGACAGCCGAACCAGCGCCAGCACGGTCGCGGCGGCCGAAGCGCAAAAAATCGGCCTGGCCAGCGTGTCGCGGGACGTCTTTCTCGACAACGTGCGCACCGAAGACGCCATCACCCAACAGCTCAACACCGCAATCAAGCACGCTCGCACCCATGGGTCGGTGGTCGTGATCGGCCACCCGTACCCGCAAACCCTGGCAGTACTAGAACGGGAGTTGCCCAAACTCAAAGCACAGGGCATCGACTGGATCGACATCCGGCAAATGATCGGCGTGCGCAGTAACAAGGCGATGGACGGGCACGGCAAAAATGGCGTTTATCGCTGATTGGGCGATGTCGACAGGATATGTAGTCGCTGCCATAGGCTGCGATCGAGTGCGCGGCGAACGCCGACATGCTTTTGATCCAAGGGCCCCCTTAAACCACGCTGGCCGAACGCGGTTTTTGCGCAGTGGCCCACGGAGCAAGGCCTGTGGTGAAGGCATGTCGAGCCACAGCGAGACACCGAGTGGTAGGGGCATAAGCGTTTGGTTACTTTGCGCTTTCAAAGTGACACGGCGTAAAGCCGGGACCTTAAGTGGCCGTGACCGCAGCAATGGAAAGGATCGCTGAATGACAGCGCGGCTGTCATTGAGCTTTTAAAGATCAAAAGATCGCGAGCAAGCTCGCTCCTACGCAGAACTGAAGCGCGCCCCAGCTCTTTGCGCGACAGCGCGGCACCTAAGACGGGGCGGCCTCTCCTACGGATGGCAGAGTTTGTAGGAACGAGCTTGCTCGTGATCTTTTGATCTGGCTTTTGATCTAAAAGGGCCCCCTTAAACCACGCTGGCCGAACGCGGGTTTTGCGCAGTGGCTAACCCGGCAGGACGCCGGGTTAGCCGCGACACGGCCAAGGATGGCCGATCGTGGCGGCCCACGGAGCAAGGCCTGTGGTGAGGGCATGCCGAGCCACAGCGAGACACCGAGTGGTAGGGGCATAAGCGTTTGGTTACTTTGCGCTTTCAAAGTAACACGGCGTAAAGCCGGGACCTCAAGTGGCCGTGACCGCAGCAATGGAAAGGATTGCTGCACGACAGCGCGGCACCGTTTTTAAAGATCAAAAGATCGCGAGCAAGCTCGCTCCTACGGCCGTTTGGGCGGTTACAGATAGCGGGCGCGAATTTTATCCAGCTCACCTTCTGCCTTGAGCTGCTCCAATGCAGCTTGCAGCGTGTTCACCACGGCGTCGGGCACTTGCTTGTTCAACGCCAGGTACAGCTGCGCCTGATTGAAGCGCAGCACCGTCTTGAACCCCGAAATACCCACCTGTCGCGCTAAAAAGTAACCCGCCGGATCACCCGTGGCCCACAAGTCAATTTGGCGGTCCTGCAGCTTTTTGGCGTTGTCCTGATCACGCAACACAATCACGGGGGCCAGCCCCTGTTTTTCCAGTGACAGGGCAATTGCATCGCTCTTATAGGCACCGATGGTGTAATCACGAGCCTCATCAAGGGAGTTCAGCGTAATCGGGCTGTCGGCCCGGGCCAGTAACACCCAATCATCCGGCCCCAGAGGCCCAACCCATTTAAACAACGTCTCGCGCTCTGGGATGCGCGCGGTCACAAACACGCCGTAGCCCGGGTTATCGAGCGTCAGGTTATAAATGCGCTCCCACGGGAACCGCAGGGTGAGGCTGTAGCCGATGCCGGCACGTTTGAAGGTTTCACGCAGAATATCGACGGCAATGCCTTCAACATTATCGTCCTGAGCGTAGTTCTTGCCGTTTTTGGCCATGTTGTACGGGGGGAAATTTTCCGTCAGCAAATGCAAGGCGTACTGCGAGGTGTTCGCGCTATAGGCGTTCCCTACGAACCACAGCGTGGATCCAGCAAGCGCGAGCAAAATACGTTTAAACATGACAGACGACCCAAATCCATGGTGCCCACAAGAGTGCCGTGGGCTCGCCATGCTGTCCAGTAGCTATTGGTTTAATACCGGCACACCGTACCCATGCCTAAAAAACACATAAATACGCTTATCGCAATTCCATGCATGTTTGACTAGCGCCTATCCAAAAAACAACATATAGCCCGCTCTGGCAGGATTGCATATGAAACGACTATCCATGCAAATGTTACTCATAACTTCTATCACCTGTTCTGCCTTTTCCCAGGCCGATACAGTGCCCAATCAAATAAATGTTGACGGTCTTGTCCAACTGTCACAAACACACCCGTCACGTTCATCTCAATGGACAGGTATTGGCAGAGTCCGAGGCCCCAACGCATCAATATGCACCGCCAGCCTCATTGATACACGCCAACAAAACAGCGACTTAAAAACCACACCCGCTTATATCATGACCTCGCAACGATGCTTCAACTCCAATCAAAATGGTCACTACCGCTACTCTGGCGGCACAGAAGTCAATATCAACACCTCCGGGAGTGTGTATTTCAACCACTTCAATAACACGCTGGGGCAGACCAAAAACTACACACTCAAAACCGTCGTCTGGCAGAGCGACAACCGCTCCAGTATTTCAATCATTGAGTTGAATGAACCGCTGTCGACGTTGTTAGAAGCAGGTATTCACCCACTAAAAATCGCATCACATACACCCCCCACCGGCACCGACATAACTGCTCTGGGAATCCCTCACGCCAGCAATCTCTACGCCACCTACTGCAAGCAGTTGGACCCGGTCGATACGCTCAGCCACCCGTGGGTGAGCACCCACATGCTGCCAAATCGTTGTGCTTCCTTATCGACGGGCGGGTATGGAGGGCCGGTTCTAAACAACGCTAACAACGAACTGATCAGCCTGATTGTCGCCAGCACTCACACTGCAGATAGCAACAACACATGCCAGGCATTCACGCCGTGCGAAATCACAGGACGGTCCACCCACTGGAACGCCGACACGCACTACACCCTCGCAGTGTCATTTCTCAGCCCGTGCTTTCCCAAGGGTGTATTCAATGTGAATGCTAGCGACTGTTCCTTAAGCAAACAGAACGTGCCGCCCTTAAAAGATCCTCTGCGTATTCCTGCCCGTATCCTTGAACACAAAACGACGGCCGGCAGCACCCGCCCTGCAGAGTTCTTTACTGTTGCCCTGCGTGAAGCGCCCCCTTACATTCGCTATAAATACACCCATGACGCACAGGCATGCAACAGCGGAAAAGATTACAGCCCTCTACTCACTCCCGAAGACAACGAAATAAAATTCACCCTCGATGAAACGACAGGCTTGCACCTGCTTTGTATTGTTGGCTTGAATAACCCAGATGCAACACCTGACGAAATTACATTTAAATCAATACTTGCGATCGAACGACTGAAAGCGACTGCTGCACTGCCGCCCTTGGTCAAATTATTCCCAACCCATTATAACCCTACACTGACGCCACTACTGGATAACAGCCACAGTGCCTACTGGACTCACGCCTCACCATTTCATGAGCATTACGAGTACAAACATGGGCCTTATCATGCGGTTGACTGCATGAGCCCCGAAGGGTATCAACCGGTTATCGACATGAGTGTCTGGCTGGATAGGTTATTTGCTCAGGGAACTATTGACCCCAACCTGTACGCCGGCCTCGATCTTTCATCACCCGCAACAAAACGAATCATGGGGAAACTCGATAAAAATCAGGCCTTAAAATTTATCCCTCACCATGATCACACGATCAAATTATGCACAGTATCTTATAATCGCGAGAATGTCGCATCTGCGCCGTCTACTTATATATTCGAACAACACTAGTCACTCTAGATTGTGCGCCCCCTCGTTGCGCATCACTTTAAACTCTAAAACATTTAATCTTTACAGCCAAAGATCGTCTATTTACATTTAAATTACAGGGCACCCTATGAAACCCTCGTTAATACCATTCCTTATTATTCTTAGCTCGCTCTCCCTAAGCACGCACGCCAATACAGCCAACGGTGTGACAGAAGAAAGCCCCAGCGGGCGGGTTCAACGCTCGAACCCATTAAACACTCACGCACCCGCATGGGCAGGCATTGGCAGGCTGCAAAACTCACGCTACTCATATTGTTCAGCGACCCTGATAGACACTCGCACCACCGAGGCGTCTTCAGCAAATTCCCCCGCCTATATCATCACTTCACAGCACTGTTTCAATACAGACCATACGGATAAATACAGCTATTTTGGCGGTATACAGCGCGACATACCCACACGAGGAAAAGTCCACTTCAACAAGTTTGAAGACACCCGCGAATTGATAAAAAGCTACACATTGAAGAAAATCGCCTGGCAAAGTGACAGGGGTTTCGACCTGGCTATCATTGAACTAGATAAGCCCTTGGCTCATTTGATAAACGCCGGTATAGAACCTTTAAAAATAGCCCTCGAAACACCCCCCACCGGCACAGCCATTACGGCCTTGGGCATCCCTAAAAAAAGCCATCTTCATGCCACACACTGCACCCAACTACCCTTTGTCTCGGTGGCCAGTCACCCTTGGGTCGGCACAGCTCTTCTGGCGAATAAATGCACAGATCTGACGCCAGGTGCACGGGGAGGACCGGTGCTTGACAAGACAACGAACGAGTTGATCAGCGTGATGGTCGCCACCAGCCATGGAGCCAACGCTAATGAAAAGTGCCTGAGCCTTTCACCGTGTGAGCTTAAGGACGATCAATCACAGTGGAACCCGAATACGTATTACACCCGCCCCGTATCGTTTCTCAACCACTGCTTCACCGACGGTACATTTACCCCTGACGCTAACCGTTGTGAGCTGAAGAAACTGCCTTCCCTCTGGGTCAAGAATGGGCATTACCCCGCCGCGCGAATCCTTGAAAAAACAGCTGCAGGTCCTGATACTCATCTCGATACCGTTGATATTGAGCTATCCCTGAAAACGCCGTTCTACCGTTATCACTATACTCACGACATCAATAGTTGCCTCTCCGAAGACCAGTACAGCCAAAGTATAAGTAGCGATGAGGGCCGTTTGAAATTCACACTGGATGATGCAACAGGTATGCACTACGCCTGCGTCATTGGCGTTTCTTCCGAAGAAGCACCACCGCCCACGAACGTTTATACATCCGCCAAAATAATTGCAATTGAACGGTTCAAGGCCACAGCACAATTAAGCCCGGACATAACCATTGAAAGGGAGTCTAAAAACAGCGACCTGTTTTATGTGTCATTCAAACACGTGTCGCCATTCTTTGAGCATTTCATCGTAAAAGCTGGCGACTATGCGACGACCGACTGTTCAAGCGCAGAAGGATACGCGGCTATTTTTCCAGCCGACTTTGATGGCAACAGGTTAACGTACGATACCAATCCAAACTTTCTGGAAATAACCTATCAAGGCCACTTGCGCGTGCCAAGAATTAGAACGTCTGACGCGCCATGGTTTGGCCAAACTATCACTCGAGAGTTCACGGCCAAGGAACAAGCTATCAAGGTATGTGCGATTTCATACAACCGTGAAAAGGTCCCGATGGCCGCACAAACCTATATTTTGAAACCGCTCTAGCCCACGCTTGCTGCCCAGGCACATGCCTGCCACGCCCCTTGTTATCAGGCGCGGCAGGCAAGTGGTCAGCGCACCACAATCCCGCGCTCAGCCATATAGGCCTTGGCTTCTGGCACGGTGTATTCGCCGAAGTGGAAAATACTCGCCGCCAATACTGCACTGGCGTGACCTTCAAGGATGCCGTCAGCCAAATGCTGCAGGTTGCCGACACCGCCCGAGGCAATCACCGGAATGCCCAGCGCATCGCTGATGGCACGGGTAACGCCCAGGTCAAAGCCGTTTTTCATACCATCCTGGTCCATGCTGGTCAGCAGGATTTCACCCGCGCCCAGGCCTTCCATCTTCATTGCCCACTCGACCGCATCAAGCCCGGTAGGCTTGCGACCGCCGTGGGTGAAGATTTCCCAGCGCGGGGTTTCGCCCGGCCCGGAGACTTTCTTGGCATCAATGGCGACGACGATGCACTGCGAGCCGAAATGTTGCGCGGCTTCGCCTACGAACTCCGGGTTAAACACCGCTGCCGTATTGATCGACACCTTGTCGGCACCGGCATTGAGCAAGTTGCGGATGTCCTGGATGCAGCGCACGCCACCGCCCACGGTTAGCGGGATAAATACCTGGCTGGCCATGCGCTCGACGGTATGCAGCGTGGTATCACGACCGTCGACGCTGGCGGTGATGTCGAGAAAGGTAATCTCGTCAGCACCCTGCTCGTTGTAACGGCGAGCGATTTCTACCGGGTCGCCCGCATCGCGGATGTTCTCGAACTTGACGCCCTTCACAACCCGACCGTTATCCACGTCCAGGCAAGGGATGATGCGCTTAGCTAACGCCAAAAGCTTAATCTCCGATTAAGAAGCTGCAGGCTTCAAGCTGCAAGAAAAGGCAGAACGCGGTCGCACTTTAACTTGCAGCTTGAGGCTTATGACTTGGAGCTGGCCGCGTAGCTGTCACAAAAGGCCTGAGCCTCAGCCACATCCAGGGTGCCTTCGTAGATCGCCCGGCCGGTGATGGCACCGATAATGCCAGGGGCCTTGGCGTCCAGCAGGGCTTTGATATCGCCCAGGTTGTGGATGCCGCCCGACGCGATCACCGGTATGCGGGTGGCCGCTGCCAGCGCCGCGGTGTAGCTCACGTTACAACCTTGCATCATGCCGTCTTTGGCGATGTCGGTATAAACAATGGACGACACGCCGTCTGACTCAAACTGCTTGGCCAGGTCGATAACATTGACCGTGCTGATTTCAGCCCAGCCGTCAGTGGCCACGAAACCATCTTTGGCGTCCAGGCCCACAATGATCTTGCCCGGGAACGCACGGCAGGCTTCGGCAACAAAGGCCGGATCCTTTACCGCTTTGGTGCCGATGATTACGTAGCTGACGCCCGCCTTGACGTAATGCTCAATGGTTTCAAGCGAACGGATGCCGCCGCCGATCTGGATCGGCAATTGCGGGTAGCGCTTGGCGATGGCGGTCACCACCTCACCATTGACGGGCTGGCCTTCGAAAGCGCCGTTCAGGTCAACCAGGTGCAGGCGGCGGCAACCGCCGTCTACCCATTTGGCAGCCATGCTCACCGGGTCATCGGAAAACACCGTGGAATCTTCCATGCGGCCTTGGCGCAGGCGAACACAGGCACCGTCTTTAAGATCGATAGCGGGGATAATTAGCATGCTTTCTCCTACGTCGTAAGAGCTGCAAGTTTTGAGCGGCAAGCGGCAAGAAAAAGCGGAGTGAGGTCTCGCTCTAACTTGCGGCTATTAGCTTGAGGCTTTCAGCTGACTCAATTCTTTTCGAGCGCCCACACGTCGCTTTCGATGCTCTCGAACCTCTCTTTGAGGTGCGCCTGTACATCGAAAATCGCGCGGTTGTAGTAATGCGGCGCGATTTCGCGGGTGAACAGTTCCAGGATCTCAGCCGCTTCGAACGAACCCAGGTCCAGTTCAAAGCGATCTTGCATAAAGCGTTTGATCTTGCTGTTGGCTTCGCTCTCTTGCTCGGGTGTGAGCGTGAGGATCGGCGGCTTCTTGCGGGGGGCCATTACCAGCGCCCGTCCCAAGCCACGAAGTTCTCCAGCAACTGCAAGCCGTGGGTATGGCTTTTTTCAGGGTGGAACTGCACCGCGAAACGCGACCCTTCGGCCAGCGCGGCCGCAAAATCGACGCCGTAATGCCCGCCACCGACCACCTGGCGAGGATTGCCCGCCGCGATGTAGTAACTGTGCACAAAATAAAAGCGCGCCAGGTCCGGGATGCTGTGCCACAGCGGGTGGTCGACCTTCTGCTGCACCTCGTTCCAGCCCATGTGCGGCACTTTAAGGTGCTCGCCATCTTCGTGCAGGTCTTTGCCGAAAAATTTCACCTGGCCCGGGAACAGTCCGATGCAATCAACGCCGCCGTTCTCTTCACTGCTATCGAGCAAGGCTTGCATGCCCACACAAATCCCGAGAAAGGGCCGGTCCTTGCTGACTTCGCGCACCAGCGAGTCGAAACCCAAGCGGCGGATTTCAGCCATGCAGTCGCGAATCGCGCCCACACCGGGAAACACCACACGGTCAGCTTCGCGAATCACATCGGCATCACTGGTGATCAGCACACGCCCGGCACCTACGTGCTCCAGCGCCTTGGCCACCGAATGCAGGTTGCCCATGCCGTAATCGATTACCGCCACTGTCTGCATCAGAGCACGCCCTTGGTCGAAGGCATTTGCCCAGCCATACGCTCGTCAAGCGTGATTGCCATGCGCAGTGCACGACCGAACGCCTTGAACACGGTTTCGATCTGGTGGTGAGTGTTGGTGCCGCGCAGGGTATCGATGTGCAGCGTCACGTTGGCGTGGTTCACGAAGCCCTGGAAGAACTCCTGAAACAGGTCAACATCGAAGCCGCCGACGGTAGCGCGGGTATAGGGGATGTGCATTTGCAGGCCCGGACGGCCAGAAAAGTCGATAACCACACGCGACAGTGCTTCATCCAGCGGAACATAAGCGTGACCGTAGCGGGTCATGCCTTTTTTGTCGCCGACCGCCTGGCTGAAGGCCTTGCCCAGGGTAATGCCAACATCTTCGACGGTATGGTGATCGTCGATATGCAGGTCGCCTTTGCACTCGATGTCCAGGTCGATCAGCCCATGTCGGGCGATCTGGTCGAGCATGTGCTCAAGAAAAGGAACGCCGATATCAAATCGGGCCTTACCGGTACCATCCAAGTTGATCGAGGCTTTAATCTGGGTTTCCAGAGTATCGCGCTCGACTGACGCCTTACGTTCGGCCATCACCAGCTCCGCAAAATCATTGGGCGAAAAAGGTGGCCATTATAGGCACGGGTCAGGCAAACAGAAACATGGAAGGGGATGAGCGTACGTAAAACCCTGCAGGAGCGAGCGGGCCCGCGATCTTTTGAGCATTGAAAAGATCGCAGGCAATCGAACGTCGACCGACCGCTCCTACCGATTAACCACGGGGTTAGTTAAACAACACCGCCGTTTTCTGCACCGTGACCCACACGCCCCACAACAATGGAATGCCCACGGCCAGCCATGCAGCGATCACCAAAGGCCGGCTGCCCGCTTCGGCTTTCCACTCCAGCGAGGTCGTCGAATCGGCCCCCTTGTCATGCCCCAGCGCTTGCTCGGCGGCCAGTTCGGCATCGGTCATGAAGTACTTGTCCGCCACCGGCCGCACCAGCAGGTTGCAGAGAAAGCCCAGCACCAGCAGGCCGGCAAGAATGTACAGGGTGATGTCATACGCCGCCGCTCGCTCCACACCGATGCTCAACTGGTACTCACGCAAGTAGTTGACCAAGACCGGCCCCAGCACGCCCGCTGCCGCCCAAGCGGTCAGCAGGCGCCCGTGAATCGCGCCCACCATTTGTGTGCCGAACAGATCCGCCAGATACGCCGGCACCGTGGCAAAACCGCCGCCGTACATCGACAGAATGATGCAGAACGCCGCCACAAACAGCGAGATGTTGCCCAGATGGCCGAGGTTCGGGATCATCGCGTACAGCGCAAAGCCCAGGGCAAAGAACACGAAGTAGGTGTTTTTGCGCCCCAGATAATCCGAGAACGAAGCCCAGAAGAAACGACCGCCAATATTGAACAGGCTCAGCAAGCCGGTGAAACCGGCGGCAATGGCTGCAATTTGCACTAACTGGCCGGCGTCCAGTTCGCTGAAGGTCAGGCCGTTACCCAGCAACTTGCCGGCAAACACTTCCTGCAGCAACGGCGACGCCATGCCCAGAATGCCGATACCCGCCGACACGTTCAGGCACAACACCAGCCACACCAGCGCAAACTGCGGGGTTTTCCAGGCCACACTCACGTGCACGTGGCGCTGGGTAATCATGGCGTTGGCCGCTTTTTTCACCGGTGGCGACCAGCCTTCAGGTTTCCAACCCGTAGGCGGCACGCGGTAAGACAAAGCACCGCCGATCATGAACACAAAGTAAATGAGTGCCATCACCACAAAGCTCTGCCACACGCCCACGCCATCCGGCCCGGCGAAATGCCCCATGAGGACAGCCGCCAGCGGTGCCCCCACCATGGCACCGCCACCAAAGCCCATGATCGCCATGCCAGTCGCCATGCCGCGTTTATCCGGGAACCACTTGATCAGCGTCGAAACGGGTGAGATATAGCCCAGGCCCAGCCCAATACCACCAATAACCCCCGAACCCAGCCACATCAGCCAGATCTGATGGGTGTAGATGCCCAAGGCAGAAATCAGCAGGCCGCCGCACCAGCACAGCGCCGACACCACACCGGCCTTGCGCGGGCCAGCATGTTCAAGCCAGCCACCCCAGACCGCGGCCGAGCACCCGAGAAAAATGAAAAACAGCGTGTAGATCCAGCCAAGCATTGAAATGGGCCAGTCGCATTGCGACGAAAACACTTGAGCGATAAAGCTCATGTCAGGCGCACAGGCCACGGGCGCAGTCACGCCCAAAGCCTTGGACAACGGTATCCAGAACACCGAAAAGCCATAGGCCATACCGATGCACAGGTGGATGGCCAGTGCGGCAGGCGGAACCAGCCAGCGGTTGAAACCGGGTTTAGCAATAATGCGCTCCTTGGACAGGAACGCAGGCGGCGAGGCAATGCCCGCAGCAGTACTTGTAGTCATTGGTGTCTCCCCCATGTATGAACACGCCTCCCAGACACGCATGACCCCCGGCTTTGGCACCTTGCGGCACACAGCCATTATTTGGAGTCACGTTCAGGGCGAGACAATTCGCCGCAGAAGGTCTGAAAAACAGCCCGAGATTACCACTGGAGTGTAGGACAAAGCCCCTGTTGATACGCTGTTTCATCATGCAACTGATCTGGAACGATCCGCCCCCCAGTCCGCCAGCGCGTGGCGCTATACTCTGCGGCTAAATTTTAAAACTTCCCTTATTCAGACTTACAAGGACTCGCCCATGAAAGCGCTCGGCAAAATCCTGGGTCTGGTGTTTCTCGGACTGTTGCTGATCATCGTGGCCCTGGGCTTTGCCCTCAGCCATCTGTTCGATCCCAACGACTATAAAGACGAGATCCGCCAGATAGCCCGCGACAAGGCCCACATTGAGCTGACCCTCAATGGCGATATCGGCTGGAGCCTGTTCCCTTGGCTTGGCCTTGAACTGCACGACGCCAGCGTGGCAACCCTGGCAGCCCCGAACAAACCGTTTGCCGAATTGCAAATGCTGGGTCTGTCAGTGCGTGTGCTGCCGCTGCTGCGTAAAGAAGTGCAGATGAGCGATGTCCGTGTTGAAGGCCTGAACCTGCGGCTTAACCGCGACAAGAATGGCCACGGCAACTGGCAAGACATTGGTCAACCCGTCGCGTCCGCCACGGCCCCCGCACCCGCCGGTAGCGACCCCGCGCCTGTCAGCAAGCCGGAAACGTCCAGCCAGCCGCTCAAGCTGGATATCGACAGCTTGACCGTGAACAACGCGCGCGTGGAATACAGCGACGAGCAGAACGGCCAGCAATTCAGCGCCGAAAGCATCCAGTTGAGCACCGGCCCCATCCACGAAGCCACCAGTACACCGGTCAAATTGACGGCCTTCTTGGGCACCAACCAGCCGGTCATTCGGGTCAAGACCGAGGTCGACGGCAAGCTGCGTTTTGACCGTATCCTCAAACGCTATCAGTTCGAGGACATGAAAGTTATCGGTGAAGCCTCGGGCGAACCGCTGCAAGGCAAAACCATGACATTCGCCGCTCAGGGCCAATTATTGGTAGATCTGGCTGCAAACGTCGCCGAATGGAACAGCCTGAAGCTTTCGGCCAACCAATTGCGCGCCCTTGGAGAGCTCAAGGCCCGCAACCTCGATACCACGCCACAGATAACGGGTGGCCTGTCGGTTGCCCAACTCGACCTGGCCACATTCCTCGACAGCATCGGCCATCCCCTTCCCGCCATGGCACCGGGCAGCCTCAGTGCGGTCGAACTGGTCACCCGCCTTACAGGCACGCCCACCAGCGTGGTGTTCGACGAACTTAACCTGAAGGTCGATAACAGCACGTTCACGGGCCAGGTCGCGGTTGATGATTTCGCCAAGCAAGCGCTGCGTATCCAGCTCAAAGGCGACACGTTCGACGCCGATCGCTACATGCCACCGGAATCTGCCGATGGCAACAGCGCCAAGGTTGCGCGCCAGGCCGAAGTACAAGGCGGCGAAGCACAGGCACTGACGGCATCGGGTGACTCGCCGCTGCCACAAGCGCCGACCACCAGCGGCTGGAGCACGAGCAAAATCATTCCAGTGGCACGCCTCAAGGCGCTGGACCTGAATGCCGACATCAGCGTCGGCCAACTGACCCTCAGCAAACTGCCGATCCAGAATGCGGTGCTCAAAGCCAATGGCAAGGCAGGGCTGCTGACGCTCGAGAGCCTGCGCGGCAACCTCTACAAGGGCAGTTTCGCCGCCAACGGCAGCCTGGATGTGCGCCCCCTGCAGCCTATGATCAACCTGCAAACCCGCATCAATAACGTTCCTGTCGAGAAAATCCTCCAAAGCCAGGGCCAAAAACCTCCGGTGACTGGCCTGTTGACGCTTAACAGCAACCTAACGGCCAGCGGCAACAGCGAACGCGCATTGATCCAAAGCCTCAACGGCACCGCCAGCTTCGCGCTGAACGACGGGGTGCTGCTCAATGCCAACCTTGAACAACAACTGTGCCGGGGCATCGCGACACTCAACCGCAAAACCCTCAGCGCTGCCAACCGGGGCAAAGACACACCGTTCAACGACCTCAAGGGCAGCCTGGTTGTGCGCAACGGCGTGGCCAGTAACCCGGACCTGATCGTGCGCATTCCCGGTTTGAGCGTCAAAGGGGACGGCGACATTGACCTGCGCGTACTGGGCATGGACTACCGCATCGGCATAACGGTCGAAGGCGACACCCGCGCCATGCCGGACCCGGCCTGTCAGGTCGGCAAGAACTTTGTGGGTATCGAGTTGCCCTTACGCTGCCGTGGCCCACTGGAACTGGGCGCCAAAGCGTGCCGCCTGGACAATGAAGGCCTGGGCAAGGTGGCTGCCAAAATCGCCGGTAACAAGATCAGCGAAAAACTGGAAGAGAAGCTGGGCGACAAGGTCAGCCCAGAGCTCAAAGACGCCCTCAAAGGGTTGTTTAAGCGATGAGAGACGAGCAATTCTCTGCGGCGGTGCTGGACTGGTATGACCGCCACGGCCGCCACGACCTGCCCTGGCAACAGGGCATTACGCCTTACCGGGTGTGGGTGTCCGAGATCATGTTGCAGCAAACCCAGGTCAGCACCGTGCTCAATTACTTCGACCGGTTTATGGCATCGTTGCCAACGGTCGAAGCGCTGGCTGCCGCACCCGAGGACGAAGTCCTGCACCTGTGGACCGGCCTGGGTTATTACACCCGAGCGCGAAACTTGCAAAAAACCGCGAAAATCGTCGTCGAGCAATACGAAGGCGAATTCCCGCGAGACGTCGAGAAACTGGTCGAACTGCCCGGCATCGGGCTCTCCACCGCCGGGGCGATTGCCAGCCTGAGCATGGGCTTGCGCGCACCGATCCTGGACGGCAACGTCAAGCGCGTGCTGGCCCGCTACACCGCGCAAGAGGGCTACCCGGGCGAACCCAAGGTTGCCAAACAACTGTGGGCCACCGCCGAGCGTTTCACGCCCCATGACCGTGTCAACGCTTACACCCAAGCGATGATGGACATGGGGGCTACGCTGTGTACCCGCAGCAAACCCAGTTGCCTGCTGTGCCCGCTTGAACCTGGCTGTGAAGCCCATTTACTGGGCGTCGAGACCCGCTACCCGATCCCCAAGCCACGCAAAACCATTCCGCAAAAGCGCACCCTGATGCCGCTGCTGGCGAACGCCGAGGGCGAGATCCTGCTTTACCGCCGCCCGTCGATCGGTTTGTGGGGCGGTTTGTGGAGCTTGCCTGAACTGGATGACCTCAAGGACATCGAGCACCTGGCGCTTCAGCACTCACTGGCCCTGGGCGACCGGCAGGCACTGCCTGGCCTGACCCACACCTTCAGCCACTTTCAACTGGCCATCGAACCGTGGCTGGTGCACGTCGATACACGCGGCCACCACGTGGCCGAGGCGGATTGGCTCTGGTATAACCTCGCCACCCCGCCGCGCCTGGGCCTTGCTGCTCCGGTGAAGAAGCTGCTCAAACGTGCAGCCGACCTATTACATGCAGGAGAGACGTCATGACCCGCACCATCATGTGCCGCAAGTACAAAGAAGAACTGCCCGCCCTGGAACGCCCACCGTACCCGGGTGCCAAAGGCCAGGACATTTTCGAACACGTCTCGGCCAAGGCTTGGGCCGACTGGCAAAAACACCAAACCCTGCTGATCAACGAAAAGCGTTTGAACATGATGAACGCTGAAGACCGTAAATATTTGCAGGGCGAAATGGATAAGTTCTTCAGCGGCGAGGAATATGCCAAAGCTGAAGGCTACGTTCCGCCAAGCGAGTAAACCCCGGTTTTAAAGGGTTTCGCCCGTAAGCGACGGTAATAATTAAATATTTTTCAAAAAAGTGTTTGACGGGTCATCGAAAAAAGCTTCTAATGCGCCCCGTTGCCCAGATAGCTCAGTCGGTAGAGCAGGGGATTGAAAATCCCCGTGTCGGCGGTTCGATTCCGTCTCTGGGCACCACATTCAGCTTTGAAGTGGTGTTCACATCACTGCAAAGCAAACAAGAAACCCGCCTAGTGCGGGTTTTTTGTTGGGCGCGATTTAGGCCGGGTGCCATCCCTGCTCTTGGCGTTTGCAGAGGGATGGGGTTCAATCCTCTCTTCAGCCTGAAGGACACACATTCATGTCATCGCCCAAGAAACAGCAAAAGCACGCACAGCGGGCCAAAACCAAAGCCAGGCAGAACCGCATCGGTAAACCTGCCAAGGCTTCGGCTTCAACGTTGATCGATCACCCCTTCGACGACGTGAAGATCGACCTGAGTACGTTCGACTTTCAGGACATCAAGGAAAACGGCTTCGAACCTTCAGACTTCGATGACCTGTTCCAGGCCATGAAGGCGGCTGAAAGCATCAGCCTGCAAACCCTGTGCAGTGTCTTCCTGCAATACCCGGTACTGGAATTGGTGATCTCGGAAGAAAACGAAGAGGACGCCACTGATTTCCTGATGGGCCTGCTGATCGCTTTCCGCATGACCGTTCACGGCGACGACGAAGACAGCGCCCTGGCCTGGGTCGAAACCCCGGTTTTTCAGGAGGCTTACGTCAGCGCCTCTGCCCTGCTGGCCGAACGCAGCGCCCGGAGCTCGCACTGACCGCCGCACTGAGTGAACCTGTCAGCCTGGCGTTTACTGAAACGGCGGCTGACGGCTATCGGCTAGGTGGCCTGCAGTGGTGCCACCGCTCGCCCGACCCAGCCCGCGCCGTCGTTATCATCAATGCCGCCACCTCCGTGCGCTGTTCGTACTACGCACGGTTTGCCGACTACCTGTTTAGCCACGGCCTTGACGTGATGGTGTTTGACTATCGTGGCATCGGTGCCTCACGCCCCCGATCACTGCGCGGCTTTCAAGCGTCGTGGTCGGATTGGGCCGCGCTGGACTTTGAAGCGCTGCTGCAACGCGCACAGCGCGAATTCCCGGGCCAGCCGATTGATGTGGTCGGCCATAGCTTTGGGGGCTGCGCAGCGGGCCTGGCGGCCTCCGGGGCGATGATTCGACGGTTGGTGACCGTGGGTGCGCAATTTGCCTACTGGCGCGACTATGCGCCCCAGCAGCGCTGGCAGATGCTCGCCAAATGGCACGTGGTCATGCCGGCGCTGACCCGGCTCTGCGGCTACTTTCCCGGGAAACGTCTTGGCTGGCTGGAAGACACCCCCTCAGGCGTGGTCCAGGACTGGGCGACCCTGAGCAGCACCCTGGAGACGCGCCCCAGCGCCCGCAAATGCCAACCCCTGCCCTTTGCCAGCGTCACCGCCAACACCCTGGCCATCAGCCTGAGCGACGATCCTTTCGGCACGGTGGCCGCCATTGAGCGCTTACTCAATTACTTCAGCGCCAGCGACCGCCAACACTTGCGCATAGACCCGGCTGATATTGGCGAAGCCGCCATAGGCCATTTCGCATTCTTCAACAGCCGCTTTCAAAAAAGCTTGTGGCCCATTGCTTTGCACTGGCTGCAAAAAGGAACACTGCAAGACGGCACACCGGGCACTTTAATCCCCAAGCAGTCGCGGTAAACCTGCGCTACTGTCTTACGGGTTAGCCCCGGCACAGCCCTCCGGCTTTAGCACGCGCACGCGCGACGGTGGGTTTTGGGCCAGCTTGCTGGCCGGGCGGCGCGGGCGCACCAACAACTCTCCCCCGCAGTTCGGGCACAGCCCCCCTAACACTTGCTCCGAGCACGACGCACAAAACGTGCACTCAAACGAACAAATACGCGCCAGTGGTGAGTCCGCCGGCAAATCGCGATTACAGCATTCACAGTTAGGGCGTAGTTCCAGCATGGTGATACCTCATTCAATGAATGACACGAACCCTCAAGCAAAGCCCTAAAGCGCAACAAGCGCAACAAGCGCAACACAGGGGCGAGCGGCACAACGGCGTTAAATGACCGCGACTGAAGATTAATTGCACTTTTTTCGTCTCAAGACTTCAGATATTTATGAGTGATGGCATTCGCGCACGGAGCGCCGCGACACATGTTCCTTATTCAACGCCTGCGCGCTGCGCAATTTTCGAGCCGTCACTCGAACGCCAGGAGGTTCTATTGATGACCCCGCTAGACACTGAAGCTTTTGAAACACTATTGGCCAACTGCGCCGACGAACCCATTCGTTTTCCGGGGGCGATCCAGCCCCATGGCCTGCTGCTGACGCTCTCGGAGCCCGAGCTGCGGATCCAGCAAATCAGCGCCAACGTTCACACCGTATTCGGCCTCGACCCGGCGGCACTGTTGGGTGAGCCACTGTCGATGCTGACCGGGCCCCAGGCCGCCACTGCGGTAAAAAGTGCGAGCGCCTTCGCCGAGCAGGTCGACGCTCCGCCGCTGGACCTGGCGTTGCAAGGCCTTCACTACGAAGGCTTGCTGCACCGTGACAAGGGTTTGCTGATCCTGGAGCTTGAACTCAAGCCCGACGACGCCCAGCTCAAAAGTACGATGGCCAAAGTGCGTAACCTGAGCCGCGTGTTGCAACGCTTGCAGGCGGCGAAAACACTGCCCGCGCTCTACGAGATCTGTGTGAGCGAGATCCAGACACTGACGGGATACGATCGCGTGCTGATCTATCGTTTCCAGGAGGAGGGCCACGGGCAAGTGATTGCAGAAGCTTCCGCGCCCTCAATGGAACTGTTCAACGGCATGTTCTTCCCGGCCTCTGACATCCCTGAGCAAGCGCGCGAGCTTTACCGCACTCATTGGCTACGCATCATCCCCAATGCGGACTACACGCCTGTAGAGCTGATTCCCCGACTGCGCCCGGACACACACCAGCCGCTGGACCTCAGCGGTGCCACCTTGCGCAGCGTTTCACCCATTCATTGCCAGTACATGAAGAACATGGGCGTGCTGTCGTCCATGAGCATTTCGCTGATGGACGGCGAGCGCCTGTGGGGCTTGATCAGTTGCGGGCATCGCCAGCCCTTGCACGTGTCCCATGAATTGCGCATGGCCTGCCAGACCATTGGCCAAGTGCTGTCGCTGCAGATCAGCGCCCTGCAGACCCTGGAAATCAGCCGCCAGCGCGAATCCAAAATGGAAACACTGGCGCACTTGAATGCTGCCATGGTGCACGCAGACAACGTTTTTGACGGCCTGGCCGAAGTACCTCAAACGCTGATGTCACTGACCGAGGCCAGCGGCGTGGCCATCATCGAGGACAAGGTGCTGCACCGCTATGGTCAATGCCCACCACCTGACGAAATCCGGGCTTTGTATCAGTGGTTCAGAGACGCGGGCACACCGGTGTTTTCCAGCCACAGCTTATCCACGCTTTACCCGCCGGCGGCGCACTACAAAGACATTGCCAGTGGCCTGCTGGCGATGACATTGCCCAAACCGGTGGACAATGCCGTGCTGTGGTTTCGCACGGAGGTCAAAGAAAGCATTCCGTGGAGCGGCGACCCCCGCAAACCCCTCAACCTGGAGCCGAGCAGCGCCGGCCTGCGCTTAAGCCCGCGCACGTCGTTCGAACTGTGGAAAGTCGAGATGGATGGCATTTCCAATAAGTGGAGCCTGGGCGATTTGTTTGCCGCCAACGACCTGCGCCGTTCAGCGCTGGAAAATGACCTGGCCCGGCAGGTGTATCGCGAGCAGCAAGCGGTACGCGCCCGCGATGAGTTGGTCGCGGTGGTGTCCCATGACTTGCGCAACCCCATGACCGTGATCTCGATGCTCTGCGGCATGATGCAAAAAGCCTTCAGCAATGATGGCCCACACACCTCACGGCGCATCACTTCCGCCATCGACACCATGCA
Organism: Pseudomonas sp.; assembly: GCF_030150285.1. Lineage (GTDB taxonomy): Bacteria > Pseudomonadota > Gammaproteobacteria > Pseudomonadales > Pseudomonadaceae > Aquipseudomonas. The sequence goes on along the minus strand of NZ_JASLGE010000079.1, from coordinate 140,812 downwards.
GCAAGCCAGCAGCCGCATGAGCGTGCTGCTGGACGACTTGCTCGACACCTCCAAAATTGAAGCTGGGCGCTACACCATCAGCCCGCAACCGCTGGACGTCAGCCAGATATTTGAAGAGGCCTTTTCATTGCTGGCACCGCTGGCCATGGACAAGTCGGTTGAACTGACCTTCAACGCGGAACCCGACCTGAAAATCAACGCCGACCCTGAGCGCCTGTTTCAGGTGTTGTCTAACCTGATCGGCAATGCCATCAAGTTCACCCCCTCCGACGGCAAAATTGGCGTGGCCGCCATGTCGAACGGAGATGACATCGTTTTCAGTGTGCGCGACTCCGGAAAAGGCATTCCGGCTGAACAACTGCCTCACATCTTCGACCGCTACTGGACGGCAAAAGACGGTAATGCTTCAGGCACTGGCTTGGGGCTGTATATATCCCAAGGCATTATCAAAGCCCACGGCGGACAGTTACTGGCGGAGAGCGTTGCCGGGGAAGGCAGCGAATTTCGCTTCACCGTACCCAGAATGATCTGACGATCACACCGTCACCGTCAAAAAAAAACGCCATCCCGAAGGATGGCGTTTTTACAGGTCACTCAACCACACACCGTCCTGGTCTAGTTGAGTACCGTTGCCCCCTGTTTCTCAGCACGCCGGCGACGGGCCACCAGCATGCCCGCCGCTACCACCAGAACACTCAGCAACCCGGTGGCCATAATTTCGACCCGGTGCGACTCCTGAAACAACATGATCGTCAGAATCGCCACGATAAACACAATGACCGCCCAGGTCAGGCCCGGAAACAGCCACATTTTGAATGAGATGGCCTCACCCGCTGCCATGCGCTTTTTACGCATGCGCAGTTGCGACACCGCGATCACCAGGTACACCAGCAAGGCAATGGCACCGGAACTGGCCAGCAGGAACTCAAACACCGAAGCGGGGGCCACGTAGTTGGCGAACACCGCCACGAAGGCTGCGCCCGTGGACATCATCACGGCCCAGTAAGGCGTACCGCTGGCATTGGTGCGTTTGGCAGCCGCCGGCGCATCACCGCGCTTGCTCAGAGAGAACAACATCCGCGAAGCGGTGTACAGCGCCGAGTTCAGGCAACTGGTCACCGCAATCAGGACCACGATATCAACGATCAGTTTGGCATTCGGGATGCCCATGCTGACGAGCGCGGTCTGATAAGAGCCAACGCTGGCCAGGCCCGGGTCATTCCAGGGCACCAGCGCCACCACGATGAAAATCGATACCAGGTAGAACAGGCCAATCCGCCAGATCACGGAGTTGGTGGCCTTGGTGATTTGTTGGCTGGGGTTCTTCGATTCGGCTGCGGCGATGGTGACGATTTCAGTGCCCATAAACGAGAACATGGTCGTCAACATGGCTGCCAGCACCGCCCCCATACCGTTTGGCATAAAGCCGACAGTGTCGACCAGGTGCGACACGCCGCTCACGCCGCTGGTCGGCAGCAGGCCGAAAATCGCCAGTGCGCCCAGCACAATGAAACCCACAATCGCCAGGACTTTGACCAGCGCAAACCAGAACTCGAACTCACCGTAGTTCTTCACGCTGAACAGGTTAGTCACGGTCAGCAACAGGGTGATGACCAGGGTGAACACCCAAATGGCGGTGTCCGGGAACCACGCATGCAGAATGGTGCCGGCGGCGACAGCTTCCAGTGGAATAACCAGCACCCAGAACCACCAGTACAACCAACCGATGGTGAAACCGGCCCAATGCCCGATAGCACGGTCGGCATAGGTGGAAAACGAACCGGTGTCCGGTGACGCAACGGCCATTTCGGCCAACATGCGCATGACCAGCACCACCAATGTGCCGGCGGCTGCATAGGCCAGAAGCACCGCAGGCCCCGCCTGCGCAATCGCGTGGCCGGAGCCGACAAACAGGCCGGCACCGATCACACCGGCAATCGACAGCATGGTCACATGCCTTGGTTTTAGCCCTTGTTCAAGGCCGTGAGTGGATTGCGTATTGCTCATTGCGACTACCTTTCATTGAAGCCATTCAGAGCACCCGCGTTGACTTTCGTAAAAAGTAACCAACGGGGCGTTTAGAATTATTTACGCAACAAATAAGCCACATTGGTACAAAGTGCCGTTTTCTGCGGCCTCCAGCATACGCCATGCTCATTTTTCGAGGGCTTTGGCACGCGGCTTTCGAAGGTATCGTTACCAAACCACACAGCGCCCGCGGTAAAAACGCACCAAAACTACTCACGCTCGGTGACCCAGCCCAAAAGGGGTGCGCCCGTTTGGTCTTTTAGTCGCTTCGTGCTTCCAACACAGGGCCAAAGCTGGCAACATCGCGCCCTTTTTTACGCGACACCTGTCAGGCTAAACGGCGAAATCCGAAGCCGGTTGTAGTCCTCGCGACAGTCTACTGTCTTGATGCGACACCCGGCCGCGCTCACGCCTTTTGTACCCACAGGGCGGCTGGTTGCCATCACCACCCTATGCTAGCTTGGCGATCGCCAGGAAGGCTGCCCAATAGCAGGATCGCACTCGAACACAATGAGGACCGCACATGGCTTTGGCCACGCCCGCGCTTGAAATCCGCAACTTGCATAAACGCTACGGCGAGCTTGAGGTACTTAAAGGTATCTCGCTGACCGCACGCGACGGTGACGTGATCTCGATCCTGGGTTCCTCCGGCTCCGGCAAATCCACGCTGCTGCGTTGCATCAACCTGCTGGAAAACCCCCACGAGGGCCAGATCCTGGTTGCTGGCGAAGAGCTCAAGCTCAAGAAAGCCAAAAATGGTGAACTGATCGCCGCCAACGGCAAGCAAATCAACCGTATGCGCAGTGAATTGGGTTTTGTGTTTCAAAACTTTAACCTGTGGCCGCACATGACCATCCTCGACAATGTGATCGAGGCCCCACGCCGCGTGCTGGGCCAAAGCAAGGCTGAAGCCACAGAGGTTGCCGAAGCGCTGCTGGCCAAGGTCGGTATTGCGCAAAAGCGCCATGCCTACCCCTCTGAACTGTCCGGTGGCCAGCAACAACGCGCCGCGATTGCGCGCACGCTGGCCATGCAACCCAAGGTCATTCTGTTCGATGAACCCACATCGGCACTTGACCCGGAAATGGTCCAGGAAGTACTTAGTGTGATCCGCGCGCTCGCCGAGGAAGGTCGGACTATGCTGCTGGTCACCCACGAAATGGGCTTTGCCCGTCAGGTGTCCACAGAGGTGGTGTTTTTGCACCAGGGCCTGATCGAAGAGCAAGGATCGCCTGAGCAGGTTTTCGAAAACCCGGTTTCAGCGCGCTGTAAACAATTCATGTCCAGCAACCGCTAACGGAGCAATACGAATGCAAAACTATAAAAAGTTTCTCCTGGCCGCTGCCGCCACGCTGGTGTTCAGTGCCAACGCACTGGCCGCCGACAAATATAAAGTAGGCATCGAGGGGGCTTACCCTCCGTTCAACAACAAGAACGCCAGCGGTGAAGTTGTCGGGTTCGACGCGGATATTGCGATGGCTCTGTGCGCCAAAATGAAAGCGGAGTGCGAGATCGTTACATCCGATTGGGACGGCATCATCCCGGCACTTAACGCCAAAAAATACGACTTCATCGTGTCATCGCTGTCGATCACTGATGAGCGTAAACAAGCCGTCGATTTCACCGACCCGTACTACTCCAACAAGCAGCAGTTCATCGCGCCTAAAAAGGTTGATTTCAAAACCGATGTGGCATCGCTCAAAGGCAAAACCCTGGGCACCCAACGCTCGACTCAAGCCGCCACATGGCTGGAAGATAACGTAGGGGGCAACATCTCGTTGTACGACACCCAGGAAAACGCCTACCTCGACCTGACCTCAGGCCGTGTAGATGCCTTGCTGGCTGACAAGTACGCCAACTACGACTGGCTCAAGAGCCCAGCGGGTCAGGCCTATGAGTTCAAAGGCGAGCCGGTCAACGAAGACGACAAGGTCGGCATTGCCTTGCGTAAAGGCGAAGAAGGCCTGCGCACCAAGCTGAACCTCGCCCTCAAGGAAATCAAGGAAGACGGCACTTACAAGAAGATCAACGACAAGTACTTCCCATTCAGCATTGAATGATCTGCCTGACCGGCGCGCCGCAAGGCTGCGCCGGTCCCAAGCCAAGCCTGCCTAATTTATGACTATCGACTTATACGGATTCGGCCCGGCGCTTGCCGCTGGGGCGCTGATGACCGTCAAACTGGCACTCACTGCGCTGTGTCTGGGCCTGGTGCTCGGGTTGCTCGGTGCCTTGGCCAAAACCTCGCCCTACAAGCCGCTGAAATGGCTGGGGGGCACTTATTCGACGCTGGTGCGCGGCGTTCCTGAACTGCTGTGGGTGTTGCTGATTTACTTTGGCAGCGTCAATGCGGTGCGTGCATTCGGCGAATTTTTTGGCATACCCGACCTCTCCCTCAGCGCATTTTCCGCCGGCGTCATCGCCCTGGGCCTGTGCTTTGGTGCGTATGCAACGGAAGTGTTTCGCGGGGCCATTCTGGCCATCCCCAAAGGGCACCGCGAGGCGGGCATGGCCCTGGGCTTGTCCAGACCGCGTATTTTTACCCGGCTGGTGCTGCCGCAAATGTGGCGTATCGCCCTGCCCGGCCTGGGCAACTTGTTCATGATCCTGATGAAAGACACCGCACTGGTGTCGGTCATCGGCCTGGAAGAAATCATGCGTCAGGCGCAAAACGCCGTGACCTTCGCCAAACACCCGTTCACCTTCTACATGGTGGCCGCCGTGATGTACCTGGGCCTGACCGTCCTGGCGATGGGCACGATGCATGTGCTTGAAAAACGCGCCGCGCGCGGCTTCGTGAGGAGAACGTAATGCAGGTGTGGGAACTCTTCCTCAAATGGCTGCCCAAGCTGATTCAGGGTGCAACCCTGACCCTTGAGCTGACCGCGCTCTCTGTGATCGCTGGCCTGATCGTCGCCATCCCGCTGGGCATCGCCCGCTCCTCCAGGCTCTGGTACGTGCGTTCACTGCCTTACGCCTACATCTTTTTCTTTCGTGGCACACCGCTGCTGATTCAACTGTTTCTGGTGTATTACGGCCTGGGCCAGTTTGAAGTGGTGCGCGAGAGCGTGTTGTGGCCCTACCTGCGCAGCCCGTTCTGGTGTGCGGTACTCACCATGACCCTGCACACCGCCGCCTACATCGCAGAAATCCTGCGCGGCGCGATCCAGGCCATCCCGCCGGGCGAGATCGAAGCGGCCCGGGCCTTGGGCATGTCGCGCTTCAAAACCCTGGTGCACATCATGCTGCCCCGCGCGGCGCGTATCGGCCTGCCGGCGTACAGCAACGAAGTGATCCTGATGCTCAAGGCCAGCTCGCTGGCGAGTACCGTGACCCTGCTGGAACTGACCGGCATGACCCGTACCATCATCGCCCGCAACTACCAAACAGTGGATATGTTCCTGATCGCCGGGGCGATTTACCTGATCATGTCGTTCGTGCTGATTCAGGGTTTCAAGCTGCTGGAGCGCTGGTTGCGCGTCGATGCCTGCCAAGGGCGCTGAGGCGCACGTGCTTGAGGGTGAGTCATTGCTCACCCGCTTCCAGGCACTGGATGCGTTTCTAACCGAACACCAGCACCTGTGGCGCCCACGGCCCTTCACCTTGCTGAATGTGCCGTGGGAAGCGCAGCACCCGGCACTGGCGCACTGGTTGCGCCAGCGTTCGTTGCACGACGCCGATGCCAGCCACAACCACCCCGAACACCTGCCCGCCCCTGCATCGTTCCCTGAGTGGGCGCGAACCGCCCGAACCTTGAGTACCGTTGGCCGATTGCCCGGCCAGCCGCCGGCACCTGCCGTGCGGGGTTTGCAGGTGGACGTGCCGGGGCGCAAATGGGAACAGATCGAAGCCTTCGCCAGCCGCCTGGTGTTCGATAAAACCCCCACGCACTGGCTGGACTGGTGTGCAGGCAAAGGCCATTTGGGCCGCCGCTTGATCAGCGACGAGCAGCACCTCACTTGCCTGGAATACGACCGAGCCTTGATAGAGGCCGGCCAGGCGCTCAGCCAGCGCCATCACTTGCAGGCCCGGCATGTGCAACAAGACGTGCTTGCGCCTGACGCCGCATTGCAGCTTAAGGCCAACATGACCCCCGTGGCCTTGCATGCCTGTGGCGACCTGCACGTGCGCTTGCTGCAACTGGCCAGCGCCGCCGGCTGTGGACAACTTGCCCTGTCGCCCTGCTGCTACAACCGCATCGGTGCCACGCACTACTCGCCGTTATCCACAGCGGCAACAACGTCCGCCTTGGCGCTGTCGCAAGAAGACCTGAGCCTGCCGATGAGCGAAACCGTGACGGCGGGCAGCCGCGTGCGACGTCAGCGCGACGAGTCCATGGCGCGGCGCTTGGGCTTTGACCTGTGGCAGCGCCAACGGCGCCAGTGCGATGAATACTTATCCACACCCTCGCTGCCCAGTACGTGGTTGAACATACCGTTTGCGCAGTATTGCGAGGACTTGGCGGCCTTGAAGGACTTATCCACAACCGGCACAGAAAACTGGCCCGCGCTGGAAGCCGCGGGCCGGGAGCGACTGGCACAGGTGCGCAATCTGGAGTTGGTGCGCGGGCTGTTTCGCCGCCCGCTGGAACTGTGGCTGGTGCTGGATCGGGCGCTGTACCTGCGCGAACACGGCTATAACGTGCGCGTGAGCGAGTTCTGCGACAGCCAACTCACACCGCGCAACCTGATGATATTGGCACAGCGCGGTGAATAACCCCTAAACACGTACCGAGCTTGCTCGCGACCTTGTTTTCAAGATCAAAAGAGCGAGAGCACGCTCGCGCCTACGCAGGGCTTACGACCCGCGGTACGTCGAGAACCCGTAGGGGCTCAGCAACAACGGGATGTGGTAATGCTGGTCGGCGTTTTTCACTTCGAAGATCACCGGAATTTCCGGAAAGAATGTCTCGCGCCCTGCTTGCTTGAAGTATTCGCCCGTCTTGAACACCACGCGGTATTCACCCGTCTCAAACGCTTGCTTGGCCGGGAACAATTCGCCAATGCGGCCTTGCTCATTGGTCACGCCCTGCGCCAGCGGCTGCCAGTCCTTGCCTACGTGTTTTTCCAGGGTCACGCTGACCCCCGGTGACGGCAAGCCGTTTTCAAGGTTGAGCACATGCACGCTCAACGGGTTGCCCGCTGCCAGCGCCAGGCTGGACACGGCGCTCAGGCTCAAAGCGGCCAAGGTGATTCGCAACGTTTTCATGGTTCGTCCTCTATAGCGTTAAACACTCATTCAGGGTTGAATTTTCAGGCCCACCTGCTCGGCCGCTTTCACGGCGCAAGCTTCGTCCTGCTCCGCACCACCCGCCCCGGCCACACCCAGCGCGCCGACCAACTCACCGTCAGCAAACAGCGGTACCCCCCCGCCCAACAGCAACAGCTCGGGGATTGAGTTGAGGTTGGCAGCCTCCGGGTTGGTGCGGGCACGTTCGGCAAACAGGCGCGTCGGGGTTTTGGTAGACAGCGCGGTGTAGGCCTTGCGCTGGCTGGCCAGCAGGTTATGGGGCCCAACACGTTCGGGGCGCAGGCCCACCAGTGCATTACCACCACGGTCCAGCACGCTCAGCGCGCCGGTGCAATGCGCCAAGGTGGCGTCGGCCAATTGCCGGGCCGTGGCCAGGTCCAGATCCATATGACGCGCCAATGCCGGTGCCGCCTGGGCCGCTGCGCTCGCCCCGACCGCGGCGCACAACAACACGATTTTCAGCATCATCAGCAAGCTCCTGTTCAAGGGCTGTCACCTTACCCAGCGGCCCTCGTCAAAACCCCGTCAGTTGCATTACACGTTTGTAATGCATCACACCCGCCAAACACAGCTAGCCTGTGCAGACGATTGATCGAGGTGTGCAATGCGTTTGTTGATAGTGGAAGACGAAGCCAAGACGGCTCATTTCCTGGCCAAAGGCCTTGGCGAGTCAGGTTTTGCGGTGGATGTGGCGTTGAACGGGCTGGACGGACGGCACTTTATTGAGCAGCAGGCCTACGACCTGATCATCCTCGATGTGATGCTGCCGGGGCTCAATGGCTGGCAATTGCTGCAACTGATTCGCCAGCGCGGGGCCACGCCGGTGCTGTTTTTAACCGCCAAAGACGCCATCGAAGACCGCGTGCGCGGCCTTGAGCTGGGTGCAGACGACTACCTGCTCAAGCCCTTCGCCTTCGCGGAACTGCTGGCACGCGTGCGCACGCTGCTGCGCCGTGGCCCGATGCGCGAAGCCGAGGCGTTCACCATCGCTGACCTGGACATCGACGTGTTGCGCCGCCGTGTCAGCCGGGGCGGGCAACGTATCAGCCTGACCAACAAGGAATTCGCGCTGTTGCACCTGCTGGCCAGCCGCCAAGGGGAAGTGTTGTCACGCACCTTGATCGCGTCCCAAGTCTGGAACCTGAACTTTGACAGCGACACCAACATGGTCGAGGTCGCCGTGCGGCGCTTGCGGGCCAAGGTCGATGACCCGTTTATGCCCAAGCTGATTCACACCGTGCGCGGTGTCGGTTACCAGTTGGAAGCACCCGATGAGTAAATCCATTGCCTGGCGCCTGGCACTGGCTTTTGCCCTGACCTGTGCGCTGGTGCTGGGTGTGATCGGGGTGTTTCTGTACCGCTCGCTCGCCTCGGAGCTGGCGTTTCGTGACGATCAGGCGTTGCTTGGCCGGCTTGAGCAAGTGCGGGCCTTATTGCACGACAGCGACAGCCTGGAGGCCTTGCAACAACGCCCGCGCCTGTACCAGAACATGCTGGGTAACCTGGACAGCGTGTTGCAGGTTGCTCGCGACGATGGCAGCCCGCTGATCACCATCAACCCCCACCAACAAGCACTGGCTCCGGTGCGGCCCATCCCCCGGGACCGAGCTCCACAGCGAGCCGACATCCACACGTTCGACGACACCTTACTGCTGGCCGGCATGGCCCAGGGCCCAGCGGGGGAAACTTTGAACGTCACCGTGGGCAAGCGTCTTGATGAACGCGAACAAATGCTTGTCAGCTACCGCCTTCGTTTGTACGGCGCGGTGGGGCTGGGCGCGATACTGGCATTCGGCCTGGGGTTGTTGCTGTTGCGCCGGGGCCTCAAACCCTTGCATCAACTGGCCCAGGCCATGGGCGGGATTGACCCGCGCAACCTACACCGGCGCATGCCGACACACGCCATGCCCACCGAACTCAAGGCCCCCGCGCTGGCCCTCAACGCCATGCTCGCGCGGCTGGAAGACAGCTTCTCGCGGCTGTCGCAGTTTTCCGCCGACCTGGCCCATGAAATCCGCACCCCGCTGCACAACTTGCTGGGCAGCAACAGCCTGGCGCTGAACCAGCCGCGCAGTGCCGCCGAGTATCAAGAGGTGCTGGCCTCCAACCTCGAAGAATACGAGCGGCTGAACCGCATGGCCGAGAACTTGATGTTCCTGGCCCGGGCCGAGCACGGTCAACGCCCGCTGCACCTGCAACCGTTGGACCTCAAGGCCGTGGGGGATGAGCTGTGTGATTACTTCGAAGCGCTGGCCGATGACCGCCAACTGAACGTGTGCAACACCCTCAGCGGCGTGCTTGATGCCGATCAGCAGTTGTTGCAACGGGCCTTGGGCAACCTGCTGGCCAATGCCGTGCGCCATGCGCAGGCAGGGTCTACCGTGCGTTTACAGCGCCGCGACGAGGGCAACGTCTGCTGGATCGGGGTGCACAACCTGGGCCAGCCGATTGACCCGCAACACCTGGACAAACTGTTCGATCGTTTTTACCGCGTCGACCCGGCCCGCGCACAGCCGGGGGATTCGGGCGGGCTGGGGCTGGCCATCGTGCGCTCGATCATGCACCTGCATGGCGGTGAAGTGCGGGTACACAGCGATAACCGAGCAACCCTGTTTGAGCTGGGGTTTCCTCGGCACAGCGCCCTTTAGTTGTTTACGTAGCAGTTGCCGAGCCTTGCGAGGCGACGTCCGGCGACGCAGCCGTCGTGAAATCAGACAGCGCGGTACTCCTGTCAAATCCGGGATTCAGGTTTTACGATCGCTACGCAATCGGACGTCGCCTCGTTCCTTCGGCAACTGCTACGAAAAGCGAGTGCTGTAGTCGCACCCCGGACGGCTACAAGGATTCGAGGTATTGGATGCGCGCCAGCAGCGCCTGGCGTTCGGCGCGCTCTTGGGTGATGTCGTCAATCACGCTGATCAAGTGCTCGGGGCTGTCGTCCTGGGAGTTGCGTTGCAACGAGGTGCGCACATGGGCCCAGATGTAATGCCCGTCTTTGCACAGCAGGCGTTTTTCCAGGTCGTAGTTGCGGATCTTGCCGTCCAGCAAGTGCTGTAGCTGTTCAAGGTTGGCTTGCAGGTCATCAACGTGGGTGATGTCTTGAAAGGTCAACGCGCGCAGTTCCTGCTCGCTGTAACCCAACAACTGGCAGAGGCTGTCGTTGACCCGCAACCAACTGCCGTCCAGGCCCACGTAGGCGATGGCACCACACGCCAGCTCGAACAACGCACGAAACGCTTCCTCGCTTTTGCGCAACGCCTGTTCGGCGGTTTTGCGGGCGGTGTTGTCCATGCTGATGCCGATCATTTTCACCGCACGCCCGGCGTTGTCGTTCAACGGCATGGCCCGCGATGAAATCCAGCGCATCTCGCCGTCGGGGCGAATAATCCGAAAGTCATATTCGTACGGCGTGTTATTGGCGAAGCACTCGCGGTACATCTCGTTCATCACCGCTTCGTCTTCGGGCAGCACGTGGGGCCAGAAGTCTTCGTTGCTATTGACCTGCCAGCCGTACACCCGCTCAACGTTGGCCGAGTAAAACACCTCGTCGGTGATCAGGTTCCATTCCCAGGTCACGATCCCGGCATTCTCTTGCGCCAGGGTCATGCGCGCTTCACTTTCCATGATGTCAGCGATGTATTTGCGCCGCACATCCGTCATCGGCAACTCGACCGGCTCGGCACTTTGAAGGTCACTGACCGCCTGTTCGCCATAGCGCAGCCACACCCAGTTGACCTTCAACAGGTCAGCCAGTTTTCGCAGGTTGCCGTAATCAATTTCGCCACCCCGGGTCCATTTGTGCACCGCCGTACGGGAGATACCCAGAGCCGTTCCGACCGCTTGCAAGGTCATTTTATGGTGTTCGAGCAGCTCCTTCAGGCGAAAGGCAAAGCTATCTTCAGTCATGGCAAATCCGTGATCACGCGAGGCGCAGGGCGGTCACAAGTATACACACACGCCTGCAGCCCTCAGGCCCAATCACGGCACAGCACTCAAACCAGGGTTACAGATCGAGCACCAAACGCTCACCCCGCGCCCGCGATACGCAAATCATCAAGGTCTGTTGCGCGGCTTTTTCGTCATCGCTCAAATATTGATCGTTGTGCTCGGCTTCCCCTTCCAGGATGCGGGTTTCGCAGGTGCCGCACACGCCTTCACGGCATAGGCATTCCACGTCCACATTGGCCTTTTCGATGGCCTTGAGGATGCTCATGCCGGCTTCGACACGCAGCTCTTGACCCGACTTGGCCAGCACCAGCGTAAAGGCCCCCCCGGTGATCGGCGCGGCGGCAAACTGCTCCCAATGCACGCGTTCATCCGCCAGGCCGAGCTGTTTAGCGGTGGCAATCACGGCGTCGATCAGCGGCTTGGGGCCGCACACATACACGTGCGCATCGTCGTCCAGCGTGCCCAACAACTCGGCCAGTTTCAGCGACTGGCCGAGGCTGTCGGCGTACAGGTGAGTGCGCTCGGCATGGGGCCCGGCGCGCAGTTGCGCCTGAAAGGCACCGTGTTCAGGGCTGCGGAAGGCGTAGTGCAACTGGTAGTCGGCACCCGCGTCACGCAGTTCAGGCAGTTGCGACAGAAACGGGGTGATGCCAATGCCGCCCGCAATCAGCACATGCCGGCCGGCTTTCGGGTCGATGGCAAACAAATTGTTCGGGGTCGAAATCATCAGCTCAGTGCCGACCTCGACCTGATGATGCATAAATGCCGAACCGCCTTTGGACTGTTCTTCAAGGCGCACGCCGATCTGGTAGCTGGCGGTCTGGCGCGGGTCGCTCATCAACGAATAGGCGTTGCTGTGCTGACGGCCATCGGCGTCTTTCATCTGCACGATGATGTGGCTACCGCCGGTGAAGTCCGGCAGCGGGTTGCCGTCCTGACGCACCAGCGTGAAACGCTTGATCAGCGGCGTCACCTGCTCAACCTCGATCACACGGGCGGCAAGCATTTGGTAGGTGTGGGCCATCGAAAAACCTCTACTGCGGTAAAGGGCGGCACCGGCGTGCCGCCTGATTTAAAACCCGGTGCCGGCGGCTCAGACCGCCAGGCACAGGTATTTCAGTTGCAAGTAATCGTCGATCCCGTACTTGGACCCTTCACGCCCCAAACCGGATTGCTTGACCCCGCCAAACGGCGCGACCTCGTTGGAAATCAACCCGGTGTTGATGCCGACCATGCCGTATTCCAATTGCTCAGCGATGTGCCACACATGGCCAATGTCGCGGCTGTAGAAGTACGCTGCCAGGCCGTACAACGTGTCGTTGGCCAGGGCCAGCACTTCGGCGTCGGAGTGGAAGCGCACCAGCGGCGCAACCGGGCCGAAGATTTCTTCGTCCAGCAGCAACATGCCTTTCTTGATGTCACCCAGCACGGTCGGTTCGAAGAACTGTTCACCCAGCGCATGCACCTGGCCGCCCAGCAGCAGCGTCGCGCCTTTGCTCAGCGCGTCGTCAATCAGCGCACGCACTTTATCCACTGCCTTCACAGTGATTAGCGGGCCAATCTGGGTGTCTGGCGCGTTGCCATGGCCGACCTTCAGCTCAGCCACTTTGGCACCAAACTGGCGGGCAAACTGGTCATAGACCGCGTCATGCACGTAGAAGCGGTTAACGCACACGCAGGTCTGCCCGGCGTTGCGGTACTTGGCGGCGATGGCACCTTCGACGGCAGCATCTACGTCCGCATCGGCGAACACGATAAACGGCGCGTTGCCGCCCAGTTCCAGCGACACTTTCTTGATGGTGTCAGCACACTGGCTCATCAACAAACGGCCAATTGGCGTCGAGCCGGTAAAGCTGAATTTGCGTACCAGCGGGTGGCCGGTGAGTTGCGCGCCAATGGCCGGGGCGTCGCCGGTGACGATGTTCAACACGCCCGCCGGTAGGCCGGCACGCTCAGCCAGCGCGGCCAACGCCAGGGCTGAAAACGGCGTTTCATTGGCCGGTTTGACCACGATGGTGCATCCGGCGGCCAGCGCGGGTGCGACCTTGCGGGTGATCATCGCCGCCGGGAAGTTCCACGGCGTAATCGCCGCGCACACGCCGATGCCCTGTTTGACCACCAGCAAGCGTTTGTCGGTGGAGGGCGAGGGAATCACGTCGCCATAAATGCGTTTGCCCTCTTCGGCAAACCACTCGATAAACGACGCCGCATAGCGAATTTCGCCCACTGCTTCGTGCAGCGGCTTGCCCTGTTCCAGGGTCATGATCCGGGCCAGGTCATCTTCGTGTTGCAGCATCAGCTCAAACCAACGACGCAGGATCTGCGCCCGGTCTTTGGCCGTACGCGCGCGCCACTCAGGCAAGGCAGCATCGGCGGCTTCAATGGCACGGATGGCTTCAGCGCCCTCCATCAAGGGCACATTGCCCAGCAGGTGGCCTTGGGCCGGGTTGGTCACATCGACAGTCTGCCCGCTATCGGCATCTGTCCATACGCCCGCAATAAAAGCCTGCTGGCGAAACAATTGGGGGTCTTTGAGCTGCACGCAGGACACTCCTCTTTATGGGTCGGGCCGCCACCGTCGGGCGGTGGCGGCCGCGCGATCAGTCGTCCAGGTGGGCCACAGCGATCAGGTTGTGGAAATGCGCGATGCCGTGCTCGCTCATGCCGCTGCGCTGACGGTCAGCCATGATCCGGCCCTGACCGCGATAACCGCGCGATTGCAGGCCGCGCTGCACGCTTTCAACCAAACGCAGGTCCTCTGGGCGGAACACGTCGCGGTACCACTCGATCAGCGATTGCTGCTCGGGGGTGATCTCTTTGTTGAGGAAGTAAATGTCGTAGTGCTGCAGGGTCACGCCCGCGCTCACCGGGAACTCGTAGATCACGGTCATGAAGTTGCCACCGGGTGGCGCGTTGAACATGGTGCACGGCCAGGCCCAGAAGCCGCTGAAGGACGGGTCTTTGATCGACTCGTCGAACTTGAAGGACTTCTCCGACGATTTGGCGTGACCAAACTGCAACGACCAGTTGCCGTGCAGGGTGTGCCAGTACTCGTCCACGCTCACCGAATCGGCAAAGCCGGGGTGGGCCGGTGCGCAGTGGTAGCACTCAAGGTAGTTGTCGACGATGGACTTCCAGTTGGCCGGCGTCTCGCTGACAAACCGCGCGGCCAGGTGCAAGTCGTCCACCACCGGGCAGGCTTCGCGCAGGCGCGCTTCAAGGCCCGGCAGTTGCTCCTCGACGGTGCCCGCGTCGTTGTTCATATTGATGTAGATAAAGCCGGCGTACTCTTCAACACGCAGCGAGACCAGGGTGGAATTTTCCTTGTCGAAGCTCTCTACGTTGTCGCAATTGCGCGCGTGAGCCAGCTCGCCATCGAGCTTGAAGGTCCAGGCGTGGTACGGGCAGGTGATCACGTTTTTGGCCTTGCCGCTGCCGCTCAACAGTTGGTGGCCACGGTGCGGGCACACGTTGTAGAACGCACGCAGCACGCTGTCACGCCCACGCACCACAATGATGCTTTCGCCTATCACTTCGCGGGTGATGTAATCGTTGTTGTTGGCCACTTCGCTGCGGTGACCGACACATACCCAGGTGTTGGCGAAAATCTTCTCTTTTTCGATCTCAAACACATTCTGCTGGGTGTAGTACGACGCTGGAATGGTGTGAGCCACATCAGGGTTGGCGCAAAAGTCGGCAGGCAATTTCACGATAGTGTTCATTGTTGTCTCTCTCAGGCAATTCAGAGGGTCGTGCGATACGCCCTGTTTCAGGCTGTTTTTATGTAACCAGTGACTAACTACAAACCACTGGTTAACACGTCAGGCAAAAAAAACCGCTCAGGGCCCGGTACCCATGGGTGGGCACCTGAGCGTGGCTCACGTGCATGGGTTAGCTCAGGGCTGCGGGCACCGCTTTGGCTTTGGGCGTAACGCCCGGTGCTTGCGCTGCAGCCTCAAACGGAGCGACGAAATCCAGGTTCTCCCCCCGGGCCACCGACTCTTCCTCGATCAGGTAGGCCGGCATTGAGCCGTAGTCCTTGAACATCCAGGTGAGGAAGCCGTAGATCTTGGTCAGCAGAATCACCAGGAACGGAATGGCGGTCAGCACCACAGCGGTTTTCATGGTCGACAGCGACACCTTGGCAAACAGCATCGCCAGCGGCACCAGCGTCAGCGCGATACACCAGAACAGGCGGTGCGTCGGCGACGGGTCCTGGCCTTCCTGCATATTGCGGGTGCTGGTGGCCGCCACGGCGTAGGCCGCTGCGTCCATGTGCGAGGCACAGAACACCGCCATGATGAACAGGTACACACCCAAGAAGATCTGACCGAACGGCAAGGCGTTCAGAAGCATCTCGACCGCCGTTTCACCCCCCTGCTCCGTCAGGATGCGCGGCACGTCGATAGCACCGGTGATGAACTGATGCATGCTGTAGCTTTCCAGCGTGCCGAAGAAGAACCAGCAGCCAAAACTGCCGCCCATCAGCATGGCCGCCACCACTTCCTTCATTTTGCGACCCTTGGACACACGGGTCACAAACATGGCCACACCCGGCGCGTAGGACACCCACCACAACCAGTAGAAAACCGTCCAGTTGCGGGTGAAGGCACCGTCGCCTTGCGGGTCGGTAAACAGGCTCATGTGCACGTAGTTTTGCATCATCAAACCAAGGGAATTGGCAGTGTTATTGATGATGAACTGCGTCGGCCCGACAACCAGCACCACGGCCGCGAACACCAGCGCACCGATACACACCATCTTCGACAGACGCTGCATACCACTGGCAATACCGATGTAGGAACTGAGCGAGAACACCACCGCTACCACGCCAATCACCGCCAGTTGCGTGGTGAAGGTATCTGGCATGCCGGTAAGTGCCGACAGGCCACGGGTCAGGGTAGACGCGGTGAGCACCAGCGATACGGTCAAGGCACCGAACATGGTCAGCAGGAACACCAGGTCGACGAGCCGGCCTACAGGGCCTTGGGCTTTGAAACCGGTGACGGCCTCAATGATCGAAGACAGGCTCAGGCCGCTCTTCTTGCGCACATGGAAGTGATAAGCCATCGCCAACGACGACAAGGCATACAGCGACCAGGCACTGATACCCCAATGGAAAAACGAGTAACTGACGCTGTAATCCAGCGCTTCACGCGAACCTGCGGCGATATTCAGACCGGGCGTCTGGTAGTAATACGCCCACTCCATCACCCCCCAGTAGAGGGTCGACGACCCCATTCCCGCGCAGATAAACATGAATACCCAGGTCACGGTCGGGTATTCGGCCTTGCCGTTACCCAAGCGAATGTTGCCGTACTTACTGAACGCGATGTACAGCACCACCAGGGCGCAACAGAACACAAACACTTGCACTGCAGTGCCAAACGTCCGGGAAGACAGCTCAAACAGCATATTGGCCGTGATCTCGGCTTGTTGCGGGTAAACGGCAAGGCCTACAACGGTAATCAGTACAGCAATCAGGCTAGTCGATATCAAAAAGACATCTTTTTTATTGTTATTGGACATTTAAGTCTCCAGAGAGAGAGGTTTTCTCTTACTGCAGGGTTCCACGTCAGCACGTAAGGCTGTTAAGGACTCCTTTCACACCGCAAACCCATCTTGTTAACCTTTAGTTAACACATATCTTGCGGTTAACAATATGCCCTGTGCCTGATTATTTTGCAACTGACGCCGTCGGAATTTTCTTCGCGTGCAGGATTCCTTCGCCCACGCAAAAAAGCCCGCGAAGCGCCCGTTTTACGGGAGCTTCGCAGGCTGTCAAGCGCGTGGCTTGGGGCTTGCTCAGGGGTGTTTAGCGGCTCACGCCAGCGCGGCGGCGATCGCTTGACCGACCTCTTGAGTCGACGCTTTGCCACCCAAGTCCGGTGTTTTCGGACCGGTGGCAATCACTGCTTCAATGGCGCGCAAAATGCCATCATGTGCGGCCTGGTAACGCTCATCGCCTTTGCCCAGGAATTCCAGCATCAACGCGCCCGACCAGATCATGGCGACGGGGTTAGCGATGTTTTGCCCGTAAATATCCGGGGCCGAACCGTGAACCGGTTCAAACAGTGAGGGGAAATTACGCTCCGGGTTGAGGTTGGCCGACGGCGCAATCCCAATAGTGCCCGCACACGCTGGGCCCAGGTCGGACAGAATGTCACCAAACAGGTTGGACGCGACCACCACGTCGAAACGGTTGGGTTGCAGCACGAAGCGCGCGCACAAGATGTCGATGTGCTGCTTGTCCCAGGTGACCTGTGGATAATTGGCCGCCATGGCCTCGGTGCGCTCATCCCAGTACGGCATGCTGATGGAAATGCCGTTGGACTTGGTGGCCGACGTCACGTGCCGACGTGGGCGCTCTTTGGCCACTTCGAAGGCGTACTTCAGAATCCGGTCAACACCGCGTCGGGTAAATACCGACTCTTGCAGAACAAATTCGTTTTCGGTGCCTTCAAACATGCGCCCGCCCACCGAAGAATATTCGCCTTCCGTGTTTTCGCGGATCACCACAAAATCGATATCGCCCGGCTTACGACCGGCCAGCGGGCACGGCACACCCGGGAACAGGCGCACAGGGCGAATGTTTACGTACTGATCGAAATCGCGGCGGAATTTCAGCAACGAACCCCACAGGGAAATGTGGTCCGGCACCTTGTCCGGCCAGCCCACCGCACCGAAATAGATCGCGTCAAAGCCCTTGAGCGTCTCAAACCAGTCGTCCGGCATCATCTGCCCGTGGCGTTCGTAATAGTCGCAACTGGCCCACTCAATGATTTCGATCGACAGGTCGAGGTTCCACTTTTTGGCGGCCGCTTCAACAACCCGAAGGCCTTCAGGCAGTACTTCGTTACCAATACCGTCACCGGCGATGGCGGCAATCTTGAATGTCTTGCTCATGGGGGGCGAACTCTTGAGTGAGAAGAAGTGAGCCCATGGTATAAACCCGTCATAAAAAGATAATCATGCGAACTGGTAATGGATAAGACACGATTCGTGAATAATCTACCGAACCTGGAAGACCTGCGCGTGTTCGTGGTGGTTGCACGGCGCTCAAGCTTCGCCGCCGCGTCCAGCGAGTTAGGCGTGTCGCCGGCCTATGTCAGCAAGCGCATCCAACTGCTGGAGCAGAACATGGGCGTTCGCCTGCTGCACCGCACCACACGTCGCGTGGCCGTCACCGACGACGGCGAACGGGTGTACCGCTGGGCGCTGCATATTTTCGATGCCGTTGAGCAAATGAACGAAGACGTCTCGGCGCTGCACCAAGAGCCCCGTGGCCAATTGCACATTGTCAGCAGTTTCGGCCTGGGCCGACGCCGAGTTGGCCCGGCGCTGTCAGAGTTGTCGCAGCGCTACCCGGCGTTGGACATTCGCTTTGACATGTTTGACCGCTTGGTCGACCTGATCGAAGAAGGTTTCGACCTGGACATTCGCATTGGCGACCACATCGCCCCCAACCTGATTGCCAAACTGCTGGCTCCCAACGCCCGCGTCTTGTGCGCCAGCCCCGACTACCTGGCGCGCCACGGCGAACCGCGCACCCTGGCCGAACTGTCCGGCCACGAATGCCTGGCCATCAAAGAACGCGACCACCCCTTCGGCCTGTGGCGCCTGCAAGGCCCGGCGGGCGAAGAAAGCGTCAAAGTCACCGGAGCCCTGTCGGCCAACCACGGCGAAGTCGTCCACCAATGGGCGCTGGACGGGCGCGGCATCCTCCTGCGCTCCCAATGGGACGTACGCGCCAGCCTCGAAAACGGCACACTCGTCCACATCCTCCCGGACTACCGCCAACAGGCCAACATCTGGGCCGTCTACGCGGCGCCACTGGCCAACTCCGCCAAAGTACGCGTCACCGTCGAATTTCTGCGCCAATACTTCAGCGAGCACCACAGCCTCACACCCTGAGCCCTGAAAAAAACATGAAAATAGTCTGATATCAGGGGTTTACAAGCCCAAACATCCGGGTATACTCGTCGCCCATAACGCCGGTATAGCTCAGTTGGTAGAGCAACTGACTTGTAATCAGTAGGTCCCGAGTTCGACTCTTGGTGCCGGCACCACACAAGGTTTCACAGACAGCTAGTAAAGTCTTTGAAACCCCCGAAAAACCCGCCTTCTGGCGGGTTTTTTCGTTTTGGGGTTCTGTCGGGTTACGTCAGAAACTGGTGAATTCCGGTCGATTTAGGGGGAGAGTTTGGGATACAGGTCACGTCGATAAAAGGGAGTACCCTTATGTCGCGCACCACCGCTCCGCTCTCCGACGCAGCTTGCCGCTTGGCAAAACCTACAGACCGCGCCTACAAGCTTTTCGACGGCGATGGCCTCTACCTCCTAGTCCAACCCAATGGCCACAAAGGCTGGCGGCTCCGTTACGTCAAACCTGACGGACGGGAAGGGCTGACCTCGTTTGGCAACTACCCCGTGGTCGGCCTCGCCGATGCGCGCCGCAAGCGCTTGGAAGTTAAGCGAATGCTGGCGGATGGCGTTGATCCTATAGAGACCAAGCACCAAGCCAAGGCGGAAGCCGTAATCAAAGGCAGAACCTTTGAAAGCGTTGCGCTCGACTGGCATACGGAAATGTCGGCCAAGTGGGCACCAGGCCATTCCAAGACAGTGATGAGCCGCCTCAAAACCCACGTATTCCCGCTGATCGGCGCAAGCGCCATTGTTGATCTCGACACCCATGACCTTATGCAGCCCTTGGAAGCGATCAAGAAGCGCGGAACGATCGACGTTGCGTTAAGGGTACAAAACTACCTGCAGAGCATCATGCGCGAGGCAAAGCGCCTCCGGCTTATCACCATAAACCCTGCTTACGACCTCGAAGGCTCGATCAAAGCCCCGCGGGTGGTACATCGCCCCGCTCTACCCTTATCGCGACTGCCGGAACTGCAGGAGCGGATCGACACCTATAAAGGCCGGGCACTTACCCGTCTGACGGTGATGCTGTCGCTGCATGTGTTTGTACGATCCAGCGAGCTGCGTTTCGCACGCTGGAGCGAGTTCGACCTCAAGCGCGGCACCTGGGAGATACCGGACACTCGACCCGCGTTGGAGGGAGTACCCTTTTCCACAAGGGGTACGAAGATGGCAGGGGATATCCATTTAGTACCCTTATCGCCGCAAGCAGTGGCGCTACTCGAAAAAATCCATGCACTCACAGGCAAATTCGCATTGGTCTTCGCAGGGGATGCCAAACCCTGGAAGCCCATGTCCGAAAATACCGTGAACAACGCGCTTCGGACGATGGGATACGACACCAAAACCGATATCTGCGGGCATGGGTTTCGTTCGATGGCCTGTAGCGCACTGATCGAGTCAGGATTGTGGTCGGAGACAGCCATTGAACGGCAGATGAGCCACAAGGAGCGCAACAACGTCCGCGCCGCTTACATCCACAAGGCCGAGTTCATCGAGGAGCGCAGGCTGATCATGAACTGGTGGAGCCGGTACCTGGAGGCCAACCGGCAGGAGCATGTCACTCCACACGAATTCGCGAACCAGACCGGACCGAACGTCACTCGCTTAAAAGCAAAACGTGGCGCAACTGAGTAAGCGCTCGGTCTTTATATCTCAGTGATCCGCTTGTCCACGCGGGTCCATCCAAACAGGGCTGCAAAGCCGCCCTGCGTGGATGGACCTCACTTAAAAAATCTAAAGCCCACACAACTGTCTGTGGAAAACCACTGATTTCCACCGGTGGATAATTTCATCCACAGCCGCAGAACTCCCGAAAATTGGAGTCTTGACCCGAATTATCCACAGGCGTAGAAAAGATCGGGCAAAGCGCTGTCGCCGACAGCAACCCAGGTAGCCAGAACCTTTGAGGCTACGCCACACCGTGGTGGTTCTCCCAAAGTGCGATTAGCGTCCGGCGGCTCGCACGGTCACAGCGATGTGATGGATGCCTACTTTTACCAGTGTGCCCACTGCGGCAACTCATCCTCTTTCATAGCTGCCCTGCAGCAACCTATCCGCTTGGCCATTCCCGTGCGCCAACCTGCGCCCGTCTCTTTCTCCCGGAAAGAGACGGGCGCTCCTACCGCTGCTGCAGCCCAACTCGTACAAGGCTTTGCGGCATTCCCCCTCGTGACAATCGGCGTGACAAACACCGAAGTCGCCAGCAACAGCGGTGCAGATGATGGTGCCGCAGCCCAAGGAATGGACTGCACCTGACTGACAGTCAGGCATGCCCCGGTCATCGCATCACTGCCTTCACCCGACTCAGGATCTCGTGGCGCCGGTCTCGTCAGCCAGTGCAGCCTCCACCCGCCCACTTCTTCGGAAGTGTTCAGGAGGCCAGATCATGAGATGCCCAAGCTCCCGGCCGTAAGGAGCCGTCAGTCCCGCGTTAGTGGACAACCCTCACAGGTCGCAGGGGCCTTGATCCCTGATAACACTCAACATTCTTGGCGGGATGACGTGGGGAAAGTTTCAAAGATTTGGCTTCGACAGGAGTTTGATCATGGGATTGGTAGGTAGACGGGATGGGCGCAATTTTGGTTATGGCCGGCAACTGAGCTATGCCGGGCCGCAAGCGTTGCGCGATCTGTTTGGCGGGGGCATTACGGGACGGTCAAGGCACACAGTGATCGCTGGCAGGCGTTTGTACGCTGGTGCCGCTCAGACGATGGACCAGGGTTTAACGATGCGCGACAAATTGATCGGCAGACCTTGCTGGACTACGCGGGGCATCTGCGCGAGCAAGTTGAACAAGGTGAGCTCGCCATCGCCACTGCGCAAAATCGGTTGTCCAGTGTGAACCGAACCATGGCGGCGCTTCGCGGTGATCAATATGTGAAAGTGCCGAGTCCGAGCAAGGCGTTGGGAATGCAGCGCACCACCATCCGCACGACAGCTCCACAAGGCCAGGATCGCGAACACCTGATGCGCATCGTCGAGTCGCTCAGCGAACAGCATTCTCGTGCCGCGGCCATCGCTCAGTTGGCGCGGGCCACCGGCATGCGCCTGCGCGAGGCCATTTTGGCCGACTTACCGCGCTTAAAACGTGAGGCCGAACACTACGGCAAGATCAACATCCAGGATGGCACCAAAGGGGGCCGCTCAGGTGCCTCGGCACCTCGCTGGATCAGGGTGGATGATCATATTCACGAAGCGCTGAGATTCGCCGAACAGGTCTCACCCGACGGCAGCCACAACCTGCTTGCGCCGAACGAAAGCTACCTCGATTTCCAACGGGAAATCGTCCGCGCCGCACGGGACCTCCTCCATAAGCACAACCTCAAAGGCTTTCATGAATTACGGGCGGCTTTTGCATGCGAACGCTATGAGCAGATCACCAATCACCCAGCGCCCATCAATGGTGGCAGATGCAGGCGGATCGATCCACGCCTTGATCGAGAGGCACGCTTACAAATCAGCTATGAGCTGGGACACGGTCGAATTGACGTGACGTCTGCCTACATCGGTGATCGAGCATGAGCAAGCCATTCGATATGGAGCTGTTCCTAGCTGGAGTACTGACCGGAGCGCGCGACACACGTGTACGTCACATACGTCAGGCTAAAGCAATTCACGCTGCGATTTCTAATCGCTGGCACCGAGATAATCCATGGACCTGGCAGCGAAAGCATCTGGCCTGGTTTCTTGATACGCACGTGAATCCGCGCGCTGAGTCGACGCGCTACTACTATCTGTTGACCATAAATTTGCTCACTATTCGCTTAGGAAAGGCATGGCAGTTCAATTGATAGTCGAGGATCAGCAACCGACCAAAGACGGGCGATAGGAATTGGCTTCTTCGCCAGTTTTTCGCAACACCGCCGCTACTAGTGACGCCACTACATCGATTTTTACGCCCCCTCCCCCGCTTCTTGCCCTCTAAATAGAGCATCCCCGCACCGAAGCGTCCGTTATTTTTTTTCCAGAGCACTGAACCGGGTGCCTACAAAACCCCTACAACCCGCGATCACCGGGGGCACACACAGCACGGTGAGCACGCACAGCCCAGCGAGCACTGCAACGCCTATAACTACATGTTTTTTAACAAGTTGGATGACGCATAATTTTCAACTCAAATCTGAGTGGCTATTTCTATATTCTTACTCAATACTCAGATTGGAATATACCTGCAGTATCGGGTTCAGATTGCACGTTCTAAGTATTTGATAAATAACGTTTTTTAGTCGAATCTTGGTTCCAGCGATTGTTTCCCGAACCGCCGGGCTTTCAGCTGAGATTACTAACTCGGAGATTGCATCATGACTGATACCCCTATCCCATCACCCCCAGCGCCACTTGCCGCTGCCCAGCCCACAACTGTCGTAAATCAGACGCCCGCCGGTGTACTAGACCAAAATTTTGCTGCTCTACTTGCTTTGAATACCACTCAGAAAAAAAAGAGAAAAAGTAAAGCCCATCTTAATGCGATGAAAATGCGTGGAGAGTTATGGCCAGAGCTAGATACCAGTCTTCTATGGGATCGAACAGTCAATGATGGATACTCATCGATCCCTAGGACGCTTTCACTCATAACCAACATGATTGACGACCTCGCAAAAAAACATACCGGAAAGTCTGCCGCAGCTGGAAAAACGTATTTTGCTCTGTGGTGTAGGGTGTGGGATGAAAACATGCTAACTATTGAGAATGAATCTGTTTATGCCATTGAGTCAGGATATTCCGGGGAACGGAATGTGACGACTTGGCGGCAGCATATGAAGGTCCTTCAAGAATTGGGATTTATCGATACGAAGGAAGGTGCTTATGGCCCCTACAATTTTGTCCTTATATATAACCCATATTTAGTATTGAAAAAGCTTAAGCCTCAGATACCTGCATCCTATTATCAGTTGCTCTTGCAACGTGCGATTGAGATTGGCGCAGACGGTGACCTTATAGATAAGCCAGCCAAGGAGACCAAATAATGGAAAGTATAAAATTGCTTATGATACTAGCTATCGAAACCATAAAGCTTATTAGTCAAATCATAAAGTTATTCCAATGAGATTGGATGCGGATGTATGAAATATTAATGGGACTCATACATCCGCCTAAAAAATCAGTACGGCGCTTTTGCAGAGTATCTTGGCTCGGACATACAGGTATTGGGCGGCAAGCGACCATATAGATAGCTGCATGCTGTTTCGTCAAAAAAATATTTCTGCGCCTGTCTTAGACTATACGGCTATAGTACGTCCGATAGCATTTTGATAACCTAGCTTTCAGCAGCAGCTTTGCGAGTCGAGTACCTATTGAAGGGGTATTTGAGAAAAACAACAAATAGAAAAAAACTATCGAATCCCGGATAGATCGAGGAATGAGACATGAGTGAACAATTCGTGTCCGAGGCGGCAGGAACTCCGCATCTGGCAGAGCAGGATGATGGCCTTAAAAATCTGAAGTTATTGATTGAATCCTTCAATACAGAAAAACTGAACTCCAGCGAACAAAAGAAGCTCCAAGAACTTCGGTCCATTCTTTCACCGCTACTAAAAAAAGGTGGCGTTTTAGCAGATTTATTTCAAGATGGAAAAGACGTTTTAGCATTTCCGATCGACGTCGACAGTGTCCTGCAACATTTAAACCAAGATATGAGGGATGACTGGTTTACTGACACACTTCAACACAAAGATCTTCTCTCAAACAAACAATCCCTTCATGAAGTCCTATATGAATTATTAAATGAAGGAAATGGACAATATATCGGCTCTTTCAGGAATGTTTACAATATACCTAAAAAAGGGCTAGGGATTAGATACTCGCTAGAAACTGACTTTTATGACAGATTTATATATCAAGCAATCTGTACCTTCCTAATACAATTTTATGATCCACTCTTGTCTCATCGAGTGCTAAACCACAGATTCAATAAAGATAGAAAATCAGAGAAATACATATTCAAAAGCCGTATTGATTTATGGCAAACTTTCGAAGGGGTAACTAGAACGGCACTTAGCAACAATCAATCACTACTAGCAACCGATCTAATCAATTGCTATGAAAATATTACAATTGAAACAATCCGCACAGCTTTTGAGCGATCAATTGAACATATAAATACTTCGGGTCCAAACAAAGTATTAATTAGGAATGCAGTGCAAACCCTCTGCAACCTTTTGTCGCGGTGGGGATACAGTGAACGTCACGGCCTGCCTCAAAACCGCGACGCATCGTCATTCATCGCAAACGTTGTCTTGAATGATATTGACCATGAAATGGTGCGATTAGGGTACGATTATTATCGATACGTGGACGACATCAGAGTAATTTGTCCCAACACGAGAGTCGCAAAGAAAGCGTTGACTGAGCTTATAAATCAGCTCAGAAAGGTCGGGATGAATATAAATTCTGGAAAAACAAAAATTTTAACCCAAGACTCGACTGCTAATGAAGTTGATGAGTTTTTTCCAACATCTGACGATCGAAGCCTCACAATCGACAACATGTGGAGATCAAGAAGCAGAAGGGTTATTGCGCGTTCAGCAAAGTATATATTTCAAATTTTGAAAGAGTGCATCGAAGAAAAACAAACACAGTCCAGGCAGTTTCGATTCGCGGTAAACCGACTGATTAAGCTGACCGATGCAGGCATTTTTGATATTCATGCAACCATAGCAACAGACCTAAAAGCACTCTTAATTAGCTCACTTGAGGACCATGCGGCTTCGACCGATCAGTACTGCAGACTTCTTGGGATTCTAGACCTCAACGAGCAAGAGCTCAATGATATTTACAACCATCTCAGTGATCATGAGCGCTCGGTTCACTCTTGGCAAAACTTTCATCTATGGTTACTTCTAGCAAATCGCAAATATAAAAGCACTAATTTAATAACGCTAGCAACTGCAAGAATAGAGTCCGACATACTTCAACCAGAGATAGCGGCCATATTTATTTACCTAAAGTGTGTTGATGAAGCACAAATTTTAATTGATAACATTTCCAAATTTGAGTCTGCCTGGCCATATTACCATCAGCGAAATTTTCTATTAGCCTGTAGCGACTTTGATCAAAATCAATTGAAACCTTTAATTTCTAAGCTAGGCCCCAAACTTAAATGGACCGGTAGCAGAGCCAAACCTTATTTTACTAATGGTATGCCTTTGGTCGAACGAGACAAAATAGCCATGCTTGATCTTTATGATGAGATCACACCATATGACTGAATCAAAAAAAGCCTTACTTTTTATAGCTGACTATACAGACCAAGGGCAAGACAGAATCTTCTTATGGTCAGATGGCACTTTAGGTGAAGTCACAATATCTGATTTAGTAGATCAAAAGCATGAGCTTGTCTGCCATGACTTATGGTTAATTGCCCCATCTCTCTATCGGGCGACAAACAAACTACCATCCAACATCACAGACATTGAAGAACTTCGAATCCTCACTTCTGGAAAGAAAAAAGAAAGAGAATCAAGAGACAAGAAAGACATATCCCAACTCCTATCCTCATTTGTTTCCGAAGAAATTATTGCAAGATATAAAGAGATTTTTAACCGTAAGATACCTTTAGATGAAGCTATTCTGTCGTCAATTGGCGAAGCCCTATTAAAATGCTCAGAAGTTGTAAAAAGCGATGCAATTACTGCCGGTGAATGGGAGAGATTCATGGTAATCGAACGTCCCGTAAACGACTATCTAATAAGATCAACATCAGAAGGTATCTCTATTTCTGAAGAAAAACTTAGATATCATAAGAACAAAATAGAATTCGAATTCTATATGGCATTGAAGAGTTTTTCTTCCGACTACGATATGCCTCTAGAGGTTCCCTCCGACCAAGCCGTTATCGAATACCTAGAGCCCAAAGGCTTTGACTTTACCGGTATAGACGTGGATTACATTTTAAATTTTGTCCCTATGCAGTCAAATTTTGCAGAGGACTTAATTCGCTTAAGAAAGATTCAGAGTTCACGTAGAGTATTAGCAGCCATTCCCTTGAGCCAAAGCCGAATTTATCCGATAGTCGATAGCTTTGGTTCTATCACCTCAAGAATCTACTTCAAAGACCCGTCGTTACAAAATTTGGCAAAACACCATCGAGACATTTTAATTCCAGATACCAACAAGCGGTTGTCCTACATAGACTACGACCAATTTGAAGCAGGCGTAATGGCCGCGCTCTCCGGCGATGAAAAACTATTAGAGTTATATAACAGTAGCGATGTCTATGAAATTGCTGCAGAAGAAATATTTGACGACAAGAGCAAGAGAAAACAAGCCAAGAGGCTATTTCTTTCTTATGCCTATGGAATGAAGCGGCAACACATCCTTGCTGCAGCGCAGGGTTTTGGTGCAGATCGCCAAAACGCTAAAAAATTCTTTGAACAATTCAAAACATTCGAAGCTTGGAAAGTCTTAGTTCACGAAGAGTTTCAACGTACGGGAAGAATTGGCACTGCGCTTGGTAATTATATGCACCGTGATCGAAAAGGAGAACTAACAAGCAAGGAAAAAAGATCTGCTATCAGCCAAGTTGTGCAAGGGACTGCCTCGTTAATATTCAAGAAAGCATTACTATGCTTGAGTTCAATATCTGAAGTAAAACTAAAACTGCCAATGCACGACGCTGTTTTGCTGGAGCATTCCGCAGACTACGACATAGATCGGGTAATCAATATTTTTTCAGAAATAATGTCTGAACATTTTCAAAATAAGATTCAAGGCAAGGCGTCATTAAGCCAATTTCATGAAGATCGGTAGCTTGTAAAGCTGTGGACAGATACGAAATTGCTTGAGAGCTCCTTACGGATTGGTTAAAGGCTCCTAGTTTTTACTGGATTCACCTGGCACATCTTGGTGACTGCAATCACCTCCGACGCTCACTCGATCTGGAGATAGACGTACATATGTCTCGAGACTTTCTAACTAATCCTTTTCCAGATGATAAAGGTAGCTTTAGAGGTAGACTGCTTATTTAGCATAAATAAATCACATCATTATCAATAAGATAGCTGCATATTCGACTCCTGGTGCCGCCCCACACAAGGCCCCACAGCCAACTAATACAGCCTCTCTCCCTCTCCCCCGCCCCCGCCCCCGCCCCCCTTCTGACGGTTTTTATCGTTGTGGGAGTTCTGTCGAATACAACTCAAAACGGTCAGGAAACGTTACCCGCTGCAACTTCGTTGGTTGCCTGAAGACGGGATGCCCCCCTTTCCGGCAACATCCCCCGCTCAGGCGGGCCTAACCGTTGCGCTCTGGCGGCGAATTCCGGTCAACCGCGCTGTTGTCTGCGCCTTGAACATGCTGTTTACTTCGCCCTCATTCGCTAATGTCATTTTGCCCTTTTACATCGCTGTCGGGCTGAATGCCGGGCAGGGTGTTTTTAACAGCAGGTGCATGCGGTTATGACGATTGCTAGGCCATCCATCAAACTCAGCACGCTTCGGCAAGTGGCGCCTTATTTGAATATGCGCGGGGTGTCTGCGCTGGAGTTTTTCCGGCGTTTTGGCATTTCTCCGCAGGTGTTTCAAAACCCCGATATCTGGGTGCCGCGTGCGGCGTGTTTTCATATCGCGAATGAAATGGCCGCCGCCGCGCAGGATCCTTTCGGCGGGGCGGCGGTGGGCCATTTGACTGATGTGCGCGCGCTCGGGGCCTGGGGTGAGTTGATTTTGGGGTCCACCCATCTGGCTCAGGCTTGTGCCATGGCGGCGGTTCATACGAATTTGCTGCACCAGGGCGGTGAGGTGAAAATTATCACCGAGGGCCGCACGACGAAGCTCATTCACGCCTTTAACGGGCAGCACGGGGCCGACCCGTTACAGGTCACGACCGCCAGCCTGGTGGTGCTCAGGAAGGTGCCGCTGATGTCCGGGGCCGCCGGGGCCATTCGTGTACACCTTAAAAACCCGAGGGTACGGGGGGATGAAGCGCTGGAGGAATACCTGGGGCCGCATTTGAAGATGAACGCCGAGTACAACATGATCGAGTTCGATCGTGAGTTGCTCGAAATTCCTCTGCAACCGGTGCGGGATGGGGCATGGAAAACCACTCAGGCCTTGAAGTCGACCTCTGAAGTGGCTGACGTGCTGGTCCAGCAGATCGCGAATCAGGAACACTCCAGGCTGGCGGCCATTTCCAAAAAGGTTGGTTTGTCTGCTCGCACGTTGCAACGTCGCCTTGAACACTGCGGCATTGACTTTGATGCGTTGCGGGACGAGACCCGCCGCAGTGAGTCCTTTCAATTACTGGCCAGCGGTAAATATACCGCGACGGAAATTGCTTACATGGTCGGTTACAGCGACCCGGCGCACTTTACCCGGGCTTTCAAGCGCTGGACCGGCACCCCGCCGTCGCGCTACCTCTCAACCTTGTTGCAGGATGTAGAAACGCTCGCCTAAGCCTTTAAGCTCTGCATTCGCGGTGCGTTTGGCACTAAATGGCAAGTTTCCCTCGGGGGGTTCTTATACAGTTTTAAAAGGTGATACCCACTTTTAAGACCCCGAGGTTTGCATGTCGTATTCATCCGCAACCTGCATTATCGCCCTCACGCTGGCCGCCGTTGGCAGTGTGAGCGCGCAGTCATCCGCCGAGGCGACCCCACAGGTCGGGGTCGATAATTTTGCCCGGGCCGAGTCCGATCTTTATATGGGCAAGATGGTTGCAACGGGCAGTTTGGGTCGGTTTGTTCATAGCCGCGACCCCGTTCCCATCGATGCCCAGAATGTGGTGCGCATGAACCGCGACACGTTGTATTCATCTGCCGTGTTCGACCTGGACGCCGGCCCTGTGACGATCACCTTGCCTGAGGCCGGCAAGCGGTTTATGTCGATGCAAGTGGTCAACGAGGACCATTACGTGCCCACGGTCGCTTACGGGGCCGGCCCACAGACGCTGACCAAAGACGCTATCGGTACCCGCTATGTGTTTGTCGCCGTGCGCCTGTTCTTCGACCCCGCCGATGACAACGACCTTAAACAGGTGCATGCGCTGCAAGACGCAATCAAGGTCAGCCAGGCCGGAACCGGGGTGTTCGTCACACCGAAGTGGGACCCGGCCAGTCAAAAAAAGGTGCGCGATGCCCTGGCAGTGCTGGGCTCGACGATTCCCGACTACAACCAGTCCTTTGGCCCCAAGGGCGCGGTCAATCCGGTGCATCACCTGATTGGCACGGCAACGGGATGGGGCGGAAACCCGGCCAAAGACGCCATCTACCTCGGCGGCGTGATGCCACAGAACGATGGGAAAACCGTTTATCGGTTAAAAGTGGGGCAAGTGCCGGTGAATGGTTTCTGGTCGGTGAGCGTTTATAACGCCGACGGTTACTTCGAAAAAAACCCGTACGACGCCTATTCGTTAAACAACCTCACGGCCCAAAAAAAGGCTGATGGCTCGATTGATATCCAGTTCGGCGGGTGCGACGGCAAAATCGCCAATTGCCTGCCGACACCGCCCGGCTGGAACTACACCGTCAGGCTTTATGAGCCGAGCGAAGAATTACTGAATGGCCAATGGGATTTCCCACAGCCGCAACCCGTCGCACTGTAGGTTCAAATGACTGAACGGTTTGCTTAATCAACTCCCGACCTCAGAAGAAGTGTGCCCCACAACTGCACACTTCGACTGAGGTTCCCTAAACACTCAACTCGCGCAATGCGGCGGTCGCCAGAAACCCTGAGCGCGAGGCGTAGCGGTGGTCCTTGCTGACCCGCTCGTCGATGCGCTGCAACAGATTTTCAGGCAAAGACGCATTGAATCGAACGGACTTGCCCAAATAGGGCGTCAAGTCGAAGTCGATGACGGCCCAGATCCCACCGGCATAATCCGGATGGTCCAGGTGTGCATCAATATCCTTGGCCTGTGGCAACTCGCCGCCATCCGCAACGGTGCCCTCCAGGTGCAGAGCCAGTGCTTCTTGCACGTTTTGCAGCGCTTCAGAAAACGTAGCGCCCGCTGAGAAGCAACCGGGCACATCAGGGACCGTCACGCTGAATTCAGAATCAGCATCTTTGTGTATTACGACCGGGAATTTCATGACAGTAATTCTCCCTTGAGACCTGCGGATTTAAGGATGCTGGGCAGCGTTCCCTTTGCAATTTCGGCCTTGGGGTGCGGCACCGTGACCCTGCCAGCCTTGTTCGGGTGTTTGAATTGATGGTGACTGCCCTTAACCGCAACCTCAAACTAACCATCGCTCTCCAGCAGCTCAATAAGCTCACGACTTCGCACTCCGATACCCTTCTATGTTGTGCACGGCACACACCATCGAGCGATGGTGCAAATTATAGCTACACACAATACACACCAAAATAGGTGGGCCGTTTCACAAGGGTGTTACGTACTATGAGTACACCGACCATCCCCTCCCTCAAAAACGGCCTTGCATAAACAACTGGCCATCATGACAATGCGAGCGATTACCATTTACGCATTGGTGGCTTACTCATGTCGGCGCTTGATCATTCGGTTCTTCATCAGATGTACAGCGAGCACAACAGCTGGCTGAAGGGCTGGTTGCGGGTTCGGCTGGGCAATACGGCCGATGCGGCTGATCTGGCGCAGGACACGTTCTTGCGGGTGATGACGGCACGCCCGGTTGCGCCGATTCGTGAGCCGCGCGGCTATTTGAGTGCGATTGCGCGCTCGCTGTTGATCGATAAATCCCGCCGCCGCACCATCGAGCACGCCTATCTGCAGGCGTTGGCCCTCAGGCCGGAGCCGGTGGATGTCTCGCCGGAGGTGCGGTTGTCGATCATCGAGATGCTGGTCTCAATCGACACGTTGCTGGATGAGTTGGGCACGCGGACTCGGGATATTTTCCTCGCGGTGCAACTGGAAGGGCTGACGTATGTCGCGGCCGCTGAACGTTTTAATGTATCGGTGACCACGGTGAAGAATCATTTGATCCGCGCCATGACGCGGTGTTTGTTGCTGGTCGACACCGAATGAGTACGACGCTGGATATCAAAACGCTAGAGGCGGCCGCTACGTGGTACGTGCAACTCAATGACGGGGCGGTCAGTGAGGCCAAAACCAGAGCCTGGCAGGCCTGGATGCAATCAAGCCCACAGCACGCGGCGGCATGGACGCGGGTCGAGAGGCTTCAACAGCAGTGGGCGCAAATGCCTCGGCAAGCGGCCTTGTCCAGCCTCGGTGCCGCCAAGGCGCAACGGCGTGAGGTGCTGAAAATACTGGGCATGCTGATGGCCGTGGGCGGCTGTTCCTGGCTGACCGTTGAGGCGGTGCCGTATCGCTCGATGCTGGCTCAACACCGCACCGGCGTCGGCGAACGGCGCTCGCTTGAGCTGGAGGATGGCTCGCAACTGGCGTTGAACGCGGACACGGCGCTGGATATTCGCTTCGATGCTCACCAGCGGCTCATTCAGTTATACGGCGGCGAAATACTCGTGCAAACCGCCAAAGACCCCGCCCAACGGCCCTTTATCGTCAGCACCGCACAGGGCCGCATACGCGCGCTCGGTACGCAGTTCAGCGTGCGCCTATGGCCTGAACACGCCCGCGTCGGGGTGCTGCAAGCGGCCGTTGAAGTGTCGGCGGCGGAACGTGCCGATCACCCCCTTCGCCTGGACGCCGGCCAGCAAGTCTTGTTTGACCGCAATCACATCGATGCCGCTGAGCCTCTTGCGGCCAGTTCGGCCGCGTGGGTGCACGGCATGTTGAGCGTGGAGGACTGGCGGCTGGGGGACTTTATCGAGGAACTGAGCCGCTACCGCCCAGGCGTTCTGCGCTGCGCCGCTGCGGTTCAACACTTGAGCATTTCCGGGGCCTTTCGCATTGATGACACCGAGACGGTGCTGGAAAACCTGAGCAAGACCCTGCCCGTCAGAGTGCGTTACATGACCCGCTACTGGGCCAGCGTGGAACCGGCGTAATCCGGCGCTGAAAATACTTTCACCGTAACCTTGCTGATTTCGATTCTCATCCGTCAAGGACATAAGCCGCGACAACAGTGGCTGTCTGCCAGACTAACGGAAGGATCACCGAATGCCCCTGCTTCCCCTCTCCCCCAGGACCTCCATGGCGCGTGCGGTACGCTTGGCCCTGTTTGGCTTGACCCTGGCCAGTGTGCCGGGGCTGGCATTAATGCCCACTCCGGTTCTGGCGCAAAACCTGGTGTCTTATCAGATCGCCGCCGGCCCACTGACCAGTGCATTGACTCGGTTTGGGGTACAAGCGGGTGTGACCCTGTCGTTTGACACTGAACAGACCCGTGACCTGACGACCGCAGGCCTGGATGGTACTTACAGCGTCGAAGAAGGCCTTGCCCGCCTGCTGGCCAACAGCGGGTTGCAAGCCAGGCGTCAAAGCAACGGCGGCTATGTACTGGAGCCGAAAACATCTGATGGCGCACTGGAGTTGGGGGCCACGGAAGTCACCACGAACCAGTTGGGGACGGTGACCGAGGGCTCCGGCTCCTACACGCCAGGCACTATCGCTACCGCCACGCGTTTGGTGCTGACGCCCCGGGAAACGCCGCAGTCAATCTCAGTGGTCACCCGCCAGATGATGAATGACTTTGATCTCACTTCCATTGACGATGTGATGCGCCACACCCCCGGTATCACGGTCTCGACTTACGACTCCGAGCGCACCAACTACTATTCACGCGGCTTTTCCATTGTGAACTTCCAATACGATGGCATCCCGACGCTACGCGATACCCAGTATTCGGCGGGCCAAACGCTCACGGATATGGCCATTTATGATCGCGTCGAAGTACTCAAGGGTGCCACGGGCCTGCTGACCGGCGCGGGGGGCCCTGGCGGCACCATCAACCTTATTCGCAAAAAACCTACCGCCGACTTTCAGGGTAACGTCGAACTCGGCGCAGGCACCTGGGACAATTACCGCTCGGGGATTGACCTGAGCGGCCCCTTGACCGAGTCCGGTAATGTTCGCGGCCGCGCAGTGGCGACCTATCAGGACAAACACACGTTCCTGGACCATTACTCACGCACCACCAGCGTGTATTACGGCATTCTGGAAGTGGACCTGGACGAAGACACGCTGCTGACACTAGGCGCGGATTATCAGGACAGCGACCCGAAAGGCTCCAGTTGGACGGGCTCCCACACCGTGTTCGATGCCGTCGGCAACCGCCTGGATGTACCGCGTTCTTTCAACAACGGCCCCAACTGGAGTGGCTGGGCGCAATACAGCCGAACCGCTTTCGCAACCCTGGAGCATGCCTTCGACAATGGCTGGGTAGCCAAAGGCCAATTCAACCATCAAATCAACGGCTATAACGCACCGTTGGCCTATATCTCCCAGGATTCGGCCACTGAGAGTTCTATTTGGGCTCAGAAGTACACGGGTAAAACCACCAGTGATAGCCTGGATGTATACGTTTCCGGCCCCTTCGAGTTATTCGGCCGCGAACATCAGATGGTGGTTGGGCAGTCCATGTCCATTGCCAAGTGGAAAGGCAAGGACTACGGCAGAGCCACCTACTTTGACAACTCGTATGATTTCTACGAATGGGACGGTGATGCC
Source organism: Pseudomonas sp. (assembly GCF_030150285.1). Taxonomy (GTDB): domain Bacteria; phylum Pseudomonadota; class Gammaproteobacteria; order Pseudomonadales; family Pseudomonadaceae; genus Aquipseudomonas. Next base: position 106,153 of record NZ_JASLGE010000079.1, on the reverse strand, counting down.
ATCGAGCCCCTGTGGAACCAACCCACCAAAATCAATGACCTGACTACCCGCCAGACCGGCACCTATACAACCGGGCGCTTCAGCCTGATGGATGAGCTGCACCTGTTACTCGGTGCCCGCGTTGCCAGCTACAAAGTTACGGGCACCCGTAAGAGCCAGGAAAACGGCAAGGTTGTGCCTTATGCAGGCCTGGTCTACGACTTTAGCGACAACTTCTCGGCCTACGCCAGCTACACCGAGATCTTCCAGCCACACACCGAATACCTCGACCGTACAGGCAAAATGCTCGACCCCAATGAAGGTCATAATTACGAGCTGGGCATCAAGGGAGAGTTCTACGGGGGGCGTTTGAACACTAGCCTCGCCTATTTCGAAGTGCATGAAAAAAATCGCCCGCTGCAAGACGTCCTGTTCAACTCCATCCCGGGCAACGACCGCTCCTATCTGGGCATCAAGACCAAAACCAAAGGGTATGAAGCCGAGATATCGGGTGAACTCAGCCCTGGCTGGCAACTGCAAGCGGGCTACACCCACAAAATCAGTCGCGATGAGGAAAATGAGAAAGTCGCCACCTGGGAGCCTCAAGACCAGGTCAGCTTTTATACAACCTATAAGTTCAAGGGAGACCTGGACAAGCTCACCGTCGGCGGCGGTGCACGCTGGCAAAGCGCTGGCTGGCAGACGCTCTATAACTGGGGCTACAACGGTGGCGAGGGCCGCTCCGAAAAATTCACTCAAGACCCGTTTTGGCTGGTGGACTTGATGACGCGCTACCAGTTCACCGAAAACCTGTCGGCAACCGTCAACCTTAATAACCTGTTCGACAAGGTGTACTACACCAATATCGGCTTTTACACCTCGGCCTATTATGGCGACCCGCGCAATGTGATGGTCACGACCCGCTGGGATTTTTGAGCCGCCGCAGGGTTTAACAACCCCACACAAAAACGCCCCGACCGCATCATGCCGGTCAGGGCGTTTTGTCTTCAAATGTCCGGCCTGTGTGTCAGGCCAGTGGCATTAGAAAATGCTGATCGGGTAATCAACAAACACGCGCACTTCGTTGCCGCCATCGTTGTATTTGCTGGCGTTGTTGGACACGCGCAACCACGAACCACGCAGGCGCACGCTCAAGTCTTTGGCCGGGCCGCTTTGTACAACGTACTTGGCCTGGTTGAAGATTTCGCGCTCGGTACCACGGCCACGGCCAGAACCGTCGTCGATGTTGGTGCCGCGCACGTAGGCGATGTTGTAGGTCAGGCCCGGAATGCCAACGGCACCGAAGTCGAAACCATAACCCAACTGCCACGAACGTTCGTCTTTAGCGTTGAAGTCGGACCAGAAGGAGTTGGCCAGCAGGATGGTGTTGCCGCCATCACCCACGCCGCCTGCACTGCGGTAGAAACCATACGGGTAGCCGATTTCGCCGGTGCTGCTCTGGTAAGCCAGGGTCAAGCTGTGGGCGTCAAAGGCGTAGGTGGCTGCCAGGCTCCAGATCTTGTTGTCCTGGCCATCAAGTTTCAACACGTCACGTGCGAACTCTTTGTTCACATGCGTGCGATAGCCGTTGAAGTCAAACGTCAGCGAGTGCTTGTCTTGCAGCGGGATGGCATAGGTCAGGCCTGCGTATTGCTTGCGCAGTACGTCGTCCATTTCGGAAGCGTACAAGGAAGCCGACAGGTTTTCGTTGAATTTGTAGCTACCGCCAAACACGTTGATGCTTTTCAGGTCGCCGCTGTCACGGGCTTCGGCGCTTTTACGCGACTGTGCGGTGAAACGACCGATGTTCACTTCCAGGCCGTCGATCTCTTTGGAGGTCAACAGGGTGCCGGTGTAGGTTTCAGGTGCCAGACGCGAAGTGTCGGACATCAGGACCGGCAACTGCGGAACTTGATCGCCATACTTGAGCACGGTGTTGGACACGCGCGCTTTTACAGCGGCGCCACCCTTGGCCAGGTCCCGTGCCGCCTTGCCGCTATCGCCCTGTTTGAAGAAGTCGATACCGCCCGCGCCGCTGTTACCACGGCCGCCATCCAGGCGCAGTGCGTAAATGCCGAAAGCATCCACACCCACACCCACGGTGCCTTGGGTAAAGCCAGAGCTGAAGGTGCCCCAAAAGCTTTGGCCCCATTCGGCTTTATCTTGTTTGTGGTGTTTGTAGTCACGGCTGATGTAGGCGTTGCGGGCCAATACGCTCAGGTGGCTATCTTCTACAAAACCCTTCGAATCAGCTTGATCGTTAGCCATGGCCTGGGTGGCAGTGAGTACGCCCAGCGCGAGAAGGCTTATGCGTTTGTTCAACATATTATTTTCCTTATTTCTGAATAAAAGCGCGCTGTGGGTTTCAAGCTGAAACATTGAGTGGTGGTTGCTTCACATAAACAAAAAAAGACCGGCCCGAAGACGCAGGCAAGTCTTTCGAAAAGTTGGTGTATGGCTCAACGCCACAGGCGTGGGCAGGAATCCTATCTGCCGTTAAGGCAGCGTGTCAATTTCGTGAAATTTTTGTGAGTTGTTCGCTATTTTTGGAATAACTCAACAACTTTTGGTTATTTACGCTGGCGGCATACACGGCACGAACAAAGAAACAATTAGATACATATTGGCAAGGCAAGCTAAAAACAACAATTAACAACAGCTAACAATAACCATTACCATTCGCACCATCAAAACTATAACGTACTCTCCACCCTGCCGGACATTTCTCAACCATGCGCTCTCCATGCCGTTTCACACCCTTGAATGTGGGGCTGTGCGCCTTGCTATACGCCGGATTTGGCACCGCTGCCACCGTGCTTCCCGAGTTGTCGATCAGCGCCAGCGAAGCCGACGCCGATGACCCGCGGGTCAAAGATCCGACCACTGCCACCCGCACCTCGACACCTGCACGGTATGTGCCGCAGGCCATTGACTCGGTCAAAACCGGCAACGTGCTCGACTACGGCATCAACCGCTTGGGCGACGCCTTGAGCGGCATTCCCAACGTCAGCAGCACGGGCGATACGCGCTTCGACAGCCTGCGCATTCGGGGTTTCGACGCCAGCAACGACTTCTACCTGGACGGCATTCGCGACGACAGCCAATACGTGCGCGACTTGCACAACATCGAACGTATTGAAGTGCTCAAAGGCCCCGCAGCCGTGCTGTACGGTCGTGGCAGCCAGGGCGGGATCGTCAACCGCGTGAGCAAGGCCCCCCAATTCGGGCGTGCGTCCCGCGTTGAAGTACAGGGCGGCAGCGAAGATTTACGCAGCCTGTACGCCGACCTCAGTACAGACCCCAGCGAAAACCTCAGCCTGCGCCTGAACATGGGCAACGAAGACAAAAACAGCTTTCGCGACCACGTCAGTGGCAACCGCCAGTTGTTCGCACCGTCGATGAACTGGCAAATCACCCCGGACCTGAACTGGCTGGTGCAGTACGAATACGGCCGTTACAACCGCACCCCCGACCGTGGCATCCCGAGCATCAACGGCCGCCCGGCCGATGTCAGCCACAGCACGACCTACGGTGCCAGAAACGACTTTATCGACGATAAAACCCAGAACCTGCGCTCACGCCTGAGCTACGCGTTAAACGATAACTGGCAGCTGCGTCACACCTTGGGCGTCTTCAAACTCGACAGTGATTTCGAAAACACCTACCTGGTGGGCTACGACCCCAAAACCCAACAGGTCAACCGCCAGAGCTGGCACCAAGACCTGAAGACCCGCAATATTTTCAACAATGTCGAAATCGAAGGCGGCTTTGACACCTTCGGCCTGGAGCATCGCCTGCTGACCGGCCTGGAAATCGGCAACCAGCGACGCGACCCCAAGCTCTACCGTGCCACAGGGGTTCCGGCAGTCGACGTGTATCACCCGGACCGCAACCTGCGCCCCACCGGTGCCCTGCAAATCAGCAGCAACAGCCGCAACGAAGTGAACAGCCAAGGCCTGTACGTGCAGGACCAGATTCGCCTCAACGAACACTGGCAAATACTGGCGGGGCTGCGTCATGACCGCTTCGAGATCAAGTCCGAAAACCAAATCACCGGCAAACCTGAAAGCCAAACAAGCAACAGCAACAGCCCACGGGTGGGCGTGGTGTGGACACCGCTTGAACACCACTCGTTTTACGCCTCGTGGACCAAGACCTTCTCGCCCGTGGGCGGCGGGTTGATCGCCATTACCCCCGGTGCCGCCGGCAACGACCTGAGCCCTGAGTTGACGCGCCAGAAAGAGATCGGCGTCAAAAGCGACTGGCTGGACGAACGCCTGAGCACCACGTTGGCGGTGTACGAGCTGGAGCTTTACAACCGGCGCACCAAAGGCCTGATCGACCCCACCATCACGCTGCTTTCCGGCCTGCAGCGTTCACGCGGAGTGGAGTTGACGGCCAGCGGCAAGCTCGGCGGCAATTGGTACATGCGCGGCGGCGTTGGCCTGCAAGACGCCACCGTGGTCAAAGACAACAACGGGTTTGAAGGCAAACGAATCAACGGCGTGGCCAAGCACAATGGCAGCCTGTTCATTACCTGGAAACCGGAAATGGGCTGGTACGCTGAAACGGGCCTGACCCTGGTGGGCCAGCGGTATGCCGACAACCTGAACACCGCCGTGTTACCGGGTTACGGCCGTTGGGACGCGCTGCTGGGCTACCGCGAAACGGACTGGGATGTGCGCGGCGCGCTCACCAACCTCACCGACCGCGCGTATTACGAGTCAGCCACCAGCGCCGCGCAGATCATGCCGGGCGAACCGCGCAGCCTGGTCATGACCGGGACGTACAAGTTCTAAACGCCACCAACCGCTTCGTAGCCTCGCAAAGCTCGTCAACGACTACAGGTAGTCGCTGCCGAAGGCTGCGATCGATTGCGCAGCGGTCGTCAAACCAGAAGCCCGACCTGAAGGGGTGGGCAACGCCTTCGGCAACGGTTTCAGGTTTAGCGCGGGGCCGGTTGTTGCTGGGTCAGGCAGTGAATATTGCCGCCACCCAGCAATAATTCACGGCCCGGCACCATCACCACTTCGTGCTGCGGGAAGAGGTTCTGCAGGATGGCTTTGGCAGGCGCGTCCATCGGGTCATCAAAGCTGGGGGCGATAATGCCGCCGTTGACGATCAGGAAGTTCACGTAAGAACCGGCCAGGCGCTCCGACGGATGACGGTCCTGACTACCCGCCACTTTATCCACACCGTCACACTCTTCTTGCGTGGCGTACATCGGCCCCGGAATCGGCATTTTGTGCACCACAAACGAACGCCCCTTGGCGTCAGTGCTGCTGGCCAATACGGACATTGCCGCGTGGCAACGCACATAGTTAGGGTCGCGCTCGTCGTCGGTCCAGGCCAGCAGCACTTCGCCCGGAGCCACATAACAGCAGAAGTTATCCACATGGCCGTCGGTTTCGTCGTTGAACAGGCCATCCGGCAACCAGATGATCTTATCCACAGCCAATTGCGTGCGCAGCACGTCTTCGATTTCTTCGCGGGACAGGTGCGGGTTGCGGTTACGGTTCATCAGGCATTCAGCCGTGGTGATCAACGTGCCTTCACCGTCGACGTGAATCGAGCCCCCTTCCAACACAAAGCCTTCGGTGTAGTAGCGCGGGCTGCGTTCGATTTCCAGAATTTTGCTGGCCACTTGCTGGTCACGGTTCCACGGGAAGTACAAGCCCCCGTCAAACCCGCCCCACGCGTTGAAGTCCCAGTTCACGCCGCGCACTTCGCCGCTGTGGTTAATGACGAACGTCGGCCCGCTGTCACGCACCCACGCGTCATCGCTGGAGAGTTCGACCACACGAATATTCGGCACATCCAGTTGCGCCCGGGCATTTTCGTACTGCGCCGCCGACACACCCACCGTCACCGGTTCAAAACGCGCAATGGCCTTGGCCACCGCAACATGCGCCGCCTGGGCAGGTTTGCCGCCCAGGCGCCAGTTATCCGGACGCTCAGGCCAGATCATCCAGGTTTGGGTCTGGGGTGCCCATTCAGCCGGCATGTAGAAACCGTCAGCGCGGGGTGAACTGTGCAAAGTGGTCATCAGGATCAAGGCTCCAGGAAACCGTCGAGGAAAAGTAAGGGGCCGTTGGCCAAGGCGCAAACAGCCATCGCCGAAACAGTGGCCGCCCAGCGGTAAGGCGTCAATAGCAGCCCTTTATAACCGATAAATATCTAGAATTAAATTCGCATTCTGGCGTTAACAGCGTTAATAACCGAATTTATACAGATATAAATCGGCATAAATGGCTCATTACACAACGCGGCCTGATCCGTGTGAACGCCGTGCACAGTGCTGCTACTTGCACCACCCCGCACATCCCCACAAGCTATGCGCCATTCGATTAAAGACTGTCAGGGCATCAAGGATTTTCCACATGCGTATTTTAGTGACCGGCGGTGCCGGGTTTATTGGTTCAGCGTTGATCCGTCACCTGATCAACAACACCGCGCACGAAGTGCTCAACCTCGATAAATTGACCTACGCAGGCAACCTCGAATCACTGCAGAGCATTGCCACTGACACTCGTTATGAGTTCGTGCAGGCCGATATCGTTGACCAGGCGGCCGTCAGCGCGGTGATCAACCGTTTCCAGCCCCAAGCCATCATGCACCTGGCGGCCGAGTCCCACGTTGACCGTTCCATCGACGGCCCCTCGGACTTTATCCAGACCAACATTGTCGGCACCTACAGCCTGCTGGAAGCCACCCGCGCGTACTGGTCGACACTCACGGAGCCGGCCAAAAGCGCCTTTCGCTTCCACCATATTTCCACCGACGAAGTGTATGGCGACCTGCACGGGGTTGATGACTTGTTCACCGAAACCACGCCCTACGCGCCCAGCTCGCCGTACTCGGCCAGCAAGGCTGCGTCCGACCACCTGGTGCGCGCCTGGAACCGCACCTACGGCTTGCCGGTGCTGTTGACCAATTGCTCGAACAACTACGGCCCGTTCCACTTCCCGGAAAAACTGATCCCGCTGGTGATCCTCAACGCCTTGGCCGGTAAACCGCTGCCGGTGTATGGCAACGGCCTGCAGGTGCGAGACTGGTTGTTTGTGGAAGACCACGCCCGCGCTTTGCTCAAGGTGGCGACTGAAGGCGTCGTCGGCGAAACCTACAACATTGGCGGTCACAACGAGCAGACCAACATCGACGTGGTGCGCAGCATTTGCGCCCTGCTCGAAGAGCTTGCGCCACAGCGCCCGGCCGGTGTTGCACTGTTCGCGGACCTGATCACTTTCGTGCAGGACCGCCCGGGCCACGACCAGCGCTACGCCATTGACGCCAGCAAGATCGAACGCGAACTGGGCTGGGTGCCTGAAGAAACCTTCAACACCGGCCTGCGCAAAACCGTGCAGTGGTACCTGGACAACCTGGAGTGGTGCAAACGCGTTCAGGACGGCAGCTATCAGGGCCAACGCCTGGGCTTCACCGAAACACGGGATCTGCTGGCATGAGTGGCCGCGCTGCGCCGTTGAAAATCCTTATTACCGGCAAAACCGGCCAGCTCGCCCTTGAGCTGCAAAAACACCTGGCCGACCTGGGCGAACTGGTGGTGCTGGGCCGTGATGAGCTTGACCTGAGCCAACCCGCGCAAATCCGGGCCCAAGTCCGCGCCCACTCGCCCGACTTGATCATTAACGCCGCCGCCCACACCGCAGTTGATCAAGCTGAAAGTGAGCCCGAGCTGGCCTTCGCCATCAATGCCACGGCACCCGGAATCCTGGCTGAAGAAGCCAAAGCCCTGGGCATCCCGCTGATTCACTTCTCTACCGATTACGTGTTCGACGGCCGCAAGCCTGCGCCCTACACCGAAGAGGATCCCCCCCACCCGCTGGGCGTCTACGGCCAAAGCAAACTCGCGGGCGAGCAGGCCATCGCGGCCACCGGCGCGCAACATCTGACGCTGCGCACCAGCTGGGTGTATTCGTGCCACGGCAAGAACTTTCTGCTAACCATGCAACGCTTGCTGCAAGAGCGGCCGGAGTTGCGTGTGGTGGCCGACCAGGTGGGTGCACCGACCTGGGCCGGCACCCTGGCCCAGAGCACACGCACGTTGATCCAGCGCTGGCAGGCCGGTGAAGCCGGCGCGTGGGGCACCTATCACCTGACGGCACGGGGCGAGACATCCTGGTTCGGCTTTACTCAGGCCATTGCTCAAACGTTGACCGCCCAAGGCAAGGTCTGCGCCACCCTGCACCCGATTCCGGCGAGCGACTACCCCACCCCCGCCGCACGCCCGCAAAACTCGCGTCTGGATTGCAGCCGGTTAGCGCGTGAATGGCGCGTCACCCCGCCGGACTGGCTGAGCGCCCTGCATGAGTGCCTGGCCGAGCAGCCACACTGATGCCCGATTGTTCGCGATCTTTGAAAGATCAAAAGATCGCGAGCACGCTCGCGCCTACCGGGCTGGGTATACTGCGGCGTACTCTTGCAGCGCAGCGTCCCGATGATAACCACCGCCTCAGCCCCTCGCAGACCCCGCTGGCGTAGCCTGGCCTTTCTGGCCTTGTGCCTCGCCCCTTTGCTGTGGCCGCTGCAACACTTGGCCGAGCGTTATTACCGCAGCGAATTGGTCGGGCAAAACCGTCAGACCCTGGACCTGTACGTCGCCAACCTGCTAGGCACCCTGCACCGCTATGAAGTGCTGCCGCAAATCCTGGGTGAACTGCCCGTGTTGCGCACCTTGATCGACAACCCGGATGACCCGCAAACCCTGGCCACCGCCAACCAGCTACTGAGTGAAATCAGCACCCAGACCGGGGCCGAGGTCATGTACCTGGTAGACGCCGACGGCAACACCATCGCCACGTCGAACTGGGACAAAAAAGACAGCTTTATTGGCCGCAACTTCGCGTTTCGCCCCTACTTCAGCGAAGCCATGCAAGGCCATCTGGGCCGTTTCTTCGGCCTGGGGACCACGTCCGGCAAGCGCGGTTATTACTTTGCCGCCCCCGTGGTCGAAGGCGATAAAAAGCTCGGGGTGCTGGTGGTCAAGGTCGACCTCGACCACACCGAACAACTGTGGGGCCATACGCCTGAACAACTGCTGGTGACCGACCATAACGGCGTCGTCATCCTCACCTCTCGCCCTGGCTGGCGCTTTAGAGCCACCCGCGCGCTCTCACAAGAGGAACGCCAGGCCATTTTCGCCATCCTGCCGTACCCGACCCGCGACCCCAAGCCGCTGAACCTCGACCTGGACGCCTGGCTGGTGCAAACGCAAAAAATCAGCGAGACCGGCTGGAGCGTCAACATTCTGGCCCCGCGCACCTTGATCGACCGCCCGGTACGCACCGTGCTGGCCATTGGCGGCGCGACCTTATTGGTGATCATGCTACTGATCGGTTTGATGATGCAGCGCCGCCGCCATTACCTGGACCGTATCGCCTTTGAAGGCAAGGCCCGGCGCGAGTTGGAAACCCGTGTGGCCGAACGTACCAGCGAGCTGGAAGGCCTCAACCGCCGCCTGCGCGAGGAAGTGCTGGAACGTGAACACGCGCAGCAGGAACTGGTGCGCGCCCAGGATGACCTGGTGCAGGCGGGTAAATTGTCCGCGCTGGGCACCATGTCGGCCAGCATCAGCCACGAACTGAACCAGCCGCTGGCGGCCATTCGCAGTTATGCCGAAAATGCCGAAAAACTGCTCGACCATGAGCGCACCGACGACGCCCGCGGCAACCTTAAGCTGATCAACGAACTGACCGGGCGCATGGCCTCGATCATTGCCCATCTGCGCGCCTTTGCCCGCCGTGATCGCCATGCGCCGGAGAGCGTTGCCCTGCAACCGGCCCTGGATGATGCGTTGGCCTTGCTGGCCAAGCGACGACGCAGCATGGAAGTCGAGCTGATGCGCGACTTGCCCGCCGCCACGTTGTGGGTCGAAGCCGGAGAAACCCGCCTGCGCCAGGTGCTGGGCAACTTGCTGGCCAACGCACTCGACGCCCTCACGGAAAAAGGCCCGCCCCGGCGACTGTGGATCAGTGCCCAAGCCACGGCTGACGGCGTCACACTGTACATTCGCGATAACGGCCCGGGGTTTTGCCTGGAAGCACTGGGCCGCGCGGGCGAGCCGTTCTACACCACCAAGACCCGCACCCAGGGCCTGGGCTTGGGCCTGGCCATTTGCGACACGCTGACCCGTGCCTTTGGCGGTGAATTACTGTTTGCCAACCACAAGGAGGGCGGTGCCCTGATTACCCTGCGATTGCGCGCCGGTGCACCCGGCGTGAGCCTGCAAGCTTCCGAGGACTCACGATCATGAGCCAACCCATTGACCCGCGTGTGCAGGTCATCCTGATCGATGACGATCCCCATCTGCGCCAAGCGCTGTATCAAACCCTGGACCTGGCCGGCCTCAACGTGTTGCCGCTGCCTGAAGCCACCGGGCTGGCCGAACGCATTGCCAAGGACTGGCCGGGCGTGGTGGTCAGTGACATTCGCATGCCGGGCATGGACGGTCTGGAACTGCTGGCCCAACTCCACGGCCAAGACCCGGATTTGCCGGTGCTGTTGATCACCGGCCATGGCGACGTCCCGCTCGCGGTGCAAGCCATGCGCGCCGGCGCGTACGACTTTCTGGAAAAGCCCTTTGCCACCGATGCCCTGCTCGACAGCGTGCGCCGGGCGCTGGCCTTGCGGGCGCTGGTGCTGGACAACCGTAGCCTGCGGCTGGCCTTGAGCGACCGTCAGCAACTGAGCACGCGGCTGGTGGGGTTGTCCGCCCCCATGCTGCGGTTGCGCGAGCAAATCGGGGCACTGGCGGCCACCAAAGCCGACGTGTTGATCCTGGGTGAGACCGGTTCCGGCAAGGAAGTGGTGGCCCGGGCGCTGCATGACCTGTCGAGCCGCCGCAACGGCCCGTTTGTGGCGATCAACGCCGGCGCGCTGGCCGAATCGGTGGTCGAAAGCGAGCTGTTCGGCCATGAACCCGGTGCCTTTACCGGCGCGCAAAAACGCCGCATCGGCAAATTCGAATTTGCCAATGGCGGCACGCTGTTTCTCGATGAAATCGAAAGCATGAGCCTGGATGTGCAAGTCAAATTGCTGCGCATGCTGCAAGAGCGCGTGGTTGAGCGGCTGGGCGGTAACCAGTTGATCCCGCTGGATATCCGGGTGATCGCCGCCACCAAGGAAGACTTGCGTCAGGCGGCCGACCAAGGCCGGTTCCGCGCTGACTTGTACTACCGGCTAAACGTCGCCCCGCTGCGCATCGCCCCGTTGCGCGAGCGCGGTGACGACGTACTGATGCTGTTCAAATACTTTGCCGACGAAGCCAGCGCCCGTCATGGCGTCACCCATAACGTGCTGCAACCAGCGCAACGCGGGCTGTTGCTGCGCCACACCTGGCCCGGCAACGTGCGCGAGTTGCAAAACGTCGCGGAACGCTTTGCTCTGGGCCTTGAACTGGCGCTGGACGACAACGCGACCGAAGCCGATCACCCCACCAGCCTGGAGACCTCAGGCAAATTGAGTGAGCAAGTCGAACAGTTTGAGAAAGGCCTGATCGCCGCCGAACTCGCCCGCACCCACAGCTCAATGCGCACGCTGGCCGAAGCCTTGGGCGTGCCGCGCAAAACCTTGCATGACAAACTGCGCAAATATGGGTTGAGCTTCGAGAGTGGCAGCCACGCCCACACTGACGAATCTGATTAAAGAGCGCCCTGCATGAACCGCGACAGTTGCTACCTGGAGTCCGTCCTTCATCACGATATCCCGCTCACCCGCGAGATGGGCCTCACCGTGCTCGACTGGCAGGCCGGGCAGTTGCGCCTGCGCCTGCCGCTGGCGGCCAATATCAACCACAAGAGCACCATGTTCGGCGGCAGCCTGTACTGCGGCGCGGTACTGGCGGGTTGGGGCTGGCTGCACTTGAGCCTGCGCGAGGCAGGCATTGATGAGGGGCATATCGTGATTCAGGAAGGCCACATCAGCTACCCGCTGCCTGTGACCCAAGACGCCATTGTGCTGTGTGATGCGCCGGATGAAGCGGCCTGGAAAAAATTTCTGGCCATGTACACCCGCCATGGCCGCGCCCGGCTGACGCTCGCTACACGGGTTATCAATGCTGAAGGCGAAGCGGATGCGGTACGGTTTAGCGGCCAGTACGTGTTGCACCGCTAACCCGTGCCCATGAAAAAGCGCCCCACACAGACTGAAGGAGCGAGCTTGCTCGCACCTTCAGTTAGCGGCGCGCTAATGCCAGCAATGGGGCACGCCATGGCGCTTTGGCGGGTAACGCCAGGAAAAAATCATTGAGCAGCGATTCCCGCGGCGGGTAGCTGAAGGGCTGGCCATCCAGCTGCAACACCACACCGCCCGCACCTTCCAGCACACCTTGCGCCGCCGCCGTGTCCCACTGCGATGTCGGGGCCAAACGGGGGTAACAATCCGCTGCCCCTTCCGCCAGCAGGCAAAACTTCAACGAGCTACCGATCGTGGCCAGCTTCAACGGGCCTACACACGCCTCCAACCCCGCCAGCAGACGCTCTTGCTCAGGGCTGGAATGCCGACGACTGGCCACCACGGTCAGCGCCTCACCCTCAGGTGGCGTATGACGCACGCTGATGGGTACCACGCCATCGGCATCCTCGCGCCAGGCACCCAAGCCCTCACCGCCGTAGTAACACCGTCGGCTGGTGGGCATCGAGACCACGCCAAACACCACGCGCCCGTGTTCGATCAACGCCACGTTGACAGTGAACTCTTCACTGCCCGAAATAAACTCTTTGGTGCCATCCAGCGGGTCTACCAACCACCAGCGCGTCCAGCCAGCACGCACGCTTTGCGGGATGTTGGCGTCTTCTTCGGACAGCACCGGAATGTCCGGTGCCAGCGCTGTCAGGCCATCCAGCAAAATATGGTGCGCGGCCAGGTCGGCGGCCGTCACGGGGGAATCGTCGGCCTTGGCGGTCACGGCCACATCGGCGCGCCAGAACGGCAGAATCGCGTCCCCCGCTTTATGGGCCAGTGTGATCACGCCTTTGAGCAGGGTGTCGATAGAAACACTCATGGCTGAAACAAACCGCGTTGGGTCAGCAGATCACGCGTCAAATACAACGCCGCCAATGCACGGCCTTCGCTGAATTGCGGGTTTTGAACCAGTGTCGACAAATCGCGCAAACTAATCTTTTCGACCCGCATCGGCTCCGGCTCGTCGCCTTCCAACCGTTCTTCATACAGATCGGTGGCCAGCACCACCTGGATTTTCTGGCTCATGTAACCCGGCGACAACGACAGCTCGGTCAGGTGTTCCAACTGGCGGGCACCATAGCCGGCCTCTTCTTTCAACTCACGCTCGGCCGCCGCCAGAATGTCTTCGCCCGGCTCAATCAAGCCTTTGGGCAGCGACACTTCATACTCGTCGGTTCCGCCGCAGTACTCTTCGACCAAAATGACGTGCTCTTCGTCGAGCATCGCCACAATCATGACTGCGCCATAACCGTTGCCGCGCCCCACCAGCCGTTCGTAAGTGCGTTCAACGCCATTGGAGAAACGCAACTGGACAGCCTCGACCCGAAACAATCGGCTACTGGCAACAATTTCACGGGCAAGTACGGTGGGTTTTTGGCGCATAGCGGGTCCTCAATATGAACGGGTTACTATACCCCGGCTTTTCCGATTGTCTGTGTCGGAAATTTTTCTACTGCGGGAGAAGTTTTGCATGACAGCGTTACCTTGGCGCGACATTGATACCGTTCTGCTGGACATGGACGGCACGCTGCTCGACCTGCACTACGACAACCACTTTTGGCTCGAACACCTGCCGCAGCGCTATGCCGACCTGCATGGCATCAGCCGCGCCCTGGCCGACCTGGAACTGACGCCCCTGTTTGAAAACAACGCAGGGCAATTGAAGTGGTACTGCCTGGATTTCTGGAGCAGCGAGTTGAAAATCCCGGTGCGTGAACTCAAGCTTGAAACGGCGCACCTGATTGCTCTGCGCCCGGATGCAGACACTTTTTTAGCGGCGATCAAACAAGCAGGCAAGCGGGTAATTTTGATCACCAACGCGCACCGTGATTCGTTGTCATTGAAGCTGGAGCGCATCGAACTGGCACCGTATTTCGAGCGCCTGATCAGCTCCCACGATTACGGTTTCCCCAAAGAAAGCCCGGCGTTTTGGGATGCCCTGCAAGCCGACATTGGCTTTGACCCGAGCCGCAGCCTGTTTATCGATGACACCTTGCCGATTCTGCGCAGCGCCCGTGCATTTGGCATCGGCCACTTGCTGGCGGTTAAACAGCCGGACAGCAAAAAAGGCCCGAAGGACACCGAAGAGTTCGCCGCGCTGGGGGATTATCGCGAGTTGCTGGAAGGGCTCTAAATCACGGGCCTGTAGGAGCGAGCTTGCTCGCGATCGTTTGAAAAGATCGCGAGCAATCGAGCGTCAACCGGCTGCTCCTACCCTGGATAGGGTGCCCACAAAATTGCGGGATCCTTCACACAGTTTTGCCAATTGCTGCGGTTGCAATACGCCCCCTATAGTCAGCGCTCGCCCAAATGGGCGACCGGGTTTGGCGACTTGGAAGGTGCTAAGAATTGCTATATGAGGCGGAGCGTGTATTTTGCTCGCTGTGCTTTATGGCTGCTGTGCGCGGGAGATCTTCGGATCTGCCGGGTTTTTCTTAGCTTTGACCGGTTCGCCAACCCGCGTACAGTGGCCACCTGTTTTCGTTTGGCGACGAAAACAAATGGCTCAACGCCAAAGCAAAGAGATATTCCTATGACTAATTGCGCCCATATCCCGCTCACCGCCATCGACTGCCTCAGCCCCGCCTTACTCATCGACCGCAACGCCCCACTCGACGTCTTGCACGCCAATGCCATCGCTCGCGTACTGGCGGTGACTCAATTGATGGAAACCTTCTCCAGCCGCGACGTCCAGAGCGCTGACGGTGTCGACCTCAAACACCTCGCCACCACCGCCACGATCTTGCTGCGCGACGGCTGCGACCTGCTCAATGTTTTAGGCTGGCGCTTACAGCCAACCTAACCCAGCCATTGTAGGAGCGAGCTTGCTCGCGATCGTTTGATCTGGCTTTTGATCTATGGGCCCCCTTAAACCACGCTGGCCGAACGCAGGTTTTGCGCAGTGGGTAACCCGGCAGGACGCCGGGTTAGCTGCGACACGGCCAAGGATGGCCGATCGCGGCGGCCCACGGAGCAAAGCCTGTGTGAGGGTATGCCGAGCCACTGCGAGGCACCGAGTGGTAGGGGGCATAAGCGTTTGGCCACTTTGCGCTTTACGCCGTGCCACTTTGCGCTTTTCAAAGTGGCACGGCGTAAAGCCGGAACCTTAGGTGGCCGTGACCACAGCAATGGATAGGCCGAAGACAGGGCGGCACCGCTTTTAAAGATCAACAGATCGCGAGCAAGCTCGCTCCTACGCGCGTGAACGCCGACGTGCTTTTGATCTATGGGCCCCCTTAAACCACGCTGGCCGAACGCAGGTTTTGCGCAGTGGGTAACCCGGCAGGACGCCGGATTAGCCGCGACACGGCCAGGGATGGCCGATCGCGGCGTGCCCACGGAGCAAAGCCTGTGGTGAGGGCATGCCGAGCCACAATACGGCTCGCTCCTACCGCGTTCAGGTTACTCAGGAATACGCAGCGTCTGCCCTGGGTAAATTTTGTTCACGTCTTTGAGCAGCGGTTTGTTGGCTTCAAAGATTTTGTTGTACTGGTTGGCATCGCCATACACCTGCAGCGAAATCGCGCTCAGGGTGTCACCTTTTTTCACCACGACAAAACGCGAAGCCACAACGGTCGGCCCGGTCACGGTGATCTGGTCGTCAACACTGGCCACGCCCTCAATGTTGCCGGCCGCCAGAATGATTTTTTCTTTCTCTTCCTGGGTAGCCACCTCGCCGCTGAGGGTAATTTTGTCGCCCTCCACCTCGGCTTTGATATTAGGATTGCCCAACCCCACCTCCGCTACGTGCTTTTTGAGTTCGTCCGAGGCATTGGCATTACCCGGTGTAAACAGGTGGGCTAGTTTTTCACCTGCTTCTTTCACAAAGCTTAATAGGCTCATCGGTCACGCTCCAAGGTTGAAAATATCCTGAGACCTGAGCGTAGACCATCATTGCTGGAGCAACGATGGACATCAAACAGCTGAAATTCCTCATTGCCCTGGATGAAACCCGGCATTTCGGCCAGGCCGCTGCCCGTTGCCATATCACCCAACCCACGCTATCGATGCGCCTGCGCAGCCTTGAGCAAGAACTCGACCTGCAACTGGTCAATCGCGGCCAACGCTTCGAAAGCTTTACCGCCCCCGGCGAGCGGGTGCTGGCCTGGGCCAAAACCGTGTTGGCCGCCTACGATGGCCTGCTGGCCGAGGCAGCCGCCTGTCGGGGTAATCTGGTCGGTACGCTACGGTTGGGCGTGGTACCGCTGTCGAGTTTTGATCCGCTGCTTTTAATGCAGCGTCTGCACCTCGACCACCCTGAACTGCGCTTCGAACTGTCAGCCCTCAGCTCCGAGCAGATGATTGAACAACTGGCCAGCAACCGGCTGGACGTGGGCGTGTCCTATCTGGACCATCTCGACCACGAGCGTTTTGACTCTCTGCCCCTCGGTGATACCCGCATGGGGTTACTTTACGACCAGCGGTATTTCAGCTTTGGCGAGCAGCCCTTGAGCTGGCAAGCCCTGATTGAGTTACCCCTGGCCTTGCTCAGTGGCGGTATGCACTTTCGCCAATCCATTGACCACAATTTCCATAGCCGGGGCCTCACGCCGCAACCACTGCTGCAAACCGATGCGGTCCATCAACTGCTGCAAGCGGTTCACGGGGGGCTCTGCTGTGCGGTGATGCCGCTTGAAGGCGGGCTTGAAGCGCTCACAGACAACTTGCGCCTGCACCCTATCGAAGACGCGAAAACCCTGTCGCCACTGGGCTTGATCATGCGGCGCGAGGCCCCGCGATCGGCACTCGCTGAAGCCTGTTTTGCCCTGTATAAAAAATCACTCGCCCTCGACTGATCAGCGCGGTCTATCAATGGATCAACGCTAGCGATTAGACGCGACGCAGTGTCGCGCCTACGCTAACGGTTGGATTGATCATCGGTACAGCTTATGAACGCCAAGCGCCCACAGTGCGCGGCGCCTGTCTCTGATTCGCCCGCGCCCGCTGCCAGTCAGCATTATCACTACGTCACGCTGGACCACAGCAGCGGTGCCGAAACCGCCTTGGCCGAAGAAGTGGCGCTGGCCATTGCCTACAACGGCATCAGCCAGGCCGTGATGCTCGTCACCCCCACTGACCTTGAAGACTTTATTGTCGGCTTCAGCCTGGGCAGCGGCATTATCGAAGACCCTGCCGACATCTATGACCTTACGCTCACGGGTGCCGGTTCGGCCCATTACGCGCAGGTCGAAATCGCCAGCCGCGCCTTCTGGAACCTCAAGCAGCAACGCCGCCAACTGGCCGGCACCAGCGGCTGCGGCTTGTGCGGTGTCGAAGCCGTTGAACAGGCGCTGCCGGACCTCAGCGTATTGCCCGGCGCGCCGTTGCCGCCGGCGCAATGGCTCGACGGTTTGCGCCAGCGCATTAGCGAATTCCAACCATTGGGCATGCACTGCGGTGCCGTGCACGCTGCGGTGTACATGGACGGCCATGGCCGGCTGCTGATGGGCCGCGAAGACATTGGCCGCCATAACGCTCTCGACAAATTGATCGGTGCGCTGGTTCGCCAACAGATCGACCTGGCCGGTGGCACCGCCATCGTCACCAGCCGTTGCAGCCTTGAACTGATTCAAAAAGTGTTGCGCGCCGGAATCCAGACCCTCATCAGCCTGTCCTCGCCCACCGGCCTGGCCGTGCAATGGGCTCGGCGTCACAACCTCAACCTTATTCATCTGCCGCAAAAAAGCGCGCCGCGTGTGTACAGCCCGGTGCAGGAGAACCCCTCGTGAGCACTCACCATCAAGCCGATAAAACCCCGACGCCACGCTACAAGCCCTACAAAGGCCCAGCCGGCGGCTGGGGAGCGCTGATCAGTGTGGCGCAAGCCTGGTTGACCAGCGACAACGCCCTGAAAAACCTGCGCATGATGCTCAAGACCAACCAGAACGGCGGCTTTGACTGCCCCGGTTGTGCTTGGGGTGATTCGCCGGAAAGCGGCCTGATCAAGTTTTGCGAAAACGGTGCCAAAGCCGTGAACTGGGAAGCGACCAAACGCCGGGTAGACCCCGCGTTCTTCGCCAAGCACAGCGTCAGCGCCTTGCTGGAGCAAAGCGACTACTGGCTGGAGTATCAAGGCCGCCTGACCGAGCCCATGCGCTACAACGCCGAAACAGACCGCTACGAACCCATCAGTTGGGACGCCGCTTTCGCGTTGATTGCCAAGCATCTGCACAGTCTGTCCAGCCCCAATGAAGCCGAGTTCTACACCTCGGGCCGGGCGAGCAACGAAGCCGCTTATCTGTATCAATTGTTTGTGCGTTCGCTGGGCAGCAACAACTTCCCGGACTGTTCAAACATGTGCCACGAGGCCAGCGGCGTAGCCCTGGCGCAAAGTATCGGGGTGGGCAAAGGCACCGTGACCTTTGATGACTTCGAACATGCTGACACCATTTTTGTACTCGGGCAGAACCCCGGCACCAACCACCCGCGCATGCTTGAACCGTTGCGTGAAGCAGTCAACCGCGGTGCCCAGGTGATCTGCGTCAACCCGCTCAAAGAGCGTGGGCTGGAGCGCTTCCAACACCCGCAGCACCCGCTGGAAATGCTCACCAACGGCGACCGCCCAACCAATACCGCCTACCTGCGCCCCGCACTGGGCGGCGACATGGCGTTGCTGCGCGGCATGGCCAAGTTTCTGTTGCAGTGGGAGCGCGACGCCCAAGCGGCGGGCGAGCCTGCCGTGTTTGACCACGCCTTTTTGAATGAGCACACCGCAGGCCTTCTCGATTACCTTTCGACCGTGGATGACACCTCGTGGGAACACATCGTCGAGCAGTCCGGGCTGCCCCTCGTCGAGGTCGAACGGGCCGCGCGCATGTACCTCAAGGGCAAGAGCGTGATCATGTGCTGGGCGATGGGCATCACCCAACACCGGCACTCGGTGCAAACCATTCAGGAAATCGCCAGCCTGATGCTGTTGCGCGGCAACATCGGCCGACCTGGCGCGGGCCTGTGCCCGGTACGGGGCCACAGTAACGTGCAAGGCGACCGCACGATGGGCATTAACGAACGCCCACCGGTGGCCTTTCTCGATGCCCTGGAGCGCCGGTTCGACTTCAAGGTGCCGCGTGAAAACGGCCACAACGTGGTTGAAGCCATCCACGCGATGCTGGAAGGCCGCGCCAAGGTCTTTATCGCCCTGGGCGGCAACTTTGCCCAGGCCACGCCCGACAGCCCGCGCACCGCACAAGCCCTGCGCAACTGCGACCTGACCGTGCAGATCAGCACCAAGCTCAACCGCAGCCACCTCATGCATGGCAAAGAAGCGCTGATTTTGCCGTGCCTGGGCCGTACCGACATCGATATCCAGGCCGAAGGCCCGCAAGCCGTCACCGTTGAAGACTCATTCAGCATGGTGCACGCCTCCAACGGGCAGTTGCAGCCACTGTCCAGTCATATGCGCTCCGAGCCTGCGATCATTGCCGGCATCGCCGCCGCAACCCTGGGCACCCAACCGATTGACTGGAATTGGGCGGTCGCCGATTACAGCCGTATCCGCGACCTGATCGCAGACACCATTCCAGGCTTCAAAGACTTCAACACACGCCTCAAAAACCCGGGTGGGTTCTACCTCGGCAACTCGGCCGGCGCGCGCCAGTGGAACACCCCGACCCAACGCGCCAACTTCCGGGTCAACGCCTTGCCACAGGACTTGGTCGACGCCCGCACCCGCGCCACCGGTCGGCTGCCAGACCTGATCCTGCAATCGATGCGCTCACACGACCAGTACAACACCACCATTTATGGCCTTGATGACCGCTATCGCGGGGTCAAAGGGCAACGTGACGTGCTGTTTGCGAACGAAGCCGACATCATCCGTCTGGGCTTCAAGCCGGGGCAGAAAGTTGACATCGTTTCAATCTGGAATGACACCGTCGAGCGCCGAGTCAAGAACTTCACCTTGCTGGCGTTTGATATTCCGGCCGGCCAAGCGGCGGCGTACTACCCCGAAGTGAACCCGCTGGTGCCGCTGGAAAGCACCGGCGACGGCAGCCATACGCCCACCTCCAAGTTCGTGGCCATTTACCTTGAAGCGGCGAGCCCATCGGCGCTGATCATGGCCAAAGCGAGCTGACCCGCGCCTAGAGAAAATCAAGATACAAAAAAGGCCGTTTTCGCAAGAAAACGGCCTTTTCGTATCCAGTAAAAGACCACCGGAAATTCATTAAGTTCCCTATAAAAAACAATAACTTATACAACTGTGTACACGTCGTGTTACTGGTCGGATTTCGATTGTAACCAATCGCGAGTGGCCTCAGGATCGCGCCGTCATCCTTTTGTAGGCTCACCTATGAAGCTCACCTCGATTCTCTTGTTATCCCTTGGTCTGGCCAGTGGCATGGCCTCGGCGGGCGGCACCACTGAAGCCGGTGTAGGCGGCGCATTAGGCGGGGTGCTCGGCGCGGTGGTCGGCCAACAACTCGGCGGTACCACGGGTTCGGCCATCGGTGCCGGTGTTGGCGGTGCGGCGGGCAGTGCCGTCGGTGCCGACAAGCGCAGCCGGGGCGAAGCCGCCATTGGCGGTGCGCTGGGTGCAGCAGGCGGCAATGTTCTGGGCCACAGCATGGGCGGCACCACAGGCGGATTGGTCGGCGCAGCCGCCGGCGGTGGCGCAGGCGGTGCTCTGGGCAACTACATGGGCAATAAAAGCGACGCCGATGATCGCCGCTACCGCGACCGCGATAACCGCCGCTATTACCGAGACGACCACCGCGGTCGAGGCCATGCCTACGGCCATCGCAAGAAAAATAAACACCGTCACGACTGAGTCATCAAAAACGGGAGCCCAAGGGCTCCCTTTTTTTGGATCGCCACACGGCTGCCGCGCCATTTTGTTTCAATGCATTACGCCCGTCCTCTCTGGGGTCATCATGCAGGCTGCATGGTTGCACGCAACCCGTAAAAATATAACCAACTGATATCTATAGACTTTTAATCAGATCATTGATTGGCACAGCCCCTGCAATGCCTTAAGTGAAGACTGCATTCCTCATCACTTCAGGAGTACAACAACAATGATCGGGACGACCGAGCACTATCCTGGTAACCAGCCAGACACCCGCGGACAATCCGGTGTTTCCTGGGCTGCCATTTTTGCAGGCGCGGCGGCCGCCGCTGCACTTTCTCTCCTGTTGATCATGCTGGGTGCCGGGTTGGGCTTCTCGGCCGTTTCACCGTGGGCGGGGGAAGGTATCGGTGCCAAAGGGCTGGGCATCACGGCCATCGTGTGGCTCGCAGTGACCCAAATCATTGCCTCGGGCATGGGCGGTTACCTGGCCGGTCGCCTGCGAGTCAAATGGGCCGATATGCACGGCGATGAAGTGTACTTTCGCGACACCGCGCACGGCTTTTTGTCATGGGCTGTGGCCATGTTGGTCACGGCGACCCTGATCGCAGGTTCGGCCAGCAGCATCATCGGCAGCGGCGTTCAAGCCACCGCCAGAGTGGCCTCAGGTGCGGTGACCGCCGCAGCCAGTGCCGCTGGCAGCAAAGCCCATGACGGTAGCGACCCCACCTCCGACTACTTCATTGACTCGCTGTTTCGCGATGACCGTGGCACCGCCGTCAGCGAAGACGCTGCTCACGGCGTTGTCAGCCGCATCTTCTTACGCAGCCTGAGCAATGAAGGACAAATGGCCGCCGAAGACCGCTCCTACCTCGCTCAGATTGTGGCGCAACGAACCAACCTGACGCAGCCAGAAGCCGAGCAGCGGGTCAATGAGGTGTATGCCAAAGCCCATCAAGCCATTGCCGATGCCAAGGTCAAAGCCAAGGAAACTGCAGATGCAGCCGCTAAAGCCGCCGCCTGGACCACCCTGTGGATGTTCCTGTCGCTGTTGATCGGCGCATTCTTTGCCAGCCTGTGCGCCACCTTTGGCGGTCGTCGCCGTGACGCCGTGACCTACCTCAATAACCCGACAGTCACCCGTTAATACTGGAGAATAAAAATGCGCTCACTCCTGTTGTTTTTCCTCGGCATTCCTATCCCGATCATCATTCTGATTGCGCTGTTTGTTCACTGACAGCCGCGTAACCTGAAAACGGCCTTCATTGCGAAGGCCGTTTTTTATCGCCGCTCAAACCGGCAGGCAGGTCGTGGACTTGATCTCGGACAGCGCCACGATGGAGTTCACCTCCTGAATACCCGGCACCATCGACAGTTTTTCAAAGAAGAATCGCTCATAGGCTTCGATGTCTGCTGTCACGATACGCAACAGAAAATCCACCGCCCCCATCAGCACATAACACTCCAGTACTTCGGGAAAACCACGTATTGCTTCGGTGAACTCCGTGAAATTGGAACGGCCGTGGGCGTTGAGTTTGATCTCGGCAAAAATCTGCGTGTTGAGGCCAATTTTTTTGCGATCCAGCAATGTCACTTGCCCGCGAATAATGCCCTCGTCTTTCATTCGCTGAATGCGCCGCCAGCACGGGGATTGTGACAACCCCACCTGTTCAGCGATCTGCGCGCTGGATAACGAAGCATCTTCTTGTAACAGCGCCAGAATGCGGCGGTCATAAGCGTCCAGCTCGCCTTGCATAAAAATACCTTCAAGCAAATTAATGACGAATTATCCAAGTCTACATTTCGAATAAACACTGCATTTTAGATAAAAAAACCCCTGGCAACGTGTAAATATTTCTCCTGCCCAATCAGGAGTTATTTCATGTCGCCTCTGGAAGCCAACCCTTCGCCCCGCCCCGACGTATGGGCCAGCAATACGGCCCCTTGCCCGGTGCTCTTTCAGATCCAGGCCGAGGCCGAGCCCGACGTACTGTGCCGCGTCCTTAACCTGTTCGCCTTGCAGCAACTGCTACCCCAACACGTCGAACTGATTCGCGACGGCGACACGCTGAGTATTGAAATCCTGAGCGACGAACAAAGCTGGCACCGTGCCTTGGTGATCGGTGAAAAACTGCGCAACTTGGTCAGTGTCTTCGACACGCAACTGCGACCCGCCCAGTTGGCCAGGACCTCGGCCATTCACCTGTCGAGGTAACAGCTCGCAACCATTGAAAACACGGTGCTGAACGCGCACGACTAGGCTTTGACACTTACGGCCAGACAAGGACTGTTTGAGCCGATGCCTAAAGGAGCTTTCATGTACCGCGCGTGCCCCCCTGACCGCTGGCTGGACCTCAACGACCTGCTCAGCGAACTGCTTGCTCAAGGCCGTCTTCAGCAAAGCTGCGCCGAACAGGCGTTGATCAATGGCCGAACAACACCCGATAGCACCGTTCACCCCCTGGTTTTTTTGTCTGGGCAACAGCTCAAGGACATCAGCCGCCCCGGCAAAACACTCGATCTGGAAACCTTGACCTGTTGGCTGGCGCAACACTGCAAACAGCCTTACTTGCGCATTGACCCGCTGAAGATTGAGGTCGCCACAGTGACCGGGCTCATGTCATTTGCTTTTGCTCAGCGCCACAAAATCCTTGCCGTTGCGGCCGATGAACACTCGATCACCATCGCCAGTGCGCAGCCTTGGGTCAGTGGTTGGGAGGCCGATTTGAAACAGGTACTCAAGCGCCCCATCCACCGAGTGGTTGCCAACCCCCTGGAGATTCAGCGCCTGAGCGTGGAGTTTTATCAACTGGCCAGGTCTGTCACCGGTGCCACGCTTAACGATCAAAGCGGTCGCGCTTGCAGCCCGCCCGAACAGGCGCTCAATGTGGGGGGCGACGAAGAGCCGGACAGCGACGATGCACCCATCGTCAAAATCGTCGACTGGTTGTTTCACTACGCGTTCGAGCAACGGGCCAGCGACATCCACATTGAGCCACGTCGTGAGCACGGCTGTGTGCGCTTTCGTATCGACGGAGTGCTGCATAACGTCTATCAGCTCCCGCCACAGGTCACTGTGGCGGTCGTGAGCCGCCTTAAAAGCCTGGGCCGGATGAATGTCGCGGAAAAGCGCAAACCTCAGGATGGTCGCGTTAACACCCAGTCACCTGCCGGGGCAGAGGTCGAATTACGGCTCGCGACGCTGCCGACGGCCTTCGGCGAAAAAATGGTAATGCGTCTCTTCGACCCGCAAGTGCTGCTTAAAACATTCGACCAATTGGGCTTTACCGCTGAAGACTTGCAGCGCTGGCAACACATCACCGCCCAACCCAACGGCATCATCTTGATTACCGGCCCCACCGGCTCCGGTAAAACCAGCACGCTGTATGCCACGCTAAAGCAACTGGCAACCCCGCAGATCAACCTCTGTACCCTTGAAGACCCCATCGAGATGATTGAACCCGCGTTTAATCAGATGCAGGTACAGCCCTCTATTGACCTGACGTTTGCCAGTGGCGTTCGGGCTCTGATGCGTCAGGACCCGGACATCATCATGCTGGGCGAAATACGCGACCTTGAGACCGCCGAAATGGCCATTCAGGCCGCATTGACCGGGCACCTGGTACTGTCGACGCTGCACACCAATGATGCCCCCAGCGCCATCAGTCGCCTGCAAGAACTCGGCGTGGCGACATATTTAATCAAGGCCACCCTGCTGGGCGTCATGGCGCAAAGGCTGGTCAGAACTCTGTGCCCTGACTGCAAAACCGCATGCCCGGTAACCCCGGCTGACTGGCATGCGTTCGCGCCGACCTGGGCGCGCCCGGTGCCTGCAAACACTTGCCGGGCGATCGGGTGCGCGGAATGTCGCGGTACCGGTTACCGCGGCCGCGCTGGCGTGTACGAAATCATGACCATGAACCCGCAGCTCAGTGCCTCGATTGGCCCACACACCGACGTTAAAGCACTGCATGCCCAGGCCTGTGCCGAGGGCATGCAGTCGCTAAGGCTGGCGGCCGCTCAACGTGTGGCCGCTGGCACAACAACACTGGAGGAAGCCTTAAGGGTGACACCCCACACTTCGTCGGGAAACCCGCAAAGAATATGAGCAATAGCTGCTTCAATGCGATGGGGCGCGGAACTTGACTGACGCCGACGCGATCAAACCTGTCAGTTAACCTATTTGGAGTCACCGCCATGCGTCTCAAATATGCTGTCGCTGCTGTTGCGTTGCTGTCACTGCCCGTTGGTTCTGTAATGGCTGACGGTTTTTGGCGCGATGTTCTGTCGTCGGGTGCAACCACAGGGTCTACCTACCTGACGTTCAAGAAGGACCGCAAAGTGATCGCGGCCCAGGATGATGCAGGCAGCTTCGTAGCCAGCAACGGCTCGATCCGTGGCCCGTACCTTGAATCGGCCATGCAGCAAGTGCGCGCTGACAACCCGAACCTGAAAGTCAGTGACATGGATTTGGCCAATGCCATTCTGGCTAAAAACGCTTCAGCGGAATAAATCCTGCCTCTGAGTCGCTGCCCGCCGAGGCTTGAACGGCGGCAGCGGCTACGCAATGCGCTCACCTCATTCAGCCTAAATACAGAATTTTCATACGATTTGAGCCATGCTCTGGGTATGCTGCGCCCACTCATTTTCACATCGGATGTCTTGCCTCTATGAGCTCACTGCCTTTCTTGCCGTTTTCCAAACCCACTATTGATGAAGCCACCATTGCCGCCGTGGGCGACGTGCTGCGTTCGGGCTGGATCACCAGCGGGCCCAAGGTTCAAGCGTTCGAGGCCCAACTGAGCGAATACTTTGGTGGGCGCCCGGTGCGCACCTTCAACTCCGGCACCTGCACAATGGAAATCGCTCTGCGCATTGCCGGTATTGGCGCGGGTGATGAAGTCATCACCACGTCCATCTCTTGGGTCGCTACCGCCAACGTCATTATTGAAGTTGGTGCCACGCCAGTGTTTGCGGATATCGACCCGGTGACCCGCAACATCGATCTGGCGCAGGTCGAAGCGGCCATCACTGCGCGCACCAAGGCGATTATTCCGGTGTACCTGTCGGGCTTGCCGGTGGACATGGAAGCACTCTACGCACTGGCCAAAAAGCACAACCTGCGCGTCATCGAAGACGCGGCCCAGGCCTTGGGCTCAAGCTGGAACGGCCAGCGCATTGGCGCGCAGGGCGACTTTGTATCGTTCAGTTTTCAGGCCAACAAAAACATCACCTCTTCGGAGGGCGGCTGTTTGGTGCTGAACAACGAAGACGAAGCACGCCTGGCTGAAAAATATCGCCTGCAAGGCGTGACCCGTACCGGTTTTGACGGGCTGGATGTCGACGTACTGGGCGGCAAATTCAACATGACCGACATTGCTGCCGCCATTGGCTTGGGCCAGTTCGCCCATATCGAGAGCATCACCGCCCACCGTCGCGCATTGGCCAAGCACTATTTTGAATGCTTTGGCCCGGACTTCGAGGCCGAGTACGGCGCACAACTGCCGGTGGCTGATTTCAACAACACCAACTGGCACCTGTTTCAATTGGTATTGCCCGAGCGTAAAGACGGCGAACCTGCGCGTGCGACCTTTATGAAAGACATGCAGGCATTGGGCGTGGGCGTGGGTTATCACTACCCGCCGATTCACCTGCTGAGCTTGTACCGTGCGCGGGGCTTCAAGGAAGGGATGTTGCCGGTGGCGGAGCGTGTGGGCCGGCTGATCGTGTCGCTGCCCATGTTCACGGCCATGACCAAGGCGGATGTAGAGCGCTCGGTGGCGGCGGTTAAAGCCGTACTGAAACCCGAATAAACGGTAGGCGTTTGCTCGCGATCTTTTGATCTTTAAAAACAAAGATCGCGAGCAAGCCCGCTCCTGCAGGGTGGTGAAGTGCGAGCCCACCACCCCATTTCGACAGGGCGGTTTATTCGCCGATGGCGGCTTTGTAGCCTGCAGCGTCCAGCAGTTTTTCCAGCTCAGCCGTGTTGGCGGGCTTGAGCTTGAAGATCCAGTTGTCATACGGCGCTTCGTTCAGGCCTTCCGGGCTGTCTGCCAATGCTTCGTTAACCGCGATCACCTCACCTGATACCGGCGCGTAGATGTCCGAAGCGGCTTTTACCGACTCCACAACCCCCGCTACATCGCCTGCGGCAAATACTTTGCCCACTTCAGCCAGTTCAACAAACACCACGTCTCCCAAAGCTTCCTGGGCATGGTCGCTGATACCGACAGTAATCGTGCCATCCGTTTCCAGGCGGGACCATTCGTGACTTTCAGCAAAGCGCAACTCGGCAGGGATCAGGCTCATATTGGGTGTCCTCAAGAAGAAATGTCAGCGGCCCGCACCCTGTGCAAACTCGCCCGTAAACGTTAGATCAAAGCTTTACCAAGACGAACAAAAGTCGGTTTAACCACGCGAACCGGGTACCACTTGCCCCGAATTTCTACCTCGGCACGGTCAGCGGTTGCAATCGGCACTCGTGCCAGGGCAATGGATTTGCTCAACGTAGGAGAGAAGCTACCACTGGTGATCTCCCCTTCGCCAACATCCGCGATACGAACCACCTGATGAGCACGCAGCACTCCGCGCTCTTCCAGCACCAAACCCACGAGTTTGAACTGCACACCCTTGGCTTTTTCAGCTTCCAGGGCGTGGCGGCCAATGAACTGTCGCGACTCAGGTTGCCAGGCAATCGTCCAGGCCATGTTGGCACACAGCGGTGAAACCCCCAGGTGGATGTCTTGCCCGTAAAGGTTCATGCCGGCTTCAAGGCGCAAGGTGTCGCGCGCCCCCAGGCCAATGGGGGAAATACCCGCACCGACCAGTTCGTTGAAAAAGGCGGGCGCTTGATCGGCCGGGAGCAGGATTTCCAGGCCATCCTCGCCCGTATACCCCGTGCGCGCGATAAACCAGTCGCCGTTACTCTGCGCCTCAAAAGGCTTGAGCTGGTGGATGAGCTGGCTGCGAGCCTGCGTCACCAGCTCGGCCACCTTATGGCGCGCCTGAGGGCCTTGAACCGCCAACAGGGCCAACTCAGGGCGTTCAATCAGTATCACGTCGTAGCCCTGACGCTGGGCGTTCATCCAGGCCAGGTCTTGGTCGCGGGTGGCGGCGTTAACGATCAAACGATACCCCTCGGGCATCAGGTACACGATCATATCGTCCACCACACCGCCCTGCTCATTGAGCATGGCGCTGTAAAGCGCTCGGCCGGGGGTGTTCAGGCGATCAACATCATTGGCCAGCAACTGCTGCAACCACTCCTTGGCCTGGTGCCCCTCAATGTCGATCACAGTCATGTGCGAGACATCAAATACCCCGCAATCGCGACGCACCTCGTGGTGCTCTTCGACTTGCGAGCCGTAATGCAAGGGCATATCCCAACCGCCAAAATCGACCATCTTCGCGCCGAGGGCGAGATGCAGGTCATACAAAGGCGTGCGCTGTCCCATGGGTTTCTCCTTCCGGGCTTGGCGAAGGTGCGGACAGGCTTGTTGTGCACACACGGTCTGTTAAAAAGACCGCGCCGTGTTTAACAGAGAACCTGGCCTGACAGACAGACCGCACCGAATGCCGCGCATTGTAGCCGTATGACGGAAGGCTGGCACCTAACCGTTGCGATGGGCCGAGCGACGAATCAGCCCGATCACTGGCAACAGGCCTACCAGCACGAGCGTCAAGGCTGGCAGCGAGGCACGGGCCCATTCGCCTTCGCTGGTCATTTCAAAGATACGCACCGCCAGTGTGTCCCACCCGAACGGACGCATCAGCAAGGTGGCCGGCATTTCCTTGAGCACGTCCACAAACACCAACAAGGCCGCGCTCAACGTGCCTGGCAGTAATAACGGCAGATACACTTTGAAAAACAGTCGTGGCCCACTCACGCCCAAACTGCGCGCGGCCTCGGGCAAGGAAGGACGAATACGCGCCAAGCTGTTTTCCAGCGGCCCATAGGCCACCGCGATAAAGCGCACCAGATACGCCAGCAACAGCGCCGACAAGCTGCCCAGCAACAGCGGTTTGCCCGCCCCGCCCAGCCAACCGGAAACGGGAATCACCAGCTCACGATCCAGGTAGCTGAACGCCAGCATGATGGACACGGCCAGCACCGAACCCGGCAAGGCATACCCCAGGTTCGCCAGGCTGACCCCCGCACGAATGGCCCGGGTGGGTGCCTGACGCCGTGCAAACGCCAGCACCAGCGCCACGCAGACGGTAATCAGCGCCGCCATGCCCCCCAGGTACAACGTGTGCACGATCAGGCCGGTGTAACGCTCATCCAGATCGAAACGCCCGCGCTGCCAAAACCACACCACCAATTGCAGCATCGGGATGACAAACGCACAGGCGAACACCAATAAACACCAGCCACTGGCCAGCCAGGCTTTGGGGCCGCTCAAGGTATACAACGCCTTGACCCGGGGGCGTTCGTTACTGGCGCGACTGGCACCGCGCGCGCGGCGTTCGCCGTAGAGCACCACCATCACCACCAGCAACAGCAAGCTGGCCAGTTGCGCAGCCGTTGAGAGGCTGAAGAAGCCATACCAGGTTTTGTAAATGGCGGTGGTGAAGGTGTCGAAGTTGAACACCGACACCGCACCGAAGTCGGCCAGGGTCTCCATCAACGCCAAGGCGACCCCGGCACCAATGGCCGGGCGGGCCATCGGCAAGGCCACGCGCCAGAATGCCTGCCACGGGCTTTGCCCCAGCACGCGTGCCGCCTCCATCAGCCCCTTGCCCTGGGCCAGAAACGCGGTACGTGCCAGCAGGTAAACATAGGGGTAGAACACCAGGATCAACACGATGATCACGCCCCCCGTGGAGCGCACCCGTGGCAATCGCAAGCCCATGCCAAACCACTCGCGCAGCAGGGTTTGCACAGGCCCGGCAAAATCCAGCAGGCCGACAAAGACAAACGCCAGCACGTAAGCAGGAATCGCAAACGGCAACATCAACGCCCAATCGAGCCAACGCCTGCCGGGAAATTCACACAGGCTGGTCAGCCACGCCAGGCTCACGCCGAGCAGCGTCACGCCAATCCCTACGCCAACAATCAACGTCAGGGTGTTGCCCAACAGACGCGGCATTTGTGTGTCCCACAGATGGCTCCAGATCTGGACATCCAGGGTTTGCCAGGACAACAACAAAACACTCAGCGGCAGTAGCACCAAAGCAGCAATGCCAAAAACCAGCGGGTACCAACGACGTTGGGCGGGATGGGCCACGAAGAACTCTCGGAAAGCGGTTGCAGTGATACTCAAACCCAGTAGCCGCTGGCGCAAACTGCGATGGGCCGCATAGCGGCCCCACTCGTTCAAGAGCGAAGGCCTGGCGGGCCTTATCGCAGCCTGCGACAGCGGCTACAAAATCTATGCGTCGTATTGCTTAATCAATTCCAGCCTGCGCGGTCCATCATGCGGATCGCTTCAGCCTGGCGCTTGCCTGCCACTTCAACCGGCAACGCATCGGCTTTGAAGCTGCCCCAGCTGGCGACTTCAGCGGACGGCGCAACGCTTGGGTTGGCCGGGAACTCCTGGTTAGTGCCCGCAAAAATCGCCTGCGCTTCAGGGGTGGTCATCCACTCTACCAGCGCCTTGGCGGCTTCAGGGTGCGGCGCATATTTGGTCAGGCCGATGCCCGACAAGTTAACGTGCACGCCACGGTCCGCCTGATTGGGCCAGAACAGTTTTACCGCCAGCTTCGGGTTCTGCTTGTGCAGACGGCCGTAGTAGTAGGTGTTGACGATGCCGACGTCGCACTGCCCGGCGTTGATCGCTTCAAGCACCGCAATGTCATCGGAGAATACGTCGGTGGACAGGTTGTTCACCCAGCCCTTGAGCACTTTCTCGGTGTTCTCGGGGCCATTGACTTCAATCATGGTGGCGGTCAGCGACTGGTTGTAGACCTTTTTCGCCGTGCGCAGGCACAGCCGGCCTTCCCAGTTTTTGTCTGCCAGGGCTTCGTAGGTGGACAGTTCTTCAGGTTTTACCCGATCGGTGGAGTACGCGATGGTACGGGCGCGCAGGCTCAAGCCTGTCCACTCGTGGGACGAAGAGCGATATTGCGGCGGGATATTTTTGTCGATCACATCGGACTTGAGCGGCTGCAGAATGCCCATTTGCTCGGCCTGCCACAGGTTGCCTGCATCAACGGTCAGCAGCAGGTCAGCCGTGGCATTTTGCCCTTCGGCCTTGATGCGCTGCATGAGCGGTGCTTCTTTGTCTGTGATGAACTTGACCTTGACGCCGGTCTTGGCGGTGTAGGCATCAAAGACCGGCTTTATCAGCTCGTCGATACGCGAGGAGTAAACCACCACCTCATCGGCGGCAGACACACTGCTCGCGAACACGGTAAGGGCCAGGGCAGTCAGTAGACGCTTGGGTGCCAACATGGGAGCGGTCTCTCTCAATGCGAAACGGGTGTAAATGGTAGTGAATCACATTTGCCAGCTCAACCTAACTCGCCCCCGAGGCGTAACCAGATGTTGCAAAGCAACCGTAGAAGCGAGCTTGCTCGCGATCTTTTGATCTTAAAAACAAGCTCGCTCCTGCCGCCGTCAGGGTCTGGCCAAGGGTGGCAGGTCGCCGCTCAAGCCCAGCGCCTGGCGCACAAACAGGGCTTTGGCTTCAGGCATTTGATTGACCCATTTCAGCCCGGTATTACGCACCAGGCGCGCCGTCAGTGAGTTGGCCTGAAACAGGCGCTCGAAACCTTCCATCGCGGCCATGAGTGCCAGGTTATGCGGCATGCGCCGCCGTTCGAAGCGGCTCAATACGCGCACATCCGCCAGCGCCTCACCCCGGTCAAGCGCGTGCATCAGCACATCCGCCAGCACCGCGGCATCCAGAAAGCCCAGGTTTACGCCTTGCCCGGCCAGCGGGTGAATGGTGTGCGCCGCATCACCAATCAGCGCCAGCCCTTGCGCCACATAACGCTTGGCATGACGTTGGCGCAGTGGCACGCAAACGCGCGGGTCAACGCTCACCACATCGCCCAGTCGCCCTTCAAAGGCAAACGTCAGCTCACGGCAAAACCCTGCGTCGTCCAACGCCATCAGGTGCTCAGCCTGCTCCGGTGTGGTCGACCACACGATCGAGCACCAGTCCTGTTGGCCGTCACGCGCCAGCGGCAGGAAAGCCAGCGGGCCGTCATCGGTAAAGCGCTGCCAGGCGGTGTGCTGGTGGGGTTCGGCGCAGCGCACACTGGTGACAATGGCATGGTGCAAATAGTCCCACTCGCGGGTTTCGGTACCGGTGAGCCGGCGCACAGCGGAGTTTGCCCCATCGGCGGCAATTACCAGCGGAGCCCGCAGGGTGCGGCCGTCGGCCAATGTGAGTAGCCAGTCGTCGCCCGAACGGCGCATCTGTTCCATTCGGGCATTGGCCAGCATTTCAATACCTGTGCCCTGTAAACGCTCAATCAAGGCATCCTGCACCACACGGTTTTCGACAATGTGGCCCAGAACGTCGGCATGCACGCTGGCCGCAGAAAAGTGGATGTGCCCCGTGCCGCTCCCCTCCCATACCTGCATGTGCGAGTACGGGCCAAGACGACGGGCAACGATGCCGTCCCAAGCACCGAGGCGGCCGAGGATACGCTGGCTGGCCGCCGACAAGGCACTGACACGGGGTTCAAACGGTGCTTGCGGGTCGAACGCTTTCACGCTCAACGAACCGCCGTCGAGCAGCAAGATCTTTAGCCCGCTGTCCTTGAGCGCCAGCGCCAAGGCGCTTCCGACCATTCCGGCCCCAACAATCAGCAGATCTGCGCGCATTTCCATGCTTTAAGCCTGTCTCGTGAGCGGCGTACGCCGCATCTGAAAAAAAGGATCGACATAGGGCGCTCGCGCCCCGGTCATCAAGGGTCAGCGCGCGTTCCCAGGCCCATCGCCTGGCGGGCAAACCAGCGTTTGGCCGGGGGCAGTAAATCGAGGCCCAGCAAACCGAGGTTGCGACCGAATGAAATCAGCGTCTGGTCACTGCCAAACAAGCGCGTGACTTGATCCGAGAAACCGATGGTTAGCGTCTGATCAAGCGCCTGACGGTGTTGATAACTCAACAGCGTGGCCAGGTCACCGGGCGTTTTATCACTCGCCAGCAGTGTCTCGGCCAGGGCTTGAGCATCGCGCAACGACAGGTTAAAACCTTGGCCGGCAATCGGGTGCAAGCTGTGGGCCGCGTTGCCCAGCACCACCAAATGCGGGCGTACCTGCTCCTGCGCTTCAATCAGCGTGAGGGGGTACAAATGCCGCGCCCCGACATGTTTAAGCGTACCCAGGCGGTAGCCGAACACGCCCTGCAACTCACTGAGAAAAAGGCGCTCATCCAACTCGGCCAAGCGCTGTGCATCCATCCCCAACCGCGTCCACACCAAGGCACAACGGTTGTCGGGCAACGGCAGCAAGGCCATCGGGCCTTCCTCGGTAAAGCGCTCGAATGCCCTGCCTTCATGGGGCTGGCTGGGTGTGATATTGGCGATCAACGCGCTTTGGTCATAAGGCCGCTTGCTTACGTGAATACCCAACTGCTCGCGCAGCCCGGAACGGCCGCCATCCGCCAGCACGGCCAGATCACAATCGAGCGTGGTGTCATCATTGAGGCTCAGGCGGTAGCCATTTTCCAGCGGCTGCAGTTGAGTGACCTCCACCGGGCAACGCCACTGGATGACGTCCGGGTCGAGCCCTTTCCACAGGCAATGCCCCAGCCAGGCGTTTTCGACCACATAGCCCAGTGCCGGAACGCCTTCGTCACGGGCAGACAAGCGCGCCGTCGAGAAGCGCCCGCGGTCGGACACGTGAATGTCCTTGATGGGCTCGGCCCGTTCGCTGAGGCTCGCCCACACGCCCAGGCGCTCATAGATAAGCCGCGCACCGTAGCTCAGCGCTGAAGAGCGGGCGTCATAACTCGGCTGAAAACTGTTCCCGGGGGCGAACGGCTCGATCAGTACGATCTTCCAGCCACGCGCCTTGGCCCCGGCCTGCAATGCCAGCGCCAGGCTTGCACCCACCAGGCCGCCACCGATAATCGCCAGGTTGACTCGGCTCATGCCGCACTCACTGTGGCCGCCGCCATCAAGGCTTCGATCTCAGCGACCGTTTTGGGCACGTCGCTGGTCAGAATGTCACAACCCTGTTTAGTGACCACCACGTCGTCCTCAATCCGTACGCCAATGCCTCGCCATTTTTTCGCGACATCCAGATTCGTCGGGCTGATGTAGATACCGGGCTCCACGGTCAGGGTCATCCCGACTTCCAGCACCCGCCATTCTCCGCCGACCTTGTATTCGCCCACATCATGCACATCGAGCCCCAGCCAGTGGCCGGCGCGGTGCATGTAAAAGGCCTTGTAGGCTTCGCTGGCAATCAACGCATCGACATCGCCCTGCAGCAGCCCCAGGTCCACCAGCCCCGCCGTGATGACACGAACCGTTGCTTCGTGCGCCTGGTTCCAGTGTTTATTGGGCGCAATTTCGGCGAAAGCCGCGTGTTGCGCGGCCAGCACCAGTTCGTAGATGGCTTTTTGCTCGGTAGAAAACCGACCGTTCACCGGAAACGTGCGGCTGATGTCGCTGGCGTAGCAATCGATCTCACAGCCAGCATCAATCAGCACCAGATCACCCGCTTTGAGCAGGGCGTCGTTCTCCTGATAGTGAAGGATGCAACTGTTGTCGCCAGAGGCAACGATTGAGCCATACGCCGGCATTTTTGCCCCGCTCTTGCGAAACTCGTAATCCAGTTCGGCCTCAAGGCTGTATTCATGCAAACCGGCGCGGCTGGCTTGCATCGCCCGCACATGCGCACGCGCAGAAATATGCGCCGCATGGCGCATGACCTTGATCTCTGCCGCTGATTTATACAGGCGCATGTCATGCAGCAGATGATCCAGCGCAACAAACTCGTTAGGCGGCTGGGCCCCGAGGCTGGCCTTGGCGCGAATGCTGTTGATCCACTCCATCAAGTGGCGATCGAATTCGGGGTTGCTGCCCATCGCCGAATACACCCGGCTACGGCCTTCAATCAACCCAGGCAGAATGTCGTCAATATCGGTGATCGGAAAGGCATCGTCAGCGTTGTAGTCACGAATGGCACCTTCCTGGCCGGCGCGCAAACCGTCCCACAACTCTCGCTCGGCATTGCGCTCACGGCAAAACAGCACGTATTCGCCGTGAACACGGCCTGGGATCAGTACGATCACGGCCTGCGGTTCGGGAAAGCCGCTCAGGTACTGAAAGTTACTGTCCTGGCGGTACACATGTTCCACATCACGATTACGAATGGCCACGGCCGCAGCGGGCAGAATCGCAATGCTGTTGGGCTCCATCTGCGCCATGAGCGCCTTGCGGCGACGGGTGTATTCCGACTTCGGGATATGGATCATGGGCAGACAGGTTCCCTCTTGACGATCAATCAGTGCAGCGAAGGCTTGGCGGCCGACTCATCGGTTTTTTTGGTTTCGGTGAACAGCAACAGCGGCGCAACGCGCAGGTATTCCATCACTTCCATATAGTCGTTTTCGCCGTCATCGGACTCTTCCAGCGCATCCTGCACCTGAGCAATGGCAGCCAGGTCCTGCAGCACTTCGGAGGCCTCGGTGCTCAGGGCGTATTCACGGCGGGTCAGCCCGAAGCCGGTCAAAAACCCTTGGCACCATTCGCCCAAGGCAGCGGCGCGCTCGGTCAGCGGCGCGTCGTCCGTCGGCAACAGCAGCACGACCGTCATGTCGTCACTGGTCAGCTCGCCTTTGACCATTTCTTGCAAACCGATCAGGGCATTGCGGACGTTGTCCTGGATCTCGCCTTCGAGCAGTTCGGCGGCGGCTTCCAGCCAACTGGCGTGGTCAAAGCCAGCGCCGGCGCAACTGCGGCCCAGCAACAGGCCATGCAGTTCGGCAGGCGACACGTTATACCCGCTGTTGGTCAGCAGGGTGGCAAAGGCTTGGTACGGAGAGTTCTGGATAGGCATGGTCAGCTATGCGCCAAGCGGCGCTATGTCTAGAATGAAGGCCTTGTATCCTAGCATCGGCAGACGAGCCAGACCATCAAGGCGTCAATGCCTGGCAGTCACTCTCCATCAGAAAAGACACAGTAGGACACATATGGAAGACACCGACCTGCATGCACTGATGGCTAGACTTGAACTGTTGATTAGCCGAGTCGAGCAACTTAAGCGTCAAAACGGACTCTTACTTGCTCAGGAAAAGACTTGGCGCGAGGAACGCGCGCACCTCATTGAAAAAAACGAAATCGCCCGACACAAGGTGGAATCGATGATTTCGCGCCTCAAAGCCCTGGAGCAAGACTCATGAGTTCAAGCAATAGCGTCACCGTCCACATCCTCGATAAAGAATACTCGATCATGTGTCCCCAGGAAGAGCGCAGCAACCTGGTGAATGCCGCCCGTTATCTGGATGGCAAGATGCGTGAGATCCGCAGCAGCGGAAAAGTCATTGGTGCTGACCGTATCGCCGTGATGGCCGCACTCAACATCACCCACGACCTGCTGCACAAACAGAACGACCCGCAGAAAACTGTCGATGTTCAGCCCAGCACCGCCACCCGTGAACAGGTGCGCGACCTGCTCGATCGCGTCGACCTGGTACTGGCCACTGATCCGAACGAACGCCAAAGCTGATTCAAAACGTTTCTTTGGGGTATACTCGCGTCACTCCCTGGAGTATTCGCCAGTTAGCGATGTCCCTGAGCCGATTCGCACTACCCTGGAGCTTGCACGTTGGACCGGTGTGCATGTCCGCTCGACGGAAAGCCTTAAGGTCTACTGCAACTTCCACCTTGAACTTTCGGGTTCAAGGGCCAAGCCGACAGCGGTACGTCGGGGAGCCTGATTTCTTGGTCAATGCCAGCCACTGGCTGGCATTGATTTTCTGCGAGACCGCGTTGCGGCGCACTCGAGCCTGAACAGCACGCCATCATGACCGAACCTGCGACGCCCACACGCCCGCAACTTCGCCGACTGCTGCGCAAGGCTCGCCGCGAGCTGACGCCCTGTCAGCAACGCCAGGCCGCCCGTGGCCTTTACCGGCAACTGGCGCAACACCCGCTGTTCCGCCGCGCCAAACACATCTCGCTGTACCTGCCCACTGACGGTGAAATAGACCCTCGCCTGCTGCTGCGCGAAGCCCAGCGGCGCGGCAAAATCACGTACTTGCCCGTACTCAATGCCTGGCCAAGAACCAAAATGGTCTTTCAGCGCATCAGCCCCGGCGAGCAATTAATCCCCAATCGCTTCCGAATTCTCGAACCACGCATCAACCCCGCACGCCAACGCAAAGTCTGGGCACTGGACCTGGTGCTGTTGCCGCTGGTGGGGTTTGATGACACGGGTGGGCGCTTGGGCATGGGCGGCGGTTTTTATGACCGCAGCCTGGCGTACCAAGCGCGTCGCCAAAGCTGGCGCAAGCCGACGCTGCTGGGGCTGGCCCACGAGTGTCAAAAAGTCGGAAGTCTGGCTCAGGCCAGTTGGGATGTGCCGTTACAGGGCACGGTCTCGGACAAACAATGGTATGTCGCCCAATGACCTTGGCGGCATCACGGTAAACGCGATGCCGATGGCGTAACACTCAACGTTTGAAAGGTTGTACTTGCTGTTGCGCCAATTCAATCGGCGCATCGGTCGAATGAGACCAGAGGCTTTGCGCATAACCGGTTGTCACCACGCCTAAACCGAACAAAATAACCAGCACCCACAGTAAATCCGGTTTGCGTTTCATCGATTGCCCCCCTTCAGGCAAACCAACGCGATGACAGCAACGGTTTTTGGTATAGGCCGTGCAGCAGCGTCAAGCTTAAAATCCCGGCATTCTGAGGCAACACGAACAGACACGCAAACGCCGTCTTCAACCGACTGTCGGTTTACCAGCGGTTGCCCGGCAAAATAATCTGACCGCACCACAGGAGCCGTAAAAATGGCCTATTGGCTGATGAAATCCGAGCCTGACGAATTCTCCATCAAAGACCTGCAAACCCTCGGAGAAGCCCGTTGGGACGGCGTTCGCAACTATCAGGCGCGTAATTTCATACGGGCGATGGCCGAGGGCGATACGTTTTTCTTTTACCACTCCAGCTGCCCCGAGCCGGGCATTGCCGGCGTTGGTCGCATTGTTCGGGCTGCGTACCCGGACCCAACCGCCCTCGACCCTGAAAGCCCTTATTTCGACCCCAAGGCCAGCCCCGAAAAAAACCCGTGGAGCGCACTGCATGTCGCCCACGTGCAAACCTTCCCCAACGTCATCAAGCTCGACTACCTGAAACAGCAAAGTGCACTGGCGCAAATGCCACTGGTGCAAAAAGGCAGTCGCTTATCGGTGATGCCTGTAACAGCCGAAGAGTGGGCTGCTATCGCAGAGCTTCAAGCTACACGGGGTGAGCGGTCAGCTTAAACTTGCCGCTTGACGCTGAAATCTTGCAGCTTGAATCTGTATTAGCGGCTACGCTCTGATCTTCCTTTGATTGGCATCAAGTGCCTCGCGCCTTGAAACCATCAAACTAGAGCGCTCTGTGACATAGGATGTCGGCATGTCTTCGAATCACCGCATTTCCCATTATTTCGTTATTCCTTTGGTCATTTTGTTAGTGGCGGCCGGCGGCTTTGGTTACTGGAAATCCCAGCACGACCGCCTCCCCGAAGGCATCAGCATGGGTAACGGTCGTCTCGAATCCACCGAAGTCCAGATCGCCGCCAAAATTCCGGGCCGCCTGGCCGAAGTGCTGGTCGACGAAGGTGACCGCGTGACCAAGGGCCAGTTGCTGGCCCGCATGGACACCCGCACTCTGGAAGCCACCCGCGCCCAGGCTGAAGCCGAAGTGCAAAGAGCCCGCGAAGCGCTGGCGGCCAATGAAGCCAACGTGCAGTTGCGCCAAAGCGAAAAGTTGCTGGCCAGCCAGGAACTCAAGCGGTTTAGCCAATTGGCCCAGCGCGGCTTCGCCAGCGGCCAGCAACTCGACCAACAACAAGCGCGGTTCAATACCAGCAGCGCCGCCGTGACCGCGGCACAGGCGCAAGTCGCCGCGTCCAGAGCGGCCATTGTGTCGAGCCAGGCGCAGGTGGCGCAGCTCACCAGCGAGATCGAGGACAGCAGCCTGCGTGCGCCCATCAACGGCATTATTCAATTACGCCTGGCCGAACCCGGCGAGGTCCTGGGCGCGGGTGGCCGCGTGTTTATGATGATCGACCCCAGCGATCAGTACATGAACCTCTACTTGCCCGCCTCGGTGGTCGGCAAACTCACCGTGGGTGCAGACGCCCGTATCGTGCTCGATGCCCTGCCCGACCAAGCACTGCCCGCCAAAATCGCCTTCGTGGCGGCCAAGTCGCAGTTCACGCCCAAAGAAGTTGAAACCCGTGACGAGCGGCAAAAACTGGTGTTCCGCATCAAACTGCGCCTGACAGACCCCGCCGCTGTGCCGCAGGCCAAGCCGGGGATGCCTGGCGCAGGCTATGTGCGAACCGCTGACGTGGACTGGCCGGCGAACCTGCAATGACTGACCTGGCGCTCGACGCCCGTGGCATCAGTCACAGGTACGGCAAACAACAAGCGCTTCTCGACATCACCTTCAGCCTGCCCAAAGGCACGCGATGTGGGTTGATCGGGCCGGACGGCGCAGGCAAATCGAGCCTGCTCGGGTTGATCGCCGGGGTCAAAAAACTCCAGCAGGGCACCCTTGAGGTGCTCGGCGGCCCGATTGATAACCGCCGCCACCGCAACACCCTGTACCCGCTGATCGCCTTTATGCCGCAAGGCCTGGGCGGCAACCTGTACCCGGAGTTGTCGATCACCGAGAACATTCGCTTTTTCGGCACGCTGTTTGGTCTGTCGAAGGACGACTGCGAACAGCGCATGGCCGAACTGCTCAAAGCCACCGACCTGGAGCGCTTTGCCGAACGCCCGGCGGGCAAACTGTCGGGCGGCATGAAGCAAAAACTCGGGCTGTGCTGTGCGCTGATTCACGAACCCGACTTGCTGATTCTCGACGAGCCCACCACCGGTGTTGACCCACTGTCCCGACGCCGCTTCTGGGAGCTGGTGGAAGACGTGCGCAGTCAACGTCCCCAACTGACGCTGCTGGTGGCCACCGCCTACATGGAAGAGGCCGAGCAGTTCGAGCATTGCCTGATGCTGGACCGTGGCACCCTGATTGCTGCGGGCTTGAGCCAGGCGCTGGCGGCCGTTACACCCAGCGGCAAACTGGACGAAGCCTTCACTCACCATCAAGGGGACAGCGGCCACAGCAATGAACCCCTGGTGATCCCGCCGCGCACCCACGACAACAGCGACATCGCCATCGAAGCCCACGACTTGACGCTCAAGTTCGGCGACTTTACAGCCGTCAACAAGGTGAGTTTCGCCATTGGCCGAGGCGAAATCTTCGGCTTTTTGGGTTCCAACGGCTGCGGCAAAACCACCACCATGAAAGTGCTGACCGGGCTGATGCCAGCCACGGAAGGCAGCGCCAAGCTGCTGGGCAACCCGGTTAACGCCAAGGACCTGGCCACCCGCAAGCGCGTGGGCTTTATGTCGCAGAGCTTCTCGCTGTATGGCGAGTTGAGCGTGCGGCAAAACCTGGTGCTGCATGCCCAGCTGTTCGATTTGCCCAAGGCAGATAGCCAAGTGCGCATTGAAGAGCTGATTGAGCGCTTTGACCTGGGCGACATTGCCGATCAACAGTCCGGTGAATTACCGCTGGGCCTGCGCCAACGATTGTCACTGGCCGTCGCGGTACTCCATCGCCCCGAAGTGCTGATCCTGGATGAGCCCACATCGGGCGTTGACCCGGCGGCACGGGATGACTTTTGGCGTTTGCTGATCGAGCTGTCGCGTGAGCAAGGGGTGACGATCTTTTTGTCCACCCACTTTATGAACGAAGCCCAGCGCTGCGACCGCATTTCGTTGATGCACGCGGGCAAGGTGCTGGCATGCGATACGCCGGATGCGCTGCAACAGCAGTTCCACGGCGAAACCCTGGAGGCCGCCTTTGTGACCTGCCTTGAGCAGGCACAAGGCGATCAGGGTTCCACCCCGGACGCGCCGGTAGACCCCCCCGTCAGCCCACCCGTCAACACGCCACCGCCTGTGAGCAAAAGCGGCTTCAGCCTGTTGCGCCTGCTGGCAGTGGCCAGCCGCGAATCCAAGGAACTGCTGCGCGACAAAGTGCGTATGGCCTTCGCCCTGCTGGGGGCGGTGTTCATGATGGTGATTTTCGGCTACGGCATTTCATTGGACGTCGAGAACCTCGCCTTTGCCGTATACGACCAGGATCAAAGCCCCCAGAGCCGCGCTTACCTTGAGGCGTTTCGCAGTTCACGGTATTTCGACGAGCACGCGCCCATCCAGAGCGCCGACGAATTGCACAAGCGCTTACAACGTTCCGAAATCAAAATTGCCCTGCAAATCCCGCCGGGGTTCGGCCGTGACCTGTACGCCGGCCGCCAGCCCA
Source organism: Pseudomonas sp. (assembly GCF_030150285.1). Lineage (GTDB taxonomy): Bacteria > Pseudomonadota > Gammaproteobacteria > Pseudomonadales > Pseudomonadaceae > Aquipseudomonas. The sequence goes on along the minus strand of NZ_JASLGE010000079.1, from coordinate 64,740 downwards.
CGGTGGCGGCGTGGCTGGATGGCGGCATGCCCTTTCGCGCCGAGACCAGCCGCAGCTATGTCGAAGCAGTGCATCAGGCCAACCTTGAGCAACTGGCCGCCCAAAGCAGCCAGGCGCAAAACCGGCTGGCAGCGGCCAAGCTCGAAACCCGTTTCCGCTACAACCAGGACGTGATCAGTGTGAACGCCATCGGCCCCGGCGTGATGGCGCTGATTCTGGCGTTCATTCCGGCAATGCTCACGGCGCTGGGCATCGTGCGCGAAAAAGAGCTGGGCTCGATCACCAACTTCTACGCCACCCCGCTTACCCGACTGGAGTTTCTGCTGGGCAAGCAGGCCCCGTATCTGGCCGTGAGCCTGATCAACCTGGCGCTGCTGGTCGCGATGAACCGCTGGCTGTTTGGCGTACCGTTCAAGGGCAGCGGCCTGACACTGGCGCTGGGCGGGCTGCTGTACGTGCTGGCGACCACCAGCATGGGCCTGCTGATTTCAGCGTTCACCCGCACCCAGATCGCAGCCATTCTGGGCACGATGATCATCACAAGCCTGCCGACCATCCAGTTCTCCGGCCTGATCGTACCGCGCTCGTCGCTGGACGGCTCGGCGGCGCTGATGGGCATGCTGTTTCCGGCCGGGTACTTCCTCGACATTGCCGTCGGCACTTTCACTAAAGCGCTGGACTTGCGCCAGTTGTGGCCGCAATGCCTGGCGCTGCTGGGGTTCTTTGTCGCGTTTACCGGGCTCAGCTTGGTCATGCTCAAGAAGCAGGAGGTTTGATGCATACGTTCTCGCACATCCTGCGCCTTGGCCTGAAAGAACTGACCAGCCTGCGTCACGACAGCGTACTGCTGCTGTTCTTGCTGTACGCCTTTACCGTGGCGATTTACATGCCCGCCGCCGGTTCGATCATCGGCGTGCACAACGCCAGCGTCGCCATTGTCGATGAAGACCACAGCCCGCTTTCACGCAAGCTGACTGAGTCGCTGCTACCGCCCGAGTTCAAAGCCCCGCAGGCCTTGGCGTATGACCAACTGGACCAGTCGATGGACGGTGGTCAGTACACGTTCGTGATTAACGTACCGGCCAATTTCCAGGCCGACTTGCTGGCCGGACGCAGCCCCAGCGTACAAGTCAACGTCGATGCCACCGCCATGAGCCAGGCCTTTATGGGCGCGGGCTATATCGGCCGGATCTTCCAACGCGAACTGCTTAACTACAGCGGCCAAGGCAGTGCAGCCGCCGCAACACCCGCCTTGATCAGCAGCCGCGCACTGTTCAATGCCAACCTGGAAGGTGGCTGGTTTTTGGCGGTGATTCAGATCGTCAACAACATCACCATTCTGGCCATCGTACTCACCGGCACCGCGTTGCTGCGCGAACGCGAGCACGGCACCCTTGACCACTTGCTGGTGCTGCCGCTGACGGCGCTGGAAATCATGCTGGCAAAAATCTGGAGCAACATGCTGGTGGTGGTGCTGTGCACCTGGGTGTCGCTGGAGGTCGTGGTCAAATGGGCGCTGGGCGTGCCGTTGGCCGGGTCGCTGACACTGTTTTTGATGGTCACCGCGCTGTACCTGTTTGCCAGTACCGCACTGGGTATCTTTTTGGCGACCCTCGCCCGTTCAACACCGCAGTTTGGCTTGCTGGCCATACCGGTGATCATCCCCATGCTGTTGCTGTCGGGCGGCAGCACGCCGCTGGACAGCATGCCGGTGTGGTTGCAATGGGTGATGCAGTGTTCGCCGTCGACACACTTTGTGAGCCTGAGCGCGGCGATCCTGTTTCGCGATGCCGGGGTTGATGTGGTGTGGCCAGACTTGCTGGCATTGGCCGGGATCGGGCTGGTGTTCTTTGCGATTGCGCTGGCGAGGTTCCGCAAAAGCCTGGCGTCTTAGCTCAGCCTGTACAAACCCGGCAGGCGTCGAGCAACGCTCGTGCCTGCAGGGTGGCGGGCTTACTGAACGATCAGGTTATTGAACAGCAGGTCCTCAACCACCGGCTTGCCCGTCTCGTCAGTCATGACTTGCTGGACCTGCTTCAACGCTTCCTGGCGCAGCTTCTCTTTCGCCTCGACGCTGCTCATGCCGTCGCTGGGCTGCTGGGCAAACAACATGACCAACTGATTGCGAATCAACGGCTCATTGTCCTTGAGTGCCTTGGCCGCTTCCGGCCCTGTCACACGCAACGAAATATCCGCTTTATACACCTTGAGCTTCTGGCTGCCGTCCAGGCCGTAGTTGCCGACAAATGGCGGGCTTAGGGTGAGGTAGGCGACCTTGGCCGCGCCGTCAGCCGACTCCTCGGCAACCGCTGCCATGGGCAAGCACGCAGCCAACATCCACACGATCCACGCTTTCACAATTCGCTCCTTTGTCCGGGGTGAGGCCAAGCATACAGGGCGTCCGACAACGGCCCAAGGGCAACGGTGGTTGCGCGCAGGTTCTTGCGCCCGGCACAACAGGCACTGCTGACGTTATCGGCCGGGCACAAAGGCCCGCAGATTCTCGTCAGTTGCCCGTGCCGGGCTTCGCTTCCATGACGCCCACCTTCACATTCCCGGCCTTCAGCAATCCCTGAACATTGCCCGGCAACATGTGCACAAACGAATGGCTGGCCTTACCCAGGCATTGCTTGGTGACGCTCTTGCTCACCAGCGAAAGCGCGTACAAGCCGCTGGAAAGCTGATCGCTGGAGTATTTGCCTTGCACATAACCGTCAATCAGACGGCTGCGCGTGGCGCGAAACAGCTTGAGTTCAGCCAGCGGCATATTGATGTTGCGCCGCACATAGCTTTCGATTTCGCGGTTCAGGTGCAGGCATTTGGCAATGCTCAGTTCTGGCGGCGTATGCCCCCGCCCCGGCACATGCGAGGTGGCATTAAACACCAGCGCCGTCGTGACTTCGGTGTCTACCGGGGGGTTCTGGCTCAACGTCCGGGGGACAAACCGCCACAGCGGGATAACCTTGAGCACCGCCCCGGCAAAGTCAGGATGAGTGCTGTAGAGGATGTGCGGCGAAAGCACTTCACCCGCCGCATTGACCATGAACCGCACCCGCACCTCCCCACTTAACCCGGCCCGCAGCAGCTCTGCCGGGTATTGCGGGTCAAGCTGGTATTCAATCACGGGGGCAGGAGGGTGCGCCCACACACTCAACGCCACAAATAGCAAAACGACCACAATCGCATACTTCATCACCACCCCCCGGGGTTGCACCAAGCTGCGTCCAGGTGGGCGCAGAGGGGATGAATGGTATTAATGTGTCACAAGGTTTATCAGTTCACGACCTCCGAGACGGTCGTGAGAGAGCTCCGATCAGATCGACAGCCATGGCCTAAGGCGCGTCTGGCACGCAACGCCTGAGCCGCTCTTCCAGGTTGCGATCGGGCATGGCATGGCTGCGCAGGGCGCTGACCGTCTGCTCTACGTAATCGCGCGTTGTGCCGTAACGCCCGCAGGCATTGGCCAGCACCTGACTGAGTACGCCGTCTGGCAAATTGCCCGCATAGCTGGGCAAATGCCGCTCCAGCACAAAGCCCAAGGCCTGTACCTGGCTGCCATCTTCGAGGCGACAACTGAGCCAGTGCGGCCGATAAGAGGGCACTGGCATTTCGCGCAGCCATAAGGCATGGAGCGCAGCGTCCAGGTTTTCTTCTGGCAAGCGATAGGCAAACCCGCTGCAGGAACCGCCCCGGTCCAGGCCGAACACCAGCCCCGGAAACTGCGGGGTACCGCGATGTTCGTGCGACCACAAGTACAACCCGCGATGGTAGCCATGTACCCGACCCCGCACGCGTTCGACCGCCGAGCACTCCGGTCGCCAGATCAACGAGCCATAGGCAAACAACCAGATCGGTCCCCCTTGGTGGCGAGCCATGGTGGCATGCAACGATTGCTGGAGTTGTTCAGGGGTCAGAGGTGCCCCAAGATCAAGTTGCGGGGGGTACGTCGAGCTAAGGCAGGCCGATTCAATAACAGTCATGACGGAAGGTAGAAGTCCTACAAGCATTACATGATGTACACACAGTAGCCTTTAAAGCTTATAGCACTCAAACACAAATCGCCCGCGTGGCTCGACGTATGGCCAAGCCTCGCCATAACCCGACCTAGAGCCATCGGTCATCAGAGAGCCGGTTCAGACTACTTTCAGGCAAACCTCTGTACACTGCCGCCCCTCAGGCGTATGCCCAAACAGCCAAGAGGGGCACCCCCATGAGAAAAATCGGACGCTATTGTCTGGGAATATTGGCGGTTACCGGCACCGTAATGGCCCAAGAAGTCACGCCCTCGTCAGAAAAAAGCTTCTGGTTTGTGCAAACCAGTGTGTACACCCGGCATTTTTCGCCCGACCCGGAACACAACAATCATCAGGACTTGATCGGCCTTGAATACAACGATGCCTCAAAATGGCTCGTCGGCGGGGCGACGTTCAGAAACTCTTTCCGTCAGCGTTCGTATTACGCCTACGCCGGCAAACGCTTTGACAGCGACACGTACCCGGTTTATCTGAAGTTGACCGGCGGTTTGATTGAGGGCTATCACGGCAAGTATCAGGACAAGATCCCGCTCAACCGTTTCGGCGTTGCGCCGGTGATTATCCCCTCCGTGGGCGTGCATTACGGGCCGGTAGCCGCCGAGCTGGTGTTGCTCGGCTTCAATGCCGCCATGGTTAACGCCGGCGTGCGCTTTTAAGACACCTCAGGCACGCGGCGCGTAGGCAAATACGTCAGCACGCATTTGATGCGCGTCCATGCCCGCGCTGACCAACGCATCCAGCGTTCCGTAGATCATGGCCGGAGAACCGCTGGCGTACACATGCACCGCGCTCAAGTCGCTAATGTCTTCGCACACCGCTTCGTGCAGCAACCCGCAGCGGCCTTCCCAGCCACACAGATCACTCACGACCTTGTGCAGGAACAGGTTGGGAACCTGTTGCCAGGCCTCCCATTCGTCCAGGGTGTAGAAGTCTTCAGGGCGACGTACTCCCCAATACAAGTGCACGGGGTGCTTGAACCCTTGCGCGCGGCAATGTTCGATCAAGCTGTGCATCTGTGCCATACCGGTACCTGCGGCGATCAGCACCAGCGGGCCATCCGGCAATTCGGACAAGTGTGTGTCACCGAACGGCAGTTCAAGGCGAACCATTTGATCGCGCTGCAGTTGCGCGATCAGGTGCCGGGCACTGTCTTCGCGCACCAGCACATGCAGTTCAAGATCACGGCCGGCGTGCGGTGCGCTGGCCAGCGAAAAAGCCGATTTCTCGCCATTCTCACGCTCCAGCATCACGTATTGCCCGGCGTGGTAACGCGGCGGCTTGCCCGCCGGTGCACGCAAGCGCACACGCCAGACATCACCGCCGACCTCCACGCATTCGATCAACTGGCACGCCAGTTTTCGCACCGGCAACTCTCCCAAGGCAAGCACCCCGTCCCACAGCACCACGCAGTCTTCGAGTGGCGCAGCCAGGCAGGTGTAGACCTCGCCCTTGTCGCGTATCTCATCGGCCTGTTGCACCCGGCCTTCCACCAGCAACGCCGCGCACACATGGCAATTGCCATTGCGGCAGCTTTGCGGGCATTCATAACCCAGACGCTGCGCCGCATCCAGAATTCGCTCGCCAGGCAAGGTGTTCAGCACGGCACCTGAAGGCTGCAAGGTTACACGCATCAATCTATTCCTAATTGATTCCAGATCTCATCGATCCGGCGGGTAACGGCCTCGTCCTTGACGATAACCCGGCCCCATTCACGGGTGGTTTCACCCGGCCATTTGTTGGTCGCATCCAGCCCCATCTTCGACCCCAAGCCTGAGACCGGCGAAGCAAAATCAAGGTAGTCGATCGGCGTGTTATCAATCATCACCGTGTCGCGCTTGGGGTCCATGCGTGTGGTGATGGCCCAGATCACATCGTTCCAGTCGCGCGCATTGATGTCGTCGTCGGTCACGATAACGAATTTGGTGTACATAAACTGGCGCAAAAACGACCACACACCCAGCATTACGCGCTTGGCGTGGCCCGGGTACTGCTTCTTCATGGTCACAATGGCCATGCGGTACGAGCAACCTTCGGGCGGCAGGTAGAAGTCGGTGATTTCCGGGAACTGCTTTTGCAGAATCGGCACGAACACTTCGTTCAGCGCCACGCCCAAAATCGCCGGCTCATCCGGTGGACGGCCCGTGTAGGTGCTGTGGTAGATCGGTTTAACCCGATGGGTGATGCGCTCAACGGTGAACACCGGGAAGCTGTCGACTTCGTTGTAGTAACCGGTGTGATCGCCATAAGGGCCTTCAGGGGCCATCTCGCCAGGGTGAATGACACCTTCGAGGATGATTTCGGCAGTGGCCGGTACTTGCAGGTCATTGCCTCGGCACTTCACCAGCTCGGTACGGTTGCCGCGCAACAAGCCGGCGAACGCATATTCGGACAAGCTGTCGGGCACCGGGGTCACGGCACCGAGAATGGTTGCCGGGTCGGCACCCAGCGCTACCGACACCGGGAACGGCTGGCCGGGGTGTTTTTCGCACCATTCACGGTAATCCAGCGCGCCGCCACGGTGGCTCAGCCAACGCATGATGACCTTGTTGCGACCTATCACTTGCTGACGATAAATACCCAGGTTCTGCCGGTCCTTGTTCGGCCCTTTGGTCACAGTCAAGCCCCAGGTAATCAGCGGGGCCACGTCACCCGGCCAGCAATGCTGAACCGGCAACAAGCCCAGGTCGACATCGTCGCCCTCAATCACCACTTCCTGGCACGCCGCGTCTTTGACGACTTTCGGGGCCATGGAAATGATCTTGCGGAAGATCGGCAGTTTCGACCACGCGTCTTTCAGGCCTTTGGGCGGCTCGGGCTCTTTGAGAAACGCCAGCAACTTGCCAATTTCACGCAGCTCGCTGACCGCTTCGGCCCCCATGCCCAGCGCCACGCGCTCGGGCGTACCAAACAGGTTGCCAAGCACAGGAATGTCGTAACCCACCGGGTTTTCGAACACCAACGCCGGGCCTTTCGCGCGCAGAGTGCGGTCGCAGATCTCGGTCATTTCCAGCTTGGGGGACACCGGAACCTGGATGCGCTTGAGTTCACCGCGCTGTTCCAGGCCGCTGATAAAGTCGCGTAAGTCGCGATATTGCATGCTTAAGCCTCATGTTGGCCGTGGCGTCGGGAGCCAGAGTTTAGCGCCCAAGCGGCCTGTTCAGAAGAGAGCGCTGCGCGCATCAAAAAAGGTCAGACAGCAAAAAGCCGGGTTTCCCCGGCTCTTGCTGGCTTGCGGCGTATTACTTGCGCTTCATCGACAAGAAGAACTCGTCGTTGGTCTTGGTCTGTTTCAGCTTGTCGATCAAAAACTCGATAGCCGCGACTTCGTCCATCGGGTGCAGCAGCTTGCGCAGGATCCACATACGCTGCAACTCGTCGTCAGCCGTCAGCAACTCTTCACGGCGCGTGCCGGAACGGTTGATGTTGATGGCCGGGAAGACGCGTTTTTCAGCGATTTTGCGGTCCAGAGGCAGTTCCATGTTACCGGTGCCCTTGAACTCTTCGTAGATCACTTCATCCATCTTCGAGCCGGTTTCAACCAGCGCGGTGGCGATGATGGTCAGCGAGCCGCCTTCTTCGATGTTTCGTGCCGCACCGAAGAAACGCTTGGGCTTCTCAAGGGCGTGCGCATCGACACCACCGGTCAGTACCTTGCCGGAGCTAGGGATGACGGTGTTGTAGGCACGGGCCAGACGGGTGATAGAGTCGAGCAGGATCACCACGTCCTTTTTGTGTTCGACCAGGCGCTTGGCCTTCTCGATCACCATTTCGGCAACCTGCACGTGGCGGGTTGGCGGCTCGTCGAAGGTGGAAGCAACCACTTCGCCGCGAACGGTACGCTGCATTTCGGTCACTTCTTCCGGGCGCTCGTCGATCAACAGAACGATCAAGTGCACTTCCGGGTTGTTGCGCGAAATGTTCGACGCGATGTTCTGCAGCATGATGGTCTTGCCCGCTTTTGGCGGAGCAACGATCAGGCCACGCTGACCTTTACCAATCGGGGCACAGAGGTCGATCACACGGCCGGTCAAGTCTTCGGTGGAACCGTTACCGATTTCCATCTTCATGCGTACGGTCGGGAACAGCGGCGTCAGGTTCTCGAAGAGAATCTTGTTTTTCGCGTTCTCTGGACGATCGTAGTTGATCGTGTCGACTTTCAGCAGTGCGAAGTACCGCTCGCCTTCTTTTGGCGGACGGATTTTGCCGACGATGGTGTCGCCAGTGCGCAAGTTGAAGCGACGAATCTGGCTAGGCGAGACGTAAATATCGTCCGGGCCGGCCAGGTACGAAGCGTCAGCGGAACGGAGGAAGCCGAAGCCGTCCTGGAGAATCTCCAGCACGCCATCACCGGAGATTTCCTCGCCGCTTTTCGCGTGCTTTTTGAGCAGGGAGAAAATCACGTCCTGCTTGCGCGAACGGGCCATATTTTCTATGCCCATCTGTTCGGCCAATTCGAGCAGTTCGGTAATCGGCTTTTGCTTGAGTTCAGTCAGGTTCATATAGGAATGACGTAATCATTTATGGAGGGGGAAATTAAGCTTTGGGCTTAATGAGGCCGCGCCGCAGAGAAGGCGACAGGATCGCGTACTAATTCGATAAGGAGTGCGTCGGCGACGGCTTGCAGGGGGCAATGGAGAAACCAGTGCGGGGCCGAATGTAACACTTGAGTTTCTTAGCGTCTAGTCCCTGAGCCCGGAAAAAACCCCGCATTTAGCGGGGTTTTGGACGACGCTTAAATGTTGGCGTCGAGGAATGCAGCCAACTGCGACTTCGACAGCGCACCGACCTTGGTCGCTTCGACGTTGCCGTTCTTGAACAGCATCAACGTTGGAATGCCACGCACGCCGTGTTTGGCGGGTGTTTCCTGGTTGTCATCGATGTTCAGCTTGGCAACGGTCAGCTTGCCTTTGTAAGTTTCGGCGATCTCGTCCAGAACAGGCGCGATCATTTTGCATGGGCCACACCATTCAGCCCAGTAATCAACCAATACAGCGCCTTCAGCCTTGAGAACTTCGGCCTCAAAGGTAGCGTCAGTGACGTGTTTAATAAGATCGCTGCTCATGGAAGTCTCCGTGGTTGTAAGCAAAAACGTATCACATCATAGACGGCATCATCGCGTTCAGGAAGTCAGCGGTTGATTGACTGTCACTATAAAGAAGCATGAGTGAGCGTATCGTTGATGGTTTTAAACAGGCCTTCTGCTTAACTCCCGGCATCGGGTGCAAGGCATTTGTATCAACGCGCGGCAGCCCCGAAAATTGTTTGAGCCACATCAAGCCATCTGACATCACGCGTTGGCGCGAGCGTTTGATCATGGCACGATGGCGGCGTTATTGACCGAGATCCCTCAACCATGCCCCAATCCCAAAGCAAGAATCCATCCCTGATCGCCGCTATTGATCTGGGTTCTAACAGCTTTCATATGGTGGTGGCCAAGGCCCAGAACGGTGAAATCCGTATTCTTGAACGCCTTGGCGAGAAAGTGCAGCTCGCTGCCGGCATCGACGAAGATCGCCAACTTAACGAAGAATCCATGCAGCGCGGGCTCGACTGCCTGAAGCGGTTTGCACAACTGATCAACGGCATGCCGCTGGGTGCCGTGCGTATTGTGGGCACCAACGCTTTGCGTGAAGCACGCAACCGCAACGAATTTATCGTGCGGGCTGAAGCGATTCTGGGCCACACCGTTGAAGTGATTTCCGGGCGCGAAGAAGCGCGCCTCATCTACCTGGGTGTGTCACACACCCTCGCGGACACGCCGGGCAAACGCCTGGTGGCCGACATTGGCGGCGGCAGCACCGAATTCATCATCGGCCAGCGCTTTGAGCCGCTATTGCGCGAAAGCCTGCAGATGGGCTGCGTCAGCTTTACCCAGCGTTATTTCCGGGACGGCAAGATCACCCCGGCGCGCTATGCCCAGGCCTACACCGCCGCACGCCTGGAAATCATGAGCATTGAGCACGCCCTGCACCGCCTGACCTGGGATGAAGCCATTGGCTCCTCAGGCACCATTCGGGCCATTGGCGTGGCGCTTAAAGCGGGTGGCCATGGCAACGGCGAAGTCAACGCCGAGGGCTTGGCCTGGCTCAAGCGCAAGCTGTTCAAGCTGGGCGAAGCCGACAAAATCGACTTTGAAGGCATCAAGCCAGATCGGCGCACGATTTTTCCGGCAGGCCTCGCGATTCTGGAAGCCATCTTTGACGCTTTAGAACTGCAACGCATGGACCACTGTGACGGAGCCCTGCGTGAAGGCGTGCTGTATGACCTGCTGGGGCGCCATCATCATGAGGACGTGCGAGAGCGCACACTCGGCTCGTTGATGGACCGTTACCACGTTGATCGCGAACAGGCGGCACGGGTTGAGCGCAAGGCCTTGCGGGCCTTCGATCAAGTGGCCAAGTCGTGGGAACTCAAGGATGGCGTATGGCGTGAGCTGCTGAGCTGGGCGGCCAAGGTGCATGAAGTGGGGCTGGACATCGCCCACTACCACTACCACAAGCACGGCGCTTATTTGATAGAACACTCCGACCTTGCCGGCTTCTCGCGCGAAGACCAGCAAATGCTTGCCCTGCTGGTGCGCGGCCATCGCCGCAACATTCCCAAGGACAAGTTCGCCGAGATCGGTGATGAAGGCATCAAGCTGATTCGTCTGTGCGTGCTGCTGCGCTTTTCCATCCTGTTCTACCACATCCGTGGCAACCAGGAAGCGTCACAGGTGAAGCTGCGTGCCGAAGGCGACCACCTTGAGGTGATCTTTCCCCAAGGCTGGCTGGAGAAAAACCCGCTGACCCAGGCCGACTTTGAGCAAGAAGCTCAATGGCTGGCTCGGGTCGGGACTGTGTTGACCGTGTCTTAACCGACTTTGCACAGTGTGTCGGCGCGAGATGGCTCGCGGTCTTATAAAAGATCGCGAGCCACCGGGCAGCCACTGGCTACGCCGACACGGGGCTTACACCGAAGGGCCGGTGCTGACAGTCAACACCGGCAGGCTCAGGCGCTCAAGCAAGGTCGCTTGAGCGCTGCGCGGGTTCTGGTTACCCGTCGGGGTATTACGAATGTAACGACCGTCTGACTGCAGGCTCCAGCTGTGCGTGTTGTCGGTCAGGTAGCATTCCAGCTCCTTCTTGACCCGCAAAATCAGCTTTTTGCCTTCAACCGGGAAACAGGTCTCGACGCGCTTGTCGAGGTTGCGCTCCATCCAGTCCGCACTCGACAGAAACATCTGCTCTTCCCCGCCATTGAGGAAGTAGAACACCCGCGTGTGTTCCAGGAAGCGGCCGATGATCGAACGCACATGGATGTTGTGCGAAACCCCCGGAATACCCGGGCGCAAGCAACACATCCCACGCACAACCAGATCGATGCGCACACCCGACTGACTGGCCTTGTACAGCGCCCGAATGATTTTCGGGTCCGTCAGCGAGTTGAACTTGGCAATGATATGCGCCGGTTTGCCCTCGACAGCGAACTGGGTTTCGCGGGCAATCATGTCGAGCATGCCTTTCTTCAGGGTGAACGGCGCATGCAGCAGCTTTTTCATGCGCAGCGTTTTACCCATGCCGATCAACTGGCTGAACAACTTGCCTACGTCTTCGCACAGTGCATCATCAGAGGTGAGCAAGCTGTAGTCGGTGTACAGGCGTGCGTTGCCCGCGTGGTAGTTACCGGTACCCAAGTGCGCATAACGCACAATCTCGCCCGCCTCGCGGCGCAGAATCAGCATCATCTTGGCGTGAGTCTTGAAGCCCACCACACCGTAAATCACTACCGCACCGGCGGCTTGCAAACGGCTGGCCAGTTGCAGGTTCGACTCTTCGTCAAAACGCGCCCGCAATTCGATCACTGCGGTCACTTCTTTACCGTTACGCGCGGCGTCCACCAGCGCATCAACGATTTCAGAGTTGGCACCGCTGCGGTACAGGGTCTGGCGTACGGCAAGGACATGTGGATCTTTCGCCGCCTGACGCAGCATGTCGACGACAGGCGTAAACGACTCAAACGGGTGCAGCAGCAAAATGTCCTGCTTGCTGACAACGCTAAAGATGTTTTCGCTGTTCTGCAGCAGCTTGGGGATGGCCGGGGTGAACGGCGTGTACTGCAGCTCAGGATGGCTGTCCAGACCCGTGATGCTGAACAGCCGCGTGAGGTTCACCGGGCCGTTCACCTGATACAACTCGGTCTCGTTCAGGCTGAATTGCTTGAGCAGGTAGTCGGACAAATGTTTCGGGCAGGTGTCCGCCACTTCCAGGCGCACGGCATCACCATAACGGCGCGAGAACAACTCACCACGCAGCGCGCGGGCCAAGTCTTCGACATCTTCGGTGTCGACCGCCAAGTCGGCATTTCGCGTCAGCCGGAACTGATAGCAACCCTTAACCTTCATGCCCTGGAACAAGTCATCGGCGTGGGCATGGATCATGGACGACAAGAACACATAGTTGTCGCCGGTACCGCCCACTTCTTCGGGCACCTTGATCACACGCGGCAGCAATCGCGGTGCCGGAATAATCGCCAGGCCGGAATCACGACCAAAGGCGTCAATGCCTTCAAGCTCAACGATAAAGTTCAGGCTCTTGTTGACCAGCAACGGAAACGGGTGCGTCGGATCAAGGCCGATTGGCGTGATGATCGGGGCGATTTCGTCGCGGAAGAACTTGCGAACCCACGCCTTGATCTTGGTGTTCCAGTGACGGCGGCGAATGAAGCGCACCTGATGCTTTTCAAGCTCAGGCAGCAAAATATCGTTGAGGATCGCGTACTGGCGGTCTACATGGCCGTGCACCAGCTCACTGATCCGGGCCAGCGCTTGATGTGGCTGCAAGCCATCGGCCCCGGCTTGTTCACGGGCAAAGGTGATTTGTTTCTTCAGGCCTGCGACACGAATCTCAAAAAATTCGTCCAGGTTACTGGAGAAAATCAGCAAAAACTTCAACCGCTCCAACAGCGGGTAGGACTCATCCAGCGCCTGTTCCAGCACGCGAATATTGAACTGCAACTGCGACAGCTCGCGGTGGATGTACAGGCTGCTGTCATCCAGGCCTGGAATGGCGATGGCCGGGGCCGCAACCGCAGGGGCCTCAGGTGCAGCAGGCGCGTGGGCTTGTGGCAGCGGCTCGGTTTCAGTGACTGGCTCAACAATCAGCTCGGCTTCGGTTGCCACGACTTCTGTCTGTCCTTCGGTATTCATTGAATGTTCCTGTAAGAGCGTGTCGCGCTCGTAACCGTTAAGCGGCGCGTGCAATCGAATTGCCAGAATGCCATCAACGCCTGTGTGTTTAAACCGCTCGAAGACGCTAAATACGGGCTGAAACCTGTTAGAGGACGATTCGTCGCAATTGTTCGCTGGGCTCTAAAACCCGCAGCCAATGCCGCAGGCGCGCGCGCGATCTTTATAGCGGGCCAAGATGAACACTAGATGACAAGGCCCATGACGTAAGTCAAATGCACATGTTTTGTAGGAATTGTTCACGATAAGACACAGTTCGATACTTTCCTGAATGTCCCTTAAGGCGTAGGCTGCGCGTTCATTTCGCCAGCATCCAGACAATGCTCCAACAATTTCTTCAAGAATTCGGCTACTTCGCCCTGTTTCTAGGGACGTTCTTTGAAGGTGAGACCATCTTGGTTCTCGCAGGCTTCTTGGCGTTCCGCGGATACATGGACCTCAAACTGGTCATGATCGTGGCGTTCCTCGGCAGTTATGCCGGCGACCAGCTGTGGTACTTCCTGGGGCGTAAACACGGCCGCAAATTGCTGGCGCGCAAACCGCGCTGGCAGCTCATGGGCGATAAAGCACTGGAGCACATCCGCAAGCACCCAGACATTTGGGTCTTGAGCTTTCGCTTTGTCTACGGCTTGCGCACGGTCATGCCCGTGGCCATTGGCCTGTCCGGCTACCCGCCGGGACGCTATTTGCTGCTCAACGGCATCGGCGCTGCCATTTGGGCCGTCGCCCTGGCTACCGCGGCGTACCACTTTGGTGCCGTGCTGGAAGGCCTGCTGGGCAGCGTCAAGAAATATGAGCTCTGGGTGCTGGGTGCCCTGCTCTTTCTCGGCGGTTGCCTGTGGCTGCGCCGGCGCATCAAAAATGCACGCCTGGCCAAACAGACCGCGCTTGAAGAGCAAAATAAAGCCACTCAGGTCAACACACCGCCCGCCGAGTGATCAGGTGCACCCGCACCGACCTGTCTTCTCCTGGCGCTGAAATCTCAGCGCCGCACTAAACTGAACACTCAGCCCGCCTGATGCTCTTAATAAATAAGTGCGTCAGGCGCGGTGCGTTGCTGGCCCCCTTTATGGCAACCGCCAGCCGCGCGACGACATGCATGCCACTACCCAGGAGACCCACCATGCCTCATAAAAAAATTGCCGTGATTCTTTCTGGCTGCGGTGTCTATGACGGCACCGAGATCCACGAAAGCGTCATCACCCTGCTGCGACTCGATCAACGCGGTGCCCATGTGCAGTGTTTTGCGCCCGACATCCCGCAGTTGCACGTCATCAACCACCTGACCGGCGAAGAAATGCCGGAGGTACGCAACGTGCTGGTCGAATCGGCGCGTATCGCCCGCGGTCAAGTCAAGGATGTACGTGAGGCGAAAGTCGATGATTTTGACGCTCTGATCATTCCGGGCGGCTTTGGCGCGGCGAAAAACCTGTCCGATTTTGCCACCCAGGGCACCGGCTGTAGCGTGCAGCCTGATGTACTGGCCCTGGCCGAAGCCTTTGCCGAAGCGGGCAAGCCGATTGGCCTGATGTGTATCTCACCGGCACTGGCCGCCAAGATCTACGGCCCGGGCGTAACCTGCACCATTGGCAAAGATGCCGATACGGCTGAAGCGGTGCACAAAATGGGGGCTCACCACCAGGAATGCGAGGTCACTGAAATTGTCGAAGACACCGCCCGCAAACTGGTCAGCACGCCGGCCTACATGCTGGCGACGTCCATCAGCGAAGCCGCTTCAGGCATCAACAAAATGGTCGACCGCGTACTGGAATTGACTCACAAGAAAGACTGATCAGGCACGCACCAGGCGCGTCAAGATCCGATCCAGGGCATTGGCGAACGCCTGTTTTTCGCGTTCGCCATACGCGCCCTGCCCGCCGCCCATCTGGCCCTGTTCACGCAAGTCCGTGAACAAATTGCGCACCGCCAGCCGCTCGCCCATGTTCTGCGCGTCAAACTCCTTGCCTCGCGGGTCCAGCACCGCCACACCGTTCTTCACCAACCGGTCGGCCAGTGGCACATCGCTGCAAATCACCAGCTCGCCGGGAGTTGCGTGCTCCACCAGATAATCGTCGGCCGCGTCCGGGCCACTGGGCACCACGATCAGCTTGACCCGCGCATAAGTTGGCTTGATCTGACTTTGCCCGGCCACCAATACCACCTCAAATTGGCGCTTGAGCGCGAACTTGATGACCTGATCTTTTGCCGCCTTGGGGCAAGCGTCTGCGTCAATCCAGACACGCATAGTCGTAACTCCTGAAAATAGCGATTCATCAGCAGTAGATACACCAAAAACCGTAGCGGTTGACGTGTTTTACGAGGCTACGTCCCATTCAGGCGTCGTAAAGTCAGGTCGCTCGGTATCCCTGTCTGATCCGGGATTGAGGTTTGACGATCACTGCGCACTCGATCGCGCCTTCGGCAGCGACTACAAAACTGTCGTCGTTGCCGAATAATGAGGCTGCGCCAGCGGCTACTGACGCAACGGTGTTAAGAAGCTTGGTCCCGGCGTTTTTCGGCCAGCCGGCTGCGGCTATAAAGCACCACTATGGCCAAAATGGCCACCGCCTGCGCGCTCAGTGAATAGGCGTCGGCGTGAATGCCTAACCAGTCGAACTCGAAGAACGGCACTGGGCGTGTGCCGAACACTCCGGCCTCTTGCAGCGCTTTTACACCATGCCCGGCGAAGACCACTGACAAAGCGCACAGCAACGCGGCGTTGATGCCAAAGAAGACGCCCAGCGGCAATTTGGCTGAGCCGCGCAGGATGACCCACGCCAGGCCGATCAACACCACCAGCGCCGTGGCACCGCCTGCCAGCACGGCGTTGTGCCCGGCCGGGCCGGCTTGCAACCATAAGGTTTCGTAAAACAGGATCACTTCGAACAGTTCGCGGTACACCGAGAAAAACGCCAGCACCGCGAAGCCAAAACGCCCGCCGCCGCTGACCAGGCTGCTTTTGATGTAATCCTGCCAGGCATCGGCGTGGCGGCGGTCGTGCATCCACACACCCAGCCACAGCACCATGACGCTGGCAAACAGCGCGGTGCAGCCTTCGAGCAGTTCGCGCTGAGCACCGCTGACATCAATCACATAGGCAGCCAGCGCCCATGTGGCCAGCCCCGCAAGCAACGCCAGGCCCCAGCCAATATTGACACTGCGCACCGCGGATTGCTGGCCGGTGTTGCGCAAGAAGGCGAGGATCGCCGCCAGCACCAGAATCGCTTCCAGGCCTTCACGCAGCAGAATCAACAACCCCGAAATGTAGCTCAGCGACCAACTCAATCCATCACTGCCCAGCAACCCGGCAGACTCCTTGAGCAAGGTGTTGGCGGCGTCCAGACGCTGCTCGACCTGTTCGATGGGCAAGCCATCCTGCAACGATTGCCGATAGGCCATCAGCGCTTTTTCAGTGGTTTTACGCACGTTGCTGTCGACGTTGTCCAGCGAGCTCTCAACCAGCTCAAAGCCTTCCAGATAGGCCGCTACAGACAGGTCATAGGCTTGCTCACGGTCACCTTCGCGATAGGCCGCAAGGCTTTTGTCCAGGGTTTGGCGGGTGTAATCGAGCAACTGCGCCGGGCCACGCTTAACCTGCGGTGGCTGAGCCCGCTGCGCGCGGAACGTCGCCGCCGCTTGTGGCCCTTCAGCGGCCAGCACTTCGCCCGGTGTCTGTCGGGCCAATTCAGCGAGGTCGTAAGTTTTGTCCGTTTTGGCGGCCGCGGGATCGGCACTCAAGCCCGCCACATACGTGGCCAGGTCCCAACGCTGACGGTCATCCAGTTGATCGGCAAAAGCGGGCATGTCAGTGCCTTCAACCCCGAGCCCCAAGGTATTGAAAATGGCGTAGAGGCTCAGGCGGTCCAAGCGCTCGGCATCCCGCAAGTTGGCGGGTGGCGGGGTCATGCCCAGGCTGGCCGGGCCATCGCCGGCACCGGTTGCGCCGTGGCACACCGAGCAATGCAGGGCGTACAGCGGCTCACCGCGAGTGGGGTCTGGGGTAATGACCGGGGCCTGGCTGACTTCGTAGGCGGCGGCTAGCCTGGCACCCAACTGACGCGCGTCACGGGCGACGCTGGCACCGTCTTCGCGCTGCTCAATGGCTGACTGAAGGGCTTTGACACCGTGGGCCAACGCTGCACGCTCAGGATGCTCCGGCAGGCTCGCGACCAAGCCATCCAGCACCGCCAGGAACTCCAGTTGCTCGCGGTACTCGGTTTCATCGATGACCTTGCCACCTTCAACCGTAGGCGGGTAATCGGCACCAATATAGTCAATCAGGTGAAGGGCTTGGGAGGCACCTTCAGGGGCATTGGCAGACACAGCAAGGCTGCACAACGCGAACACAGGCACGATCAGCCATGCCAAAAAACGCGAGCGGGCGGTCATTAATACATCCGGATGGAAATAAGAAGTAACACATTGTTCACTTCCCTTCCGGATCACTCAAGGGCTTTAAGTGGTGGCACGGTGCAACGTTGCCAGAAAACCCGCCGCGCCTACGAACAGGCCCGCGAAGGTACGGTTCATCCGGCGCTGCTGTTTAGGCGTACGCAACAGGCGCAACACTTTGGAAGCCAGGCCCGTGTAGCCCGCCATGACGATCAGGTCAACACAAATCATGGTCACGCCCAGCACCAGGTATTGGCTCACCAGTGGTGCATTGGGGTCTACGAACTGCGGCAGCACCGCGAGCATAAACACCAGCGCCTTGGGGTTGCTGACATTCACCAGAAAACCACGGAACACCAGTGCCAGCGGTTTGCCGATGGGGCGAATGGCAGAGTCTTCACTGAGGTCGGCCGGCAACGCCCGCCATTGTTTAACGGCGAGATAGACCAAATAGGCCACGCCGAACCATTTGATCGCGTAGAAGGCTGTGGACGAAGCGGCCAGGACGGCCCCTACACCGGCGGCGACAATCGCAATTTGCAACGCCAGGCCCAGTTGCAGACCCAATGCGTTCCAATAGCCGCGCCAGAAGCCGTATTGCAGGCCGCACGACATCGAAGCAATGGCACCCGCGCCAGGGGACAGGCTAATCACCCAGCAGGCAGCAAAAAAGGCCAACCACGTTTCCAACGACATCGCGCACCTCAGACAAAATCAGTAACAAGTCTTAAAGCTAATGCGCGGGCCGACATTTCACCAGATCTTTTTGCGGGCACGCGTGCAGGAGCAGCGTTTGTGGGAACGAGCTTGCTCGTGATCTTTTGATCTGGCTTTTGACCTAAGGCCCCCCCCTTAAACCACGCTGGCCGAACGCAGGTTTTGCGCAGTGGGTAACCCGGCAGGACGCCGGGTTAGCCGCGACACGGCCAAGGAGGGCCGATCGCGGCGGCCCACGGAGCAAAGCCGGAACCTTAAGTGGCCGTGACCGCAGCAATGGATCGGGTTGCTGAACGACAGCGCGGCGTCATTGAGCTTTTAAACATCAAAAGATCGCGAGCAATCGAGCGTCGACCGGCTGCTCCTACGGATCACGGATGGCAGCGTTTGTAGGAACGAGCTTGCTCGTGATCTGTTGATCTGACTTTTGATCCAAGGGCCCCCTTAAACCACGCTGGCCGAACGCCGAAGACGGGCCGGCCTCTCCTTCAGAGGGTGGGCTACTTACAGATCGCCTTCGCGCCAGCGACGAACCGAGCGCTGGAAAAACAGGCTGTTGGGCACTTGCACCATGCTACTGCCGGAGCCGGCTTCCGCAGGTTCGATCAGGGTGGTGTACAGCAGGTTGATGGCCACGACACGGCCTTTGACTCCAGGCTTGTCGAGCGTGTCGAGCAGTTCCACGATGTCGCCAATACGAAACGGCCCGACGGTGAAGATCAACACCGCACACAGCAGGTTGGAGAGCACGCTCCACATCGCGAAGAACGCAATGGCCGCAACCGCGGCAAACCCTGAGAGCGCCGTCCACAGTACCGTTGCCGAAACGCCGAGGCGCTCCAGCACGATAATGACGGCACTGCCCATGATGAACCAGCGCAACACACCGCGCAGTGGCATCAACAACTGCGGCGGCAGCGGGTAGCGCTGACCCAGCCCCGTCAAAAATCGTGCAATGCCGCGTTGCAGAAAGTACCCGGCCAACAGGATCAGCAAAATCTGCACGCCAATCCACAGCGGCGCGATCAGTTCGGCAGGTAAAGGCAGGCCCAGCGACTCCATCAGGACAATGCCTCCAGCTCGGCCTGCAGCGTTTCAAGCTGTTCAAGGGCTTCCATCCAGCGCTCTTCAAGCTGACCTTCAAGGGCTTTGAGTTTGGCTTGATCGGCCAGCAGCTCGCGCAGTTCGTCTTTGCGGGTCGCTTCATACACCGCGCTGTCACCCAGGCTGGCTTCGATCTGCGTCAGTCTCTCGTTGACCTTACCCAGCTCGCTTTCCAGCTTATCGGCCTCACGCTTGTGCGGAGCCAATTGCTGGCGCAGCGCGGCAGCGGCCTGACGCTGCGCCTTTTTATCGGTTTTGTCCGGGTTGACCGGTGTGTTGCTGACCGGCGCGTTGCGCAGGCGGTAATCGGCCAACCAGCGTGCGTAGTCGTCGAGGTCGCCGTCGAACTCCTGCACCTTGCCATCGGCCACCAACAGAAACTCGTCGGTCGTACTTTTGAGCAAATGCCGATCGTGAGACACCACCAAAACCGCACCGCTGAACTCTTGCAGGGCCATCGTCAGCGCCAGCCGCATTTCGAGATCAAGGTGGTTGGTCGGTTCGTCGAGCAGCAACAAGTTAGGCCGGCCCCATGCAATCAGCGCCAGCGCAAGGCGCGCTTTTTCACCGCCCGAAAAATTCAGCACGGGTTCATCAATCCGAGCACCGCGGAAGTCAAAACCACCGAGAAAATCGCGCAGGGTTTGCTCACGCTCGGTCGGTGCCAAGCGCTGCAAATGCAGCAACGGGCTGGCTTTGGCGTCCAACGAATCCAGCTGATGCTGGGCAAAGTAGCCCACGACCAGGTTCTCACCACGGGCCAGACGGCCGGACAACGGCTCAAGCTCACCCGCAAGGTTTTTGATCAGCGTCGACTTGCCTGCACCGTTCGGGCCGAGCAAACCGATTCGCGCACCCGGTACCAGTTGCAGCTTGACCTTCTCAAGGATGGTTTTATCGCCATAGCCCAAACGGGCGTCGGACAAATCCAGCAACGGGCTGGAGAGTTTGACTGCTTCGCGGAACACGAAGTCGAACGGTGAGTCGACATGGGCCGCGCTCAGTTCCTCCATGCGTTCAAGGGCCTTGATCCGGCTTTGGGCCTGACGAGCCTTGGTGGCCTGGGCCTTGAAGCGGGCAATGTAGCTTTCCATGTGCGCACGCTGCGCCTGTTGCTTTTCGTAGGCCTGTTGTTGCTGGGCCAGACGTTCGGCACGCGCACGCTCAAAGGCGCTGTAACCACCGCGATAGAGCGTGATTTTACGCTGGTCAACGTGGGCAATATTGTCGACCACGGCATCGAGGAAATCCCGGTCATGGGAAATCAGCAACAAGGTGCCCGGGTAGCCTTTGAGAAAGTCTTCAAGCCACAGGATGGCATCTAGGTCCAAGTGGTTGGTCGGTTCATCGAGCAACAACAGGTCGGAGGGGCACATCAAGGCTTGGGCCAGGTTCAGGCGCATCCGCCAGCCACCCGAGAAATCTGCGACCGGGCGGTCCATCTGTTCGTTGGTGAACCCCAGCCCAGCCAGCATTTTGCGGGCGCGAGCATCGGCGGTGTAGCCGTCGGCGCTGTCCAGCTCGGCGTGCAGGCGAGCCTGCGCCGGGCCATCTTCGTTGGCTTCGGCCTTGGCCAGATCGGCCTGGACTTGGCGCAAGCGCTGGTCGCCATCGAGCACGTAGTCAATCGCGATACGATCGAGGGTGTCGATTTCTTGCCGCATATGGGCAATCCGCCAGTCGGCTGGCAGCAGACAATCCCCGGAATCAGGCGTCAACTCACCCAGCAACAAGGCGAACAAAGTGGATTTACCGGCGCCATTGGCACCGACCAGACCGGCTTTGTGGCCGGCGTGCAGGGTCAGCTCGGCGTCTTCTAGCAGACGTTGCGGGCCACGCTGTAAAGTCAGGTTCTGAAGTCGGATCATAATGGCGGCGGAGTCTACCAGCTTCCCTCTCAACTGGCGCGAATTGCACTATGCAGACTGACCTGTGGAATTACTGTTTGAACCTGTATGCGCAGCCCGGCGTGGAGCCGGCGTGCTTGAAGCTGCAAAGCCGGGGGCAGGACGTGTGCCTGTTGCTGTGCGCCGCGTGGCTGGAACACCGTGGCGTAGCTTGGGATGAGGCGCGACAGGCGCAACTGAGCGCCTGTGCCGAGCCGTGGCAGCGCGAAGTGATACAACCCTTGCGTCACCTGCGCACACAGTGGCGCGAAGCGGCCGCACAGGATGAAACGCTGGCAGGACTGCGGGGGCAGATCAAGTCACTGGAACTGGAAGCCGAACGCACACTGCTGTGGCGCTTGGCGTCACTGACACAAGAATGGCCTAGTGCTCAATCGCAACGACCGTGCAACTGGCTACAGAGGATGGCAAGCGAAGCCTGCCCCCCTGATTGCGACGCGCTGCAGACGCTGCGCGCCGTGGTCAATCGCCCTTAGGACGCGCTGGTTGGCGCTTCTGGAGCCGCAGCAGGGGCCGCTGCTGGCGCAGCAGGGGCAGTGGCCGGCTTGGCAGATGCCGTCGCAGGCTTGCTGGCCACCGGCTTTTTCACAGCAGGTTTGGCTGCCGCTCGTACTGCAGGTTTTGCAGCAGGCTTGGCAACCGGTTTGGTAGCCGTGGCAGGCTTGGCAGCTGCGGGTTTAGCTGTTGCAGGTTTGGCCGCAGCAGGCTTGGCGGCGGCAGTTTTAACGGCCGGTTTGGCAGCGGCTTTCACCGGTGCCTTAACAGGCGCTTTGGCCGCTGCAGGTTTTACGGGGGCTGCCTTGGCAGCAGGGGCTTTGGCAGCAACCGGTTTAGCGGTGCGGGCCGCGGGTTTTTGCGCGGGGGCTTTGGCGGGAGCTTTGGCAGCAGGCTTGGCCGCCGCTTTGACCGGTGCCTTGGCGGCTACCTTTTTAGCCGCTGGCGCTGCTTTCGCTTCACGAGCCGTCAAAGCCTTGGCAACCGCTTCTTTGACACGACCCACGCCTTGGGCCAGCTTCAGGCTTTCCTGGGCATCTCGCTTGAGTTGCAGAATGTAGTCCCGGGTTTCAGTTTGACGCTCTTTGAGCGATTCGAGCAGTTGCTCCAGCTCTTTAACGCCCGACTTGGCCTTGGACTGAGCCTTGGATTTACCTGCATTGGCCGCGTCCTGCAACTTGGCACGGGCGTTGTGCAGTTTCTCCTGGGCTTTGCCACGTTGTTTCTCTAGCTTGGCGAGCAGTTTCTCAGCATCAGCCAACGCTTGGGAGCAAGCGTTTTCCAAATGCTCAAGCAAGCTGCCTGAGAGCTGTTGGAGCAGGTGCAACGGGGTATTAACGGGCTTCTTTTTGGCCGACATGGTTTACCTCCTGGCTGAAGTGAGTGCGACTCATACTAGACCTCTGTAGGAACCGCCGCTAGAGCATGTTGACACTAACCCTGGGTACGGGTTGCATGGCGTCGCGAAAGTTGTGCTGGATCAATCTTTCGTCTGTGACTGAACCCAATGCTGCCACCCTGTTAACGTCTGCTTTCCCCGCGCACCTAGCCATGATTAAAACGGCGATAGCCGATAGGTGCGCAGGCCTAATTCCTGTACTTCAGGCCGGAGCGTGCTCATGCCGCGATACTGTTTTTTGACGTTGTTATGCCTTGTCACCCCAGCCCATGCAGCCCCGGCAACACCCCCTGATGCGGCTCACGACCTCGCTTACAGCCTGGGTGCCAGCCTGGGTGAACGCTTGCGCGACGAGGTGCCGGACCTTGAGCTCAAAGCCCTGATTGAAGGTTTGCAGGCGGCCTACCAAGGGCAGCCGCTGGCGCTGACCGACGTACGGATTGCGCAGGTATTGACGGAGCATCAGGCACACATCGACAACGCCGCCCTGCAACCGGACACCGAAAAGGCTCTGGTCGCGGAGCGTGCGTTTTTGCGCGAAGAAAAACACAAACCTCAGGTGAGGGAACTCGCCCCTGGCATTCTTTTGACCGAGCTCAAGCCGGGTACCGGAGCAACACCCATTGCACAGGGGTCCGCGTACGTGAACTATGTGGGCCGCCTGCCAGATGGCACCGTGTTCGACCACAGTGCTCAACCCCAGTGGTTTCGACTGGACAGCGTCATTGAAGGGTGGCGCAGCGCGTTGGTGCAGATGCCCGTCGGTGCGAAGTGGCACCTGGTGATTACTTCCTCATTGGCCTACGGCGCGCAGGGCGCAGGCAACTTGATTGCACCCTACACCCCTCTGGTATTTGACATCGAATTGCTCGCCGTCAAACCGTAAAAGCCTCACACAAAAACGGTGCGCACTGCGCACCGTTACCCGCCAATTGCATCCAGGCTCATGCGCGAACGGCTTGCACTTCCTTTTGCTCATTGTGTGCGTTGTGCAGCACTTCGATCAGGCAGTCTTCCAGCTCAAACCGCTCATTCAGCAAGTTGCCGAGGTCTTTGAATTTGGCAGCGAGGATCTCGCAGTTTGGGCGGTGCTTCTTGCCGACACATCGATCATTGAAGTCCAGGGAGTGCTGGGTGATCGCTTCGATTCTAGGGTAAATCGTCGCAGCCAACTTCAGCCCGCGCGCATCAGCAAATGCCAGGGCTTCTGAGTTCAGTTGCTCGTAAATCTCAAAATGCCCGGCAGACACGTAGTCCACCAACACCTCACAAAACGCACTCTGGGTTTTGCCATCAGGACGTGAGTCTGCGAGCTCTGCTTCCACAACCTGGTAGGCTTTCACAAGTTCACTGCGCTCATTCAGCCAGTTATCAATCAACTTGTGGACGCCATTGAAACGTTCCTGAGCATTCTGACATCTTTCAAGCATGATGTTCTCTCTTCCCTTTTGGGTCCCTGCCGCCTGGCCTGACCAAGCTTATCCGAACCCAAATGTGTACAACTGCTACAGCACTGGGGCGGCCTATTTCCAATAATGTATTCGACCCAGACTATGCCCGCATGACCATGGCATCAAGGCATGCCATAGAGAAAATTCATACAAGCGTTTAATACGCACGCCTACTTCACGTCGTCGGTGCGTGACCCTGCCTGATAGTAAATCACACGAACCACTTGAACGATGCTCAGCACACTCAAGCCGGTAAACGCCAGCAGGCTTAATTCAGGAATACTCAAGTTGAAAACGGACCACTGAATATGAGCGCACTCTTCACTTCCCCGGTAGATCATCGCCAGTATTTCGCGCGGGGATAAGTAGTGCCAGACACAAGCAAGCTCGGGCTGGCAAAACATTAATTGCTCGGGCGGTAGCGCTTGCACCAGCACTTGCCTGAACGCACTGGCTGCGCCTGCCAACGCCATTAAGAGAGACAGGACAGAAAAGCACCACATGCCCACAGGCCCGCGATCACGCAAACAGGCTGTCAATGTTGTCAGGCAGAAACCGAGCAAGAAAAAGCGCTGCACATAACATAAAAGACAAGGCGAAAGCCCAGACCCGTACTCGAGAAATAAAGAGGTGCCCAAGACCAGAGCACCACTTAGAAAGGACAAGAAGAAAATGAAACGTGAGCAGGCCAAAAACATGGCTTTTCCGTAACAAAAGAGACAGCTGATTACGGTAGATGAAAGCCATTAGCCCTTTCAAGGTGAGCCACAGAGGAAGCTTCCTGAAGGGTGTAGGGAATTACCAACAGCATCCGACAGTACTTTACATAAGCAACGTAGGAAATTACCGCCATCACCATTGTGTAAAGTTTCCACTCCTTGAAGTCCGGTTTATTCGGCCCTTAAACCGGCCTTTCAGGCCTAGAAATTCGTACCCGTCGAGGGCAAAGGCAAGGCCAGTAACCGCTCATCCAGCAAGTTCAACCCTTCCTGAAACAATTGATTACTGCGAGCCGTATCACCCAGTTGTGCGAGCAACCGCGCCAGTTCGGCACAGGTTTCAGGATTGCGCTCAACGGCCAGGCTACTTTCGAAGTAATCCCGTGCCTTGCCCCACAAGCTGTTCTGCAGGCTCAGACGCCCCAGGGTCAGCAGCAAGCTGGCATCACCGGGGTGAGCCTTTAACCAGCCTTCAGCCGTTTGCAATTGCTTTGCCGGGTCATTGCCGCGCAGCAAGCCATACAGCCGCACAAGGTGGCTGTCGTAGCTACGCTTCAAGGCCCCCCGCAAGACGTCTTCGGCCTCGGCCTGAGCCCCCAATTGGCGCAATTGCTCCGCATAGGCCAGCACCAGTGCCGGCTCTTGCCGTTGCGCCGCCGTCAGTTGTTGCCAGGCGCGTTGAAGCGATTGCAGTCCCGCCTCACCTTCTTTTTCACGCTGCGCCGCCAAACTCAAATTTTGCCCCCACGCACGGCGTTCCAGGTCAGCCAGCTCATTGGCGGGCAGCACCTTGTCTTTACGCAGCTCTGGCAGCAAACGAATTAACGCCGCCCAGTCACCCCGTTGCTGATGCAAGCGCTGCAATTGGCGCAACACTTGAACATTGTGCGGATGACGCTCATGCATGGCTTGCAAAGTGGCCAAGGCACCCTCGGTATCGGCGCGGTCCAGTTGCAGTTGGGCGTGGCTCAAGGCAATCGCCAGTTCGGCCTGTGGCTGACGCTCCAGCGCGCGCTCAAGCAAATTGTCACTTTCCTCGTAACGGCCTTGCTCGTTGGCCGCACGGGCCGCCCCCATATAAAACAGTAAAGGCTGGCGTTCAGCTTCTGCGGCGCGAGACAGGTGTTTTTGTGCGCTGGCCCAACGACCTTCAGCGAGGTCCATCTGGCCTTGCTCAATCGCGATTTGCACGCGACGACTGCGATTGCGCCGCGACCAGGGGTTAACCAGCCCGGTAGACGCCGTGACCAGTTCCACCAGCAGCTTGATACCCCAGACCAGCAACCCCAGCACCAGCAGCAACGCCAACGTGGCCCACACACTGGATTCGTAGCGGAAGTTTTTATAAGCGAGCAGCACATACCCCGCATCTTCGGCGATTGCCAGGCCGACGCATGCCGCTGCGGCGATCAGAAAAAATACAATCACGTAGAAGCGCTTCATGGGCGGGCCTCCTGCGCAGGCTGACCAGACGCACCAGGCCCTGGCTCGTCGGCGCTGACATGGCGGCGCTCAAGATAAGCCTGTACGGCACTCAAGGTGCCCGCCAGGTCCGGTGTTTTGACCGCGACCGGCTGTTTACTCAGCTCAATCACTTGCTCCAGCATTTTTTGGCTGTGCTGATTGTCGGGGTTGAAGTTGCCTTTAAGCACCTCTTGCGCCTGGGCCAAGGCCTGGGTGTAGATCGCCTCCTGACCATTGATCGCGGCCCACTGGGCCTGTTCCAACGCCAAGCTCAAAGCCAGACGCACCTGCGTCAGGCTTTGCCCTGCCAACAGCGGGCGAACGTTCTTGTCGGCATTGAAATCGATACGGATGTAGTGCGAAATTTCATCCCACCACTGCGACCAACGACTCGCGCCATCGCCGTCAGCCGTCAGCCCCAGCAACGAGTCACCGGAGTCTTTGTAAGCCGGTGCCAGGGCGTTGAGCTGTGCCACCTGGTCACGCAGAGCGGCCAACTGCAAAAACAACCCGGTGCGGTCTGGCTGCTCAACGCTGCGCAGCGCGGTCAAACTCTTGGCCAATTGCTCGCGGGCGGCAAAAGAGCCAGGGTCATTTTGCTCACGCAAAATATCGTCAGCCCCCTGCACCAAGGCTTGGGCACTGGCGACGTCTTGCAACGCCGACAACCTCAGGGTCGCCAACCGCAACAAGTGCTCAGCCTCAGCCAAGCGCCAGTCCTTGCGGCTAGCGCTCAAAACCGTTTCTAGGCGCTGGTTCAAGCGCTGCTGATCGCCTCGCAGTTGACCGACCAACTGGCGCTGGTCGTCCAAGTCACTGGCCGAAGGCAACTGATTGAGGCGCGTCAGTAGTTTCTGCTCGCCTTGTTTGATCGACAGTGTTTGCGCGCCCAAGGCCTGGACTTCGCTCAGTTGCTGGGCGGTGTCGACTTGCAAGTGACGCACCTGCCAGACCCCCCAACCCCCGACCGCCACACCCGCGGCCCCCAGTAGCAGGGCGACCACAGCCAAGCCATTGCCCCGACGTTCAGGCTTGCTGACAGGTTTTTCAACCGGCGCTTCTGACGCGGGCTGCACGTGCTCTTTGGACAAGTCTGTTTCGCTCACGTATCCATCCTTTGCATTAGAAAGCAGGTACGGGGTGCGCCCGTAACGCCGCCAGCAAAGCCGCGGCGCTCGCGCCACGACAATCCACAACATGTTGTGCCCCGGCGCTGCGCGCAATTGCAGCCACCCGAGGGCTTGGAACAAACAGGGTTAAAGCCGCCAACTGTGGCCAGGCATCTGCGGCCATGTGCCGTAAATGCTCAAACCCTTGTCCACTGCTGACCACCAGCGCATTCAGGCGTTCCCCTTTTACGCGCTGAGGCAGGGCCGCAGGCGGGTAAAACGGTAAATCACGGCGGTACAGTTCCAGGTAATCGACCTGCGCCCCCAGAACGCGAAGACGGTCCGCCAACATTTCTCGCCCGCCCTCCCCGCGCAGGATCAGCACCCGAGGTGCGTGGCATGCCAACGCTTGCTCAAAGGCCGGCAGCGCCAGCAAAGCCTCGCTGTCATCGCCACGTTCAGGGTAGCTAACATCCAGCCCGTAGTCGGCGAGAATCTGCCCCGTGGCGGCACCCACACAGAACCACTTCTGTGAGGGCGGCTGCGGCCAGTATTGATCAACCAGCGCCAGGCCCATACGGGCGGCGGGTTTACTCACCACAATCACCGCGCAATAACGATCAAGACCGGCCACGAGGGCACGATGCGCATCCGTCAGTACCAGAGGCTCAATCGCCAACAATGGCAAGCTGCTGCTAAACACGCCAGCCGCGCTCAACTCATTGGCGAGGGCCGCCGACTCTTCGGCGGGCCGGGTCAGCAGCAACCGCCAGCCTGTCACGCGTGACCTGCCTCGCCATACACGGCTTTCAGAATATCCCCGGCACCTTGCGCCAATAACGCTTCGGCCACTTGCACGCCCAACGCGGCGGCATGACTGCGCGGGGCACGGGCGTCAGCACTCAGCAGCACACCGCCGCCAGGCTCACCCACCAGGCCGCGCAGCCAGAGGTTCGGCCCTTCAAGCACGGCGTAACAGGCGATGGGCACCTGGCATCCGCCGTTCAAGTGTTTGTTCAGGGCGCGCTCAGCCGTCACCCGCACAGCGGTGTCATCGTGGTGTAACGGTGCCAGCAAGGCGTGAATTTCGCTGTCCGCGCTGCGGCACTCGATACCCACGGCCCCTTGGCCACCGGCCGGCAAGCTGTCTTCGATGCTGATGGCCGATGTGATGCGATCTTCAAATCCCAGGCGAATCAGGCCAGCCGCCGCAAGGATAATGGCGTCGTATTCCCCGGCGTCGAGCTTGGCCAGGCGGGTATTGACGTTGCCCCGCAAAAAGCGGATTTCCAGATCTGGACGACGCGCCAGCAATTGCGCCTGACGACGCAGGCTGGACGTGCCCACCACACTCGCGATGGGTAATTGGTCGAGGCTGGCGAAGGTGTTGGACACGAAGGCATCGCGCGGGTCTTCACGCTCGCAAATGCAAAACAGCCCCAGACCTTCAGGGAAGTCCATCGGCACATCTTTCATTGAGTGGACAGCGATGTCGGCTTCGTTTTCAAGCAGAGCCGTTTCCAGCTCTTTGACAAACAGGCCCTTGCCGCCGATTTTCGACAACGGCGAGTCGAGCAACTTGTCGCCACGGCTGACCATGGGCACCAGCGTCACCACAAGACCTGGGTGAGCCTGCTCCAAACGGGCTTTAACGTAGTCAGCCTGCCACAGAGCCAGGGCGCTTTTACGGGTAGCGATGCGGATTTCGCGAGAGGACATGGATCAATCCGTACTGAAAAGATACGGCTGATCATAACAGCTCAGCCAAAACAGCTTTGACTTGTATCAGAAAGTACGCGGCCTCCCTGGCCCAAAAACGACATCCCTGCGCATTTCAGTCGTGCGCACTACATCTGCTGCATCATCTTTCGCACACCGGCCACATGGCGACGGCTCACAATCAGCGCATCCCCGTTCAGGCCTCGCAAGAACAATTGAAAGTGGCCCAGCGGCGTGCGTTGCAGGCGTTCGATGCGGTTACGCGCCACCAATGCATTACGGTGAATACGCACGAAACGCTCGCCGAATTCGTCTTCCAGCGCCTTCAGCGGCTCATCGAGCAGGACTTCGCCACCCTCGTGACGCAAGGTCACGTATTTATGGTCGGCGATAAAGTAAATCACTTGGTCAATGGGAATCAGCTCAATCCCTTTTCGAGTGCGGGCACTGATATGGCTGCGCGGCCCGCTACCCGTTTGCGCAGCGGGCCGGGTTAAGGCCGCCAGTTGAGACCGAGTGGGCCGGTGCGCGTTTTTCAGCACGGTTTTCAAGGCTTCGGCGTTGACCGGTTTGAGCACATAACTCACCCCGCTCTCTTCCAGGGCCTGCTGTGAAAAATCGTCTGCGCCCACACAGAAGACCACAGAGGGTGCCTGGTCGCGCTCACAGAGTTTGGCCGCAACCTGTAACCCGTCGAGCCCCGGCATGCGGATGTCGAGTAACACCACATCCGGCTTCAGGGACTCGATCAAATTCAATGCCTCTTCGCCATGAGTGGCGCCAGGCTCCAGCAGCGTATAACCCCCAAGCGTACCGAGTACACGGCTCACATGCTCGCGGGGCAAAGTTTCGTCATCAACGATCAGGACATTCATAGAGCGCTGTATTCCTGCGTGAGTCTCGCACAAGGATAGCGTAGACAGGTGAAGTGACGGCTGTCACGGCGATCCACGCTAAGACTAGCGCGAAGGCCAAAAAGTGCCGCAAGCGGCGCAGCAAAATTCACCTGTGCCTGTTGTTCGATTTAATACCGGATACGCCTTGTAATCTACAAAGACTTGCAAAGACTGATCCATACGACCAACTGTAGACGGTTGCCAAGACGAATGGGCTTAATCGATGGATTTCGTTTAGGTATTTTTATAGCTCACTGGCATTAAAAGCTGTCGATGCGCGTCAACGCCACGATTGGCAACCCTGTTATGATCTGTAGTAACTATTTGTGTATTTACCCCACCTCAGCCGATTACGAGCGAATCCATGAGCACCGACAAGACCAACCAGTCCTGGGGCGGCCGCTTCAGTGAACCCGTCGACGCCTTCGTTGCGCGCTTCACCGCCTCCGTCACTTTCGATCAGCGCCTTTATCGGCACGACATCATGGGCTCTGTGGCCCACGCCACCATGCTGGCCAAGGTTGGCGTGCTGACCGACGCCGAGCGCGACAGCATCATTGACGGCCTGAAAACCATCCAGAGCGAAATCGAGGCCGGTACGTTTGACTGGCGCATCGACCTGGAAGACGTGCACATGAACATCGAGGCGCGCCTGACAGATCGCATCGGCGTTACCGGTAAGAAACTGCACACTGGCCGTAGCCGCAACGACCAGGTAGCCACCGACATTCGCCTATGGCTACGTGACGAGATCGACCTGATCCTGTCTGAAATCACCCGTTTGCAGAAAGGTCTGCTGGAGCAAGCCGAGCGCGAAGCCGAGACCATCATGCCCGGCTTTACCCACCTGCAAACCGCCCAGCCGGTGACCTTCGGGCACCACATGCTGGCCTGGTTCGAAATGCTCAGCCGCGACTACGAGCGCCTGGTTGACTGCCGCAAGCGCACTAACCGCATGCCGTTGGGCAGCGCTGCGCTGGCCGGCACCACCTACCCGATCGACCGCGAGCTGACGGCTCAGTTGCTGGGGTTTGATGCCGTGGGCGGCAACTCGCTGGACAACGTGTCGGACCGCGACTTCGCCATCGAATTCTGCGCCGCCGCGAGCATCGCGATGATGCACTTGTCGCGTTTCTCCGAAGAGTTGGTGCTGTGGACCAGCGCTCAATTCCAGTTTATCGACCTGCCAGACCGTTTCTGCACGGGCAGCTCGATCATGCCGCAAAAGAAAAACCCGGACGTGCCGGAACTGGTGCGGGGCAAAAGTGGCCGTGTATTCGGCGCGCTGATGGGCTTGCTGACCCTGATGAAGGGCCAGCCGCTGGCCTACAACAAAGATAACCAGGAAGACAAAGAGCCACTGTTTGACGCGGCCGACACGCTGCGTGATTCGCTGCGGGCCTTTGCCGATATGATCCCGGCGATCAAACCCAAGCACTCGATCATGCGTGAAGCCGCGCTGCGCGGGTTCTCGACAGCGACCGACCTGGCCGACTACCTGGTTCGCCGTGGCCTGCCGTTCCGTGATTGCCACGAAATTGTTGGCCACGCCGTGAAATACGGCGTTGAAACCGGCAAGGACCTGGCTGAAATGAGCCTGGAAGAATTGCGCCAGTTCAGCGACCAGATCGATGACGACGTGTTTGCCGTGTTGACGCTCGAAGGCTCGGTCAATGCACGCAACCACATCGGCGGTACCGCGCCGCAGCAGGTCAAAGCGGCCGTGGTTCGCGGCCAGGCGTTGTTGGCCAGCCGCTGAGCGTTGTCGCCCGGGTGAATACACCGCGGCGCACAACACCAAAGGGGTGCCTTGGGGCACCCCTTTTTTATTGCGTCGCGAACGGCCCTAACGGGGTTTCTGGCTGCTGATCCACGCCAGGAACTGCGGCATGGCCGCGTCCTTGTCGGCTGCAATTTTCTGCACATTGGGGTTTTGGCCCAGGCGCTCCAACAAGGCTTTGGCCGCCGGCAACTCTGCCAGCAGGTCCAAGCCAAACACCTTATGGCCCACCGCACTGGCAAGGCTCACGCTGTACAGGAAGTAAATATCCGCCACGCTCAGCGTCGCACCCGCCACATACGGTGCGAATGCTCCCTGACGGCCCAGCGAAGCAATCCCGCGCAGCAACTCTGCCTTGGCTTTGCCTTTGATCGCCTCGTGCACGGGCATGCCAAAGAACGCTTCAGCGTGCAAGGCACGGGCAGGCAATTCGATATACAGCTCAATCTCTTTGGCCAGCGCCATGACTCGGGCACGCTCAAACGGGTCGGCCGGTAACAGGGCCTGGCCAGGCTGAGTCTGTTCGATGTACTCAAGGATCACGCTGGTTTCGTTGATGATGCCCTGTTCAACGCCCAAGGCTGGCACTTTCCCGCAAGGGCTGATTGCCAGCGCTTCAGGGGTTTTCCCTGGGAAGAACAGCACCTCTTCAAAAGGCACACCCTTTTCCAAAAGCGCCAGTTTGACCATGTTGTAGTAGTTACTGACGGCAAATCCATAAAGCTTGAGCATTACAAAGCCTCCAGGCCGTGTTGGGGTTGGCGCAGGGTGTTATAGAGCGTAGGTGGCGGGTTGGCTAGCAGCATCACTGCCAGAATGCAGTTAAACTGCCAGCCTTTACTAAAGGAGCCTGCCATGAGCGAGCCAATCGATGTTGATAACGATGATGAAGCGTTCGCTGAAAATACGCTGACCCAAGCGATCGAAAACCAGATCGAAAGCGACAATCCTCCAGCCGCCAAAGCCACCTACAACAAGCTGACGCTGGTGGGCTACGAGCGCGACGATATCTTGAACATGATGGCCCACGTACTGGCGGTGGAGATCGACGCGATCCTGGAAGAGGACCGCGCCTTTAATACCGAGTGGTACGAAGCCGCGCTGCGTGCATTGCCCGAGTTACCGCCCGAGAAGAACTGAGGCCGCGCAGGGTTCAGGCGTAAATCTCAGGTGCTCGCTGCCAGTCCAGCTCATGGGCAGGCATCGGCCGGCCAAACCAATAACCCTGCCCCAGGTCACAGTTAAGGTCGAGCAGGAACTGCGCCTGCTCGACGTGTTCAATCCCCTCCGCATGCACCTGCAAGCCCATGCTTTGGGACAGCGCAATGACCGCGCGAACGATGGCCACATCGTCATTGTCCTCCGGCAATCCGGCAACAAAACCCTGATCGATCTTGAGCTTCTGAACCGGCAACCGCTTTAGCCGCAACAACGAAGAGAACCCGGTGCCAAAGTCATCAATCGCCAGGCGCAGCCCCAACTTGCGCAGACGGTGCATCTGCGCCAGTGCAGCGTTGGAGTCCTCCATCACCGCGCTTTCCGTGACTTCCAGCTCCAGCAAGGCCGGGTCGAGGCCTGTGTCTTTGAGTACGGTCGACACCAGCGTGTACAGCTCAGGCCGCGCAAACAGCCGGCTGGAGATGTTCACCGCCACGAACGATAACGACACCCCACGTGATTGCCATTGGCACATCTGCCAGCAGGCTTGTTCCAGCACCCACGCGTCGATTTCTGCGATCAACCCGGTGCGCTCGGCAATCGGAATAAACTCGCCCGGCGACACCAGCCCCCGCTGCGGGTGCTGCCAACGCACCAGCGCTTCAACACCGATCAAGCGGCTGGTTTTGAGGTCGTGCACTGGCTGGTAGTACACCCGTAACTCTTGCTGCTCCAAAGCCCGGCGCAAATCGCTGGCCACTTCAATGCGGTACTGCGCGTGAACGGTGAGTTCCTCGGTGTACAGGGCATAGTCTTCACGACCGGCGCTTTTAGCCTTGAACAGGGCAGAGTCAGCATTGTGCAACAACTGCTCGGCGCTCATCGCGTCATTGGGGTACACGCTGATACCGATACTGGCGCTGATAAACAACTGGTGCTTATCCACCTCAAACGCACCTTTCATCACCTCCAGCACCTGCTGCGCCTGAGCGGCGGCCCAGTTCACGTGCGGGCAATTTTCAACCAGCACGGCAAATTCATCCCCCCCCAGCCGAGCCACGGTAAACCCTTTGCCAAACAGGCCGCACAAGCGATCGGCGACCGCCTTGAGCAGCAAATCACCCACGTTATGGCCGAGGCTGTCGTTGATGATTTTGAAATGATCAAGGTCGATCATCAGCAGCGCGCAGCCGGTCTTGTGCAACTGCGCCGACACCAGCGCGTGCTCGGTACGGTCCGTGAACAGCAGACGATTGGGCAGGTCCGTGAGCGGGTCGTGGTGCACCAGCCGGGTCATTTCATGCTGGGATTTCTTGATGGCCGAAATATCAGAAAAAACCGCGACATAGTGCGTGACCTCATCTTTGCTGTTGGTCACGGCCCGCACGGTTTGCCATTGCGGGTAAATTTCACCGCTTTTACGGCGGTTCCAGATCTCGCCGTGCCATTCGCGCTGCTCTGCCAGCGACTTGAACACACCTTGGTAGAACTCAGGCCCATGCCGGCCCGACTTGAACATATTAGGGCGCTGCCCCAGGACTTCTTCAGGCGTGTAACCCGTGATTTCAATCAGGGCACGGTTCACATGCACAATAATTCCAGAGCGGTCACTGACCAATACCCCTTCGCGGGTGCAATCAAACACCACGGCCGCCTGGCGCAGGCGCTCCTGGTCCTTGCGCTGGCGCTGCAAACTGCCGCTCAGGCCCAAAGCTGTCAGCAGCCGGGCGCGCGCGGCAAAAATCAGGACGGCACTGATGAACACCCACAGGTAACCGTTTATCCGCTGCCAATGGACGATCTGCGCCGAATCATCGACAAGACTGGTCAATAAATGATCAGATAATTGGAACCAGGCAACCGATAGCAGCCCGTATAACAACGCCGCACGCAAGGCATCTCGATAATAAGCCGACATAAAAAAGTTAAAGTGCCCACATAAAAGAAGGAATTATAGTGTAAGAAGCTTCCAGGAACCCCTCCCCAAAAGGGCGACTGGCTTTATCTGCCTGCATGTTGATAATGCAGGTTGCAGTTTTTTTATCTTCCCCGAGGGCCAAACAGCCTATGTGGTACAACGGTTTTCTAGACTTGTCAGCCTGGCAACTGGTGGCAGTCACCCTGTTGATGACCCACGTGACCATTATCGGCGTCACGGTTTATCTACACCGCTACTCAGCCCACCGCTCGCTGGAGCTTAACAGTGGCCTGAAGCATTTCTTCCGCTTCTGGCTGTGGTTGACCACGGCACAGAATACACGTGAGTGGACGGCCATCCACCGCAAACACCACGCCAAATGCGAAACCGTCGACGACCCGCACAGCCCTGTCATTAAAGGGTTATCGACCGTTTTGCGCAAAGGTGCAGAGCTGTATCGCGAAGAAGCTCAGAATCCTGAGACGTTGCGTATTTACGGCAAGAACTGCCCCGAAGACTGGATCGAGCGCAATCTTTACTCCCGGCATAAAATGCTCGGCGTGGTACTGATGCTGGTGATTGACTTGCTGCTGTTCGGCGCAATCGGCTTGACCATTTGGGCCATCCAGATGATGTGGATCCCGGTTTGGGCTGCGGGCGTCGTAAATGGCCTGGGGCATGCGGTGGGCTATCGCAACTTTGAATGCCGCGACGCGGCGACCAACCTGGTGCCGTGGGGCATCATCATTGGCGGCGAAGAACTGCACAACAACCACCACACCTACCCCAACTCGGCCAAGCTTTCGGTCAAGAAATGGGAGTTCGACCTGGGGTGGGCGTGGATCAAAGTGTTCAGCTTTTTGCGCTTGGCCAAGGTTCAGCGTGTTGCACCCATTGCTCACCGCGTGGAAGGCAAAGGCCACCTGGACATGGACACCGCGATGGCGATCCTTAACAACCGTTTCCAGATCATGGCGCAGTATCGCAAGTTGGTGATCGCGCCACTGGTTCAGCAAGAACTGGCCAAGGTCGATCATTCGGTACGCCACCAGTTCCGTAAAGCCAAGCGGTTGTTATCGCGCGAAACCAGCCTGTTGGAAGAGCGCCATCACCAGCGTATCGAAACCCTGCTGGAGCACAGCCATTCGCTTAAAGTGATTTACGAAAAGCGCCTGGCGTTGCAACAGATCTGGGTCAAGACCAGTTCAAATGGTCACGACATGCTGGCCGCGATCAAGGAATGGATACACGAGGCAGAGGCCAGCGGGATTCATTCGCTGCACGAATTTGCCAAACAACTGAAAACCTATTCGCTGCGTCCTGCAGCGGTATAAGGCGACCACGGCTTTACGAGCGCTTGCTTCGCGATCTTCAAAAGATCGCGAGCAAGCTCGCTCCTGCAGGTCTTGCGAAGCGACCCTAAACGGCGCTTTGTTCCGTATTGATCAAACGCGACAACTCTGACGTGCCCACCTTCAACAGGCGCGCCGTTTTGCTGTTGGCCAACGCCATGATTGCGTCCCCGTCGTCCGGCTCCAGCAGGGCCGCTTGTGTCACCAGGTTCATCACCAACGCCTCGCGCGAATACACCCCGCCGCCCAAGTGATACGCCGCCGCAATCAGCTCACGCAGCTCCAGCGGCAAGCGCCAGCGGGTGCGTAGCGCGGAACCATACGCCGCACCGAACTCGGCCAGCGCCTCATCAATTTGCAGCGTCTGCAGTTCACCTCCCGCCAGTCGCCATTCCTGCAAACAGCGCAACACGGCCAAATCGCCCAAGCGGTGCAACAACCCGGCGCAGTAGCAACGCTCCTGATCCAGATGCAATTGGATCGCCAGCATGCGGCCATATTCCGCCGTGCGCCGGGACACGACCCATTGCCGTTCGGCATAGTCGGCCAAACACGGATCACTTAACTGCGCACTGGGCTTGAGGGCCAACCCGAGCACCAGGTTCATGCTTTGTGCCGCCCCCAAGCCTTGCAGCGCTTGCGCCAAGGTTTGGGCCGGGCTAGGTCGGTGTTGGGCCGCACTGTTGGCGGCAGCAATCAGCACCGCGGTGATTTGCGGGTCGCTGCGCACGGCTTGTTCAAGCAGCACAAGGTCCAGACCGACCGGGCTCAAGCTGGCCCTGATCGCCGCACGCGCCTCCACCCACAACGGTGCACCATCGGATGATGCACGCTGCTGGGTCAGAAAGCGTTTCAAGGTCATGCCCGGTGCCAGAACAGGCCCCTCACACGAAATCGTTTGCCCGGCACCCAACAACAGGCCTTCCAGGCGTTTCGTCAGGCCGCCGATGTCCAATGGCTTGGTCAAGTAAGCCGTCGGGGCCAGAGGCAAGGCTTCACGCACACTGGCGCTGTCACTGCGGTTGCTCAATAAGATGAACGGCAACAGCGGTATGCGACGGCGTTGGCGTACTACCCGTAACAGATCAAGGCCGCGTATTCCGGGCAAATCTCCGTCGGCAATGATCAAGTCGTAGTCTTTTTTTTTCAGCAAGACGACCGCCTGCTGACCTTCGGCGCACACATCCAGTTGAGCGTCACACCGCACGCTCAATACCACCTGTTTCAGCAGATCCCGTACCCACGGATCGCTCTCTGCAACCAATACGCTCGGTACTGCCAATGAATCTACAACTGTCATCCGATGTGCTCCCAGCGCAATGCCAGCACCTTAGTCAAAGGGCGCGCGTGGATACAGAAAAATCACTCAAATGATTCGTCCAAACCAAAAAAAACCGCCGAAGCGGTTTTTTTTGTCTATCGAGTCACATCTTCAGCATTGAGGCTTACGCCAGCTCTGCGAAGCACTCTTCGATAATGGCCAGACCTTTGTCCAGTTGCTCGTCAGGCGAGGTCAACGGTACCAGTACACGGAGCACGTTGCCGTAAGGGCCGCACGACAGCAGAATCAGGCCTTTCTCACGCGCCTTGGCAACCACTTGGGCGACGGCAGCCGCGTTGGGTTTGTGCGAATCGCCGTCTTCAAACAGCTCGACCGCGATCATTGCGCCCAACGCACGCACATCACCGATCACCGGGTGCTTGGCCTGGATGGCTTTAAGGCCGGAAACCAGACGCTCGCCCACCGCTTTACAGCGGTCCAGCAGGTGCTCTTCTTCAAACACGTCCAATACGGCCAGCGCCGCGGCACACGCAATCGGGCTACCGGCATAAGTGCCGCCCAGGCCACCCGGTGCGATAGCGTCCATCAGCTCAGCCTTGCCGCATACACCGGCCAGCGGGAAGCCGCCCGCGATGGACTTGGCGAAAGTGGTCAGGTCGGCCGTAACGCCCATTTGTTCCATCGCGAAGAAAGTACCCGTACGGCCAGCGCCGGTTTGTACTTCGTCAGCGATCAACAGGATGCCGTGCTTGTCGCACAACTCGCGCAGGCGAGCCATGAACGCTTTTGGAGCCACGTAGAAACCACCTTCGCCCTGCACAGGCTCGATGATGATGGCTGCGATGTCTTTAGGCTCGGCGTCGTTTTTGAAGATGCGCTCGATGCTGGCGATGGAGTCGTCAACGCTGATGCCATGCAGTTCGCACGGGTACAGAGCACGGAAGATACCGCCCGGCATCAGGCCCATGCCCGCGGAGTACGGTACGACTTTACCGGTCAGGCCCAGGGTCATCATGGTACGGCCGTGATAAGCGCCGGTGAAAGCAATCACACCCGCGCGGCCCGTGGCAGCACGGGCGATTTTCACGGCGTTTTCGACCGCTTCGGAACCGGTGGTCACCAGCAGGGTTTTCTTGTCGAAGTTGCCCGGCACCTTGGCGTTGATCTTTTCGCACAGCTCAACGTAGGGTTCGTAGGCCAGTACCTGGAAGCAGGTATGGGTCAGTTTGGTCAGTTGCTCTTGCACGGCGGCAACGATTTTCGGGTGCAGGTGGCCGGTGTTCAGTACGGCAATACCGCCAGCAAAGTCGATGAACTC
The DNA here is from genome assembly GCF_030150285.1 of Pseudomonas sp. Lineage (GTDB taxonomy): Bacteria > Pseudomonadota > Gammaproteobacteria > Pseudomonadales > Pseudomonadaceae > Aquipseudomonas. The sequence continues at coordinate 25,801 of NZ_JASLGE010000079.1, read as the reverse complement.
GCGACCTTCAACGTCGGTAACGGTGGCGTTTTTAGCCGACTCGGCGAAGATCGGGTGAATCTGGCCAACACCGCGCGGAACAGCGGCTTCACGGCGTTTCATCAAGGATGCGTTGGTCTTGTTACTCATGGTGTCCTCATTCGCCGTTTATCTAACGGCGTGGTTCAAGGCTGACGCGCCAGGGAGACACAATGCCAGCATGCGATGATCGACTGGCATGGCGCTCCCGGCCACAAGAATTAACAGTTTGAAACACAGAAGAAGCATCGCTCTCGGGCCCCTTCTGCTGAACCACCTGCCGGGTTAGATGCCCAGGCAGAGATATTTGATTTCCAGGTAGTCTTCGATGCCGTACTTGGAGCCTTCACGGCCCAGGCCCGAGGCCTTGATGCCGCCAAACGGGGCCACTTCATTGGAGATCAGGCCGGTGTTAACGCCCACCATGCCGTATTCCAGGGCTTCCGCGACACGGAACACACGGCTCAGGTCACGGGCATAGAAGTACGATGCCAGACCGAACTCCGTGTCGTTGGCCATCTCGATCACTTCAGCTTCATCTTTGAAGCGGAAGAGAGGGGCCAATGGGCCGAAGGTTTCTTCCTTGGCCACCGCCGCATCCCGCGGCACGTTGGTCAGGATGGTGGGCTCAAAGAAGCTGCCTTCCAGGCTGTTACCACCGGCCAACAGGGTCGCGCCTTTGCTCAAGGCATCGGCAATGTGCTCTTTGACTTTGGCCACGGCCTTGTCATCGATCAGCGGGCCCGTGGTGGTGCCTTCGTCCAGGCCATTGCCGATTTTCAGTTTGGCGACGGCCGCTTTCAGTTTTTCGGCAAACGCGTCATACACCGAGTCCTGAATGTACAGGCGGTTGGCGCACACACAGGTCTGGCCGTTGTTGCGGTATTTGGAGACGATTGCGCCTTCGACGGCCTTATCCAGGTCTGCGTCGTCAAACACGATAAACGGCGCGTTACCACCCAGCTCCAGGGATACTTTTTTGATGTCCTTGGCGCATTCAGCCATCAGCTGACGACCGATTTCGGTCGAGCCCGTGAAGGACAATTTGCGCACGATCGGGTTGCTGGTCAGCTCACCGCCGATGTCGCCCGCGCTACCGGTTACCACGCTCAACACGCCTTTCGGGATGCCCGCGCGGTGCGCCAGCTCAACCAGCGCCAGCGCCGAGAAGGGGGTTTGCGAAGCCGGCTTGATCACCATCGTGCAGCCAGCGGCCAGTGCCGGGCCTGCTTTACGGGTGATCATGGCGGCCGGGAAGTTCCACGGCGTGATGGCCGCTGTTACACCAATCGGTTGTTTGATCACGATCAGACGCTTGTCCGGCTGATGGCCAGGAATCACATCGCCGTACACACGCTTGGCTTCTTCAGCGAACCACTCGATAAACGACGCCGCGTAAGCGATTTCGCCTTTGGCTTCGGCCAACGGCTTGCCTTGCTCCAGCGTCATCAAACGGCCCAGGTCGTCCTGGTTTTCAATCAACAGCTCAAACCAGCGGCGCAGCTTGTTAGCCCGCTCTTTGGCGGTCAAGGCACGCCAGGCAGGCAACGCATTGTCAGCAGCTTCAATCGCACGGCGGGTTTCGGCCGCACCCATTTTTGGCACGGTGCCGATGATTTCACCGGTTGCCGGGTTATTGACCTTGATCGTCTGACCACCGTCCGCATCAACCCAAGCCCCATCAATGTAGGCTTGTTGGCGGAACAACTGTGCGTCTTTGAGCTGCATGTGGGCATTCCTTAACAGCACCGCGCAGGCGCGGAGCGAATTATTAAAGTTGAAAGGCGCCATAGATGGCTGCCGTCAGGAAGTCACTCAGTGCCAAAGTATCTGCACAGCTCACAAGACATAAGCCGTGCAGCTCAGCACTCAGACAAGAGCGTTTGAAATCTCAAACGAATCCTAGGTTCAATAGGGAAAAAGGACAATAGCCTGTTCGAAAAAAAGAACAACCGCCCTGAAGCGCCCCTTACCTCACCCGGCCTTCATTAATAGCCCATATCAGGCCAGGAAACACCTGACGAATCAGCGGCATGGACGGACGACACACAGATGAGTATGATGGCGCCCGCGTCGCACCAGTAGCTCAGCTGGATAGAGTACTGCCCTCCGAAGGCAGGGGTCGTGGGTTCGAATCCCGCCTGGTGCACCATTTTTCAGTACAGACCTGTTCTGCACAGTCTGCGAAACACCCCAAAAAGCCCGCCTTGTGCGGGCTTTTTGTTGTGGGCTGGAAATGCCTAAGATGCCGCACCCGCACGCTTCAACGCTGTCGGGGAAACCGGGTGGGCGCTGAGTGTGCCTTCCAGCCATTCGCCTCCGTACAACCCGCCGAACACCGCCGTTACCCACCCCAAAAAGCGGCACCGGATCATAGGGCTGTGGCAAAAGTGGTAAAGCCGAAAACAATGCCCGGGGAGTTGGCAATGGTCAGCGGCCAATCCCGCTTGGGCTTTTTCAACAGGCCGTAGGCGCACCACAACGTGCAATTGATGCCGGCCACCAAAGGCTGCAACCCATTACCTTTGTCGCCATGCAAGTTGTTGTCGATCTGGGGTAAATAAGAAACATACATGGCCATCGCGGTCGCGGTGGCCACCCATCCCAGAATATGCAGTGCCTTGTTGTTATCCATTGCGGATCTCGGTTCGTCCATGGGCTGAAGTACCCCGAGGCACCCCGAAACGTTCACCGTTGCAATCCTAGTCTATGGTTTCAATCGGGCGCTCACGGGATGGGCAACAGGCTGTTGATCGGGCACGTTCTCAGGGATGACGGTATGGAGTATTACGCGTGGGTATTTTTGAAGTTCATTGTGGGCTTTGTGATTATTGCCACCCACATGAACCTGTCAGGCCGAACGCAGCTTTCACAAATGACGGCTATCGATCTGATCGGCAACTTCATTCTGGGGGGCATCATTGGCGGCGTGATTTATAGCGACGCCATTCCGTTCCGGCAGTACTTGATCGTACTGCTGCTGGGTGTCGCACTGATTTATGCCCTCAATACGGTCACCAAACACATTCAAGTGTTGCGCGGCTTTGCGATCGGTAGCCCGATTCCTATCATCAAGGACGGTAAGTTCCTGATGGAGAACTTGGAGAACCATCGACACAAAATCGATATTTTGCGCGTGGCGTCGCAGTTGCACGCCCAGGGCACGCGAGCCTTTCAGCAGATTTATTACGCCCAGATCGAGCCGGGCGGTGAGTTGACGGTGATCTGTGACGAACAGGATATGCCCTCGGTGATTGTCATGTGCGACGCCAGCCCGCGTGTCGCCCAACTGGAGTCCATCGGCCATGACGCCGAGTGGCTCATGGAACACATCAACGGCCTGGGCCTGGAGGCCGAGGATGTGTTTCTCGCCGAGTTCTGGCGGGGCAAACTGTGCATCACACGCAAAGATGGCACGGTGATTTGCCAGGCGTCCACGCAGGCCCCGGCCGGTGACACCAAGGCCGAGCGTGCGTCTGTTTGCCAACGTACTCAGAACTGATATTCGACGCTGCCTTGCCAGGTTCGGCCACGGCCCAGGGTGAAGGCCAGCACGTCGCCCAGCGGTACCAGGTAGGCACGGTCGGTGACGTTTTCCAGGGACATGCGCAGGTTTAACTGGTCGTTGACGCGGTAGCTGCCAAACAGGTCGTAGACGGTGTAGGGCTTCCAGTCCGCCGGGTAGATACCACTTTGCGAGACCGTCATGTTGGGGCCACCCGCAATCGAGTAGCCACCGCTGTGTCGGGCGCGCGCACCGATGTCGAGTGTGCGCTCGAAGAAACGAGCCCCCAGCGTCAGGGTGCCGCGGTCCATGGGCATGTGTTCGGCAGAACCCAGGATTGCGCCGCAGTGGGAAGCCCCGTTGGCAATATTATCCGGGACCATCGCGTCCACCGGCTGACGGCTGCCGGGTTTTTTGACTATTTGGGTAACACCGCCCAGCCAGGCCGTCTTGCTGCAGTAGTCGTTGGCACCGATCATGCGGGTGTAGTTGAACTGGCCATAGGCGCGGCCCATGTCGTAGTCCAGTTGGTACTCAATGCCTTTGAAGCGGGTTTCCTTGAGGTTGTTGACGTAGGCGCTGGTGCCCATGTTGGCGATGCCATAGCCCGGCTTTTGCAAGGCCATGTTCATAAAGATGAAGTCATCGACGCGGGTGTCAAAGTAAGACACTTTGGCCCCCACGCGGTCGCCCTCGACGAACAGGCTGTCTTTGAACACGTTGATACCCAGCTCCCAGGTCGTCGAGGTCTCAGGCTTCAGGAATGGGTTGGGGTAGGTGAATTCTGCACCGCCGCCGTGGGGGCGTCCGCTGATCAGGGTCTCGGTCACGGCCGGTGGGCGCCAGCCTTTCCCATAGGTGGCAAATACTTGCAGCCAGTCCAGGCCAGGCTTGACCGACACCCCGAAGGTCGGCGAGAAGCGGCCTTGCTCCTCGTCAACGTCGTAGTTCACCGGCACGCCGATCTGGCGGGTGGTGCCAATCACGAACGTGCGGGCTTCAAGGCCGGTCTTGCCGCGCAGCCGATAACGGTCGTAGCGCAGGCCCGCATTCACGTTGAACCAGTCGTCATAGTCGTAGTCCAGGCGCGTGAACAGGCTGGCCACGCCACGATCGCCCTTGGGCGTCATGTTTTCCGAGTCCGGGCTATCCAGTACGGCCCCTTCAGAGACGGCTTGGGTCGAGTCTGGGCGCACGTTGTCGTAGAAGAACTCAAGGCCGTAATTGGCTTTGATGACGGACAACTCTCCCGGCGTGAACAGCGAGGTGTTTTGCGCCTGCAAGCCGTAAGTATCGGTCTGGTAGGTGACCTTGTAACCCGCGCTGGAACGCCGGGCCAGTGTGGTCTGGTCGTTGCGGTTATCAACGTGATAGACCTTGGCCTTGAAGTCGATCAGCGGGTTGTCCGGTGTGTAGCGGTAGTCCAGCGCCAGGTTACGCGCCGTGACGCTGCTGCTGCCGAGCTTGTCCCAAAGCTGGGGCCCCTCGACGCTCATCATGTTGGCATCGGTGTAGTTGACGCCGGTCTCCAGGTAGCTGAGCTGTAGGCGCTGATCCTCTGGCAGGTTGAGGCCGAGTTTGATCAGGCGTGAGCGCATCACCGAACCCGAGTACTCCACCGGGGAGTTTTTCAGGCGGGTGGCATTTTCCGGGTGTGTGGCAGCGCCGGTGCGCAACTCGCCAATAGAACCTTGGGTGCCGGGATCATAATCGCCCAGATGGCGCTCGCTCGCGGCCACCAGCATGTCCCACACCGGCGTGCCGATGGCGAAAGCGGCGCTGCCGATAAAGTGAGTGCCATTGCCGATGCCGCCCAAGCCCGTGGTCGCGCGCAGGCGCCCGCCCATTTCCTTGCCATCGGTCAGCAGGTCGGCCGCGTCAAGGGTGCGGAAGTTGGCAATGCCGCCAATTACGCCCGCGCCCCCCATGGTGGACGTCGCGCCTTTTTCAATCACAACCTGGGAGAGCAGATCGGGGTCGACATACAACGTGCCGTTGCGCTGCTGGTGACCACTTTGCTGATAGTTCTGGCGCATGCCGTCAACCGACATGTTGACCCGGCCATAGTCCTGAAGACCACGAATGTTCACCGAAAGGCCGGGGTCTTGCTGGCTGACCGCCGAGTACACGCCGGACGCTTCTTCAAGCATGTCGGCAGCATGGCGCGGCGGGTTTCGATCCAGTTGCTCACGGGACACCAGGCTGACCGAACGCGGGGTCTGGTAGACCCAATCGCCAGGGTGCGTGGCGCTGACCTGTGTGGCTGACAAGCTCAGCACATTGCCCTCGCGCGCGGTCTGCTGAAACAGCTGCACGCTCGGGCGCTTGCTGCCGGGGGCCTGGTCATTATGGAAACCGACGCCCGTGCCTTCGAGCAGTTGCTGCAGGGCTGCACCAACGCGCAGGTTGCCCTGGACGGCGTGGCCTGTGCGACCTTGCAGTTGCGCATCACCCACCAACACGTCGATGCCGGCCTGGCTGGCCAGAATGTAGATGGCCGTGTCCAACGGCTGGGAGGCCACGTTGAAGTGGCGCACGCTGTCGAGTGTCGTTTGCGCGTTGCCCTCACTGGCCAGCAAACGAGTGTCCTGGGCAACCACCTGCCCTGCCGATACTGCGCCTGACAGCATGATTGCCAGGCCGATGGCCCGTCCCAGGCGATTGGGGATCGGTCGTTCTGCGTTCATCCTTAACCACTCCGTAAATGCTAATGAATTGCAACTGCATTAGCGTTGACGGATTGAATCGCGAGTCCGGTAAAAATAATTTCAATCACGAGGGGCCAGCGCCGCCAGCCCCTTCGCGGGTCAATACAGCAGCGTCACACCTGCCAATTGCGTGATGCGCAAGTGCCGTTCCGCGGCCAGGGCGCGAATGGCTTCATCGAGGTTATCCAGGTGGAACAGACCACTGACAGGCGTTCCACCGTGTTGGCCGTCCAGCAGCTTAAGCACGCCCGGGCGGAAGTCCGCAAAGCGTTCCAACACCTGCGCCAGCGGCACATTGCGGAAAATCAGCACGCCCTGCGCCCAGTCCGCGCGCTGCGTCGGGTCATCATCAAGTGCCACAATGCCCTGGCCGCGCTGATAGCGGGCGGCCTGGCCTTCATTCAGGTTCAGCGCGCTTGGCGGCTGTTGCAGGCTGACTTGCACACGGTGTTGAAGCACTCCAACCCAGGCACTGTCGCGGCTCTGTCGCTGCACCAAAAAACGCGTCCCCAGCGCCTGGGTTCGCCCGCCGGCGGCCTCGACAACAAAAGCCCGCTGCTCTTGGCCCAAACGCGGTGCCGGACTGAATAACGCCTCCCCTTTCACCAGGCGCACACGCCGCTCGCGCCCGTCGTAATCCACGCTTAACGCACTGCGCGAACCGAGCAGCACCTGGCTGCCATCTTCAAGGGTCAGTTGGCGTAACTCGCCAGCACCGGTGCGGTAATCCGCCCAATAAGGGGACAGGGTTTCACGGCTATTCACGCCCAGCAGCACAACCAGCAACAACCCGGCAACGCCTGCCCATCGCACCGGCATACGCGGTTCCCACACAAACAACCCGCGCAAGAAACGCCGCACACGGGTCGCACGTGCCACCGGCACCGGTGCCGCGAACAACGGCGCATCGCGCAGGGAGTCGCTGATGTCCCAGAGCATCAGCGCATCGGCCAGCGCATCCGCATGAGCCGGGTCGGCCTCCACCCAGCGGTCCAGGTCGTCCAGTTGTTGCGCATCCAGGTGCTCCAGGTGCTGGCGCACAGCCCAGTCGGCGGCCTGCTGACGGATTCGCTCAGCAGTGGCGTCAGACGTCATCACGGGATGTTCTCTTTTTCTGGCAGATAAGAGCTATGACGGGCGACGCCGCCATAGCCGGTAAATAAATACACAAACCGCACAAAGCCTTCATCCTTGGGGCCCCATCTTTTGCGCGATAAAGCTTATGGCCATCGCCAGATGCTTCTGCACGGAACTGGTGGAGATGGCCAAGTGATCGGCGGCCTGTTGATAACTCATGCCTTCGAAGCGGCATAACTGGAAGACTTGGCGCGTGCGCAGCGGCAGCGCTTCGAGCGCATGCAACACGCGCTGCAGGCTTTGCTGTGCCTCAGCTTGCAAGTCCGGGCCGGGCAGCGGGTCCACCACCTCATGCAGGGCTTCTACGGCGACGCTGTCGGTGCGCGCCTGTTGATGGCTGCGTCGATGGTCGATGACCAGCCGGTTGGCCATCGTAAACAGGTACGCCAAAGGCGCTTGCAAGTGTTCCTCGCTCTGGCGGGTGGCCAAGCGGGCAAAACACTCTTGAGTAAGGTCTTCAGCCAACTCGGGCTGGCGGGTTTTCAGCAACAGGTAACGCCGCAGACGCGGTGCAAACTCGGCATACCAGCGCTCCAGATCGGGTTCAGAGGCCATGATGCCTGCGCTACGTCGGTCAAATAAGGTTGATATTCTTTATCATTTACAGGCATAGAGGCAAGCTGCCATCGTTCGCGCCTTCACGGGATGAGGATCGCCACCTCACAAAAACCTCACGGCCCGCCAGCCGGTCTTGCCTTGCTTGTTGGTTCGTCGCACCGCGAGGCATTTCACCTCTTCGGGTTGCCCCACCACAAACCGTTGGGCCAGGGCGGGTGGCACGAACACATCGTCCTTGTCCCGACGAATAAACGCGAAGTCTTTGCCTTCCTGGCGCTGCACCGTGCCGTAAACGATTTCGCACAACCCTGGCAACGCACGCAGTTGCGCCGGCCGCCAAGCCAGTGGCGGGCCGCCTGCCTCAATGCGACCGACTTCAACGATGCTGCCCGGGGGCAACGGCGCGACGTCAGGGAACGTGTGATGCGAGAGGCCAACGCCGCTGTCGGCATCAATGGCCACATAGCTCAGCGCCCGGTCACTGTTGATATGGTCGATGACACCTGCCGAGTAAATCAGGCTTGTTCGACCCAAGTCTTGCAGCAAGGTCTGGATGGCGGCAGAGACGTCCGGCAAGGGCTGCTGGCGATGGCTGGCAATCGCTTGTTGATAACCGTCGCAGGCAATCAGTTGCTGGAGCGCCTGAGGCACTTTGGCACCTTGTTGTTCCCGGTAACGAACCGCCAGCTCCGTTTGCAAGGCCGCTTCGTTGATGCGCCCGGCCAGCACGAGGCGCTGCGCCAGGTGGATACGCACCTTGGCGACCTCTTGCTCATCCTTCGCTTGTCGAGCGGCATGGATGTAGCACGTGAGCGCATCGTCGGGCTGTGACTCCTCAAGAATGTCCCCCAACAAAGCCCAAGGCCAGACCGCACGGGACTGACGCCGTAGCACGGGGAGCAAGCGCCGCGTCGCGAGCTCGCGTTCACCGCGGGCCAGGTGCAGTTTGCTCTGGTAATAGTTCAGCCATTGGTCCTGAGGGTCATCTTTGAGCGCCTGCTCCAGCACGGTCTGCCCCCACTCGCTCAACGGCAGGGGTAATCGGTTGTTGATCACACCCACGGCCGTTTCCCGGCAGATGGCGCGTATAAAGCGCTTCTGAAGACTGTCCAGGGTCTTGCCTTGGTCGTTGATAAAGGCTTTTTTGTCCTCTTCGCTGAAGTCCTCGGTACCCGCCCAGCGGGCGAATTCCATGAACCCCGACCAGTCCTTGGAGACCTTCCCAGCCAAGCGCAGCAGCTGTGAAAAAGCACTGTCGGCGCGCAGCGCATCCGCCATCGAAGCAAACTCGCGCAGATAGGGCGTCAACTGATCCGAGAGCGCCAACCCCATCAATTGTTTGGCCTCAAAGCGCTCTACCAGCACTTTTACATGGTCGTAAAGCACCCAGGCGTACGCCCGCAGAAACCAGACGTCAGCCTTGTTTTGAGGGTAGCCTGCACGCGCCAGGGCCAACGCTTGCGCAAACTGTTGTTGCTTGCGCAGCGCAAAAATCTCACTCGAACTCACGTTCAACCCCTTGTGTGTTCATCTGCTGCTGCACCTCGTCGTAAAGCCCGAGGCTGCTGCCCGACCCGCCGACTTCCTGAGCCGCTGTCCAGCAAAAGGCGCCGTCGTAGGTAAAGTCGATAGCGCCTTGGCGCGCAGCATCGGCGAACGTCACGCGCAAGCGATAAGGCATGGCTTTGTGCCCCGTTCGCTGGATCAACGACCCTGTTAAAGCCGTGTCCAGCCGCGCCAAAAATTCATCGATAAAGGGCTCAGCCAGGTGGCTGCCCGACGCGGGTTTGAGCTGCGGTATGACAGCCAGCGCCGCCTCGCCCAACGCCGTATCCGACAGGCCGCCGGGGACCACCGTGGCGCGCCCCATGGTGTGTTTTTTGTCGTAGTAATACTGCACGGTGGCCCGTTTTCCTTCGCATACCAAGGTGTAGCGCTCGCAATATTGCAGGTGCTGCAAATGCTCGACGGTGATGCCCAGCACCTGCCACGCATCACGCAGTTGACGATGCGTGGTCAGCAGGGGCGCGGTGGCCGCCGAGAAGGCCAGGCGCTGCCAGTCCGGGTCCGCGCTTGGGTCTGGCGAGTCCGCCGGGCCGGTGGCCACGGGCAACGCTGCCCACGCCATGTCACTGACCTCGGTGAACGTGGGCGCATTGATGATCACCAGCGTGTGCATCGCTCGGGTGATCGCGGTATACGCCCAACGGAAAAACGACGCGTTGCGCGTGCCCGCACTGGAGGCAAAATCCACCATGACGGTGTCCCACTCACCGCCCTGCGCCTTGTGACACGTCAACGCATAACCATATTTGATATGAAGCGCATTGACGTAGGGGTCGTGACGGATAGCGTGACTAAAGTCTGCCGAGCGAGGCGTCAACGACGGGTGGCGCTTGAGAAAATCCACCAGCAGGCCACGTTGCTCCAGTGGCGTTAATTCGCGATGCGGCGAGTCGAGCAGGTTTTCCAGAACCCGGCAGTGCTTTTTAACAATGCCGCCACCGCCCTCGCGGTAAGCCACTTGAATAAGGCGAAAACTCAACTCAACGTAATGGCCTCCTTTGAGTGCCACGGCCACCCGCTCGGGCGCTGCAGCCACCTCGGAGACTTTAACCAGGTCGCCATTGGTCAGGCCATAAAGCACCGAATTGCGATTGATCAACAGCGTATCGCCCACCTGCAACGGCCGTTGCGGATCCCCCCACAGGCGCTCGCGAAGGCTGCGGTTGTAGTCCAGCGCCATCGCATTTGAGTGCACGACCGTGACCATGGATTCCTTACGGCGTAACCCGTCAACCATGAGGTCCAGCGCACGGGCCGTATCAACCTGACGAATCGATTGCTGATCGGGTTTCAGGGCAAACGTATTAAAGCCCTGTGTCTCAATGGCCATGCGAAGCTCGGTCGCACGCTCAAGAATGGCGCTGCCTTGCGCCTGGCGCATCACCGTGGTCAAGTCGTAAGCCCCCACGCGCAGCCCGAAGGTTTGGCGCAAGTAAAGCTCGGACAAGGCCGGCGAAATTTTTTCGCCCACAGGCGCAAGCTGGGCCGGGTCGCCCACAAACAGCAGTTTGGTGAGGCCAGCCCCCGTTCGGCCCGGGCGGGCAGCGCGGGCATAGGTCACGATATCGTGGAGCAGCCTGCCAGAGCCGAACTGTACAAAATCACCCCGGCTTTCGTTGTCACCCACCATGGATGATTCATCAATCACAAAAAGAGAAACCGACGCTTCACTCTCATTGAGCGGGAAAATCATTCGCACGCCAGGGTCATTGGCGGTCTCGGCCTGTTCGTTGACCTCCACATGGGCCAACGTATAAATCGCCGAATGAACCGTCGACCCGCGAAATCCTGTCAGGCCGGTGATATGGCCAATTTTGTTTCCCAGGATCCGGGCCGCGCGCCCGGTCGGGGCCAATAGCGCGCACGACAGGCTCATCTGCTCAAGCGCCTGAACCAATGCCGCGATAAGCGTGGTTTTGCCCGTGCCCGCATACCCGCGCAACACGAAGGCGTCCAGGGCGTCATTGCGCATAAACGCCGTGATGGCCGCGAGCGCACCGGCTTGTTCCGGGTTGAGTTGCAGTCCCATAGAACCTTGTCCCTTCCTTGGCACGCTCACGATGAGCCGAATCGCCACGCCTGATTGTCGTTAAAGTCTTTCCGGGCATATTGCCATTATTTGGCCACTTATCGCTCCCCTCCGCGACATAAACGGCGCAATCCTCGCTGGCACATTGCACCCACGCACGCAATCATGAATGATATGGCTTCTCATTCACATTGATATGCCCGCCGAGCCCTTCATGCCCTCGCCCTCTCCATCACGCCTGTTGGCCAGCTTTCAGGAGCATTACGACGATGTGTTGTCGTTCCTGACACGCCGCCTGCGCGATCGTCACCGGGCGGCAGATGTGGCGCAGGACACCTGGATCAAGCTGGCGAAGATCGACCAGAACGCCGTCACGGTGCTGAACGATCGGCACTTTATTTTCAAGGTGGCGGGCAATCTGGCCATTGATGCGCTGCGGGTCGATCAGCGCCAGACCCGCAACCTGAGCACCGAACCGCCCTCGCTGGAGCTTGCTGACCCCGGGCTGGCTCCTGAAGGGCTGTTGCTGGCCACAGAGCGGCTGGGCATTCTGGATGACGCGTTGCAACAGTTATCGCCCAATGCGCGCCAGGCCTTGTTGCTCAGCCGCATCGACGGCATGACGCAGGCCCAGATCGCGGCCGAACTGGGCGTGTCCCCCAGTATGGTGGCAAAATACATCGGCCAGGCGTTGCGCCACTGCCGTGACTGGCTCAAACACAACCATGCCTGAGCCTGCCGTGATACCGACGACCCCTTCCTGCGACACGCTCGACGACCAAGCCATTGATTGGCAGACGCTGCTGCACTCCGGTGAAGCCACTGCCCGCCAGCGCCTGGACTATGTGCGCTGGCAGCAATTGAGCCCGGCGCACAAAGCCGCCGCTCAAGAAGCGGAAGCGTTATGGGCTGATATAGGCCTGACCGCGAGCGCCAGCCAACACCGCGCGCGGCCCCGCCGTCGCCTCTACCGCTGGGCCAGCGGGTTGGCGGCGGGCCTGGTGCTGGCAGTGCTCGGCTACAGCAGCCCCGAGATCATTGCAGGCTGGTCGGACACCCACCACACCCATGTCGGTCAGCGCCAGCAATGGCTGTTGAGCGATGGCACGCGGGTCACGCTCAACAGTGCGACGGCGTTAACCGTGAATTTCACGGGCAATCAACGCCGCGTGTCGTTGCGCAAGGGTGAGGCGTTGTTTGAACTGGCCGAAGACCCGTCGCGGCCTTTTGTGGTTGAAGCCGGCCACGAGCACGTGCAGGCCCGCAACGGCACTTTCAGTGTGCGCCGCGAGGCCGACCAGACGCGCGTACTCGTCGCCGCCGGCACGGCACAGGTGCAGCACCAGACACACACCGTTGAACTTCAGCCCAATCAGTTGGCCGTGTACCGCCACGACCAGCCCGCCCCTGAGCGCCAGTACGTGGATGCCCATGCATACACGGCCTGGCAACGCGGCAAGCTGATTTTCAATCGCAAACCGCTACAAGACGTGCTGACCGAACTGGAACGCTACCAGTACGCCCGGATCGTGCTGCCGAACACCCAACTTGGGGCACTGCAGATCAGCGGCGTTTTTGATCTCAACGACCCGCAAAACGTGCTGCACACTTTGGAGCAGCGTTACGGCCTGAACATCACCTATTTGCCGTTTGTGGCGTGGGTGCGCTGAAAATAATTTCACCCGGGCACTGCAAGATCCTGTCGGGCATATCGTCGTAGTAAGACCAGGAACGTATCCGTTCCGATGAGCGATATAAAAAACCGAACAAGGATCAAAGACGCAATGGTCGAGCACGTCAAAAAGTCGCGCAGCGCACCCCTCAACGAGCAGCGAGTGCGCCAGGTTCTGGTGGCCACAACCTTGCTGGTCAGCCTGGGCGGCTCGCTGCACGCCGCCGCGCAAACCGCCGCCGCAGGCCCGGCGGCGGCCACGTTAAGCGCCCGCCAAGTCACGCTGAACGTCGCGCCCCAGGAACTCGATCAAGCCCTCACTCAATTTGCCGACCAAGCGGATGTGCGCTTGCTGTTCACCTCGGCCGAAGTGGCCGGGTTGCACAGTAAGGGGCTGCAAGGGCAGATGAGCATTGAGCAGGCACTGCACGCGCTGCTGGCCGGCAGTGAGTTGAGCTGGCACTTCAGTGATGCGCGCACGGTGATTGTGCGCAAGCCTGAAACCGCTGCGCAAAGCCTGCAGCTCAAGGCACTGCAAGTGAGCGTCGGTGCCCGTACCAGCACCGCCATCAGCGAGATTCCCGGCACCGTCTGGGTGGTTGACCAGGTGCAGTTGCAAGAGCAACTGGACACCGGCGTCACGCTCAAGGAAGCCATCGGCAAGCTGGTGCCGGGCCTGGATCTGGCCCCCGAGGGCCGCAGTAATTACGGCCAGAACATGCGCGGGCGCAATGTGCTGGTGATGATCGATGGCGTCAGCCAAAACAGTTCACGCGGCCTGTCGCGCCAGTTCGACAGCATCTCGCCGTTCAACGTGGAGCGCGTAGAAGTGCTCTCCGGTGCCAGCGCGCTGTATGGCGGCGGGGCCACGGGCGGCATCATCAATATCGTGACCAAAAAGGGCACGCCCGGCCCTGCACAATTTGAGACCGAGCTGTCGGCCACCAGCGGCTTCAATAACAGCGATGACCTGTCGAGCCGCCTTTCGCAATCGGTCAGCGGCGGCACCGAGCGCGTCTATGGGCGCCTGGGGATTTCCGGCGAGCAGAACGAAGCCTTCTACGACGGCAAAGGCGACCAGGTGTTTATCGATAACACCCAGACCGACTTGCAGTACAACCGCACGCTGGACCTGATGGGCAGCCTGGCGATCAAACTCGACGACGTTCAAGACCTTGACCTGCTGGCGCAGTATTACGACTCGGGCAACAACGGCAACGTCGGCCTTTACTTCCCTAACCTGCACGACAAAGCCCCCTCCAACCTGGAAGACGCCGAAATCCGCAGCGGCTATGACACCGACCTGGAGCCACGCTCCAAGCGTTTGCTGTTCAACGCTAACTATCACCACAGTGACCTGCTGGGCCAGGACTTCTATTTGCAGGGCTCATACCGTAAGGAAGACAACAACTTCTACCCGTTCCCGTACTACAACACCGGTAAGCCGCAAGGCTCAAAGGGCGTGTACTTCGCGGCCTCGCAGCAAAACTTTGAAGTCACCAGCCTCAAGGCGCTGTTTGCCAAACAGTGGGACAGCCTGAAGCTGACCTATGGCGTGGACCTTGACCGCGAGCGCTTCAACGCTGAACAGAGCGTGTTCAATTCGGCCATTTCCTCCGAAACCGGTGGCCTTGACCTGGTGACCCAAAGCAAAGCGCCGCGTTACCCCAGTTACCGCGTAGACGGGCGTTCGGTGTATGCGCAGGTCGACTGGAAGCTCACCGACGCATTGACCGTGTCGGGCGGTGCCCGGCGCCAGCAAATGGACGTGGATGTCGGCGTGTTCAAAGGCATTGCGGGCGGCAGCAACGATTACGCAGTCAACCTGTTCAACCTGGGCACTATCTACGACTTCAAGAACGGCCATCAAACCTGGATCAACTACAGCGAAGGTTTCGACCTGCCCGACCCGGCCAAGTATTACGGCAAAGCGGGTCTGAGCGTTAAAGACAACCCGCTGGCCGGTATCAAGAGCCGTCAGGTGGAAACAGGCTGGCGTTTTGCCGATGTGGATTGGGACGCGCAAGCGGCGATTTACTACATCTGGTCAGACAAGGTCATCACCACAGACGCCGCCACACTGACCATTGATGTCACCGACAAGAAGAGCCGCGACTTCGGTTTCGAGGGCGCATTGACCCGGCACTTCAACAACGGCTGGGAGGCGGGCGGCACGTTGCACCTGGTGCGCTCGGAAGAGGAAGACGCCAGCGGTGACTGGATGAAGCGCGACGCACGTTACGCATCGCTGTCCAAGTCCACGGCCTTTGTGGGCTGGCAGGGAGACGGCCGCAATGTGCGGCTGCAAGGCAACCACGCCTTTACGTTGAAGGACGACGCCGATCACGAGATCAGCGGTTACACCACGTTCGATATGATGGGCAGCCAGGAGACGGAATTTGGCACGTTCAGTGCCGGTATCCAGAACCTGCTGAACAAGGAATACAGCACGGTGTGGGGCCAGCGCGCCGCGTTGTTCTATTCGCCGACCTACGGCCCGCAATACTTGTATGACTACCAGGGCCGTGGCCGCACGTACACCCTGACCTGGTCGTTGGCCTACTGAGTGCCAGGTGCTCGCCCAGGCCCTCGTGAGGCAGGGTGCGGGGTGTTTCCACACCCCTCACCCGCGCACAAACGAGCGCTTTGGCGGCGGGCTGCCTTACTGACCGCCCAGCCCCAAGCGAAGCACCATCGCGTTAATGAACGCTTCCAAGGGCATGACCTGACCGTTCAGGTCTACTTTGCCAGCGGCGTAGTTCAACGACGCCACGATGTTATCGCCGTCCACTTTGGCCAGGCCGGTTTGCACCGCCATCATGCCCACCATTTCGCTATTCATGCTGGCCACTTGAGCAATGGCCTGCGGATCGGTCTCACCGTCCAACTGCGCTTGTACCGCCGTGAGGTCGGCAATCATCGGCTTGGACAGGGTGAGCTTGGCGTCCAGCGAGGTCACCAGTTGCTGCACCAGTTCAAGGGGCGGTTGCACAAACGAGGCGGGGTTGGCCAGGTTCGCGCTCAGGCTGAACTGACTTTCACCGTTCGCGGTTTTCAGGCTGAGCTTCTCGACCGCCAGTTGGGGTTTGGGAGCCAGCAGTTTTTCAACATCGGCCTGAATCAGGGCTTGCTCTGCCTCGGTGAACGGCGTTTGCGGCAGCGTGTCATCCACTTGTGACTGCAGTTTGGTCTGATACACCTGCATCAACGATTGCATGGCCGGGATGTCCAGATGGCTGGCGGTCATGACCAACTGCGCACTGCCTACAGGTTTGCCATCCAGCGCGATCTCACCGAGGGTGTAGGCCAGCCGGCCGGACAACAGGTTTTCTTTGGCCGACGCCGAGCCTGTGTACTCGAATTGCTTAACGTTGATGACCGACTGACGCGCGCCATAAGTCATTTGGCCGTCCGTCAGCGACATGACGTTCTGACCCAGGTAAAAACCATACGAGCTTTTGTTCAGGTCACTGGCCACCGTCAGGCCGTTCAGCTCGATCTGCACCGGCGGCTTGTCGAGGCTGGCCGCGTGAATCTTGAGGTGATCCATGTAGCCACGGCCCTTGAGGTGTTGCCCGTCGGCATCGCTCTGGCCTTCCATCGTCATGCCTGAAAAGCTAAGGGTGGAGTGTTCGTCCAGTTGCATATCCAGCGGTAGCAACTGCAGGTGGCCTTCAACCGCACGGTTGTAATCCACGGTCAGTTGACCTTGAAGCGGAGCCTGGTCTTTGGCCGCAGCAAACCATTTCTCAGTGAACGGGGTTTTCTCCAGCGCATAGTTGCTGGTCGCCATGACCGGCATCCATTTGAAGGTTTTGATACGCGACCACGGCAATGGCCCATGCTCGATGTTGTCGACGAACAACAACGTCAGCGGCTCGTCGCTCTCAGCGCTGTCATCCTGAATGTTCAGACGATACTGCGCGGTGCTGCTGTACAGGTGACGGTCAAAAGAAACCAGTTCAAGCGTGGCCTGGGTCGTGGAACCCTCCAGCTGAGACGCCAACTCCAGGTTGGCCTGCTCCAGCGAGGTTTTAATCACTCCTTCCAGCTTGGTGCCGGTGTACCAGGCACCTGCCGTGTTCAGAGCCCCTGCAAGTACAACTATCCCGACCAGCACACCTAATGGCTTATTCATCTATTAACCTGTTCAATGTCCGTTGTGTTGAAAGTAATAAAAGTCTTTGCCTGGCCCGTCTTGGGCCGAAAAGTGGCAGCAGCCTATCACTGGCGGCTGCATGGACGCTGTTTTTCAGTGGCACTGCGCAAAGCGGTGAAAGGGGATGAGTACTAGCCCCTGTCGTTGATCTGATGCTCAAAGTGCCTGCGGCCGGGGCTTTATCCGAACACCGGCACCGCAAAGCCCCCTTGACTATAGATTTACCCTACTGCAGTTAAAGAAAAAACTGCGCCATTACCTCGATGAAAAAGCCGAAAACGCCCGTGCTTTAAGGCGTCAGGGTGTTGCCGGGGCCGCTGCCCGCGCGCTTTCCCAACCGCCCCCGAGCGCCAGAAACAGGTCGATCTGACTCATGGCAACCTGAGTGTTAGCCGCGGACAATTGCGCGCGCATGTCCGTGTAGGTGCGGGTGGCTTGAAGGTCGGCCAGGAACGAGTCACGGCCTGCCATAAAGAACTGGTGCGTCTGTTCGGCGGCCGTTTTGGCCGATGCCTCGGCCTCGGCCAGCGCATCACGACGTTGCAGCAGCGCGGTGTATTGCACCAGGCTGGTCTGGGTTTCACGGATAGCGTTCAACACCACCCCGTCGAACGTGGCCAGCGCGCCTTGAGTGGCCGCTTCCGCTTCGCGAATGCGGGCTCGTGAGCCATTGGTAGGAATGGTCCAGCTCAGCAGTGGGCCAAAGCCCCAGCGATTCGCGGGTGCGGTGCCAAGGTTTTCCACCAGCCCGACGGTACCAATGCTCGCACCGATGCTGATGTCCGGGTACAGCGCACCGGTGGCGACGCCGATTTCTGCGGTCGCGGCGGCCAGATGACGCTCGGCCTGACGCACATCCGGGCGGCGCTTGAGCAGGGTGGCACCGTCCCCTACAGGCAGCAGTTGAGCGATATGCGGCAGTTCGGCACACGTCGCAACGCTGGCCGGCAGTTGATCCAGTGGCTTGGCCAGCAGCATCGATAACCGGAACATTCCGGCCTGGCGCAGCGCTTCGTAACGCGGCAGCTCGGCGCGCAACGACTTGAATTGGGTCTGAGAGCGCGTGACCTCCGTCTCATCGCCGCGCCCCGCGTCGCGCAGGCGTTGGGTCAGAGCGGTGCTTTGCCCCTGAAGTTGCAGGGACTCGTTGGCGATATGGTGCTCTTCGTTAGCCGCACACACTTGGGTATAGGCGCGTACAACATCGGCCACCAAGGTGATGCGCGCCGTGTCAGCGGCCGCCTGGGTGGCATCCGCGTTGGCCTGCGCCGCCTCGATGCCGCGCTGCAACGTGCCCCACAAATCAAATTGGTAAGAGGTGCTGATGCCCAAGTCGCCGACGTTGGCCACCGGCACCTTGTCGGCCAGCAGAAAGGCTTCGCCAGACTCTTGCAGGCGTTGGGCACCCGCCTTCACCGAACCACTCCAGCCACCCGCCGATTGAGCCTGATCAACCCGCGCGCGTGCCCGCGACAGGTTGGCTGCCGCTACTCGCAGGTCGGTGTTGGAGGCCAGGGCCTGCCGCACCAACGCGTCGAGGGTCGGGTCTTGATACAGCCGCCACCAATCGGCAGGCACGGGAGCCGACACTACATTGCTCCCCTCGCCCGCGAATGCGCCCTGCAAGTCAGGGCGTTGCAGGGCTGCGTCCTTGGGCACGTGATAATTGGGCCCGACCAGTTGGCAACCCGACAACAACAGGCCTAGCCCAACCGCCGCCAGGTGGAGCGCTTTCATCGTGCGTTCTCCTGGGCAGGCTTGGCCTTGGGCGCGTCCTCGATAATGGAAACGGTCGCGGTACGGCCCGCGATCATGCGGAAATCTTCGGGCACATCATCAAACACGATCCGCACCGGGATCCGCTGCGCCAGCCGTACCCAACTGAACGCCGGGTTGACGTTGGGCAACAGGTTCTGGCCGCTGGTACGGTCGCGGTCTTCGATACCCGCCACGATGCTTTGAACGTGGCCGCGCAACCGCGCGTTGTCGCCGACGACTCGAATATCGACGCGCTGGCCGACATGGATGCCGTCGAGCTTGGTTTCTTCGAAGTAGCCGTCGATATGGAAAGAGGTGCTGTCGACAATCGACAACACCGGTCGACCCGCCGTCACAAATTCATTGACCCGTGGCGCTCGGTCGTTGACATAGCCTTCGACGGGGCTGCGTACCACGGTGCGGTCCAGGTTGAGCTGGGCACTGTCCACCGCCACTTGCGCTTCGGTCAGTGCCGCCTGGGCTCGCATTTCGCGCGATTGGCTCTCTTCCAATTGCTCACGGGCCACAAGGTTGCCCAAACCACGGTTACGGCGGCTTTCACGCTGGGCCTGAGCCAAGGTTTCCTTACGGTCGGCAACCGTTGCCTGAGCTTGGCGCAGCGCCAGTTTGAAACGCTCCTGGTCGATGACAAACAACACCTGATCGCGCGCGACCTGCTGGTTGTCACGCACCTCTACTTGTTTGATCAGGCCCGACACATCGGGGGCAATTTGCACCACATCGGCACGAATGTGGCCGTCCCGCGTCCAGGGCGCAAACATGTAATACATGGTCATGCGCCACACCACGATGCAGGCAAACGTCACCACCAACAGGGTGAGTACGACACGGCCCAGAGTCACTAAAGGTTTTTTCATGTCATGAGGTATCGACTGAACGAATCCACAACGCCGAGTAGCAAAGCGTAGAGACCGACGTTGAACAAAGCCCGGTGCCAGACCAGACGGTAAAAGTGCACCCGCGTGAGGACCGCGTGAACCACCAAAAAAAGTAAGTACGTGATGCCCATCAATACCAGGAGCGTGGGCAGGAACACGCCGCTGATATCTACGTCACCGATCATAGCGGCGCTCCATCAATGCCTTGAGTACCGGGGTGCGGCAGATCGCTGGCGTCCACAATAAACTCAACCCCGGGCAACACGGCCAGCCGCAAACCGCTCAGGGCGTGCAGCAAGTGAACCCGCGCTTCGCTCTCATCCTGCAAGTCGCGGGCATTCAGCGCCCGACGGGTGCGCTCCATCGTCATCTGTAGACCGTTGGGCATGGGCAGCCGCTCACCCGCCATCAGGCACGCACGAAAGTAGTCCCCGACATCGCTTACGACCTGCCCCAGCAGCGCGTGAGCCTCACCCTTGACCCGAGGCGTGTAGGCCAGCAGGTCGAGCAGGTTGAGCGCCACACGCAAGTCGCGCAGGGCCACGCCCGTGTCTTGGCCGGTCTGAGCCAGACGCGGCAAATGCTGCATCAGGCGGTCCAGCATTTGCGCGCCCATGTGCCGGTGTTCGGCCAGGGTCGCGGGTTTGGTCAAGCTGACGATGTCGCGCCAACTGAAGCGCGTTAACCGTTTGGCTGCCAACTCGGCCCCGAACGGGCGGGCAATCAGGGTCCAGACGAAGGCAAACAGCAGCCCGACGGGGCCCGCGAGGTTAGCGTTCATAAACAACAGGAAGTCGGCGTCGTAGGCCCCCTGGATGCTGATAAACGACGCAGTGTTGACGATGGTCAGCAAGGTGCCCAAGTAAAAGCGCGGCTGCACGGTCAACGTACCCACACAGATGAACGGCACCGCAAACGCCAGCACCAGCATCGGAAAGTCATGCAGGTTGGGCAGGATCACAAACAGGTACACGCTGGCGAACACCACCGACAGCGAAGTCCAGAAAAAGAACCGGTAAATCTGCGGGGCTGGATCATCCATCGCCGCAAAGAAGCTGCAGGCCACGGCGGCCAGAATCACCGCGCTGGCTCCGTCGGTCCAGCCCAACAGGATCCACAATACCGACGCGACAATAATCGCGGTGACAGTGGAAAACGCCGAATACAGCATCAGGCCCCGGTCGAGAAAAGGGGTCAATCGGCCCAGACGCCAATGCCGGTAGACCGCTCGCCAAGGCTCTTCGCTGCCCGTGGCGATGGCGGTTTGCAGGCTGCGGCAGTCTTGCCACAAGTCAACCCACTCGCCCAAGCGATACAGAACGTTGGACAGCACCAGTTGGCGGCGGTCATCCAGTGCGGCGGGGGCGGGTTGCAAGGCTTCAAGTTCGCGGCGCAATGCTTGCCACTGCGGGACGGACGCACCGTCCTGGGTGTTTTCGAGCCAGGCACGTGCGTGGTCGAGCACCCCTGTCACACTGTCGAGCAATTCGGGGGCGCGGCGTTCAAGGGCGTAAAGGGCATCATCCAGCGCATCGACCACTGGCAACAAATGAATCATCCGCCCGCGCAGTTCTTTGGTATTACGCACCGTCTGCGGGTGTGCACCCTCGTGAGGTAACTGCCCGATCATCATTTCCAAGGTGTTGAACGTGGTCACCATCGAGGCGCGCAAACCGCTGGCCTTGCTTGGCTCTACATCGCGCGACAGGTAATGCTTGCTGTAGTTGGCCGCATCGGCAAACCATTTGGCGGCAGAATCGATGAACACCGGCGTCAAACGACGCGGCCAGAACATGCTGCCTACAACAGCGGCGCAGACGATGCCCAGCATGATTTCTTCGGTACGCGAGACCGCAATATCGAAGACGTTAAGCGGGTTATCCACAATCGGCAGGGCGATCATCGGCATCGTGTAACCGGCGAGCATAAACACGTAGCTATTGGCGGTGCGCAGGTGCAGCGACAGAAACAGCAAGATGCCAGTCCAGAGGGCAATGACCAACACCAGCAAGAACGGCGTTTGCACAAACATCGGCACAAAGAACACCGCTGCTGCGGCACCTATCAAGGTACCCAGCGCACGGTAGACGGCCTTGGAACTGGTCGGGCCAACGAACGGACTCGACACGATATACACCGTGGCCATGGCCCAATACGGGCGCGGCATTTCCATCAGCAAGGCAATGTACAACGCAATCATTGAGGCCGCGAAAGTTCGCACACCGTAGAACCAGTCGCGGGCCGGCGGCAGGCTGCTGAAAAAGCCGTTCAAGAGGCCGCCCCAACCGGTAATTGGCCGGCCGCTTCAAAAGCCTTGATGACGCGCAGCGCCGCCTCCTGGTCGGCCACTGACAGGTTGGCCAGCGCAGCACGACGCAGTTGCACCAGGTGCGCCTCAATCGACTGCACTAGCACGCGACCGGTATCGGTCAGGCTCAGGCTCTTGGCCCGGCGATCACTCGCGTCTTCACACCGGCGCACGTACCCCGCCTTGCACAGTTGATCGAGCAGGCGCACCAGTGACGGGCTTTCCATACCGGCAGCCTGGGCGACGGTGACTTGGCGCACGCCGTCGCCCAAGCGGCCGATAATCAGCAGAGGCATGGCGCACGCTTCGGAGATACCGTAGTTGACCAGCGTGGTTTGACAGACGCGACGCCAATGGCGAGTCGCAACCACCATGCCGGTGCTGATACTCATTTGAAGTGAATCCAGGGAGTCGGACAAAAGGCTTCACACAATGTTAGTTTGCTAACTATTTATTTTGCGTGGCGGCTTGAACGGAGTCAAGTGTCACAAATTAATTCTGCGCTTTCGCCCGCTTTTTAAACGCCGCATTCGAGAGGCTGAGTGCTCACTGCACACCCGCCAAGGGGCCGCGGTCACGGTCGCACTCGCCGGCAACACACGGCAAATATAGACGAGCCTGAGTGTCGTCAACGGTTAGATCCTGCGCTTTATGCCAACCGGTCGGAATCGGACTGAAATCGTCTGGCTGCACGCTGCTGCTGATTAGCCATATGCGTCCGGAGGTGGGTGGCAAATCGGCCAGATGGTCAACGTAGATCTTGGAACCTTGCTCGTTTACCAACGCACCGAAGCCATAATCACTCGGCCGCCCGGATGCGCCATCGGCCAGTGCGGGCGTGTAGAGCAGGGGCTGCACCCCTGTCTTGTTGTAATACACATAGCCGAAGTACCAGAACAGGTCACTGACGACGATACGATCGCCCGGCAAAAACTGTTGGTTCACATGCTCAACCAGGCGATCAAAATGATCGGCACCGTTAGCGGCATTACCGCGCAGACCCACCCACTCCGTGCCCACGAACAAGGCCAACAGGGCTATGGCGAAGGCTCGCCGATGTTCCAGCAATTGATCAACCGCCAATGCGGTAATCAATGCCAGCCCCAGGGCGGCAAACATGACATACCGCTCGATAAATAGCGGGGTCATAAATGACACGCCGTAGACCGCCAGAATCGGTAGCAAGGTATAGATCACCAGCAAGGTATGCGATTTATACGCGCAGGTATCCCGCAGCGCCATCCACCCTGCACCGGCAACCATGAACAGCGGTGCTAGCCAGAACAACGGCCGTGGCAGGTCATCACCTTCATCCTGAATGACGAACTGCCACATCATGGCGGGTAAGGAATGGGCATCTACGGGTGGCTCCCAATCAACATCCCCGCCAGCCTTGAGTTCAGTCATGTGGTGCAACAAGTCCACCAGCCCCGGGAGCCATGGCAAAAAGAGCAGCACAATGGCGACGTTGGCGATCCACCAGGCCGAGCGCTTAAGCGGCTTATCCGCACGGTTTGCACTGAGTACAAGCAGGTACAACCAATGGGCCAGCACGCAGAACGCAGTGAAATAGTGGGTATAGAACGCAGCACTCATGAGTAGCACATAGACCACCAGGTAACGATTTTTACCCGGCGACTGGACCCAATACAGCAGGGCAAGGGTAGCCGCGATCAGCCAGAACCCCAGCAGCGAGTACATCCGCACTTCCTGGCTGTAGCGTACGGCCGTCGGCAGCATGGCCAGCAGCAGCCCTGCCAGTAATGCGGCCCTGGGTGTCGCGACTAACCGCATAAGCCACATCCCCAGCCCCACGGTCGCAATACCGGGCAGCACACTCAGGGTGCGAATCGAGAATAGGCTGTCACCAAACACCGCGATCCAGCCATGCAACAGCATGAAATACAGCGGTGGGTGCACATCACGGGCCGCATGCTCCCAAATACCTGAGAGCGGGTAGCCGCTCAACACAAGACTTGAACCTTCATCGCACCAAATGGCTGAGGTGGTTGTCCCATAGAAACGCAACACCGTCGCCAGCAACATAATTGAAATTGCCCACAACACTGACGGGTGAGTGTGCCGTGACGTTGTATTGAAAGACGACTCAGGAAGGCGGAGTCCGTGTGCACTCACATCGTTACGGCTAAGTACGCCCATCCTGCACCTGTTGTTCATTAAAGCTGCGACCGGGCAACTTCGGATCCTACGATTGTGGACGTCTACGATGAAGGAAAACAGTGCATATCGCGTAGGGGCCGAAAAGATACCTGTTCACTACGATCACTTTGTACGCTGGCGCGGTAGACTATTAGTTACAAGGTTTGACAGGATTGAGGTCAATGCCTTGCGTAAATTGGATCCAAAACACCTTTAAACCTGCGCTGTAGGTGGTAGTACCAACGTGGCCGTCAAACATGATTTTTTAAACAGCATCAACGTCACCGGCCCCATACCGGCCCATTTGGCACGGGCCGTCATTGAGGAGACGCTACGCAACGCAATCCTTGATGGGCGCTTGCCTTCGGGTACAGCCATGCGTCAGCAAGCCTTGGCGATGTTGTTTGGCGTCAGCCGTATGCCCGTACGCGAAGCCCTGCGCCAACTTGAGGCTCAGGGCTTGCTGCATGTGGTGCAACACAAGGGTGCAGTGGTAGCGCCGTTGATAGAAGACGATGCACTGCAAACCTACGAGCTGCGTTTGCTGCTTGAAGCTCATGCCTTGCGCCTGTCTTTACCACTGCTAAGTGAAGACGATTATCAAGAGGCTGCAAACTGTATTGCGGCACTCGAATCCGAAACGGACTTGAGCAAGATCGGCGCATTGAATCGACAATTCCATCAGGCACTTTACGGCAAGGCACCCAACAAAAAGTTGTTGTCGATGATTGAGGCAGGGTTGGTTGAGGAAGAACGCTTTCTGCGCTTCAACGTTGACCAAATGGTCCTTGGGAAGCTGTGCCAGGATGATCACCGAGCGTTGCTGCGCCATGCCCGAGACCGGGACGTAGAAGCCTGTATCGCTGAGCTGACAGTCCATCTGCAACATGGCGCACAGGCCATTACCCAGTACCTGAAGAGCCAGAAGCCCAAACAGCCGTAAGGCTCACGCGTGCGGGCAAGCCCTGCAAGACGTAAATCTATCCCCCTCCAAAGATGCAGCTGCTCGCTCGAGCAGTTGCTGCCATCGCCTGGACGCTTGCCTGATCCACAGTGAGCGTTGTGTTCGTTGCACCGGCCTCAGGCAAACAGAAACCTTTATCCCTTCGAACTACCAACCCGCATTGTTGGCGACCGGCTTGGCTGCGCAAGACGGGATCTTCGGAAGTTTAACGAGCACTCAGTAAGGGCACGGTAAACCCATCTGTTCATCCCCGCTAAGCCCCGACATGGTGGACACCTTTTTAAGTGGACACCTTTTCTGGCCTTTTAAAGCGGATCCCCCATGCAGCCAAAACGACGCTCTTACACCAAGATTTTCAAA